>NZ_AWFA01000032.1 GCF_000682675.1 Hyphomonas pacifica | reverse complement strand
CGGTACCTGATCCGGCCCCCGTGGGAGCAGAGGGGCAGTATGGGCTGAGACGGTTTTCAGACGGATTGAGGGCTTCTTTTGGGGGCTGTGTTCCCTGTCGCTACATCCTTCGACTTCGCTCAGGATGAGTTTGGTGCGTGGGGGAAGAAGAGAAGTGCTCTCGGCTCGAGCGAAGTCGAAGCACGAGCGCGGGCTGGGGGATTGGGCCGTTCTGTCTCCCACAAACTTCCGCACCTGCAGCTCTGGACCCCGACTTTCGTCGGGGAGAGCGGAAGAGAGGGGGATGACAGGGGGGATTGGGCTCACATGGCGCAGGCCATTACCATGTGGCGCGAATGCCCCTAGTCTGGGGGATGAAGCGGGATAGGGGCTGAATGTGCTGAAACGGGCAATCATGGCGGCATGTCTGGCGGCCCTCGGGCCGGGGGCGCTGGCAGAGGCGCCGCCGGAATGCGAGCATTTGCTGGTTCGGGTGGATGACGCCGGGCATGTGATAGCCGGGGACAAGGCCGCGTTGATCGAAGCTGTCCGCGCGGGCGCGTCTGTTCAGGTCGGCTTCCGGCTGGCCGAGACCCCGGCGGGCGGCTTTTTCCTGACGCACTGGTATGCGCCCTATGCGATGACGGTGATGGGGGAAGATGTGTTCACGCGCTCATCCCGCGTGCATTTGCAGATGCCGGACGCGGAGATTGACGATCTGCCGTCGGCAGAGCACGCCCAGATGTGGGTGACGCTGATCGGCACCGACGGCATTCTGCATGGCCGCTATCCGGACGAAGCCACCCCCACAGCCCACGCCGTCACCTCCTGGTGGTGCGCGCTGGAGTAGGGTTAATTTTCTAGAATATAGTTCAACCAGAAATAGTATATTCTGTGCTTGTGAACTATATATAGTATCAATACTGCTGAACTACTACCGATTATACGATATTCATTATTGACCAATATAAATTTGTCGTAAAAAAATACGCTTGGAGTGTTAGCGCACTCCAAGCGTAAAATACGTTTAAATCCACAAGTGTGGTTCAACGCAGTAGGATGCCCAGAAGAATCCTTTTTTTTGGGCGCGTCAAGAATCACGCTTCCAAAAAAAAGGAACGCTCTTATGGCGCAATACTATGTAAACAACACTGCTCAAGCTAACGGTGATCATGAGGTACATACAGCAGACTGTAGTTGGTTGAAGCTAGCAGTCAGCGTTACTCCTCTCGGTTCTCACATTTCCTGTTCATCAGCAGTAAGAGAAGCTAAGAAAATTTATTGGCAGTCTAATGGCTGCCGCTGGTGTAGCGAAGCTTGTCACACGAGCTAGATGATTCTTCGTGTCGCAACCCTAATATAATAGGGTTGCGACCACCCCTTCAAACTCGCCCCGCGCGAGAATCGATTCCTCAGTCCGGCTCTTCCAATTCGCCTGGAAATGGGCCATAAGCCGCGCCTTGTGGTGGGATTTCGGGTTTTGACCCGGCTGGACGACATCCCGGCCGTGGCCAAAGGCTTCGATCCCCACCAGAAAACCCCGCCAAATCAGGCGTTTATGTGAAACCCGCCGCAAGGCGACAATATGAAAGATATACGATGTCGATTACTGCTGAGAAAAAGCAGGAGCTGATCTCCAAATTCGCCACCAAACCTGGCGATACCGGCTCTCCTGAAGTCCAGGTCGCGATCCTGACCGAACGGATCAACAATCTGACCGACCACTTCAAGACCAACAAAAAAGATCACCACTCCCGCCGCGGCCTGCTGGCCATGGTGGCAACGCGCAGAAAGCTGCTTGATTACGTCAAGGGCAAGGATGAGGCGCGCTATACCAAACTCATCTCCGAGCTGGGCATTCGCCGCTAGGCTCTCCAAAAACAAGCCCGCCGGGCACTGGGGCCGCGGCGGGCTTTTCGTATGTGAAAGAAAGACTTTTTAGATGTTTGACAAGAAATCTGTGTCGCTGGAATGGGCCGGCCGCACGCTGAAAATCGAAACGGGCCAGGTTGCCCGTCAGGCCGATGGCGCCGTCATGGTGACCTATGGGGACTCCAGCGTCCTGGCCACGGCTGTTTATGCCAAGGAAGCAAAACCGGGTCAGGACTTCTTCCCCCTGACCGTGAACTATCAAGAGAAATATTACGCATCGGGCCGCATCCCTGGCGGCTACTTCAAGCGTGAAGGCCGCCCGACAGAGAAAGAGACGCTGACGTCTCGCCTGATCGACCGCCCGATCCGTCCGCTGTTCGTCAAAGGCTTCAAGCATGAAGTCCAGGTCGTTCTGACCGCCATCTCCTATGACCTCGAAAATGACCCGGACATTCTGGGCATGATCGGTGCGTCTGCGGCGCTGGTTCTGTCCGGCGCGCCCTTCATGGGCCCGATCGGCGCAGCCCGCGTTGGCTACAAGGATGGCGAATACCTGATCAACCCGACCGTCATGGAACTGGAAGAGTCCGAACTGGACCTCGTCGTGGCCGGCACCGCCGACGCCGTGATGATGGTGGAATCCCAGGCCAAGGAACTGTCCGAAGACATCATGCTGGGCGCCGTTGTGGCAGGCCATGAAGCAATGCAGCCGGTGATCGATGCGATCATCGAGCTGGCAGAGCAGGCCGCCAAGGAGCCGTTCGATTTCGAGGCGGTAGACAATTCGGACGCGATCTCCGCGATCCAGAAAATTGTGGGTGCTGACCTTTCCGCTGCTTACAAGATCACAGAGAAACTGGACCGTCAGGCCGCCGTCGGCGCGGCACGTGACAAGGCCAAGGAAGCCCTCGTCGGCACCGAGGAAGAACCGGGTGAGATGTCCGGCGAGACCTTCAAGGCCGCCTTCAAGGAAGCCGAAGCCTCTGTCGTTCGCGGTGACATCCTGAAAACGGGTCAGCGCATTGACGGCCGGAAACTGGATCAGGTTCGCCCGATCCTGGCAGAAGCCGGTTTCCTTCCGCGCACGCACGGCTCTGCGCTGTTCACCCGCGGTGAAACGCAGGCGATCTGTGTGGCTACGCTGGGTACGTCAGACGACGAACAATATATCGACAGCCTGGACGGTACCCGCAAGGAACGCTTCCTGCTGCACTATAACTTCCCGCCATATTCCGTCGGTGAGACGGGCCGTATGGGCGGCGCTGGCCGTCGCGAAATCGGCCACGGCAAGCTGGCATGGCGCGCCCTGCAGGCTGTCCTGCCGGACCATTCGGAATTCCCGTACACGATCCGTCTCGTTTCCGAGATCACGGAATCCAACGGCTCTTCCTCCATGGCAACGGTTTGCGGTTGCTCTCTGGCCATGATGGATGCCGGTGTGCCGGTCAGCCGTCCGGTCTCCGGCATCGCGATGGGCCTGATCCTGGAAGGCGAAGAGTTCGCCGTCCTGTCCGACATTTTGGGTGATGAAGATCATCTGGGTGACATGGACTTCAAGGTCGCCGGGACCGAAGCGGGCGTGACCAGCCTGCAGATGGACATCAAGGTGGCCGGCATCACCAAGGATATCATGGAAAAAGCCCTCGCTCAGGCGAGCGGTGGCCGCATGCACATCCTGGGTGAAATGGCGAAAGCGCTGGATACGTCCCGTGACAGCCTGTCCGACAACGCACCGCAAATGGAAATCATCAAGGTGCCGACCGACAAGATCCGTGACGTGATCGGGTCTGGCGGCAAGGTCATCCGCGGTATCGTGGATGAGTCCGGCGCCAAGGTGAACATTGATGATGATGGCACGGTTCAGGTCTCCGCCCTGGACAAGGAATCCATCAACAAGGCGCTGAAGATGATCAAGGAGATCGTCGCAGAGCCGGAAGTCGGTGAGATCTATGAGGGCAAAGTTGTCGGCCTGAAGGATTTCGGCATCTTCGTGAACTTCTTCGGACCGAAGGACGGCCTCGTCCACGTTTCCCAGATGGCCAACAAGCGCGTCGGCCATCCGAAGGAAATGGTGAAAGAGGGCGACACGGTCTGGGTCAAGCTGATGGGCTTTGACGATCGCGGCAAGGTTCGCCTGTCGATGAAAGTCGTCGATCAGGAGACCGGCAAGGAGCTCAGCGAAGACGAAAATGGCGGCGAAGAGGAATAGTCTTCCTTTGCCAATGCCCAAGAATTGGAAGGCCGCTCTCCGGAGCGGCCTTTTTTTGTGCAGAAATCAGGCATCTCTGCCATGTCATGCAATGTTCACCGAATTGTCGGGAACCCGCAGCAATGATTGGCGTATCGCAGCGACAGCCGAAATCATGAGACATGCCATGCCGAACAGAGTGGATAGCGTAACCCGCAAGATCGGCGCTTCAGCCGCTGAGATTTATGATGCGATGCTGCACCCGGATGCGCTGGAATTCTGGCTGGTGCCGGACGGAATTCAGGCCCGCGTGGTGGCGTTTTCCCCGCGACCCGGCGGTCATTATAGATTGCAGATGGAAACAGGAGGCGAGCGTGACGAGGCGGAAATCTGGAGCAGCGCCAAACATATGGAAGCGCGCTATCTGGATCTGGTGCCGGGTAAATGCATCGTGCAGGCCGTTGAGTTCGCGACGTATGACCCGCGCTTTCAGGGCGCGATGCGGCTCAGCTGGCTGCTCAGCGCTGTAGCAGATGGCACGAAAGTGACGATTCGGGCCGAGAATGCGCCAGACGGTTTGAGCGCCGAAAGCCATGAAGCGGAGATGACCGCATCCCTGGCAAAGCTGGACCATTATGTGACCGGACTACAGGAACGTCAGGTCGCCTGAGACCGCTGGATGGGCAGGCTGCAGATGAGACCCATCCTACGGGCTTTCCCCGTTGAACATTGAGGGGCTTTGCCAGTAAACCCATCCCATGATGGCGAAGCGCAAACCCTTTCTCGTGGCAATGTCCGGCGGCTCCGGCTCCGGCAAGTCGACCCTGGCAGAAGCCCTTCTGGCGCATTTGCCGGAGGGCCAGGCCGTTCTCTTCGGGGAGGACGCCTATTATTATCCGATGGGCCATTATGGCGAGCCGCAGACCAGGGAAGAATGGACCGAGCTGGTCGCCGGCATCAATTATGATGCCCCACGTTCAAAAGAGGCCGACAGGCTGGTGAAGGATTTGCGCGCGCTGAAGGCTGGTGAGACGATCCAGCAGCCAATCTATGATTATGAGCGCCATGACCGCAGCCCGGATACGCGGGAGATCAAATCTGCGCCGATCCTGATTCTGGAAGGAATCCACGCGCTGTCTTTCCCTAAGATCAGCTCTCTGATCGATCTGTCTGTTTATGTGGATACGCCGGATGATTTGCGTCTGGCGCGCCGTATCCGCCGCGATGTGACAGAGCGGGGCCGCAGCCTGGAAAGCGTATTGCAGCAATATCTCGGCACGGTACGCGCGGCGCATTATCAATGGACCTATCCGGCAAAGTTCGAGGCTGACCTGGTGATCGCCGATGAGGGCCTTCCGGCCTATGGCAATGTCCGCCCGACAGGTGAAGCGATTGAACGGATGATTGCCCCGGTGCTGGCCCGCCTGCAGACGGCCGGCGTCATCTGATTACTTGCCGATCTGGCCCAGCCAGAGAGCAAGCAGAAACCCAAGCGCCGTGGCGAAGCCGGCAAAGTTGCGATCTTCATTATAGGCCTTCGGGAAAACTTCTGCCGCAAGGGAAGCAACGACGGCGCCGCCCGCCACACATTTGATGGCGCCCAGCGTGGTCTCACCGGCTTCAGACAGCAAAATGTTTCCGGCAAGTGCAGCTGCTGACAAAAGAAGTGCGGTGCCCACCCACAGCATAAGGGCCTTTGACTTTGCCATGTCATTGCCGCGCATTTCCTTTGCGCCGCCTGCAGCCTCCGGCAGGTTGGACAGGAGGATCGAGCCAGCAAGCGCGGCAACTTGCAAGGGCTCTGCACCGATCAGAGCTACGCCGAGCGCCAGATTCTCCGGTATACCATCCAGCGTAATGGCAGCGAGTAGGCCGCCACCTTGGGACTCTCCCCAATATTTGTCGATCAGATAGTCACAGCCGGTGAAGATGGCCGCGCCCACCAAAGTCCAGACTACAGCGGTCAGGATGGACGTATTCTCGGCGGTTGGCTCGATCAATTCCGACACGGCGGAGATGACGAGAGCCCCCCCGGCGATGGAGACGAGGAACCCCTCAAGCCTTGTCGGCAGTTTTCCATAGAGGCCCCACAGCGCACCAATCACCAATGCGCCGGATACGATTGCGACGATCAGTAGAACCATCAGCATTAGGCAAGCCCTTTCCGTTGTTCCTACGAATGGGTCGGGCCGCAGGTTCCGGCACATTTTCGTCTTTCTCAGACAACGCAGACTGGCTAGGTTGCCCGCAAATCAGAGCGGAGCATTTGAGACATGACGTTTAAACGGACGATCCTTTCCGGCCTGGCGCTGGCCACCAGCCTGGCGCTTTCCGGCTGTATCATCGTGGATGAGCAGACGAGCCCGCCGCGTGTCGTGACCGTGGTGCAAGAGGTGGAACCGGCTGGTCCGGGCGCTGATGACCGGCTGAATGCGACGCTGTGGGTGCAGCAGGCCGTGGAATACAAGGCGACAGCGGATGGCATTTACGCGCTGGCCGGGATGCGCCTGGATGAAGCGCTGGCGGACCCGGACTGGACCGCCGTGCCGGAAGCGCAGCAGCCGGGCTATCAGGATCTGCCCCCCGCCATCATTCTGGATGCAGACGAAACCATTCTGGACAATTCCGCCTATGCGGCTTTTGGCATTCAGAAAGGCCGCGATTTCGACGAAGCAAGCTGGAATGCTTGGGCGAGTTCCGGTGTCGCCGGGCCTGTGCCGGGCGCGGTGGAGTTTACCAATGCAGCGGCGGCGAAGGGCGTAAAAGTGTTTTATGTCACCAATCGCGACGCGGTGACGAAAGAGGGCACGGCGCGCAATCTGAAAGCACTGGGCTTTCCAATGGGCGGCAATGTCGACACGCTGATGACCAAGGGTGAGCAGCCGGACTGGGGCTCTGCCAAGGGCACGCGGCGTGCAGTGATTGCGGTGAACTATCGGGTCGTCATGCTGCTGGGCGATAATTTCGGGGATTTTACAGACGACTACAAAGGCTCGCCTGAAGAGCGCCAGCGCGTCTATGAGGCGAACGCCGCCAAATGGGGCCGTGAATGGATCATGCTGCCGAACCCGGAATATGGCAGCTGGGAAAGCTCTGCCTTTGGCAATGATTATTCCCTCACGCCGGACGCGCGCCGCGAGATGAAGATAGAGCAGCTGAAGGCCTGGTCTCAGGACTGATCACTTGTAACTGTTCTGTTCATGTTCGGCGCGATAGAGTTTCCGCCGAGATGAGACTGCGTGCCTTGCTTCTGGGCTTTGGCCTGTCTGCGGCTGGTTTGCCGGCGATGGCGTGCGATCTGGATCTGGCCAGCCGGGGCAGGGCTGTGGCTGATTATGTTGAACAGGTCGCGCCCTGTCTCAGCGATTTGCCGTCTGGCTATCAGTTCGATGCGGCGATGGAACGGGAGTTTCTGGACCGTATCAATGCCGCGCGTGCGGAGGAAGGGCTGCCCGCGCTGCTCTACCGCCCGGCGCTGCGCAACACGGCGCGGTTTCACAGTCTGGACATGGCGTATAATGACTTTTTCGGCCATCTCGGCCCTGATGGACGGGCGCCGCAGGACCGTGTCTCAGCCTTTGACCGACGGGACTTTGTTCAGTACTCCGCCGAAAATGTCGCCATGGTGGAGGTGGTTCACGGACGCTGGAATG
Source organism: Hyphomonas pacifica (assembly GCF_000682675.1). Taxonomy (GTDB): domain Bacteria; phylum Pseudomonadota; class Alphaproteobacteria; order Caulobacterales; family Hyphomonadaceae; genus Hyphomonas; species Hyphomonas pacifica. Next base: position 19,894 of record NZ_AWFA01000032.1, on the reverse strand, counting down.
TTCAGCGCCATGGCGTAAACCGCCTGCACCGGAATCTTATGGACAGCCCAGCACACCGCGCAAACATTCTTAGCGAACAGGCAACCCATGTCGCGATCGGTGTGGTTCGCACGGAAACAGGCGTCTGGGTGACGCAGAGCTTCCTCAACCTATCGGGCAGTCTGGCGCGGGATCTGCCGGTGCGGATGCGCGTGGGGGAGAAGGTTCGTCAGATGCCGGTGCTGGAAGGCTGGCGCTTCAGCCGCTTTGGCGCGCAGACGCCGGAGGGGGACTATTTGCCCTTTGATGCCGGGGTGCCTGCTGGTCTGACTGGAGATGTCAGTATTGCTGCAGAAGGGCGAAAGCCCGGCGACAAACCCCTCAGCTATTACACGATCCGCCTGCCGGGACCCTCTGTTACTGTAGACGGATAATCAGCTGCGTTTGGGATGAGGTTCGTCTTAGCGGGCCTTGCGCCCTGCCTGTGCTCCGCGGGCTTCGGCTTGTTTCAGCCACTTCGCAATTTTTGCCTCTGTTGCCGTCTTGACTGGACCGACCTGAAGAATCCGCGCGGGCTTTATGCCGGAAAAATACAGCACGGGTTTCTGCACCTGTAGTTTGGCTGCGCGGCCATTGGACAGGCGGTCAAACCAGACCGGGGCATCTGATGTCATGAGCACGTCAGCGCGGCGGCCTGCGAGGAGGCGATCCCAGAACGGATCATTATCATGATACTTCATGGCATAGCCGGGCAGGAAACACCGGTCGATGACGCCCTTCATCTTGGCCGGCATACCGCCCCACCATTGCGGATAGGCCCAGCATGTGTGGTTTGCCCAGGAGAGGTTCTCCCGCCATTCCTCAAGGCAGGATTCCAGCGTCTTGCGGGCGTGATAGCCTTCGGTCAGATCCGGGTCGAATTGCATGTCTGATAAATTCATCCGGCGCACTTCAGCCCCCTGGGCCTCAGCGCCGCGCTGGTACGCGTCGGCGAGGCCGTGGCTGAGGGAAGCCGACCGGGGATGGCCGACAAACACAAAGAGTCGGGCTGGCATATCGCCTCCATTGATACGAATGAACAAAGCGCTCATTGTTCAATTTGGGGATCATTGCAAGGATAAACCAGACCGGGTGTGTTATTGGGCGGCGCGTGGCCGGTGGCAGGATCAGCCCCGCTGCAGGGCGGTGACGGCCTCTGCAATTGGCTGGTCGCCATTGGTCAGCTCGATGATTTCATCGGTGATCTCCGGCGTATTGATCAGTTCTGCCAGCATGGCGGCGACGTTGCCGCGCGCGACATCGCCATAGGGAATGGCCCGGCCGGAATTCACGCGGCCATCGCCGTCATCATCTTTCAGCGTGCCGGGGCGGAGGATGACATAGTCTACGCCGCTCTGCGCGAGGGCCGCATCGGCGCGGCGCTTCATGGCCATATAATGCTCAAAACCTTCGGATGTGTCGCGGTCGCGGCCTGCATCCATGAAGACGGAAACGAGATAGATGCGCTGAAGGCCGTTGGCCTTGGCCGCGGCGACCAGTTTTTCCGGGCCTTCGCCATCAATTTTGGTGGCGCGGTCCTTCCCGCTGCCGGCGGCACCTGCGGAGAAGACGGCCATGTCACAGCCTTGCAGGGCGATTGCCAGATCCTCTGAGCTCATCTCGATGATGTCGCCAAACACGGGCTCTGCGCCCTGGGCGCGCAGGCCGTTTGCCTGTTCGGCTTTCCGGTGCAGGCCTTTGACGTTGTGCCCGGCGGAAATGAGCTTGGGGATCAGGCGGCTGCCGACGCCGCCTGTTGCGCCTATGATGAAGATGTTTGCCATGAGGATGAACTCCCGCACTTTGATGTGGATCTGCCGTACCAACAGGCCCGTCCATGCGGGAGTTCCCCTTTCAACTCAGTCAGCGATTATCCAGCTCTGCGCGGACGAGTTCCAGGCCTCGCCTTGTGATGCGGTAAGGCCCGCCGCCTCTGGAGGCGATGGCGCGCTTGCGCTTCAGCTTGCGGAAGAGGCTGAGGTTCAGGCCCGAATAGCGCCAGCCATCGCGGGTAAAGCAATGCAGCTCTTCAGGTTTGTTGTGGTCGTTACGGGTGATTTCGATATGCCCGCCCTGTGCGAGCAAATGGAGGATGCGCTGTTCGGCGCGTGAGATATCCATGTGGGAGTGGTCCGAAAGTCGGGCGCCGCATGGCTGTGCATGGGGCGCGCAAAAACGTTTCCGGCACGTGGGGGTGCCAGGCTTCGCTCTTGCCGGCCTGCCTGACGCTGAATCTCAGCGCGGAATCGGCAGGCCCCTTACCGGGACTCAAACAAATTGGACATCAAAACTCCGTTGAGTTTGCAAATTGGGTAAGCAAACTCAACGGGTCAAGTCGTTAGTTAATTTCACATAAGAAATTTGGAAGAACACTAGATTTTCCGGGAGAATTTCTTTAACCAAAACATATGGAACAAAAAGAGATCTCTGGCGCCGCTTCCGACCTACTCAACTGCGTAGGTGACGTCAAATATAGCACGATATTGGCTGACCCTCCTTGGCAGTTCACCAACCGCACAGGCAAAGTTGCACCTGAGCATAAAAGGCTTCAGCGCTACCCAACAATGACGTTGCAGGATATATGTGACTTGCCTGTCGAGAGCTGTGCAGCCGATCGTAGCCATCTCTATTTATGGGTGCCAAATGCTCTGTTGCCGGAGGGTTTGAAAGTCATGGAAGCATGGGGCTTTCAATACAAGTCTAACATAATTTGGGAGAAGATCCGTAAAGACGGTGGTCCCGATGGAAGAGGTGTAGGCTTCTACTTTCGGAATGTGACAGAAGTTCTTCTATTCGGTGTGAGAGGGAAGAATGTCAGGACACTTGCTCCAGGCCGACGCCAAGTAAATTTTATTGAATCCCGCAAACGCGAGCATTCCAGAAAGCCTGATGAACAATATGACATAATCGAGAACTGTAGCTGGGGACCTTTTCTCGAGCTCTTTTCTCGGGGTTCACGAAAAGGATGGACTGCTTGGGGTAACCAAGCAGAAGATTATGAACCTACATGGGCTACGTATTCTTTCAATTCAGTTGCTGCTGAATAGCGCTTAAGGAACGATTATCCCTGCTGGTAAACCAATTGCTATTAAAGGGCACGGGTTTCCAACTCCACGGGACAAGCGATCCGCAAGTTTTTCCCAGTGAGTAGTTGCGCTTCCATATTTGTCCGAGACAAAGGCTTTGGCCCAAGCCTTTGTATAATTTCCTTCAAACCGCCGGGCCAAACCTGCATACATACTAAGCTGACGTGGTGTGGGCGCAAGACCGTGAGCCTGAAGTGATTCTGCCGAATCTAGTTCATGCTTAAGCCCATAGTCTTCTATGATATCGGACATTCTATCTTGAAGGGATTTTCCGCGAGTGATTATCACTCCTAGGCTTGCTGCACCATCCGCATGTAACCTTTTGAAATTCTCTAAGTCACGGTCAAAGAACGGATCCTTGTTGTTCCATTCAATCTCTAAAAGTATTGTTCCGGACTCAAACGATTTCACATGATCTATCTCATGGCTGAGAGACTGAATCGTTCGTTCGCCTTTCTTGTTATAGTTGTCGTTCCCAAGTGTGCCTTCGTACTGAATGAGGCGCTTCTCAATTAGTAGGTTTTGCTTGCTCCAACCTGCATCCGCCAATGCGTGCCGAAGACGCTGGGTAAATGAGGCCTCGCCTCCTCCTCCGGCGACTAACTCACCTGCATCAATCGAAAACTTGTCGAGCACCGCTTCGATCTCGTCATGCGCAACGCTGAATTCCTCAGCGAGGAGTGAAGAGGCATGATAGTTCGACGAAATGTCAAAGCCTTTGGATGTGAGCTTGTCGAACAAGTCTAGTCTTCCGGCAGGTCCGGGACGCCGACGACGTGGAAGCCGGCGTCGACATGGTGGACTTCACCGGCGACGGAGTGGCCGAGTTCTGACAACAGGTAGAGCGCGGCGCCGGCGACGCCTTCCATACGGGTGTCTTCCTTGAGCAGGGACCAGTCGCGGCCTGTGCCCATCAGGCTCTTGCCGCCGCGAATACCGGCGAGAGAGAGCGTGCGCATCGCACCAGCGGAAATCGCGTTGACGCGGATGCCTTGAGGCCCGAGATCACGCGCCGCATAGCGGGTGGCCGCTTCCAGCGCAGCCTTGGCGACGCCCATGACATTATAGGACGGAACGGTCCGCTCAGCGCCGAGATACGTCATGCAGATCATTGCCCCACCATCGGGCATGATCTCGCTGGCGCGGCGGGCGCAATCAATGAAGCTGTAGACGGAAATGTCCATCGCGCGGCGGAAGCCCTCGCGGGTCGTGTTGGCGACCATGGAGCCCTGAAGCTCGTCCTTGCCGGCAAAGGCGATGGAGTGAACCAGGAAGTCGATCTTGCCCCATTTGTCTTTCACCGCATCAAAGGCGGCGTCCATGGAGGCGTCATCGGTCACATCCGCCGGGATCATGAAATCCATGCCGATGGATTCGACCAGCGGGCGGACACGGCGCTCAAGGTTTTCGCCCTGATAGGTGAAAGCGATCTCTGCGCCCTGCGCGGCAAGCTGGCGTGCAATGCCCCAGGCGATGGAGTTCTGGTTGGCGACGCCCATTACGATGCCGCGCTTGCCTTTCATCAGGTCGCCAGAAGGCGGGGTCCAGTCATCAGCCATGGCGGCATCTCCCTTGGATACTGTCGTTTGCTATCTATGAAGGGCTAGGCAGCGCCTCGCCAAAGGTCAAGCGCTTCAGGCTTATGTGTCGACGTTCTTGAGGCCGACTTTCATGTCGAGCGCTGTGTAGACATGCTCTCCGTCGACATAGACGCGGCCATCCGCGATGCCGAGATTCAGCTTGCCACGGCGCACGCGCTTGATGTCGATCTCATAGCGGACGAGTTTCTTGTCCGGTGTGATCTCGCCCGTGAACTTCACTTCGCCAACGCCGAGGGCGCGGCCCTTGCCGGGGCTGCCGGACCAGCCAAGCCAGTAGCCGACGGCCTGCCACATCGCGTCCAGACCGAGACAGCCCGGCATGACCGGATCACCCGGGAAGTGACACTGGAAGAACCAGAGGTCTGGCGTGATGTCGAGCTCGCCGATCACGCTGCCCTTGCCGAACTGGCCACCATCCACGGTGATCTCCGTGATACGGTCCATCATCAGCATGGGCGGGACAGGCAGCTGGGCATTGCCCGGTCCGAAATACCCACCCTTGCCGGATTCCAGCAGGTCTTCCTTGGTGTAGGCATTCTTGGGCGTGTGATAATCGTGCGGTCCGGACATGGCGGTTCCCTTGTTCAATCAGCGCAAGCAGCCTTACGAGCGCGCCCCGGCCAGCTTGTCAACACTCTGGGAAGCAGTCTGCCATGCAGATTTACAGGCCAGCCTCGGCCGTATCGGTGCCCCAGAGGGTGGCCGCAGGCACGAAGCCTTTGAAATTCCTGGCTTCAATACGGCACCATCCCTTGTCGCAGGGGCCAAGGTCGACCAGCACGGTCGCCTCGATATATGCAATCTCCGCGCTCATGGCGTCCGGCTCTTCGTGCATCATTATATCTGATTGCACCATGGCGGTATGGCCGGGTTCCAGCATGCGGGCATGCACCCATACCTCCGCGCCCGAAGGATCACGTACGCGCCGCCAGTTCTGGCTTTCCTTGATGATCAGCAGAGGCAGGCCCTTGCGCTCATAATGCCAGAGGATGGGATGATCCCGGCTGGGTCCGGCGCGTCCGTTCACGGCATTGTATTTCAGCACCTCGAAACGGGGCACTTCCTTGCCGGAAAACTTGCTAACGCGGACATAGGTCGGCCCTTCTGCGAAAGCGCTTGCGCCAACCAGCAATAACCCGGACAGGAATATGGGTGCCCACTTCATGTGCAGTCTTTTCCCATTGTCTGCGAGCCGGTACGATTCCACGGTCAAATGAATCTAGGGTAAAATATGAAGCGTTGGCGTTGCAGGTTCCCTCTGCTAAGGCCCGTTTTGAGAATATTTGCAAAAAGAGTCCCCATGTCTGCAAAGAAGCTGAAAGTCGTCGTGACCCGTAAACTTCCCGCGCCCGTTGAATTGCGGTTGAAGGAATTGTTTGATGCGCGGCTGAACGAGGATGATCACGCCTTCACCCAGGACGAGCTGGTGGATGCGATGCAGACGGCAGATGTCCTGGTGCCGACCGTGACGGACCGTCTGGATGGCCGCGTCATGGCGCGGGCGGGGGAGCAGCTGCGCCTGATCGCGCAATTTGGTGCGGGCGTGGACAATATTGATGTGCAAAGCGCTATTCAGCGCGGCATTACTGTGACGAACACGCCGGGCGTGCTGACTGATGATACGGCAGATGTCGCCATGGCGCTGATCCTGTCTGTGCCGCGCCGCCTGTTCGAGGGTGCGCAGATCATGAATACGGGCGGCTTTGATGGCTGGACGCCTACTTGGATGATGGGCCGCCGTCTGGCGGGCAAGCGCCTCGGCATTATCGGCATGGGCCGGATCGGCCAAGCGGTCGCCCGCCGCGCCAAGGCGTTTGGCCTGCAGATCCATTATCACAACCGCAAGCCGGTCAGCCCGCGTATCGAGGAACTGCTGGAAGCGACCTATTGGGACAGTCTGGACCAGATGTTGGCGCGCATGGATATTGTATCTGTCAATTGTCCGCACACGCCGGCGACCTTCCACCTGATGAATGCCCGCCGCATCGAGCTGATGAAGCCGGAAGCCTATATCGTGAATACCGCGCGGGGTGAGGTGATCGACGAAGCCGCCCTGGCCCGCGCGCTGAAGGCGGGCAAGATTGCTGGCGCAGGCCTGGACGTCTTCGAGCGCGAACCGACGGTGAATGAGGAATTGCTGGGCCTGCCGAATGTCGTGTTGTTGCCGCATATGGGGTCCGCCACGATCGAGGGACGCACCGAAATGGGCGAGAAGGTGATCATCAACATCAAGACCTTCGCCGACGGCCACCGCCCGCCGGATCGCGTGATTCCCGCTATCCTGTAGGGTCTGCGGACTAGTCCAGCGCGCCGATATAGGGCAGGCCGCGATACTTGCCAGCATCATCCATGCCATAGCCGACCAGATAGCGGCCGGGCGCTTCAATCGCGCAATAATCCACACCGTCTTCGCCGCGGGGCGCCCAGGGCTTCTGGGTCAGCGCGCAGGTTATGACTTCCCGCGCCCCCTTGGCCAGCATGTGTTGTTTGGCGAATGCGAGCGTACGGCCGGTGTCGAACACATCATCCAGGATGATCACGCCGCGATCCTTGACCGATCGGGTCAGATCAGCACGCACGACAACCCGACCAGAGCTTTCGCGGGCATCCCGGTAGCTTTCCAGCCATATGACATCCAGTGTCGGGTGAATGTCGCGGCGGGCAAGCGCCTTCATCAGGTCCGAGGTAAACGGCGTCGCGCCGATCAGGATGGAGACAATCGTCCATTCCCCGGTCAGGCGTGGGGCCAGCGTCTCAGCCATCTTGTCGATATGCGCCATCAATTCTTTTTCCGGCACGACGACTTCTATCTTGGGCGTTTCGCTCATTCCGGGGACTCATCTGTGTCTGCGTCTGTTGCCAGACGGCTATTGGAGGTCATGTCAGCCGTGGCGGGCACCTGGTCGCGTGGCACGAAGGACAATTCGATTTCAAAACTTTCGATCGGGGCCTGCTCAACCACGATCTGGAAGGTGCCGATCTTGCCAGCCGGCAGGCTGGCAGGTTGGATCGGGCCATAAGTGGTGCTGACAATCGCGCCGCGTTCATCCTTCAACTCCACCCGCACGGCAGGGGTGCGTACGGAGGAGCGGGAAATGTTCACCGCTTTGCCAGCGACCGTGACGATCGGGATCGTGTCGTTGAACGTGCGACTGCGCTGGATGTCTTCAAACTCCAGCCCGTAAGGGTTTACCTCAAAGCCGAGCTGCTTGTAAGCGCCTGCAGCCTCGGGCCAGGCTTTCACGACTTCATTGCGGAAGACGATGGCGCCAATCCCAAGCGCAAAGAACAGGCCTGCAGTAATTAGCCAGGACAGCAGGGCAGCAAAGCGGCTTTTGCGGCGGCGCTGTTCGCGCACACGCTCACGATAAATTTCATGGGCGGCGGCCGGATTACGCCGGGCCGATTCCTTTTGCTGTTTCGGGGCAACGAACCATGAGTTTCCGCAGGCCGCGCACTTAACCGTGCGTCCGCTTTCACCGATTGTTGAGTCATCGGCGAAATACTGGGTCTCACAATTGGGGCAGGTGAGGATCATGTCTTGGTCTTTCCCGCAATTCGCCCCAATAATCCATCCGTCTGAGCAATACGACAGGAGCCTATGACCCTATCCCGCCTAGACCTGTTTGACGATGTCGCTGTGCGCCTCGACGGAGTGTCGCTTCGCTATGACACGTCAGAAGACATACTTAGCGGTATTGATCTGGTCCTGAAACCCGGATCATTCAGCTTTCTCACAGGTGCTTCCGGGGCGGGCAAAACCAGCCTGCTGAAGCTGCTTTATCTGGCGTTGAAACCCAGCATGGGGGAGGTCTCTCTGTTCGGTCGGCCGACCAGCCGCCTGACACGGGACCAATTGTCGGCCCTACGCCGCAGAGTGGGCGTAGTGTTTCAGGAATTCCGTCTGCTGGACCATCTTACGGCCTATGAAAATGTTGCATTGCCGTTGCGTGTGCTCGGCCGCAAGGAAGCGAGCTATCGCAGCGATGTGCAGGAATTGCTCGCCTGGGTAGGCTTGGGCGAACGGATGCATGCGCGGCCGCCGACCCTGTCCGGTGGTGAGCAGCAGCGCGTCGCGATTGCCCGCGCCGTGGTGACTCAGCCGGATATACTGATCGCTGACGAGCCGACCGGCAATGTGGATCCGGAAATGGGCTCTCGCCTGATGCGGCTGTTCCTGGAGTTGAACAAGCGGCGCGGCACCACAGTGATCATCGCGACGCATGATCTGGGCCTTGTGCGGCAGGTGCAGGCACCGGTTTACCGGTTGCAGCACGGCCTGCTGGTACAGGATGCCGAATATAGCGACGGCACGGCAGTGGCCGGACGTCGGCGTACAGATCCGGTAAAGACAAAATAGATGAAGCCCAGGGAAACTCCCCTTTTACCTGTTGAGGATGCGCGCGAAGCTGCGTTGTTCTTTGTCGTGGGTGCGCTGTGCTTTCTGGCAGCGCTGGCCACCTTGTCTGCGAAATCCACCTATGGTGCCGCCCGCAGCTGGACAGCGGAAGTGGAAGGTGAGCTGACAGTTTCCCTGCCGGATGTGGACCGGCGTGCGGCCGAGGAGGCCCGCAAGCTGATCGCGGAAACCGATGGGGTGCGTGAGGCGCGCCTGCTGAGCAAAGAAGAGATCGACGAATTGCTGGAGCCGAGCTTTGGCAGCCGGGGCCTGCCCGAAAGCCTGCCTTTGCCGCAATTGGTCGCGGTGAGAGCAGATCCGCTGGCCCAATTTGTAGGACCGAATATTGAGCGGCGATTGACGGAGGCTGGCTATGTCAGCGCGGTCGATGAACATGCCGAATGGGCCGGAGATGTGCGGCGCGTTCTGGGCATTGCGCGACTGGTGGCTCTGATCGCAGTGGCCCTGCTTGCCTCAACAGCGGTAGCTGTGATCGCCTTTGCGACTCATGCGGCGTTGCTGACCCGACGGGACATTGTGGATGTGCTGCATCTGGCGGGCGCGCGGGACAAATTCATTGCTAGCCTTTTCGAGCGGCGCTTCTGGTTGCTGGGCCTGAGGGCCGGATCTGTCGGCGCGCTCATGTCTCTTGGCGCGGCGGCGGCCATGATACTTGCGGCCCGCTCCAGTGGTGCGCGCAGTGGCCTGTTGCCTGAACTGAGTCTGGACTTCTATGATCTTCTGATTCTGGTGCTGACGCCGCTGATTGCCGGACTGGCAGCGAGGTTCGCAGCGCGCATCACGGTGGTCCGGTCTTTGAAGAGTATGATGTGAGTGGAGAAAGGCGGCTCAGGAAACGGCGGTTCGGAATTGTCCCCGCCATGGCGCTTGCCGCATTGTGTGTGGCGGCAGTGGATTTCATCCTGTTCGCCAATCGCGTTGCCTCTGCCACGCATGATGAAGATGCGCGGGCAGATGGCATTGTCGCGCTGACGGGAGGTTCCGGCATCCGCATTGCTGCGGGCGTCGAGTTGGTGGCCGAGGGCCGCGCGCAGCGCCTGCTGATCTCCGGCGTCAATCCCGATGTGACCCGTCAGGAGCTGATCAATCTGGCAGGCGGATCGGAAGAGGTCTGGGCTTGCTGCGTGGACATTGGCTACATGGCCGAGTCGACCAAGGGGAATGCCGAGGAGACGGCTGCCTGGGCCTATGAACGCGATTATGAGCGGCTGATTATTGTCACCTCTGATTATCATATGCCTCGCAGCCTGATCGTTTTGCAGAAGACCATGCCGGATATGCAGCTGATCCCGTGGCCGGTGCGCACGGTAAATGACCCCTCTTCGATCTGGAGCGATCCGGATTCCTTCCGGGGGGTTCTGACCGAATGGCTGAAGTGGCGCGTGACGACACTGGAATGAGCGGCTATCTGATAGCGCTATGACATTGCTGCGCTCTCTTCTGTTCGTGATCTGGATGTATGGCCTGATGGCCATCATGGGGATTTTGTTCCTGCCGACCTTGATAATGCCGAAGGGCGTGATCCTGTGGGGTATCAGCGTTTATGCGCGCAGCCTGATCCTGGGCCTGCGCCTGATCTGCGGCATCGAGACGGAGATTCGCGGTCAGCAGAACATGCCGCGCGGCACCGTGCTGTATGCAGGCAAGCACCATTGCATGCTGGATGTGTTCATTCCCTTCATTGTGACACGCGCCCCTGTCGTGATCATGAAGAAGGAATTGCTCTGGTATCCCTTCCTTGGCTGGTATGCGCTGAAGGCAGCGATGATCCCGATTGACCGTGAAGGCACGACCAAAACGCTGAAGAAGATGGTGGGCGAGGCCAAAGAGCGCGCCGCCGATGGCCGTCAGATCGTCATCTTTCCGGAAGGCACACGGGTCGAGCCCGGCGCGCCGCCAGCCTATCATGCCGCCGGTCTGTCCGCGCTGGCCAAGGCGATTGAAGAGCCAATTGTTCCGGTGGCGACCAATGCGGGCCTCTGCTGGCCGGGCCGGGGTCTGAAACGTTCCAAGGGCAAGATTGTCTACGAAATCCTGCCCCCCATTCCAGCGGGTCTGTCGCGCCGCGATCTGATGGCGCGGCTGGAAACGGAACTTGAGGCAGCCAGCAACGCTCTTATTGAAGAAGGCCGCGCTGTTCAGGCGCGCCTGTCCAAGTAATCCTGTCAGGACCAATTCATGGTTGAACCTTCCACCGTGCAGAAGAAATCCCGCTTCTGGCTATTCTTTCCTTTTGTTCTGCTGCTGATCGTGATTGCGGGCTGGACGGCCTATTGGCTGATCGCACGCAGCCAGCTGGATAAGGGTATTGATGAATGGATCCGCAGTGAACAGGGCAAGGGCGCGACGATTGAATATACATCGAAATCTGTCGGCGGATACCCCTTCCGGTTTGAACTGGACGTGCGCGATCCGGTCTATCAACCGCGCGGGCAGGCGCGTTGGCAAGGCGAAAGGCTGCGCCTCGTCATGCAGCCCTGGAACTGGCAGCACATCATTGCCTATTCACCGGGCCGGAACCTGATCACGGAGCCAAGCGCCCTGCGCCATACGATCAATCTTGATCCGAAATCCGCGATGAGTGTGTCGTGGAACAAGACATCTGTGAACCGGATCGGTCTACAGCTGGGCAATGCGACCGCGCTGATCCGCGGGGAATCCTATGCAACGACCGGCTTCTCCCTCAATCTTGCGCCACGCAAGACATCTCCCGATGATATGATGTTTGCTGTTCAGTGGGACAGGCTGACCCTGAATGCGACACCGCAAGGCGCGGAATATCTGGGCGACACGCTGGGGCCGTCTCGGCTGATCGGCGAAGTGCGCGAATTCTATCCCGCCTGGCTGCGCGCGGCGGGCGAGCCGGAACAGTTCTATGAGGCTTTGATGGAGCAGGAGGGCGGCATCGAAGTCGCGCAATTGCTGCTGAAATGGGGGCCGCTGGAGCTCGGCGCGAAGGGCGATATCAGCTTCAAGGGCGGCAAGGCAAATGGCACGGCAGGCCTGCGCATCGACAATGCGGAGAATTTGAAGGCCGAAATGGAAGCGGCGAGCCGGTTGGGCCAGCAGGAGCAGGCCGTGATCACCATGCTGGAAGCGTCTTCCAAGGATGGCGGGTTCCTGACCTTCACGATCAAGGACAATGAACTGAAAATGGGTCCGCTAAGTCTCGGCCGCCTGCCGGAGCCGCGCTTTTGACGGCGCCTTCGCAGCGGAAACTGATAGCGGCCTGTAAAACACTGGCCGCAGCAGACCCTGCGTTGGAGAGAGCCTATGAGGAAATGGGCGTGCCGGAGTGGCGCGTCGGCCAACCGACCTATGCGGCGCTGTGCCGCCTGATCGCCTATCAGCAATTGTCGACAAAGGCAGCAGGTACGATCTGGGGCCGTACCGAGGCTATGTTCGGAGAGGTGACGCCCGAGGCCGTACTGGCGGCAGATCCGGAGGCCATTCGGGGCTGCGGCATGTCGCGGCCAAAGGTGCGCCACATGACATCCATCGCTGAGGCCGTCGTCACAGGCGCGCTGAAACTGGAGCGCGTCTGCGCGTCTGATCTGGATTCTGCGCGTAAGGAACTGGTTGCGGTGAAGGGAATCGGCCCATGGACCGCAGAATTATTCCTGCTCTATTCGGTTGGCGCTATGGATGCCTTTCCGGTCGGCGATGTCGGCCTGATGGAGGCGCACAAACTTCTGTCGGGCCATGAAACCCGTATGGAAATCAAGGAATTTACCAGTCATGCAGAGGCTTGGCGCCCGTATCGCGGAGTGGCTGCGCATCTGCTCTGGGGCTGGATCAATGCCGAGCGGGCCAAGGCTGGCGGGGCGAGCCCGCAGGCCTGAGCGGGCGGTAAAAGATTGCAAAACGCTGCGACTGTCATAATCTCATGATACGAATCGTCTATCCGCATGGACGAAACGAAAAGGAGCTGCGTCTTCAGTCAGTTCGTTGGACAATATGATCTCATACGCATGGGAGGCTCCCATGGCTGAGATAATGACGACCCCGCCCAGCGGTCGGCCGGCACTTGTTCTAAATGCTGATTACAGACCGCTTTCCTATTATCCGCTCTCCCTTTGGCCTTGGCAGGAAGTCGTGAAGGCGGTGTTTCTGGACCGTGTCGATATCATTGCAGAATATGATTATGTCGTGCGCAGCCCGAGTACGGAATTTCGTCTGCCAAGCGTGATCGCATTGCGCGATTTTGTGCGCCAGGACAGACCGCCGGCGTTTACGCGCTTCAATGTCTTCCTGCGTGATGGCTTTAAATGTGCCTATTGCGGCGCTTCGGACAATCTGACCTTCGACCATGTTATTCCGCGCTCCAAAGGCGGACGGACGAGCTGGGAGAATATCGTCGCGGCGTGCAGCCCCTGTAATCTCAGGAAGGGCGGCAAGTTCCTGCACCATACGGACATGCATCTGATGCGACGGCCCATGCGACCAAACAATTTCCAGCTGCAGGAAATCGGCCGCAAATTCCCGCCCAACCATCTGCACGAAACCTGGATGGACTATCTCTACTGGGACGTCGAGCTGGAGAGCTGATTGCGGGTCCTACGTATTGCGGGGAATGTCGCTTCCATTTTACATAGAAGCCGTAAACAAGATGTGCCAGTATTTGAACAGACACGTCATTTTTGTGAGCTTTCCCGGGGAGACCTGTTTTCAGGCCAGGGCATTGCGCCTAGGGTTCGTCTGGGTGGGAGATTTGGAAGGGTGGTATCATGACTCCGGATTTCACACGGGCTGATCTCAAGGCAGCGATTCCAGCAAGGTGCTTCCAACCCAGCACTGCCCGGTCGATGGCTTATCTGCTCTTTGATTTTGTCCTGATCGCGGTGGCCTATTGGGCGCTGTCACAGGTGTCTGCCTGGTATCTGAAATTACCGCTGATCTTTTTCATCGGGACGATGTTCTGGGCAGTCTTTGTGATCGGGCATGAGGCCGGGCATGGCGCGTTTTCCAAATCCCGCGCGGTGAACACGGCGGTAGGACTGATCACGCATTCCATCATTCTGGTGCCGTATCGCGGCTGGCAACGCAGCCATGCCATGCATCACATGAAAACCGGGCATTTCCGAGAGGAGGAAGTGTTCCGGCCCTGCCGCGCAGAAGATGACTGGTTGGCGCGGAAAGTGTTGTTCCGGTCCGGCCTGTTTCTGTTGATTGGCTGGCCGATGTACAAGCTGGGCTATCGCAATCTGACGACATATGACCCTGTGAATGGCAGTCACTTCCTGCCGGTCAGCGATCTGTATGCCAGCCATGTGAAATGGTCCTGGGCAGCAAGCCTTGCCGGTGTGCTGGCATGCTTGGCGATCTATATTGCTTTGGGCGTGATATTCGGCTGGGTCTTTGCGCTGACCTATATTGTCGGCCCGTATTTCGTTTATGCGGCCTGGTTGACCTTCGTGACCTATATGCAGCATGTTTCGCCGGAAGTACCGGTCTATGACAGCGATGACTGGAGCAGCCTGAAAGGCGCGCTTGCCACGGTGGACCGCAATTATGGCCCGTTCAACTGGCTGACCCACCACATCGGAGATTTGCATGTGGTGCACCACATCTTCCCGACGATCCCGCATTATTACACACGGGAAGCAACAGAGGCGATCAAGCCGATTCTAGGCGAATGGTATATGAAATCCGACCGCTTCGTTCTGATGGATTTTGTGCGCACCCTGATCGGATGCCATTATGTCGAGCCGGGCGACGGCCAGGAAGTGTGGAAGTCCGCCTATCCCTGGGCAAAGAATGCGGGCACCGGCAAGACGGACAAAGTGAAAGAAACGAGCGGCGCGCACATGCCGGCGGAATAGGGTACGCGCCTGCTCTTCTGTCGGCGTTATTCGGCGTCCAGAGTGACAATTGTGCGGCCCGCTTCTTCCGGATCTGTGGGATCCGTGATGCTCGCCTCCATGTCCTCCGAAAGGATACCGGACTCAGTCACCACATCCAGAATGGCGGCATGGCGCGCGGCGGTCAGATCTGTATCATCTGTGCGATAGGTGATGATGTGGACCCGGCCATTCGGGCAATCTGTCGCGCGGTCCTCAATGACTTCCAGAATCAGATCATGACCCAGGCTGGTAAGCTCCGATGAACCTGTGTGAAAGCCGATGGAATTCTGCTTTACGCGGCAGGGTATCGTGGCCGTATCTGTTTCAGCCACCTGCGGGGTATTTTGTGGTGCAGCCTCTTCACGGGGCAGGGGGGTCTCGTTTCCACACGCAGTGAGAAGCAGGGTGGCGGATAACAGGATAAGCGGCAGTTTCATTGGGGTCTCCATCAGGGCAGTCTGATATTGCCGGGTTCGGTGTGCCAGGCAAAGGCCTGCCGGGCCTGTTCGATATGGTCCAGCTTTGCCTGTAAGGCAGACCAGTCATCGCGCTCGGCAATCGGGGCCCAGAGAGATTCCACCTCATCAATCAGCAGGCTGGCGGGCTGGTCACTCTGGAAATAAGCGTGTGAGAGGCGCTCTGGCCGGACGGGCGCGCGGGCGAGGAGAGCCTCGCGGACCGGCGCGAAGGCTTCTTCCCGATAGAGGCTCGCTTGCGGGGAGGCGGCAGCGCGAGGCTCGCTTTCATGGCCGCAAAACCAGTCAAAGAATGTTTGCGGCCAACTGGCCTCGCTCTTTGTCATCCAAGCATAGAAGGCCTGAAGGAATTCCGTGTCGCTGTCTGTATATTTTAGTGGTTCCACTCCCAGGAGGGCATGGGTATGGGCGATGAAGCTCTGCTGATAGGCCTGTTCATAGGGTTTCAGGCCGGTGGCGAGGGCCTCGGCCTCCGCCAGAGGCAGCAGCGCGGATGCGAGCTGTTGCAGAGCCCAGCCGCCTTGAAGGGGCTGGCGGCCAAAGCGATATAGGCCCTGCTGGTCAAAATAGGCGGCGGTGAAATTCGGGTCGGAGACTGGCAGGAAGCGCCAAGGGCCGAAATCAAAAGTCTCGCCGGTGATGTTGAAATTATCTGTATTCATCACGCCGTGGACAAAGCCAGTCGCCATCCACTGGCCGATCATGGCGCCTGTCGCGCGGGAGATGGCCGCCAGCAGGTTGACGGTCTTTTGGGACATGTCCGGATCGTCTGCTTCCGGATGAAAATAGTGGATGCAATAGTCAACAAGGCGGGCAAGGTCTTGCTGCTGTTCCAGATAGGCCAGGCGCTGAAAGCTGCCAAAGCGAACATGGCTGTGGGAAAGGCGGGTCAGAACGGCAGAGCGCGTCGGCGATGGCTCGTCATTGCGGTGGAGCGATTCGCCGGTTTCGATGAGGGTGAAGGGTTTGGATGTATTAACCCCGTGGGCTTCGAGATAATTGGCAGCGAGGATTTCGCGGACGCCGCCCTTGAGGGTCAGGCGACCATCGCCCTGCCGGCTCCATGGGGTCTGGCCGGAGCCCTTGGTGCCAAGATCCAGCCAGCGACCGGTAGTGTCCTGAATCTGTGCGAACAGGAAACCGCGCCCATCGCCAAGTTGTGGGTTGTAAACGCCGAATTGGTGGCCGTGATAGCGCAAGGCGAGAGGGTGCGGGAGATTTCCATCCAGGGGTTTGAAGCGCCCGAAATGAGAGAGCTGGTCAGCTTTGCTTAAGCCAGAAAGGCCTGTTTCCTCGGCCCAGCGCGCGTTCCAATATCGTAAGGTGTGGGCGGGGAAGTCTGCCGGGTGAACCGGATCGGCGATAAAGGGAGTGATCGTCTGGATCGGAAGGGAATGGGCCATGCAAGACACATAGGGTCGCCATGCAAAAAGGGCGACCCTTGGGCCGCCCTTTCCGGAAGTTTGTTTTTGCGAATGAGCGCCTAGTATTCGTAGGTCAGCTCCAGGCCTAGCAGGCGGCCTTTCTTCAGCGGGGAGAACGTGCCGCCAGCCGGATAGGCCGGGTAGGAATAGTTCACACCGGTAGACAGCGGGCCAGGGAAAGGCAGCTGCGTGTCGTTACCGGCCTGAACCTCGTCCAGCATGTTCTTGCCGTAGAGGGATGCGGAGAGGCCCTTGTACGGTGTTTCCCAGGTCAGGTTGAAGTCGAGAATGTCCGCAGCCTGTACCCAGCCAAAGTTGCTGTCTGTATAGGCAATGCGGTCACGGTGCTGGAAGTTTACGCCCGCTACGAGAGCGCCATTGTCTCCCATGTCGATATCCTTGATCAGGCCGACACCCCAGGTGAGTTCCGGAACACGCGGCAGGTCAAGGCGCAGATCGCTGTCACCGACGACACCGTCTGCATCAAGATCGAAGAAGACCTTGTCATAGGACGCGTCGATGATGCCGACATTGAACGTGCCGAGCAGGGTATCGGTGATCGCCCAGCGGCCATCGGTTTCAATACCGTAGATTGTCGCATCTGCGGTGTTGATGATGTTCTGGACAACACCCGAGCTGCCAGAGGTGTTAACCTCACGCTGCATGTTCTTGATGTCGGTGTAAAACACCGATCCATTGATCTGGATACGGCCATCTTCGCTTTGAGACTTGAAGCCGATTTCATAGGCGTCGAGCTCTTCCTCATCGAAGCCAAGATCACCGGTTTGCGCGACAAACTGGTAGAAGATCGGAACATCGGTGATGCGGAAGTTGTAACCGCCCGAGCGGAAGCCCTTGCTCCAGGTTGCATAGGTCTGGACATAATCATTCCAGAAATATTGCAGGCCTAGTTTCGGCGTCCAGTTAGACCATTCATTGCCGTCGCTGAAGCCGTTTGGCTCCTGTGCACCGCCGGTGATCAGGGCAATCAGGTCATTGGTACCGTCGGGACTACAGGTACCTTGGACAACAGAGCAAGGGAAGCGCGGACGGATGAAGACGACGTCTGCGTCCTTCTCTTCGTTGGAATAGCGCAGGCCGGCCGTACCGATCAGGCGGTCCGTGAACGAATAGTCTACGTTCACAAAAGCGCCCCAAACAGTGTGGTCCATCTTGCCGCCGCCATAGAAGCCCCACGGGATGGACGCCGGAAGGGCGCCTGGGCGGGTCGTCGGAAGGTTACGGATTTCGGTGTATTCCAGTTCCTGTTCGAAATAGTACAGGCCGGTCGTCACGTCTGCCTTGCCGAAAGTGCCGGCATAGCGAAGTTCGTCAGAGAATTGCTCTGCATTGAACTCTGCATCGGAGTGGAACAGTGTGAAGGGGGTTGCGTCGATGTCGGCGCGACTGGTGGTTTCCAGATCCCGATAGCCAAAGATGTTGGTGATACGGCCATTCCCGAAATCAACATCATAGTCCGTACGCAGAGAACCGAACAGGGCCTCAGCTTCGCCAAAGCCTGGCTCGTTGATGGACATGTCGAATGTGTCACGCTCGAAATAGGAACGGTTCTGGCCGCTCGGGCCGTCACCGCGGGAATCGCTGTATTCCAGCTTGCCGAGGAAAGTCAGGCGTTCGGTCGGCGTGAATTCCAGGGCGCCGCGATAGGTGGCCGCCTGAAGTTCGCCGTGATTGTCGCCATTATACTGGTTCTTGAAATAACCGGCATCGGTGACATAGGACGCGCCGAGCTTGCCGTTCAGAACGCCTTCGATCAGCGGACCGGAGACATAGCCCTGAACCTTGGCGGAAGCGCCGCCGCGATCATCATCAATCGGGCCGTTCACGTCCACGCCTACCTTGTAGGTGAATTCGTCTGTCGGGTTGCCGGTGTTGACGACAACCGCGCCGCCGGTGGTGTTACGTCCGAACAGCAGGCCTTGCGGGCCGCGCAGGATCTCGATGCTGTCCACATCGAACAGGTCAACCACAACCTGGCTGTTCACGCCGATATAGACGCCATCAATGAACACGCCGACGGCCGGGTCGGTGGACGGGATGGAAGAGTTCACACCCAGGCCGCGGATCGCGAAGTTTGCTGTGCCGCGCGCCGTGCCGACGTCATCCAGGGAGACGTTCGGGGAAGAGTAAGACAGGCTTTCCAGCGTGTTGACGTTCAGCGCGTCCAGCGTATCGGCATTGAAAGCAGAGACAGCGACGGCAACGTCCTGAACGTTTTCAACGTCTTTCTTCTTGGTGGCGGTGACGGTGACAGTGCCGAGAACGCGATCGATTGCGGACTCGCGCTCGGTCTGGGTCTCAGTTTCCTGAGCCTGCGCAGCACCGAAAAGAAGGACGGCAGAAGCCGTCGCAAACAGAGTGTGTTTGAGAAGCATAGCGGTTTCCTAAATTGTATTATTTATTGAGTTCCGGGAGGTATTTCGGACCCGCTCTTTTTGGCGGATTACCTCTCAAAATAGAGACAAATGTTATCGTTTCACCTATTCAAGGTAGTTGCGCGATGAATTCTTGCTGACTGTAACATTTGCGCCACAACACACCTATAATTCGCCAGAGTTTCTACAGGTTTGCGTCGGGGTAAGCGCGATTACACATTTCTGACAACGTTGTTTACTTGCGAAAGCTTCGATTTCTATTGCACCGCACAATAAGTCGGACCTTCTGAAAGCCCTGACGGGGCATATGCTGATCCTCTGATGAGACATCACGGACGCCAAAAGATCCGGATGCTCATGATTACGGGAGGAAAATATGAAGCGATCTATGAGACTGTGGACCACTGCGTCTTGCGCTGCCCTGGCGTTGGTAATTCCAGCGTTTGCGCAGGAAGAGGATGGGTCTGAACTTAGGCAATCAACGGTGACCGTTACCGGCTCCCTGATTGCCGGTACGCCAGAGGATGCCGCCCTGCCGGTCGACGTGTTGACCGCGGGGGAGCTGAAACTGGAAGGCTCGCCCTCGATTACGGAGCTGATGACCTGAGCCCCAAATGGTCCCGCATTTGA
>NZ_AWFA01000031.1 GCF_000682675.1 Hyphomonas pacifica | reverse complement strand
TTCGGGATCTGGGCGTCTGGTTCTGACCGGTAATAATAGCTATGCAGGCGGCACCCTAGTCGGCCCCGGTACGCTGGTCGGCACCACGTCCTCCATTCAGGGTGACATATTCAACAATGGTATGGTTGAGTTTGCTCAGTCCGTATCGGGCACTTTCAGCGGTGCGATGACAGGCACAGGCGGCTTGCGCAAGCTGGGTGCAGGTATGCTGATGCTGACGGGCAACAGCCAGATGACAGGCAGCAGCTATGTCGATGAAGGTACGCTCAGCGTAAATGGCGTGTTCGGATCCAACATGCTGACTGTTGCGAATGGCGCAACCCTCAAAGGCGTCGGCGGCATCAATGGCGGCATCATGGTTCTGTCCGGTGGTGAGCTGTCGCCGGGTAATTCTCCGGGTACGCTCTATGTGTCCGGCGATGTGACCCTGAATGAGGGATCAATCTTCCTGACCGAGATTGACGGCAATGTGTACTCGGTTGCCGGTGGAGCCGGCAGCTATGATCGCCTGGTTCTGACCGGCGAGGGCGCAACCTTCACGGCTGCGGGCTCTATCAATCCGATTCTGCGCGGTATTTCAGGTGATGCCAACAACAACTACACGCCTGTTATGGGTGACATTTTTACCGTCGTGACAGCAGACAGTGTTGTGGGCACATTCAATGACATTGTTCAGCCTACGTCTGGTCTTGCTGCAAACACGCGTCTCAAAGTCATCTATAATGACGACTCCGTGCAGGTTGCCCTTGTGGCCAACAGTCTGGGCATGGCGGCCATGGACGGTACTATGGGCGGTAATGCTGTCATAACCGGCCTGACCATCGACTACGCAACAGCCAATGGTCAGAATGCAAGCGGTGAACTGTCTGACCTTCTGGACCGGTTTGACGGCCTGAATGAGACGCAGGTGGCCCGTGCCACAGGGTCCCTGTCGGGCGACATGCATGCGCATATCATTGAGAGTACGGAATCTGTTCTTGGCGGCTCCGACGACATGATCATCTCCGCAGCGCGCGGCGACAGAGGTGTTGGTGGGCTGTCTACGCAACTGGATAATGGGATACGTCTCTGGACACGTGCTGAAGCGCGCGGGGCCAGCTATGATCCAGACGGTTACACATGGGGCTTTGACGAGGATGTCTATGGCATCACGGTTGGAGCCACGCTGCTGAACAAGGAAGGCATGAAAGCCGGCATTGCAGGCAGTTACAAGACTGTGGAGCTTTACAATGACACGGCAGACGGTGCCACGAACCATATGCTGTCCCTGTACGGTTATGGTAGCCGCGCCGTGACGACACGTCTGACCCTGTCTGGCCTGGTGGGCTACACCAATGCTTCTGCCAAGGTCAGCCGGACGACGGAACTGGGCACGATTGTAAGCCACTCCCGCGCCAAACAGGACATTAAGGTCCTGCATGCACAGGCCGAGGCTCGCTACAAGGTGCTCGAACGCGGTGGCACTAGTGCTTATGCCATCGCCGGCGTGCGTACAGCCATCTCCAATGTTGATGCCTATGACGAGCAAGGTGATCTGGACTTCACCCAGCTGTCTGTGGGCGGAGAGTCCCGCAGCACGCTGCAATCCAAACTGGGTGCAGAAATTGCCCACACGGTTGCGAAAACAGACTTTGCTCTCTTTGGGAACTGGACCCGCGACTTGGGGGCCAACCCGAGAGTTAAACGTGAAGTCAGTCT
Source organism: Hyphomonas pacifica (assembly GCF_000682675.1). Taxonomy (GTDB): domain Bacteria; phylum Pseudomonadota; class Alphaproteobacteria; order Caulobacterales; family Hyphomonadaceae; genus Hyphomonas; species Hyphomonas pacifica. The sequence continues at coordinate 26,592 of NZ_AWFA01000031.1, read as the reverse complement.
CGGCAATGCGATCTGGCAGACGGTGTCTGTGAATCGTGGTCTGGATACCTATAATTACGGTGTCCGTGCCAGCCGCGATGTGACGGATCGTATCGGTGTCGAGATCGAGTATACTGGCCGCTACAACAGCCCGAACTATGATGCCCAACAGCTCATGATCGGTGTGAATGTGGCCTGGTAAGCCCTGACATCCCCCAAAACTAAGCCGGCTGCAGACAGATGCAGCCGGCTTTTTTATACTTTATTATCAGGGAGTGGGCCTGAACAGGTCCATCCTGTCTAGTATTCGTATCTTTCGATGTGCGTCAGTTCCAGCGTGTAGGCTGCATCGGCCAGATCGCTTTCCTGCGTCTTGGTATGAAGCACGCCCTCTACCCAGACAGCCTGCGCCAGATCTTTCAGTTGTATCGGGTCTTCGGTTGAGATGAAGACCGTCTGATTCGGCGGGGGAGGGGGAGAGTGAATGCAGGCGCCAAAGTATGGCACCAGAAGGAATTGCGTGATCTGTGCCTTGGAGCCATATTCAAACGGGACCGTATAGCCAGGAATGCGGACTTTCTTGCCGTCCAGTTCCTTGACCGTATTGAAGGTGCCAATCTGCATCATTGTGTCAGCTGCGGAACCTTCCGCGATGCCGCCTCCGCCATATAGCATGGCCATCTGGCTTTGATACATTTTGGCTAGGCGCTCTTCCTCGCCTTCCGGCATCAGGTCTTCCCAGCCAATCTCGGTGACGCCGCGCGCCTTGATTTCTTCCTGCTTGCGGGCCTGTTCAGCCGCCTTGGCGGCGATGGATGCGTCCTTTGCAGCCTGACGCTCTACGTCGCTTTCGCCAATTTTGTCACCCACTTGCGGACCGTCAGACTTGCTGGTCTTGGCTTGCGAGGATTCCGGGGCGGGCGTTTCTGCGCTTGCTTCCGGGGCCGTGGTGGACTGCCCGCAGGCGGTGATCAGAGCCGCGACGGCAGCTGCGGAGAGAAGGGAAGGGATCTGTTTCATGATGACCAGTCTAAAGTCTGTAGGTGTATCGTGCCAGAGGGGTTAAGCGGTTTACAATCGAACGGACAAGCCATCGGCCAATGAGCGCCGGAAAGCCATCCAGGCAGGGATCGCCCCGGCCAGCAAGGCGGCCAGCGTAACGGCCCCAAGTGTGTAGAGGTCCGTCAGTCCAGGGCCTGTGCCCATCAGGGAGATGCCATAATGCGCCGTGATCATCGGGCCTGCAATGCTCAGGATGAGATGGATCAGGGCAATTCCGATCAGGGCACCAAGGAACCCCACCAAGCCTGCTTCCAGCACCAGCAAGGCAAAGATATGACCCGGCCGTGCGCCGACTGCGCGCAGAATGGACATTTCGCGCCGTCGTTCGTTCAGGCTCGTCAGGATGGAGGTCAGAATGGAAACAATCCCGACTGCGATGACAAAGACCGAGACAGCCAGCAGGGCGCGCTCGGCCATTGCAGTCACGCTCCATAATTCTGCCAGCGCCTGGGAGGGGATGATCGCCATCAGGGGTTCACCGGGATTGGTGTTGATGGCGCGCCGTGTCGTCAGGATGGTTCCCTTGCGTTTCAGCCCGATGAAGATGGCCGTGACCGTTTTCGGGGTTAGATCAAAGCTGCGGATCATCTCTTCCGAGATCGTGTCAGCCAGCGGATTTTTTGCCCCGGTTTCCCAGCCGACATGGATCGCCGTAATCGCCTCCAGGGAAACATGCACGGTGCGATCCACAGGAGTGCCTGTCGGGGCCAGAATGCCAACCACGCGGAAGGGACGATTGTCGTGGCCTGAGCCCAAACTGGCTTTGCCCAGCCCATGTGACAGTACCATAGGAGAGCCGATGTCATAGCCAAGCTCCTTGGCCACATCAGCGCCGATTACCGCATCGAACAAATCATCAAAGCGTTTGCCTTTTGCGATAATGAGATCTTTGTTCCGACCGTATTTGTAATGGTCGAAATAGTCCGTTGTTGTTCCCATGACGCGGAAGCCACGATGGCTGTCGCCCAGTGAGATGGGCACCGCCCAGTCAACATCCTCGCGATGGACAATCTTCTGATAAGTTGGCCAGGAGATTTCCGCGGTCGCATTTCCCATGCGGAATACGGAATAGAGCAGAAGGTTCACGCTGCCGGTTGGTGCCCCGACGATCAGCTCCGTGCCGGAAATCGTGTTGCCAAAACCTTCACGGGCCCCGGTTCGGGCCTTGTCGACCCCCAGAAATAGAGCGACGGATAGGGCCACTGCGACCAGGGTCAGGATGACAGACCCCTTGCGGTTCATTAGGCTTTTCCAGGCAAGGGAGAGGATGGTGTTCATGCCGCGGCCCCCGCTTTGTTGATCTCCCTCAAATCCACGGCGCGATCAAACAGACGCGCAAGGCTGGCATCATGGCTGACAAACAGAAGCGCTGCGCCGGTGCAGGCGGCTTCCTCGCTCAGCAATTCGATGAAGCGGTCGCGCGCATCTGCATCCAGCGCAGAGGTTGGCTCGTCCGCAATCACGATCTCCGGCCCGCCGATCATGGCGCGCGCAGCGGCAACCCTCTGCTGCTGCCCGACGGAGAGGTCAGACACCCGGCGGTCCAGTAGCGCCGTGTCCGTCAGTCCAAGCCGGGCCAGCAGGCGCCGGGCTTCCTCGTCAGTGTCCCCCGAAATGGCCTTGCGCCGTGCCGGAGAAAATTTCAGCGGCAGGGTGACATTTCCTACGACGGACAGATAGGGCACCAGATTGAACATCTGGAAGATGACACCCAGATGGTCAGCCCGAATGCGGTCACGGCTCGCAGGGCGCAGTTTTGCCATATCCTTGCCCAGCACGTTTACGTGTCCCGCGCTAGGCTCCAGCACACCGGCAATCAGACCAAGCAGGGTGGATTTCCCGGACCCGGAGGGTCCGCGCAGGAACAGGCGCTCTCCTGCGTTCAGGTCAAACCGCTCAATATTCAGCACCTCTCCGCCCGAGGGCCAAGAGAAGCGCAGCTCTTCAATCGAGATTACGAGATCAGTCACTGGGATAAGGGCAGGAACGGGCTGGCAGGGGTCAGGGTGGCAGATGTTTGCTTGTCAGCTCCAAGAAACACGGAGGAGACTTTTTCAAAACCGGGATAAAGATCAAATCCTGTGAACATCAAGCCGTCCAGACGGCTGGGGCGGCGGCAATCCCAGACAATTGACAGGGTCAGGGCGGCGTGGTCGCCATTGCGGCGGATCGCGGCTGACCGCTCGACCAGGTCGCACCGCGCATCGCCCATCAATTCTGTCAGGCCCTCGGCATATTGCTCGAAGTCGGTATCTTTCTTTTTCGTGGCCTCAGAGAGGCCGAAGTTCGCTAGCGGTGCATCAACATTTATCGTTATGAAATTGTCTTCTTGGGTAACGGCCAGTTCTGCGGTGCCATGGACATGGGCTTCGCCGCCAGCGTGGTCATGATGTTCTGCCTCAGCGTCAGAATGTTCTTCTGAGTGATCTTCAGAATGCGTATCATGCATGTCCGCAGTCTCATCATGAATTGCGTCTTCCATCGCGGAAGGTGCGCCGCGGGCATCCGGCATTTCCGCTGTCATCGGCGCCATCTCGGCGGATGAAGCCTCTTGAGAGATGTGTTCGGAAGAGGGATTGCAGGCGGCCAGCAGGGCCAGCAATCCGCCAACGCAAAGCAGGCCAGCTCCGCGGCCAGATGTCTTGTTCATTCAAACGCTCCAGTCATCCTGTCCGGTGAACTGCGTAAAGCAAAAAAATCTGCTCGCAAGCCCTGTAATGATACCATATAACATTTTCCGCAAGGCCGCAGATGCGGTTACCGGCCGCACGCCCCTATTCTGCCTATTTGACTGACTCATATATGTTCACTTCTATGCAAGCCCCCATGTTCTTTGGCTTGATCGCGGCTTTTGTGACCACGATCGGGCTGATTGCCGTGTCCACACGCGGGGACTGGAGCGCGCGCTTTTCTGCCGTGATGGGCTTGGCGGCGGCTGGCATGTTGATCACGCTCAGCCTGCTGCACATTGCCCCGGAAGCGTTCAAGCTTAGCCAGAATGCGCCGGTTTACATGCTAGCTGGATTTCTTGGCGGCTTGGTGCTCCACTTTTCCCTGCACACATTCTTTCCGGAACGTCCTGACTTGGCGCGATCTGCTGCGATTACGCCAATCATTGCCATCGCAATCCACTCCCTGCTGGATGGGGTCATCTATTCGGTTACCTTTGCGGGCAGTTTCTCGTCCGGTGTGTATGCTGCGGTTTCCCTGATCCTGCATGAATTCCCGGAAGGCGTGATCGCCTTTGCCATTCTGCGCCGGCACTCTTTCAGCAACCGCCAGTCATTCCTTTTTGCCTTCCTTGCGGCCTCCGCAACCACCCCGCTGGGCGTTCTGATCTCTTCGCCGTTCATGTATCTCATGGGGCCGGATGTGGTCGGGTCTCTATTCGCAGCGTCTGCAGGCCTGTTGCTCTATGTCGCGACCGGCCCGCTGATGGAGCCGCTCAAGGGAGAGCCCCCTTTGCGCAGCCTGCTTGCATTGAGCATCGGGGTTCTGACGGCTGTCGTCATTTCTCTTCTGCCGGTTCATGACCATGAACACACAGACGCAGATGACCATGATCATTCCCACGAACTCATGCAGGCCCCGCACCCATTGCCCGAGCCGATCCGCTAGGGCGCGGGCTTTTCATCAGGTCGATGCCAGCCATAGCGGCATGATGCTTGCAGGTTTTTCTCCTTTACGGGCGGCTTTAACCTTACAAGCGGATGAAAGGGATTTCCTAACCGCTTGGTGCCTAAACTGTCCTGATAAAAAGGGATGGTGTGCCATGTGGCAGCTAAAAAGACTGACATATCTGGGCTGTTCAGCCCTCGTTTTCGGGTTGGTCGGCTCTCAGGGACAGGGCAATCTCGCCTCTGCCAGTTTGCTGCAGAGCGACCATGTCCAGATTTTGCCAGGCAGCGTCGTCCTGATTCCACATCCACTTCCGGCCATGGAAACACCCGCAGCGCGTCAGGTGTATCTGGATGTCGCGGCAGGCCGGGGCGCCGCAGCCAAGCAGGCCCGCAATGCAGCGATCTCCAGCTGGCTCGGCGGCTTGCACGATGCCGGTCTGGCCGATTTCTCTGTGCACCATATGGATAAGGGCGTGATCTACGAAGTGCGTCTGCGCCATCCGATCGAGATGGCGAAAGTATCTGCCTTGTGGGTGGCTGTCCCGGATGGGCTGGACCTGCCGTCTTCGGTTCTGCTGCATCAGGCCAGGGCAGGGGGGAATTCCACGCTGGAGCTGCAGTCCTGCACCTCTAAGGAAACCCTTGCAAAATCCAAGGCCGGTATCACGCTGGATAGCGCCAAGGAGAAGGCAGTTTCGCGTCTGAATGACTATCTCGACGCACCGGACCCGATGCAGGTCAATGTGGTTGGCGGCCCTCAGACAGAGTGCCGCGAACTGGCAAACATGCTGCCCAGCCTGACAGAGCGTTAGGCTGCGCGGGTATTGATTGCTGCCAGTCTCTCGGCGGCGGCTTCATCCGCATCGCGCATCGTGAACCGTTTTGTGAACTGGGTCACACGCGGGGCGATTTCCGTGCGGAAGCGATTGCCATTGAACACGCCATAATGCCCGACGCCCGGCTGGATATAGTCCGCCTTCATATCATCCGGCAGCTTGCTGCACAGATCATGCGCTGCCTGTGTCTGACCGATTCCGGAAATGTCATCCTTCTCGCCTTCCACCGTCATCAGCGCGACATCGCGCACCTTGGATGGCTTGACCAGACGTGTGCTACGATAGCGGAATATCCCGCGTGCCAGATGGTGTTCCTGGAATACGCGAACGATGGTTTGCAGATAGAATTCCTCCGTCAGATCCAGAACGGACAGGTATTCATCATAGAATTCGCGGTGCTTGCCGGCATTATCGCCGTCGCCATCGACCAGATGGTTGAAGAACTTCCACTGCGCATCGACATGGCGCGACCAGTTCATGTTCATAAAGGAGGCCAGTTGCACAAAGCCCGGATAGACACGGCGGAACACGCCGGGATACGGCGCTGGCACGGTGTGGATCATGTTCTCTTCAAACCAGGATAGGGGGCGTTCTTCCGCCAACTGGTTCGGCACCGTCGGGCTCTGGCGGCAATCAATGGGAGAGCCCATGAACGTCATCGTGGCCGGGCGGGCCGGATCATCATCCTCGGCCATCATGGAAATCGCAGCCAGAACCGGCGGGCCCGGCTGGCACACGCCCAGCACATGCGCGCCGGGACCTACATGGGTCAGCATGCTGCGGATATGGTCTATATAATCATCAAGATCGAAACGGCCGAGCCAGACCGGGCTCATACGGGCATCCTGCCAGTCCGTGATGTAGACATCATGCGTGGGCAGGAACGCCTCCACCGTGCCGCGCAGAAGCGTGGCATAGTGGCCGGACAGCGGCGCCGCGATCACCATGCGGGGCTGAGGGTCAAGGCGCTTTGCGTCGCGCGCAGCTGCCAATGCGGCAGGATTTTTGCGGAAATGGACCAGATTGCACCATGGCGAATGCCAGGCGACAGTCGGTATGACGGGCACAGGCGCACTGTTGATTTTTACGCTGTCGATGCGCCATTCTGGCTTGCCATAATAGCGGGTGGCACTTTCAAACACGTCTGCCATTGCAGACAGGGATTTACCGTAATCTGTGTTGCTTATGGGATTAAAGGGCGAATTCAGCGCGGCGCGGCTGGCGCGGGCGGCTAGGCGAACAGGCGCCATCGCGGCACGATTCATTTCAACGAGCGAGTAAAGCATCAGATTACAAGCCTTCCATGTTGCAATGCAGCATAAGTGTCAAAATCCGGCAGAGCAAACGGATTCACCAGACAGGCGCAAGTTTGATGGCTAAGGAAGCCTTGGCAAAATCAGTTGATTTGGCCTGTTTCCTCCAGCACCCGATTAAAGCTGCGCTGGTAAATTTCATCTCTGTAATGGAGCTGACAGGCCATGTTTCTCAAATGCCAACCCAATCCGCATAAAGGTGGCCGCATGACGCGGGCTCTGGTCTATGAGCAAGCGCCGGGTCAGGTTTTCGCAATTGACGCCGAGACCCTGCATAAACATCCGGAATTATTGAATGATTTTGGTCGCTATATGCATGCCCGCTTCCGCATACTGGACGCTCTAGCCTACCTGATCTGCCTGCTCGGTGTGCTGGCCTCAATTGCCTATGTCTGGTGGATGTTCATGCCGGGTCTGGCGGTGTGCGTGCTGATGCTGTCGGTTAATCGCAAGACGGCCGGTTCCATCGCTCGCAGCGCAGCCCGCAAATCTGCAGACAATTTCCGCAAGCTGCACGAAATGGGATGCCTCTGGCTGGTTTATGTCTAGCGGTCAGATGCCAACCATGGCCAGGATTGCCGCAATGATGGCAATCAGCGTGAACATCAGCGACAGGCTGACCGATACTGCCCGCTGACCCTTTCGGCTGGTGCGCACGCCTTTCGGGTTCTTTCCGGTCTTGGGCGCGAGCATCCATCTATTCGAAAAGAAGCCAAACGCGGCCAGCAGTGCTGTGACGCCTGCGGCCCAGCTGCTGGACAGTAGAAACAAGGCCCCCGAGGCCAGCATCATGCCGGCAATCGGGGTAGAGGTCATGTGCAGCAATTCACGCACATGTCGGTCGGCCCGGCTGCCATCCAGCTTGTCATAGCTGCAATTGGGCGAGGCGATCGCGGCGACCCAGGAGGCCCCGATCGCCATGGCGCAGCAGATCAGACCCAGATGTGTTGAAGTAGCGGCGAATCCCTGAAGCATGGGTGCAAGTATGCGCAGGATTCGCCCCTTCGCCTAGCGAAAGAGTGTGACCCGCCGCGTCTTCAGGGCTTAGCCGAGCGCTATTTCGTACACTTTGGCGTAATCATCTGCGCTCATCGGCTTCGGATTGCCGAAATGGGCCAGATCCTTCAGCGCATAATCGACAATGCCAGGCCCATCTTCTGCGGTCAGTCCAATTGCCGAAAGATTGTCCGGAATGCCGATATCCGCATTCAGTTCTTCAATCGCCTGGGCAAGGTCTGCGCCGGGTTTAAGGCCCATAGCCTGGCGCAGGCGGGCATATTTCGCGTCTGCGGCGCCCTCGTGGAAGCGAAGGATATGCGGCAGGAATATTGCGTTCAGTGTGCCATGGTGCAGCTTCTTCTCATGCAGGCGGCCCGCCGCGTGAGACAGGGCGTGCACGCCCCCAAGTCCTTTCACAAAGGCCAGCGCGCCTTCATAACTCGCCATCATCATGTGCCAGCGGGCATCTGCATCCGAGCCATCCTTGACCGCCTTGCGCAGCCAGCCATCCCCGATGGCGCGATAGATGCCTTCATAGCCAATACCTTCTGCCGGTGGGTTCACACTCGGCGCCAGCACGGCTTCGATACAATGGGTAACGGCATCCATGCCTGTGGCCGCGGTGAGGTGAGGGGGAAGGCCGAGGGTCAGGTCCGGGTCGCAAATTGCGGTTGCCGGGATCAGATTCGGTGAGACAAAGGTTTCCTTGCGGCCGTTATTCATCGTCACGATCATCCCCACAGACACTTCAGAGCCTGTGCCAGACGTGGTGGGAATGGCGATCAGCGGTGCGACCTTGCCGATTTTCTTGGCCCCGCCCGTAATCGCGGCATAGGATTCCAGCGGTTCGTCATGGCTGGCCAGCAGGCAGACGGCCTTGGCCAAATCCATGGAGGATCCCCCTCCAAGGGCTATGACACCGTCTGCACCGCATTCCTTGTAGCGGGCTGTCGCTTCGTCGACCTGCTTCTCGGTCGGGTTTGAGACGGTTTCATCGAATACGCCAGCCGGGGCAACGCCGAGGGCGTCTTCCACCTTGCCCAGGATTCCAGCGGTCTTGATACCCTGGTCTGTAACGATAAAGGGGCGACTCATGCCGAGTCTCTTTGCGGTTCCAGCCAGCTGTTTGAGCGCACCGGAGTCAAAGATGCATGTGGTCAGATAGGTGATGACGGGCATTTGGGTGTTCCTCGCTGGGGCTTTTTCCTCTGCGCCCATCTGCCCCAGCGTCAGGGCAAAGTTCAAGCCTGACCGTGGGAAAACCCTTCCGGCATAGGCTTTGTGAGGCTGATATTGCGTGAAGGGGAAGGGAGTGCAGATTATGGACCCTCTGGGGGCCGTTTCCCGTCGCACGAAGACCAAGATGACGAGGGGCTGGCAGGTCGGCAATTGGGGGGAATACCTAGTCGCGCGGCTGTGTCGCGCGACACGCGCCCGCGCGTCAAACTGCACGCTTATCTTTATCAAAACAGGGGTCTAGGTGGGGGTCATCGGGCGCAGCCGTTTGCGCCAAATGTTGGAGTGAAATGATTATGAAACAGCTTCTCCTTGCCACTTTGGTTGCCGGGGCGACTTGGCTCGGAACAGCACCTGCTGCCTCTGCGGACGAAAATCCGTGGATGGTACGGGGACGGGTCATCGGGGTACTGCCGGATGAGTCCGGTGACCTTTCCGTCGCAGGCGCTCCTCTGGGCGGCGATGTTGAGATCAGCAACCAGTATGTTCCTGAACTGGACATCACCTACTTCTTCACGAAGAACATTGCTGCCGAGCTGATCCTCGGTGTCACACCGCATGATGTGAAAGCGACGAATGTTGCCGCTGTTAATGGTGCGAATGTGGATCTTGGCGATGTCACGCTGCTGCCGCCGACCCTGACGCTGCAGTACCATTTCGTGAATGACAGCCAGTGGAAGCCCTATGTGGGCGCTGGTGTGAACGCCACCTTCTTCTTCAATGAAGACAAAGGCCCTGTAGCTGACGGCATCGACTATGATCCGAGCTATGGTTTCGCCTTGCAGGCCGGTGTGGACTACGATCTGGACGGCGTGCCAGGTGGTTGGGCCATCAATGCCGACATCAAGAAAATCTGGATCAATACAGACGTAACGGTTGATTTCACCACAGCGCTTAACGCGACAGTGGATGCAGACGTGGACATCAATCCACTCGTGGTGGGTCTGGGGCTCGGATACAAGTTCTGAGCCCGCTCTGAGGGCCGGAGCACCCCCCTTTCTGTTTCGGTCCTGAACTCCAAGGCCGCGTTTTCCCAAGGAACGCGGCCTTTTTTCTGCTTTCTGCACTCGATCATTGCGCAATGGCCCCGCGCGTATAGAGATTACGGGTATGGCTATTCTATCTGTCAAAGATCTGCGGGTGACCTTCGATACGCCGGATGGCGAAGTCGAGGCGGTCAAAGGTATCAGTTTCGACGTGTCCAAGGGCGAATGTCTGGGCATTGTCGGCGAAAGTGGCTCTGGCAAAAGCCAGACGGCCCTCTCGGCGCTTGGCCTGCTGGCCGGCAACGGCGCGGCGACGGGCCGGATCGAGTTTGACGGCATCAACATGCTGGATGCGCCGGACGCCAAGCTGCGGGAAATCCGCGGCGCGCGCATGTCGATGATCTTTCAGGATCCGCTGACCAGTCTGACGCCCCACATGACGGTCGGCGCGCAGATGCGCGAAGTCCTCGCCCTGCACAAGGGATTGAAAGGTGAGGCAGCCGACAAGATCTGCGTCGAATGGCTGGAGAATGTGCGTATTCCTGAAGCTGCCCGCCGCATGAACCAGTTTCCGCATGAATTGTCCGGCGGCATGCGCCAACGCGTGATGATTGCCGTGGCCATGCTGTGCAATCCGGAATTGCTGCTGGCGGACGAGCCGACCACGGCGCTTGATGTGACCGTCCAGGCGCAGGTGCTGGAACTGATGGACGAGTTGAAGCGCGAAACCGGCACCGGCATTGCGCTGATCACGCACAATATGGGCGTTGTGGCCCGCATGTGTGATCGTGTGATTGTCATGCGCCACGGCGAAATTGTCGAGCGTGGCAATGTCGATGATATTTTCTACAATCCGCATGCAGACTATACCAAAATGCTGCTGTCTGCCGTGCCGCGCATTGATGAGCCGGACCGGCCTGGCCGTCCGGTGCTGACGCCGCCGCCGCCGGACGATACCGCCCCTGTGCTGCAGGTTCAGGACATGAAAGTGCACTTCCCGATCAGCGTGAAAGGCGGCCTTTTCGGCAAGACCAAGCCGCTGAAGGCCGTGGATGGTGTGTCCTTTGACCTGAAGCCGGGCGAGACGCTGGGCGTAGTGGGCGAGTCCGGATGTGGCAAGTCAACGCTGGCGCGGGGCGTTCTGAAGCTTATTCCGCCAACGGATGGCACCGTTGCCTGGCTTGGCAAGGATATCGCCAAGGCCGGGCGCAAGGAGATGGACGGCCTGCGTGATGATCTTCAGATCGTCTTCCAAGATCCGCTGGCCAGTCTTGACCCACGCATGAGCATCGGCGCGTCGATTGCCGAGCCGCTACAGGTTCATCAGCCAAACCTGTCTCGCAAGGAGCGTGACCAGAAAGTCCGCGAGATCATGCCGCGTGTCGGGCTCGATCCGGCCATGATCAATCGTTATCCGCATGAGCTGTCCGGCGGCCAGAATCAGCGCGTCGGTATTGCACGCGCAATGATCCTGCAGCCCAAACTGGTCATTTGCGATGAGGCGGTCTCTGCCCTCGACGTGTCGGTTCAGGCCCAAGTGGTGGACCTGTTGATCGAGCTGCAAAAGGAATTCGGTCTGGCGATGATCTTTATCAGTCATGACCTCGCCGTCGTGCGCCAGATCAGTCACCGTGTCATGGTGCTCTACCTTGGCCGGGTGGTTGAGCTGGCAGGCCGCGACAAGATCTACACCGATGCGCGCCATCCCTATACCAAGGCCCTGATCGCCGCCGTGCCGAACGCAGACCCGCAAAGCGAACGCAGTCGCGAGCGGCTGAGGCTGAGCGGAGATCTGCCAAGCCCGCTCGATTCCCGTGCCTCACTGCGGTTCCTGAAATCCAAACTCGTTGATGATGGGGATGTGGATCAGTATCGGCCCAAACTGGTTGAGGTTTCGCCCGGCCATCTGGTGGCGGAGCATGACCCGGTTCTCGGCACGGAAGGCCTGCTGGTCAGTTAGTTGGAAGAGCAGGGGCCTTTGTGCCTTGTAAGCTTGGCTTAAGATGAATGTGCCACTGTGCCGGCTGGTAAACCGGGAGTGCACCTCTTGCCGCAATTGCTTGGCCTTGTGCTGGTTGTCGTCCTTGTCATGGGCGGTCTCGTCCTGACGGGCGGGAAGGGGGCCATGGAAGCATTGCCCTTTGAGCTTGCCTTGATCGGCGGCGCAGCCATCGGCACGGTTCTGATCGGCAATTCTACTCAAGTTGCACGCCAGGCCCTTGGCGGGTTCGTTCGCTCCTTTCGTGGCAGCCGCTGGCAGCGATCACAGCATCAGGACCTGCTCGTTCTCCTCTCCGCCATGATGCGCAAAGTGCGCCAGGGCGGTTTTGTTGCCATCGAGGCCGACATTGAAGATCCGGAGAATTCGGCCCTGTTCGCCAGCGCGCCCGCCGTTCAAGCAGACCCTGCCGTGCGGGACATGATCTGCGATGCCTTCCGCCTTATGGCGCTGGATCTGTCAGACCCGGCCCGCGCCGATGCGCATATGGAGCAATCCGTCGCCCTGCATCTTGGCCAGCGCATGAAAGCTGTCGGCGCCTTGAACACGCTGGCAGATGCCTTGCCGGCCCTCGGCATTGTTGCGGCGGTTCTGGGTATCATCCGCACGATGGGCTCGATTGACCAGGCACCTGCCGTACTTGGCTCCATGATCGGCTCAGCGCTCCTCGGCACATTTCTCGGTGTATTTCTGGCCTATGGACTGGTTGGTCCGGTTGCCGCGCGCTTTGGCCAGATCGTGGAAGATGAGGCCCAACCCTTGGACGTGGTGCGTACGGTTCTGTCGGCCTTTGGCAGCGGTGTGCAGCCCGGAATCGCGGTGGAGCTTGGCCGCACTAGCATTCCCGCAGAGCAGCGCCCGGCCGCCGAAGACGTCGAGCAGGCCCAGACCGCCCGCCGCTTTGCTGAGCGCGCTGCAGCCTGATCGGGCAGTCATTCGCGATTGACCCTGTCCCCGTCAGACCGCATCAGTTTTTGATGCCTGAGATCCGCCTCGCCACGTTCAATTGTGAGAACCTGATGATGCGGTGTGATTTCGCACGATCAGGCCTTCCCAATGCGCGGGACCGGCTGACGGAAGTGGACGATGCGCTGGTGGCCGAACAGGTCGATGCTGTCTTTGATGTTCTCTCCGAAGATGATCGAACGCTGACGGCGCAGGCGCTTGCGGCCACAGGTGCGGAAGTTTGCGCCCTGCAGGAGGTCGAAAACCTCGTCACCCTAACGGCGTTCGACAATCGCTATATCGCGCCCTGGGCTGGCCAGCCCTTTGGAGAGCGTGTGCTGCATGAAGGCAATGATACACGCGGCATTGATGTCGGCCTGCTCTCCAGATTGCCGGTCATCTTTCAGCGCAGCCATGCCCGCGCCACCTATGGCCGGCTGGACATTGCCCCGCCGCCGGGGGCTTCGGTGAATGATTATGCTTTCCGCCGCGATTGTCTGGAGGTGGACATTCAGAAGGATGGCCGCGCGCTGACGCTTTTCGTCTGTCATTTCAAGTCCATGCATGGGGGGCGTGAACGCACAGCGCCTACTCGTGAGGCAGAAGCCTGCGCCGTGCGCCGCATCATCGGGCAGCGCTTTGACCGGCCTGCAGATGAGGAATGGGTCATTCTGGGTGACTTCAATGACTATTGGGAAGTCGACGGCCAGTCGGTTTCGCCGCATGGCCTGGGGCCGCTACTGGAAGATGATTTCGCTGTGGATCTGGCTAGCCGTGCGATTCCGGACCCGTTTGAGCGCTGGACCCACCATTATAATGGGGATGGGACATATGGCGCGCTGGATCACATGTTTCTGTCGCCGCGCCTGGCCGCGCTGAACCCGGCGCCTGATGTGAAGATCATTCGTTCCGGTGCGCCCTATATTGCGGATCGCTATCAGGGGTTTCGCTTTCCAGGCGTGGGCTGGAAGACGCCGAAAGCCTCTGATCATTGTCCCATGGCGGCGACCTTAAGGTTTGAAGGCCGGGACGTATCGCTCTAGTGTCCATAACTGTAATAATCATGGGAGCCGCAAGGCTGTGTCACGCTTTGACAAACTGATCGAGACCGTCGAGACCTATCAGGCACTCGCGGCCGAAAACTATGACCGTATCCGTCTGCTGGCGGGCGAAGTGCGCAGTGGCTTCTGCGACTATCTGGGCTCCGGTGACGGGGTCTGCGTGCATCTTGTGCCACCGACCGGCCAGTTCGAGCCCAGAGAATATGGCGACAAGGCATTTTCCCTGCCGCCACGCGGCTTTCGCCTTCTGGGGCCAATCTCTTTTGGGCTCGCTGTGCGGGTCTCGCGAGAGCAGGACTGGCTGCGGCTTACCATGGAATGCCGCAAGATTGGCGAGACTTTCATCGTTCAAATTGAGGACGGTTCGGAATACGAATTCAGGTTGCCTCTAACGGATGCAGACCCTCAGCCTTTTTATGATCATCTCTATAACCATATATTGCTCTGGTTTGCCGGGCGTATAGAGCGCTACAAGGATGGGGATTATGGCACCCGGGAGATCGGTTTCGACTTTGCTGATGACATCAACGTCCGGCAAGCCTAGGTTCCAGGCTGGCGGGGCAATGCACCATTGATGGGGCGTGTATGAACGAACTTGAATTCGCACTGGCAGCCGCCGGATCGAGCGAGCTGATCTTTGCCTGCGCCCTGATCGGTGCGCTGGGCATCGGTGCGCAATGGGTAGCCTGGCGTATCCAGGCACCGGCCATCGTTCTGATGGCTCTGGCTGGGCTGGCTGTCGGGCCACTCTGGTCCATTATTTTCGGTGAGCCTCTGCTGAACCCCGAAAAAGTATTCAATGGCGGCGGGAATGAGTTGCTCAGACCGATCGTGTCTCTGGCGGTTGCGGTCATCCTGTTCGAGGGTGGCCTTGTCCTGAAATTCGAGAATTTGCGCGATGCCGGCGCAGCCGTACGGCGCATGGTATTCCTTGGCGGGCCTCTGGCTTGGGGGCTTGGCACGTTGGCGGCCCGTTATGCTGCCGGTCTCGACTGGGGCAGCGCTGTTGTCTTTGCGGGCGTTCTGGTCGTGACAGGCCCAACCGTGATCATGCCGCTGCTGCGTCAGTCCAAGCTGGGCGGCCGGACCGGACAGTTCCTGAAATGGGAAGGCATTGTGAACGATCCTGTCGGCGCGCTGTTTGCTGTTGCCGCTTTTGAGATCATCCGGGTTGCTGCAACCGGGGAGTCCATACTGGGCAAGGGGGCGATGATTGTCGTTGCCGCGGCGATTGGTGTCGGTCTGGGCTTTGCTTTTGGCTGGGGCATTGTGCGCGCCTTCCGCCAGGGTTGGACGCCGGAATATCTGAAGGCCCCCATCATCTTTGCGTCGATCATCCTGTGTTATGCGCTGGCGGAAATGGTCGAGAAGGAAATCGGCCTCGTGGCTGTCACGGCCTATGGCATGACGCTGGCCAATTCGCGCCTTGCCGGTCTCGCGGAACTGCGCAAGTTCAAGGAAGACATCGCGGTCTTGTTGGTGTCGGGTGTCTTCGTCATCCTGACGGCCAATTTGACGCCAGATGTCATCCGGCGTGCGCTGACCTGGAACACGCTGGCCTTCCTGCTGTGCATGCTGTTCATCGTGCGTCCCCTGTCGGTCTGGATCGCCACCTTTGGCACGTTGAAGCGCAATGAAGCGCTGCTGCTCGGCTGGATTGCGCCGCGCGGGATTGTGGCTGTTGCCGTGTCCAGCCTGTTCGCGACCCTGCTGGAAGATCTCGCCCGGCGTGGGGATTCCCGCTTCTATTTCTCCGGGGCGGAGCAGATCACGC
The DNA here is from genome assembly GCF_000682675.1 of Hyphomonas pacifica. Taxonomy (GTDB): domain Bacteria; phylum Pseudomonadota; class Alphaproteobacteria; order Caulobacterales; family Hyphomonadaceae; genus Hyphomonas; species Hyphomonas pacifica. The sequence continues at coordinate 10,782 of NZ_AWFA01000031.1, read as the reverse complement.
CTCTGGCCTTTGCCATGGTGTTCGTCACTGTGGTGTTGCATGGCTTCACCATCGGGCCGCTGGCCCGGCGGCTGGGTCTGGCGCGCAAGGAACGCCCTGGCGTGTTGATGGTCGGGGTCAATCCTTGGAGTATTGATCTGGCCAAGACGCTCAGGGATGTCGGCATTGAACCGATCATGGCGGACAATAACTGGCGCCGCCTGCGTCCTGCGCGGGAGGCGGGTCTGAATACGTTCTTTGGGGAAGTGCTGTCCGAAGACGCTGAAGTGCGACTCGACCATGCGGCTTTCGACCAGGTGGTCGGTCTGTCGGCCAATGAGCCTTACAATGCGCTTGTATCAGGCCATTTCGCCCCGGAGCTTGGCCGCCACAAAGTGTATCAGCTGTCCGCGCAGGATACCGAGGACGAAGACCCTCGCGCGATCGGGATGGGCACGCGCGGGCGTACGCTGATCCGCCGGGGCAGGGGCTATGACAGTCTCATCCGGGATCATTATCGCGGCTGGACCTTCGGCAAGACAAAACTGACCGATGAGTATGACATCGCCGATTTCCGCGAAGACCGGCCGAAGGCAGACCTGATTGCGGAAATCCGTCCGGATGGCAGCCTTATATTCCTGGGACCGAACCGCGAAGCGCGGGGCGGTGAAGGCGTGACCCTGATCAGTTTCGGTCCGGCGCGTGAGGTTGAGACCCCGGTTGAGCAGGCGGAAGTTGTCGCTGACTAGGGGGGCTTTAAGCTCCCGCTGCCTGCAATTCCATGCCATGCGTACGCAGCCAGGCGCGCAGCCGCTTCCAATCCGGGCAGCATGTCGCAACATGGGCCCAGAAGCGCGGGGAATGGTTCATTTCCAGCAGATGGGCGCATTCATGCGCGGCCACATAGTCCAGAACATCTGACGGTGCCATGATCAGCCGCCAGGAAAAGGACAATTGGCCGTCTGCCGTGCAGGACCCCCAGCGGGAGCGCGTATCCTTTACGGAAATACCTTTATACTCAACGCCCAGCGTGGCCGCGTGCCGTTTGACGGCACGTGTTATGTCGGCACGCGCCTGTTTTTTCAGGTAGCGAAGCACGCGCTGGTCCAGGGTTTCGGGGGCGCCCGGCGCAGAAAGAGTCGGAATTTCGCCTGGTATCATGCGCGCAAGGCGGCCATCACCCTCTGAAGTAAGGCGGCAGGGCTGGCCGCGATAGGAAATCACGCTGCCCTCCTCAAAACTGACAATCTCGGGTAGATGCTGAAGGCGGCTTGAAATCCAGTCGACGCGCTCTGCAGCAAATGCAGCAGCATCCTTGATCTGCCGACGCGTCGGTGCAATTGCCACCGCCTCGCGTCGACGTTCGTCGAGACGCAGAATCAGCCGCCGTGCCTTGGAATTAACCTCCAACCGTACCTTGATTTTGTGTCCGCCTGGCCCATTGAGTGTCATGGTCTGGCCATTGTTGTATGCCATGTTAATAATCTCATCCTAGGTGACGGGCGCGAACCACTCGCTGGGACCATTGATTAAAGGGACTAATACATGAAATATCTGCTCACAGGCGTTGCCGCCATCGCCATGCTTACGGCTTGCGGGGACAAAGACAAGCCGGTTAAGGAAGCTGGTGCTGAGTATGCCAGCAGCGCCGGTACCGATGTTAAACTTCGCAAGGGCGACCCTGCTACAGCCGGTCAGGTTCTGTCTGTGCTGTCCCTGGATTCCTCTGAATCTGGTCGCATCGCCTTCGGCAGCAGCAAACTGGATGGCGCCAAAGCGGTCTTTACGGATGTTACGCTGAAAGCAGCAGAGTCTGATGATGAAGACGCTTTGGACGGTACGGACGTCAAAGCCGGCAAGCTGGAGTTTGAAGGCCTCGGCATGATCGACGGCAAGGCAAACTTCTCCCGTATGGTGATGTCTGACATCACGATGACGGCGGCTGATCCTGAAGAGAGCGCGGACGGCAGCGGCGCGATCAAGTCTATCGAGCTGGTCAACCCGTCTCCGGAAGTGGCCGCCTGGGTCGCCAGCCTGTTTGGCGAAGGCGAACCGATCGACATGCCGGAAGGTGACGCGCTGTCCTTTGACCTGTGGTCCATGAACGGCCTGGACTTCAAGGTTGATGACGAGGATGGCAGCAAGGGCAACTTCCTGATCAACAATGTCTCTGTCACGGGCCTGAAAGACCAGAAGGCCGCTCAGATGCTTCTGAAAGACATGACGTTTGACATGTACGATCCGTCTGAAGACATGGACATGAAGGCCAATATCGGAAACATCGACATTCGCGGTTTCGACTGGGGCATGTTCATGCCGGAAGAGGGCGAAAAGCTGGAAGACAGCTTTGAGTCCGGCTTCATGGCTGGCCTTAACCCGAAAGATCCGGCGAACCCAGGCTATGACTCCATCGACATCAAGGATTTTGATGTCGATATGTCTGGCGTCACGTTCGACATGCCGAAGATGGTTTCCAAGGTTTCCAAGGACAAAAAGGGGCGCGCCGTGAAGGTCACCACCGAGCCGGTGAAAATGACCCTGACGGCAGGTGAAGGCAAACTGGGTGAGCAACTCGGCGCCCAACTCGCGATGCTGGGCTATGAAAAGCTCGAACTGACCATGGCGGGTGAGCAGACCTATGATCCGGACGCCGACATCGTCACCCTTGCAAAGGGCAAGAACTATTGGGAGCTGAAAGATGGCTTCCGTCTGGACTTCGGTGCTAAATATGCTGGCGCCGCTGGCATGGCGGAAAGCCAGGCTGCCGAAATGGATTCTGGCACGCAAGACCCGTCGGCAATGTTCGACGCGATGATGGAAAAGCTGACCATCCATTCTTTCGAGATGGCCCTTGATGATGATGGCATCGTCGACCGCGCCTTTAATGCCTATGCGGCTCAAAGCGGGGAAGACCCGCAGCAGGTCCGCAACCAGATGGCCGGCATGATGGCCATGCTGCCGATGATGGCATCTGGCTCCGGTATCGACATGGAACTGGCTACAGAGGCCTCAACGGCGCTGTCCAGCTTCATCACCGATCCGAAGACGCTGACCATTTCGCTGAAGCCAAAGACGCCGCTGAAAGTGTCCACGCTGGCCGAGATGGAAGATCCGTCTGCCCTGACCAAAGAGTCACTCGGCTTCTCTGCCACGAACAAATAATCAGGCGACCCTTATGGATTGGCGCGCGTGTCCAGATGGATACGCGCGCTTTTCTTTGCGCGCAGGGCAGGGCATAGGGGCTTTCATGAAACTCGCTTTTTTCGGAGATGTGGTCGGAAAACCCGGCCGTCAGGCGGTCCTTGATCACCTGCCGGGCCTGAAAGCCCAACTGCGTCTCGACTTTGCCGTTGTGAATGCGGAAAACTCCGCCGGCGGCTTTGGTCTGACAAGTGCTATTGCCGAGGAATTCTTCGCGGCTGGCGCAGACTGCCTCACATTGGGCGATCATGCCTGGGATCAGCGCGAAGCCCTGACCTATATCGAGCGCGAGCCGCGTCTGCTTCGCCCCGCCAATTACCCCCCCGCCGCGCAGGCGCCGGGCAGGGGCGCACATCTTTTCTCCCTGCCTGACGGTCGCCGTGTGGGTGTGGTCCAGGTGCAGGGCAATGTTTTCATGCGCCAGGCCCTGCCTTGCCCCTTCGCTGCAGTGGATGAGGCGCTGGATTCCATGCCGCTTGGGGCGGTTGCCGATGCCATCATCGTGGATATGCATTGCGAGGCGACCAGCGAGAAGATGGCCATGGGGCATCATTGCGATGGCCGTGCCAGCCTTGTCGTGGGTACCCATACACATGTTCCCACTGCGGATACGATGATCCTGGAGGGCGGCACGGCCTATCAGACAGATGCCGGCATGTGCGGGGATTATGACAGCGTCATCGGCATGCAGAAGCAGATTTCCCTGCATCGTTTCATCACTCAGCTGCCTGGTGAACGTTACCAGCCAGCCCTCGGCGAAGGCACGCTGTGCGGCACCTATATCGAGACCGATGACCGTACAGGCCTTGCCACACGCATTGAGCAGATCCGTCTCGGAGGCCGCCTCAGTGAAATGATTCCGGAATAGGCTGTTCGTGCCCGTCATGCAGACATTGCGACAGCGTTTGAGGGCGGAGACCGCCGAGGATCATGCAAGGCTGGATGCCATGATGAGTCGGCATGACCTCACGACGCCACAAGGCCTGACAGCTTATTTGCAGATCAACTATCTGGCTCTCACCTGTCTCAAACCGGTGATGACGGGGCATATGGACCTACCTGCGCCGCGCCTTCTGCTGCCGGAAATCAGGCAGGATTTGTCCGCACTGGGCGCACCGCTACCGCGCTGGGAGGATCAGCCAGACCCAGGTGAGCCGCACCCTCTTGGATTAATCTATGTTATCGCCGGAAGCAGTCTGGGTGCTAGATTCCTTTATCTTCAATGGAAGGCAACTGAAAATACTGTGGTCCAGACTGCAGGTAATTATCTTTCATCCCTGAAAGCGGAATCTGATTGGAACCTTTTTCTTCGTCACGCGTCTGGTCTCGATGCGGATGAAGCGGAAGTCCTTCAGATTATGAAGTCTGCCAGGGTAGGGTTCACAATTTTTTCTTCTGCGTGCGCGTTGTTGGACAGGGGGTTACTTGAATAATCAGATGAGTGAGGGCTTCATCCCTCAGGACACCCCTGTAGATCTAACGAATTGCGATCAAGAACCCATCCACATTCCGGGCCGTATTCAGGCTTTCGGAGCGTTGATTTCCGTTTCTGCCGACTGGATCATCAATCATGTATCGCGGAATATCTCTGCCTTCATCGGGGCGGATGTGCAGAATATGGTGGGCACCCCGCTTGTCGAATATATTGATGAGGATGCCATAAAGCTCATCCGGTCCCGCCTGCCGCTGCTGGCTGGTGTGGATGCCGTGGAGCGTCTGTTTGCCGTGAAGCTGACTGACGCTGACGAGACCTTTGATGTGGCCGTGCACTTGTCCGGCCGCTCCATCATCATTGAGCTTGAGCGTCATACACAGAACAAGCGCGCCGATTATACGTCCTATGTCCGCCCTATGATCGAACGTATCGGCAAGGCCGAAACGTCCGAGGATTTGTGCGAGGATGCCGCCCGGCAACTGCGCCATCTGATCGGCTTTGACCGTGTGATGGTCTATCAGTTTTCCGATGATGGATCTGGTGAGGTGATCGCCGAATCCCGGCGTGCCGGCATGGACAGTTTCAAGGGGCTTCACTATCCGGCCACTGACATTCCGAAACAGGCCCGGAAGCTCTACACGCGAAATCTGCTGCGCATTATCGCCGATGTATCAGATGACGGGATTGAGATTGTTCCGACGCTCAGTCCGGAAGGGGAGCCGCTGGATCTGTCACTCAGCGGCACGCGCGCTGTTTCGCCAATCCATCTGGAATATCTGAAGAATATGGGGATCGAAGCGTCGCTTTCGATTTCAATTCTGCGCCGGGGTGAGTTGTGGGGGCTGTTTGCCTGTCACCATGAGACGCCGAAAACGCTCTCCTATGATGTGCGGTCGGCCGCGGAACTCTTCGGCCAGCTCTTTGCCTTTGTTCTGGAGCAGAAGCAGAGCGATGAGGCCCGACTTGATGCCGCCGGGGCGCAGCTACTGCATGACCGGCTGATGTCGCAGCTCGCGGAAGATTCTTCCATTGTCGAGAATTTCAGTCTGATCGTCGAAGCGATTGAGGATGTCATCCCATATGACGGGGCCATTGGCTGGGTGGAAGGGGAATTCCAATCCCTTGGCCATACGCCAACGAAGGAAGAATTCACAGGGCTGGTAAAGTTCCTGAATACAACTGCGGCCAGCCGCGTCTACCACACCAAAAATCTGAGTGATGTATATCCTCCGGCCAGGGACTTTGCTCACAAGGCTGCCGGTATGCTGGCCTTGCCTGTGTCGCGTGCGCCGCGTGACTATGTTGTTCTGTTCCGCCGTGAAGTGGTGAATTCCGTTACCTGGGCAGGTAATCCCCAAAAGGCTGTCACGCATGGTCCGAATGGCGCGCGCCTGACGCCGCGCAAGAGCTTCGAAGCCTGGAAGGAAGTTGTACGGAATACCAGCGCACCCTGGACCGAGGCTGAAGTGCGGGCCGCAAACTCGCTACGTCTCACCTTGCTGGAAGTCATATTGCGGATGGCGGATGCGACCGTACAGGAGCGTATGAAAGCTCAGGAGCGTCAGGAGCTTCTGATCGCAGAGCTTAATCACCGAGTCCGGAACATTCTGAACCTGATCAAGGGGCTGGTAAACCAGAGCCAGGCTGAAGCCCGCAGCGTGTCTGAATTTACGCAGGTGATTGGCGGGCGTATCCATGCTCTTGCCCGTGCGCATGATCAGATCACAGATAAAAAATGGCAACCAACATCAGTTCGGGAGCTGATCGAGACAGAGGCAGAGGCCTATCTTGGGCTGAAAGCTTCGCGTGTACGCATTGAAGGTGAGGATGTTTTTGTCTCTCCGCAGGCTTTCGGAACGCTTTCGCTCGTGATCCACGAATTGATGACAAATTCTGCCAAGTACGGCGCACTCTGTGACACGAATGGCAGTTTGCGCATTGCTCTCAGCCTGAAATCGGATGGCGGTCTTGTGATCGACTGGAAGGAAATCGGCGGTCCGCCAATTACGTCCCAGCCGACGCGGACCGGGTTTGGCACGACAATTATCGAGCGTTCCATTCCGTATGAACTGGGGGGCAAGGCCAGTCTGCGCTACGAGATGTCAGGCGTCGAAGCGCGATTCGTCGTCCCGGAAGACTATGTCAGCCTGCCGAATGGTAGGCAGGTTTCCCATAAGAAATCTCCGTTGCCGGAACAGCAAGCGCAGAACAAGGCTGGCCTCTCTGGCTGTGTCATGGTGCTGGAAGACAATATCATCATTGCGATGGATGCAGAGCAGATGCTCAAGCAGATGGGCGCCTCTGATGTCGCGCTTGCCGCCGACGTGTCAGAAGCGCTGGATCAGTTGGAGAAATCAGACATTACGTTCGCGCTTCTGGATGTAAACCTGGGGGATGAGACGAGTGAGCCCGTTGCGGAAAAACTGGTCGAAAAGAATATTCCGTTCGTCTTTGCAACAGGATACGGGGATGCCATCAGCATGCTCGAACGTTTCCCGAATGCATCGGTGGTGAAAAAACCTTACAACAGTATCACCGTTGAGCGCGCCATCGGGAAAGTCGTGTAAGGGGCGGCAGCCCGTCCCCTTACCAGACTTTCTGTCTTTTAGTGGGCGGCCTCGACCGTTTTGGCTTGGCTATCGCTTGTCGGGCGCAACCGCGAGTCGATCGTGCCAATGTCGGACGTGATAAAGGACCGGATCACCGCGCGGGCTTCCGTCGACGCCTCTGCCAGAGGTTTCTCCCCGTCCGCTACGCTTTCCGCCAGCTCCAGCAGGGGAATGTAGAGATCTTCCGTCTCTCCCTTGATCGTGATGGCAAAGCGCTGGTTTTCGGTCTCGATACGGGTCCACTCATCCCGCACGGCGGCCCAGAACTCTTCCGTGGACGCCCAGTAGTCTGTCGCGATGGACGCGTCAAAATCGCTATTGTGGCGATAGGTGTTGACCCCCACTTCGCGCACCAGGACATGCGGCTCGCCTGCCAGAACCAGCTTGCTGTTATCCTGCTCATGCACCCAGCCCCAAGGCGTAATGGCATGGCGATTGATCGCGTCGACGGCATTATAGTCATCACGCGTAGTCATGTCGCGCCGGGGCAGGGGACGCCATTCGCGCGGCGGGGTCCATTCCGCGATGCCGTCTTCATAATCCCATGCTCCGACCGCGCCATAACGCGGCGCATCATCCACCTGATAGACGGTCTGGGACCATTTGCCCGCCCGGTCGGCTTCGGGCACCTCGCGCCACTCCCAGGCATTCCCGCCAATAAAGACCAGCACGCGCTGGGGCTCATATTGCCAGTCCTGCCGCCAATGCTTGATAGCCAGCTTCTCATCCCCGCCGACGACGAGAATATGCTGCAGGCTGATGAAGTCGCCGCGATCCTCAATCACGCGTACCACTTCATATCCGCCGGAAATCTTCTCCGGTTTCAGCTCATAATTTTCAGCAAAAGGCACGGTTTCGATGAAGTCGAACTTCACCTTGTAGTCGCCTGCCATCGCCAGAATCGATTCGCGGTCTTGCCGGAATGTCGCCTCCGCTATGTCTGCTCGTGACGCCGCGGCGCTATTTGCCGCGCTCTGAGCAACCTGTTGTGCCGGCGCGCTCGCGCAGCCAGCGCCTAGTGCCAGCGTCAGTACACCCAGTGATATCCCCATATATCTCATCATTTGTCTTGTTCCCCTGTTTGGTCTGGCTGCCTGTTCGCAGCATGAAAGCCGGATATCATTTATGAGAATGACTTGCAAACTCAAATGAGCCCTGCTAGGCGCATTTCTGAGAATGACTCTCATATACAGAAAGGGGTAGCATGCGAGTTTCACACAATCCAGCCAGATCGGGGAAAGCTTGGCGTATTTGGTCCACCGCCTCCGCGCTGGTTCTCGCCAGCAGTGCCGCCATGGCCTATGCTGACGAGGCCGCGCCGGATGAGGAGCGCCGGGAAGAGGCCATCACGGTCTATGGCACATCCAACCCGATTCCGGTGTTTGACTATCCAGGCCAGGTCAGCGTCATCACGCGCGAGGATATTGATTTTTATGCGCCGAGTGCGCCGTCCGACATGCTGCGGGACGTGCCCGGCGTCGAATTTTCCGGCGGTCCGCGCCGCACAGGCGAAACGCCGAGCATCCGCGGTCTCAGTGGACAGAATGTGCTGGTTCTGCTGGATGGCGCACGTCAGTCCTTCATCTCCGCCCATGATGGCCGCTTCTTCCTGGACCCGGAAATCATCGGCACGGCAGAAGTTGTGCGGGGGCCAGCTTCGGCGCTGTATGGCTCGGGCGCTGTGGGCGGCGTGATGGCTTTTGAAACGGTGGATGCGGAAGACCTCCTTCGGGAAGGGGAGAGCTGGGGCGCGCGTATGCGCGTAGGCTATCAAAGCGTCAATGAAGAAAGCTATGGCACGCTGACCGGCTTCACCCATCAGGGAAAGTTTGATGGCTTGGCCAGTTTTGGCCTGCGCCAGTCCGGGGATATTGAACTGGGCAATGGGGCCAGCCTGCCGTCTGATGATGATATCGACATGGGGCTCGTCAAGCTCGGCTACGAGTTCTCTGATGCCGTTTCGGCAGATGTCTCCTGGCAGCGTTTCTCCAACTCCGCCTTTGAGCCGAACAATGGGCAAGGCACTCTGGGTACAGGCGATGATGTGCTGGACCGGAATGTGAACAAGGACATCACCACAGAAACCTGGCGCCTTGGCCTTACCTTCGATCCGGCATCGGATCTCATAAATGCCAGCATGACGCTGTATGATACCGAGTCCGCAGTGGACGAATTTGATGTCACGGTTCCACGCACAATCGGGCGCAACATTGAAACCACGGGCATCAGCCTGCGTAACGCGTCGGAGTTCACAATCGGATCTGCGCGCAGCGTCTTCACGATGGGTGGGGATTGGTATGAAGACAGCCAGGATGGGAAAGATTCCGAAACAAGCGACGGCGTGCGCAGCGGCGTCCCGAACGGGTCGTCTGAATTCATCGGCATCTTCGCGCAGCTGGAAACAGAAATTGAAAGACCTGTGGGTCTGCCGGGCAGCCTGATCATCATTCCGGGCATCCGTTATGATGAATTCAAGAGCAGCTCGGATCTGTCGGAAGCGGACAGCTCGGATGATCATGTCTCGCCCCGGCTTGCCGCCAGCTATGGACCGGTCAACTGGTTCCGTGTCTTTGCCAGTTATTCAGAGGCCTTCCGTGCACCTTCCATCAACGAGCTGTATCTTGATGGCGTTCACTTCTCCGTGCCGCACCCAATCCTGTTCAATCCAGGCATGGGGCAGATGGTATTTGTCAGCAACAGCTTCGTTCCGAATCCGGATTTGAAGCCTGAAACCAGTGAAACTGTCGAGATCGGATTCGGGCTGGACTTTGCAGATGCCTTTCAGAAGGGCGACCGCCTGCAAGGCAAGATCTCTTATTTCGAAAGCGATGTCGAAGACCTGATCAATCTGACTGTGAACTTCAGTTATGACCCGACATGTTTTGCCCCGTCGGCTTATTTCCCGTGTACGGCAGGAACCACAAACTCCGCCAATGTTGCGAGTGCGGAACTGGAAGGCCTTGAAGGCGAAATCTTCTATGATGCAGAGCGCATTTACGTGCGGGCCAGTTTCTCCTCCATCGACGGAACAGATACCGAAACGGGCTCTGATCTCGGCACTCTGACACCAGACCGGGTTGCCTTGGATCTGGGTGTGAAGGTGCCGGAATGGAAAGCACGGTTCGGAACGCGCGTTCAGTTGGCCAGTGACTTCAAACGACGTGAAGATGATGGTGCAGGCAATCTGACCGTTGCTGAACAGCGCGACGGATATACGGTATTTGATCTGTATGCGTCTTGGCAGCCGGAGTTTCTGCGCGGTGCGCGCCTTGATGCCGGCATTGAGAATGTCTTCGAGGAAGACTATGAGCGCGTCTATTCCGGCGTGTCGGAGCCGGGCCGTAATTACAAGATTGCCCTGTCCTACCAGTTCGGAGGTTAGGGCTCTGCCCTGCGCATCCATCCGGCTGCCTCTCTCGTCCGGATGACATCCCTGTGGCCCATATCTCCATCCCATCCCGATCGTTTCCCCCGGGATGGGCAGGGATGGTCTCCCGCCTTCTTCTCCGAAGGCGGGAGAGATGCGTCCACACCGCGCTCGTGCTTCGACTTCGCTCG
>NZ_AWFA01000030.1 GCF_000682675.1 Hyphomonas pacifica | reverse complement strand
ATTCGAACGCGTGACCTACAGATTAGGAATCTGTCGCTCTATCCTGCTGAGCTACGGGACCGATTGGGGTAAGGCTATAAGGCAAATGGTAGCGGGGTTGAAGATGCCGATTGCGTTTGGTCGGGCGGGGCGCCGTGCTAGAACTGGGCCGGAGCATGAGCTGGGGAGGCAAGGTGGGCGTTTGGCGAATGATCTGGCTGGTGTGCGCCCTGGCGGCGTGCAGTAAGGCCGATCCAATGCAGGGGCTGGAGCCGGGGGAACGTGGCCGTGTGGTGCGTGTCATTGATGGCGACGCACTTGTGCTGGATACCGGGCAAAGCGTCCGCCTGATCGGTATCGAGGCTCCGGCTCGCCCCTATAAGGAGCGGGAAGGCCAGCCGTATCATGAAGAATCCAAGCGTTTGCTAGAAGACATGGTACTGGGCCGGGAGGTACAGCTGCACTATGCGGGTCTGACGCGAGACCGGTATGATCGTGCGCTTGCACATGTGCGTACGACAGATGCGCTGGGGCCCACACTATGGCTGAATGCGGAAATGGTGCGGCGCGGCGGGGCGCGCGTGCGGGTCTATCCGGATACGGCGCTAGCGAACGAGCCGTTACTGAAGCTGGAAAAGCAGGCGCGCGCGGCTAAGGAAGGGCTATGGCACAAGCGGGCGTACCGTGTGCCATCAGCCGATAGACTGCCGGATGATTTTACAGGTTTTCAATTGGTGGAGGGACATGTCACCGATATGATGGGGGCAGAGGGCATATATGCCTTATGCGAGCTTGCATTTGAGAGGTCTGAGTTGCGTCTGACGATCGGAAAGGGAGCGGCTCACCTCTGCCAGAGTGCGCAAGGACAAAATGTTCGCGCCCGTGGATACGTGCGTGAGATGCGTATGGAAATTTCGCACCCGCTTGATCTTGAAGTGCTGGGAGAGGCTGCAGATTAGGTGCCAGGCAATAGGCCCGCCTCATCTGGATCGCCGACAATGCGTTCAAGGGCGCGGCGCAGCTTTCCCAACGCCTGATGCTCGATCTGACGCACACGTTCCTTTGAAATGCCAAGTTCGGTGCCAAGCTTTTCAAGCGTGACAGAATCCTCACACAGGCGACGATTCATGATGATGTGCGTCTCGCGATCATTCAGGGCTGTCAGGGCGTTGGCAATCCATTCCTTCCGGCGGAAAGTGTCGCGCGCTTCCATGACCTGTTCGTCAGGCCGCGCGGATTCATCCGGTAGTAAATCCTGCCACTCCCCATCACCATCCACCGCCATGGGTGCGTTCAAAGATCGGTCAGAGGCTGACAGGCGTGAGGCCATGGATTCCACATCCCGCTCCGGCACGCCCAGATGCTCTGCGATCCAGGTCTTGTTCTCCTGGGTCATCACACCATCGCCCGTATCATCGATCTGGGCGCGCAGGCGGCGCAGGTTGAAGAAAAGGGATTTTTGGGAAGATGTCGTTCCTGTGCGCACGATAGACCAGTTGCGCAGGACATAATCCTGAATAGATGAGCGGATCCACCAGCTGGCATAGGTTGAAAAGCGAACTTGCCGATCTGGCTCAAACCGGGCTGCGGCCATCATCAGGCCGACATTCCCTTCCGAGACAAGGTCCGGCATGGGAAGGCCATAATGGCGAAACTTCGCTGCCATCGCGATGACGAGGCGCATATAGGCCCGCGTCAGTTCGTGAAGGGCGCTTTCGTCTTCTTCTTCCCGCCAGCGCCGGGCAAGATCCAGCTCATGATCGGCCTCCAGCATGGGGGCTTTCATGGCGATCTTCACATATGTTCGATCAGCAGGTCCATTGGAACTATAGGCATTGGCCATGGCCGGTCCTTTCCTCCTGCAGTGTAACTATTGCCAAGGTAACACACCCTTTACGGTCTAAAGCGCGTAGCGGATCAGATTCGTTCCATATTCTGATCACATTCGTGCGAGCATTCCCGAACTTGACCCAGTAAAGTGGCCGGGATTAGGCTGAACTCGAACATTAAGGGAACAAATAGCGCCGTGATGCCAGATCAACGCCCAGCAGACCTGCCCGGTAGCCGCGCCGCAGAGATTGTGCGCGGCACGATGCGTCTGCTGGCGGGGCTTGGTTTCCACGGTGTTACGGAAATGACGCTGGCCAATAGTCGCCGGGCAGATATTGCGGCGCTCGGGCCAGGCGGAGAAATCTGGATCATTGAGGTCAAATCGTCAGTGGCCGATTTTCGGTCAGATGCAAAATGGCCGGATTACATGTCCTATTGTGACCGTCTGTTTTTCGCCGTCGGGAGCGATTTTCCGCAGGAACTGATCCCGGATGAGACAGGCCTCATCGTGGCAGATGCATTTGGCGGCGCTGTGATACGGGATGCGCCTGAAGACCGGGTCGCTGCTGCCCGCCGCAAGGCTGTTACCTTGCGGTTGGCCCGGCTTGCGTCCATGCGCCTCATGCAAGCCGCTGATGCTGGCTGGACGGTGGCACCTGCTTTGCTTACGTGACGCTTATGACAAGCCTTGCCTTTCCCATTGCCAAGACTCTTGAAGCTGCTCTGAAGCCCCAGACGCAGGCCGCGCGCACGCGTGCGCAGGCCGAGGCGATGGCCAAGGGAGAGGTGATTGAGGAGCTGGCCGTAGATTGGCTGAACGTCACAGAGGAAGAGGCCGCGGTCTATCTTCAGGCCGCCAACAGCGAAGAGACGCCGGGGCAGGGCTATCTCCAGCGTTATGAGGACAATGAGGGCAAACCGGTCCTTGCTGTAACCTGGTGGAAGATCGCTGATCCAAAAGCCGTGAAAGCCAAGGCCAAAAAGGTAGCCAAAGTAAAACCGGCGACTGAAAAGCCGCCGGTCGAAGATCATACCGATGATCTCTATTTCCGTTCTGGGCGAACGAAACCGCGTCGCAAGCGCTACATTGACCCCCGCCAGATGGATTTGTTCAAAAAGGGCTAGATCAGGCCCTTTACGGTATTTGCCACATGCTCGGCCGTGATGCCGAAATGCTTGTAGAGGTCATCATACGGAGCGGACGCGCCGAAGCTGTCCATGCCGACAAAGCCACCTTTGGGTCCGATCCAGCGATCCCAGCCAATGCGTACACCAGCTTCGACAGCTACTTTCGGCAGGTCGCCGCCGAGTGTCTCACGTTGATACTTTTCGTCCTGCTGAGCGAAAAGTTCCATACACGGCATTGAGACGACGCGAACGTGGATTTTCTCTTTTGCCAGCTCTGCTTGTGCGGCGAGGGCAATTTCCACTTCGGACCCTGTCGCGATCAGAACAGCCGCCTCGCGGGACTTCACGCCTGACGGCGAGAGCACATAGGCGCCCTTCTCGCAGAGGTTTTCTTCCGTATGTTCCTTGCGAGCTGGTGTCAGGCCCTGACGCGTCAGGGCCATGGTGGACGGGCCGGTTTCGCGGTTGATCGCGATTTCCCAGCATTCTGCGGTCTCGACACCGTCTGCAGGGCGGAAGACCAGCATGTTCGGCATGACACGCAGAGAGGCGACCTGTTCCACCGGCTGGTGGGTTGGGCCGTCTTCGCCGAGGCCGATGGAATCATGCGTCATCACATGGATCACGCGTGCCCCCATAAGGGCGCCCAGGCGAATGGCTGCGCGGCTATAGTCCGCAAAGGCCAGGAAGGTGCCGGAATAGGGGATGATGCCGCCATGCAGGGACATGCCGTTCATTGCGGCGGCCATGCCATGTTCGCGCACGCCATAATGGACATAGCGACCGGACCAGTCCTGCGGCGTCATCGGCCCTGTGACGGCGGTCTTGGTGTTGTTGGAGCCGGTCAGGTCAGCTGAGCCGCCGACCATTTCCGGAACATGATGCGTCAGCACTTCAAGTGCCGCGCCGCTCCACTGGCGGGTGGCTTTCTTCTCGCCGCCTTCGACAACGGCTTTCTTGTGCTTGATGATAGCCTTGGACAGGTTCTTAGGCAGGCGGCCCGCAATGGCGGCGTTGAACTCGCCCTTGTGCGGAGACGCCATCAGGCGCTCTTTCCAGGCCTTGCGTGTATCCTTGCCGCGCTCGCCGACCTTCTTCCAGGCTTTCTCGATCGGGGCGGGAATCTCAAACGGTTCATGCGGCCAGCCGATGTTTTCGCGGATACCAGCCACTTCATCTGCGCCGTAAGGGCCGCCATGGGCCTTGCCGGTGCCGGCGAGCTTGGGCGCGCCATAGCCAATGATGGTTTTTACGGCCAGGAAGACAGGCTGTTTCTGTTTCTGGGCCCATTTCAGGCCAGCTTCGATGTCTTTCTCATCATGGCCGTCCACCTTGCGGGTAACCCAGCCAGCCGCTTCAAAGCGGGCGCACTGATCGGTCGAGTCGGCAACATCAATATTGCCGTCAATGGTGACGGAGTTGTCGTCCCACAGAACAATCAGGCGGTTCAGCTTCATGTGACCGGCCAGAGTGATCGCTTCCTGGCTGATACCTTCCATCAGACAGCCATCGCCTGCGATGACATAGGTCTTGTGGTCCACAAGATCGTCGCCGAAGCGCGCATTCAGGTGGCGTTCTGCCATGGCCATGCCGACAGCGGTCGCAATGCCCTGGCCCAGTGGGCCTGTGGTTGTCTCCACACCCTTTGTGACGAAGTTTTCCGGGTGACCCGGCGTGTTGGAGCCCAGCTGGCGGAAGTTGCGTATGTCATCCCGGCTGACGGATTTGTAGCCTGTCAGGTGCAGCAGGGAATAGATCAGCATGGAGCCGTGGCCGGCAGACAGGACGAATCGGTCGCGGTCCGGCCAATCAGGATTTGACGCATCAAACTTCAGGAACTTGCGGAAAAGCACCGTGGAGGCATCCGCCATACCGAGGGGCAAACCGACATGTCCTGACTTCGCCGCCTCAACGGCATCCATGGACAGGGCGCGTATGGCATTGGCCATGTCGCGGTTCGTGACAGCCATTCTGCTGATCTCCTTTGATTGCGAGTGTCGTAGGCCAGACTACGAGCCTTGCGTCAAGCCGCTTGGCGGATTGAAATAATGTGGTTACTTCATTGTGTATATGAGTGAAATCGATCCAGCTATTCGCCAACTTGAAAATGCTTTGACAAGATTGGAGGGTGCGCTCGACAGCCTGATGGCGCGAGCGGGCGATCCGGATGTAGTCAAAGCGGAACTTGCTGCCCTTGTATCAGACCGTGCCAAGCTTGCTGAAGAGCTTGATGCGTCCCTGGCACGTGAGCGTGAACTTCAGATCCTGGCAGACGAGGCGAGCGCAGCGCTTGGCTCTGCGATTGAAGAAGTGCGCGCCGCCATAGGCCGCGGGGAGGGGCAGTCCGGTGGCTAAGGCAGACATCAAACTTCGCGGCCGGTCCTATTCCATTGCCTGCGCGCCGGGACAGGAAGTTCGGATCGAGGCGCTGTCTAAACAGCTCGACGCGCGTGTGAAGCAAATTGCCAGTGCGGTTGGGGACATCGGGGATGAGCGCCTTTTGCTGATTACGGCCCTGGCGCTGCTGGATGAACTGGACGTTGCCAAGCGTACAGGCCCCGGCACCGCGCACAGTGAGGCTCGTGCGGCAGAAGCGCTGGTCAACGCCGCCACCCGCATCAATGAACTTGCTGCCCGTATGGAGAGCGGCAGCTGAACTTCCGCGACGCTTTGCACATGGCAAAGCCCGCTCAGCAGACTATGCTTGATGCTTACACAGCCTAGGAAAGGCCGCCCCAATGCAATCCTTCCTGATGATCGCCTTTTATGTCGCGTTAGCCATCCTGTTGGTCATTCTCGCGCTCGGTATCGCAAACCTAGCCCGCACCGACGGTAAACAGGCCAGCCGCTCCAATAAGCTGATGCGAATGCGGGTGATCGTTCAGGCGATCGTGATTGCGCTTCTGGTCGCGCTCGGCCTTGCCATGGGCGCCATCAAGATCGGTTTCTGAGGTAACTATGGTCAAACTCGACAAGATTTACACGCGCTCTGGAGACAAGGGCAAAACGCGGCTCTCCACCGGTGAGCCGGTCGACAAGTGGAATCCGCGCGTCATTGCCTATGGCACGGTAGACGAAACCAATGCTGCCCTCGGCGTTGCGGCCCTGCATGCCGATGAGGAGATGCTGGCCGCCATCCGGCGCGTGCAAAATGATTTGTTTGATCTTGGCGCAGACCTAGCCACGCCTGACCGGGGCAAGACGCTGGAATGGACTCCGCTGCGCATCATCGAAACACAGGTGAAACGTCTGGAAGCAGAGATTGATGTGATGAATGAATCTCTCGCGCCACTCGACAGCTTCATTCTTCCGGGGGGGAGTGCACTGGCGGCGCAGATGCATGTCGCCCGCACGCTTTGCCGCCGCGCGGAGCGGGAAGTCGCAAAGCTGGCAGCGGACGAGGCAGAAATCATCAGCCCCGAAGCGCTCGCCTATATCAACCGCCTGTCGGATTGGCTGTTCGTGGCCGGGCGCGTGGCGAACAATAATGGGGCCGATGATGTGAAGTGGGTGCCAGGGGCAAACCGCTAGGCCCGCTGGGCGTCGCGTACCTCTGCCATCAGGCCGAACAGTTCGATCACCGGCGTCACCACGCCATCGCCGCGGTACTCACGGTACAGCGTATCGACATTGACGGCGATACGTTCGGCATCACCCCAGCTTGAATAATCAGCGAGCGCGATGTCCAGCGCTGCATCTCGCACGCTCAGACCGGCATCGAAGCGCTTGCGGGCTTCGCGGTCGACATAGGCTAGATACTCCGCGACACGCTGCACACCTGCCTTGTCCGTGATCGGGCCATGGCCTGGCACGATGACATCCACATCCATATCGCAGATCTTGTTACAGGCACCGATCCAGTTCGATACCGGCCCGGCCCACATCAGCGGCGTGCCATCAATGAACAGGATGTCGCCGGTAAATACGGTTCTGTCTGCCGGAACGTGCACCAGCACGTCGCCTGCCGTATGGGCGGGGCCGACCTCGATCAACTCGACCGCCTTGTCACCTACGTTAAGTTTCATCTGCCCGGTGAAGGTCTGCGTCGGTGCGCGCTCCTCGACATTGTCGAACTCGAATGGGCCGAAGATGTCCGCGAAATAAGTGCCGGCCGGGCCGAGTTGGCTGCCCAGCTGTTTGAACTGCGCCAGCATGGCGGGCGGCACTTCCGCCATTTCCTTTGCAGAGGCTTCGGAGGCGATGATGTCAGCGTGAGGGCAGCACCCATTGCCATGGCAGTGGTCTCCGTTCGCATGCGTGTTCACAATGGTGCCGATCTTTTCTGCGCCCACGCCGGACGCATCCGCCATGGCCGTCAGCATGTCCCGCGTCAGGCGCATATCGAACAGTGTATCCACCAGCAGGGACTGGTCACCATCGACGATGAGGCCTGCATTTGACCAGCCCCAGCCACCATCGGGTTGTAGCCAGGCATAGAGGCCATTGCCCAGATCTTTCAGGCCGCGCGTATAGGTCCAGCGTTCCGCCATGTCGTTTCCCTGATTCTATTATCTTGCCCCAGAAAGCAGGGCAGGGGCCTGTGTGCAAGCCATGCTATTTCCGAAACATGCTGACCAGACCGCCACTTGTGAGAATCGCAACATCAGCGAGCGCCGTTGCTACGCCGCGGGAATTGGAGGTTGCCAGATAGAGTGGTTCCCAGTCCGGGCGGAATTTCTGCTTGTAGGCGCGCAGGCCCTCAAAGCCATAGACGCTGCCGGCATGTTCATAGATGAAGGTACCGAGCCGGCTGAGCGCGGGGGCCAGGCGGTGACTTTCCAGACCGGCCAGCGGCGCCATGCCCAAGTCAAAACGCTCCCCACCCTGATCTTTCGCCCATAGCAGCAGCTGAATGAACAGATACTCCATCACGCTTTTCGGCGCGGCAGAGGAAAAGCGCATCAGGTCAATCGCCCGGTCGCGCTTGCCTGCGCCTTCCCAGATATTCGCAAACGCGACGATCTCATCGCCCAGGCGCGCAACGCCGACAGGAGAGCGAGCAATATAGTCAGGGTCAAAACGGCCGAGGGAGAAGCTCTTCTCCGCGCCTTCGTGTGCGGCCAGCCAGTCATCCGATACGGTAGCCAGCTGGTCCATCACGGCGGGCACACTCTCTAAGGGGATAATGTCAAAGCTTAGGCCATCGCGTTCGCCCCGGCGTACGGTCTGGCGCAAGCCGGATCGCGCAGACCCTTCCAATGAGAAATCCGCCAGCGGAATGATCGCTGTTTCGCCCACCTTTTGAACCGTCAGGCCAAGGTCTGCGGCAAGCGGCAGGAAGTCCCGGCTGACGGCATAGAAAACAGTGCCACACCCGGCAGCGTCTGCAGCTTCCCGGAATGACCATACGAGAGACGGGAACTCGTCCGGGTCTCCGACAGGCTCGCTCATCGCGATCCAGCTGCGTCCGCGCGGAGAGAACATTATGAAGGAATTGCCGCTGGTGCTGAAATGGAATTGCTTATCCCCGGACAAGGCAAGTGCTGCATCGGGCCGGGCCGCCTTGGCGGTGGCGATAAGATTGGCGATGGTATCCGTCGTTGGCGGAGCTTCTGTTTGTGCGGGTCTTTTTACGGGGCGTAGCCAATTCCAGGCCAGGAACAGCAGGCCCAGCGCGCTGACGCCGCCTGCCGCCCGCAGGAAGCGGGATGTCCCGCCATGTAGCGCGAATTGCCACCACAACTCATCGCGATACTCGACATGCTCATAGGAGAAGAAGCCCAGCCAGATGGCTGCGCCGATCGTGGCGGCGATGGCCAGTAACACTACTGGCGTAAGTTTGACCGAAGACAATGGTGTCGCGCGATAGAACGCCCCGCGTGACAGCGCCAGCACGCTCAGCACCACCGCCAGCGGAACAGCCTCTCCCAGCGTCGCGCCCTTCGCCAATGTCAGCCCGATGCCTAATATCAGTAGGACAAGGCCTGCCGCCCACGCATGGCTGAGTCGCCGGGCGAGGCCGTTCGCAACGATCAGCAACAGGAAGCCGACAATCGAGGCAAGGAAGTGGGACACTTCAATTACCGGCAAAGGCAGGAAGCGTCCGGCTTCCTGCAGGGCACCGGGCAGCGCAGGGGTCATTGCGGCGGCCAGCATGTACGCACCACTGGCAAAGGCCAGCAGGGCAAACAGAGGCGGGGTGAACAGGTCTGCGAGACCTCCGGCACCCTGGCTGACGCCTTTCAGCACCTGCCTGTGGGATTGCGCGATCGTACTGGCGCCAAGAGCCAGCCCGGCCAGGGCCAGAGGCATCAGGTAATAGATTGCGCGAAACAGAATAAGCGCTCCGATAACTGCCTCAACGGGCTGGGAGGGCACCAGCAACAGGATAATCGCTTCGAACGCGCCGATGCCGGCGGGCAGGCCGCTCAGGCCTCCGGCGAGGCAGGCGAGGGCAAAGATCGGCAGGAAGCCGACAAAGCCAAAGGGCGTACTCTCAGGCAACAGTAGATAGAGAACCAGCGCAGCCATGGACCAGTCCACAAGACTGGCAAATAGACGATAGCCTGCCGAGGCAGGCGTCACGCCGGCAATGGACAGATTGCGCCAAAGCAGGGCTCCCGCGCCTGCCAGACAGACGCCGCCGATCAGAACAGACAGAATAATCGGCATGCCATAATGCTGCTGTAACGGCCCGGGCTCCAGTAAGAGTCCGGCCCCAGCTATGATCAGGGCACCAACATATAGGCCCATCCGCTTGATGCGTACAAACAGCGCGCAGTCTTCAGGTGGCAGGCCTGCCTGCAGGTAGATGCGCGTCTGTAGCGCGCTACCCAGCAGGACAAGGCTGCCCACAGTGCTTCCGACCGCATTGGACGTAAAAGAAGCAATCGCCAGATCCTGACGCGGCGGCCGGGCTGTCAGATGACGGAAGGCAATGAAATCCTGAAAGCTGAGCGCGGCATGACCGAGGAGCGTGGCAACCATGGTCGCAAACAGAATGCTGGCTGAGTATGCATTGAGATGCCAGTACACACCATTCATGGACACGCTGCCCAACTCGGTATGGATCAGATAGATCGCCACGATAAAGCTGGCCAAGGCCCATATGGGGGCGAGCCTCTGCCATGGCGGTGGCCATCTGCCCTGCCGTGTTAGAGGGGAGGCATCTGGAGGCAGGTCATCCGTGGGCGTCATGGATCTGGCCTAGAATCTGTCGAGCAGTCGTCTCAGATATTCGCGTTCTTCTTCGTCATCGGTCTGATTATACCGGCGACGTAGTTCTTCGAGAATGTCCTTGGCTCGCTGGCGTTCGGTCTGGTCCGGAATGGTAACTTGTTCTCCGCTATTGCCAGCGCCGCCAGCTGGGCGGCCAAAAGGATCGCTCTCTGCGGCGTCCTGTCCGGTACGCTCCTGCTGCAATGCGTCGAGGCTTTGCGCCAGATCGCGGGCGACATCGGACAGGCCATTGGTGGCACGTTCCTGGTTCAGCGTGGCGCGGCCTTCATCCCCCTGTTGCAGCGCATCTTCGGCGCCGCGCTGGGCCCGGCGAATGGCTTCCAGCGCATTGGGGTCAATCTTGCCTTCCAGGGCATTCTCGCCTCCCGCGCCTTCGCCGAGGCCGTTCTGGCGGGCGAATTCTTCGACCAGGCGGCCGAGACGCGCTTGACGCTCTGCCAGGCTCTCGCCCTCGCCAGCGCCTTGACCCCGCTCATCGGTCTCTGCGAAGGCGCCGGTTCCGCTGCCGGGGCGTTCGCCGCCTTCCTGTCCTTCCCCGCCAGGGGCGGCCGTCTGCCCACCGCTGGACTCGCCGCCGCCCGGCTGGCCGGAATCCTGTCCTGGCTGTGCGCCCTGCTGACCAGGTTGCTGGCCTGGCTCCTGCCCACCTTGTTGGGACTGACCGCTTTCGCCCGGTCGTTCGCCGCGCTGCTGGGCGAGTGTATCATCATTCAGCTGACGCTGTTCGCGCAGGATTTCAGACAGGCGACGCATTGCATCGGTCAATTCCTGTTCTTCCGGGGGCAGATCGTCCTTTTCGCCATCGGCTTGTTGTCCTGGCAGGCCGGGCATTCCGCCAGAGCCGCTGCCACCCTTTTGGAATTCCAGATTCTGCAGCATGTTGGTGATGTCAGACAGCAATTGCCGGGCTTGATCGGTCGCGCCCGTCTCGGTCAGATCCTGCAAGGCGTTCAGCATGTCTTCGAAATCCTGACCGCCTAAATTTGGCGCACCCGCCGATGCTTCGCCATCCATTGGCATTTGCGGGGCATCTCCGCCATTCGCCATGGCCTCAGCCATGCGGGCGGCAAGATATTCATTGGCCGCGTCCCGGAAGGCTTCCATGCGCTGGCGGATTTCATCTTCAGATGCGCCATCCCTCAGAGCCTGTTCCAGGGCACGCCGGGCGGCCTCCAGACGGCGCAGGGCATCTGCCGCACTGCCATATTCTGCGCGCAGGGCCAACGCCCAAAGAAGCGGGTCTACCTGTTCGGCTTCCGCTTTGGTGCCGGCGGCAGAGAGAATGCCTTCTGCAGTTCGAAACGTCAGGTACACGCCCTGATCCGGCAGATAGCGTTCGCCCTTATAGGTCATGGCGTCCAGCATCAGAGCTGCTTTCTGGATGTCTGGCGGCGCGGCATCCAGACGGTTTGCCGCCTGAGTATTCACCGCGCCCTGTATCAGCGCATCGTCATTCTTCGGCAGCTCTTCATAGTCTCGGGGTTCGCGCAGTACGGTGACGCGCACTTCCTGGGCCACGCGGGCAATCGGGTCCAAGAACAGCTTTTCTGGCAGCTTGAACTCAAGCTCGTCACTCATGCCCTGCTGGCCCGCCCCATCGGTGGCGACCAGGCGCATCTTGACCGGCAGTCCGGCCCAGCGATGGCGGGTCAGGTCCAGTTGTGTGGTTTCGGTCACTTCTGTCGGGAAGGTGCCGGGCAGGGGCACGGGCACGCGATCCTCGGCTTCGGGCGCGGCGGGATTTGGCTCCTGCAGGCGGATGACCAGTTCCAGCTTGTTCACGCCGTAATCATCTGTGGCAAACCAGGTGAATTCGGTCCGATCCTGTCGGCCCATTTGCGGGGCTTTCACAAAGCGTGCGGATGGGGAATCGTCCGGTGAGGCCAGAAATTGCCAGCTTGCCCGCTCGCCCCACCAGTTCACGGACAGGCGCGTATCTTCCATGATCTTCGCGCGCGCTTCATAGGCGCCGTCCGGGGTTGCTTCAAAGATCTGACGGCGCGTCTTCTCCCCGTGCAGCACCAGTTTCGGGGCAGTCGGTGCTTCGGTGCGCAGCGTCACTTCCGAGCCTTCCGGCACCCGGACATCGTTCAGGCCGGGTTTCAGGAAGATCGGCGCACGGCCTGTATGTTCCGGCGGGGTGATCCAGGCCTCGACCACCATATTGTCCGCGCCGACCAGGGCACCATAGTCCGGGAAAAAGGCTCGCTTAAGGCGGCCCGGAATGTCCGGCCCGGCAATGATCGCCATCAGGACGATCAGGCTCGGCACGATCAGGCGCATCCGGTAGGGGTCAAGCCGCTGCCAGTCCGCTTTCAGGGAGGGCGGATTCAGACGCTCGATCTCGCGATAGAGGCGCGCGCGGTGTTTCTGCCACAGCGTATAGGCCCCGCGCGACGGGTCTGCGGGGCGGTCTGTCAGGGAAGAGACCGGCCTTAGGTCAGACTGGCGGTCCAGCATGGCGGCGGCATCGGCCCGGCTTGCAGGCGTGAAGCGGCGCCATCCGCGTACAATGAAAACAACCGACCCGGCCAGGAAAATAAGGGTCGTCACCGCCGCAGCGGCGCGGTTCATGCGATCAAAGCCCCCGGCCAGCGCGATGGCCATGAAGGTGCCGATGAAGACCAGAAATGGCCACCAGGTTTGGAAAAAGGCAAGCAGCGTCAGCTTCCGCTGCGTGGCGGAAACCTTCGCGTCTAGCGCTTTCATGCCGTCGGGGTCAGCCAATCGGGCACCTTTTCCAGAGCAATCATCTCCTCAAAGTCCGGGCGGCGGCGGATAATGTCAAATGACGCTCCGTTTACCAGAACTTCCGGGACAAGTGGGCGGGCATTGTAGGTGGAGGACAGCACGGCTCCATAGGCCCCGGCTGACATGAAGGCGATGCGCTGGCCGGGGCGCAGGGCTGGCAGTTCCCGGTTCTTGGCGAATTTGTCCGTCGATTCACAGATCGGGCCGACAACATCATAGGTTTTGCGATCAACGCCTGCGCCGCTTTCTTCCAGCGGCATGATGTCATGATGGGCATCATAAAGGGCCGGGCGGATCAGGTCGTTCATGCCGGCATCAATGATCAGGAAATTCGTGTCCGGGGCCTGTTTCTCGTACAGAACCGTGCTCAGCATCACGCCGGCATTGCCGGAAATCACCCGGCCTGGCTCCAGAATAACCTGCAGGCCCATGCCTTCGGTAACCTCTGCAATCATCGCGGCATAGGCGGAAGGCGGCGCCGGATCATCGCTCGCCTTGTAGGGAATTCCGAGGCCGCCGCCCAGATCAATGCGCTGGATGTCGTGACCTGCCTCACGCAGGCGGCGCGTCAGGCCAATGACTTTCTCAAATGCCGCGCGCATGGGGACCAGATCGCCGATCTGGCTGCCGATATGAACATCTACGCCAACCACGCGAATGCCGGGCAGGTTGGCCGCTTCGGTATAAAGGGCCTCTGCGTCGCTCCACGGCACGCCGAATTTGTCGCCCTTTTTGCCGGTCGAGATGTTGGGATGGCCGCCCGCGGCAACATCCGGGTTCACGCGGATGGCAATTGGGGCTTCAAGATTGTTCATCGTGGCAACTTCAGACAGGCGGCGCAGCTCGCCTGCGCTTTCCACATTGAACTGGTGGATGCCGGCCTGCATGGCCAAGCGCATTTCCTCGGCCGTCTTGCCGACGCCGGAGAACACGATCTTGCCAGCCGGGATGCCGGCTTTCAGGGCACGTTGCAGCTCCCCGCCGCTGACGACATCCGCGCCGCAACCCTCACGCGCCAGCGTAGAGAGCACGCCAATATTGCCATTGGACTTCACCGAAAAGGCGATCAGGCAATCCTGCCCCTCAAAGGCCGACGCGATAACGCCTGCATGGCGCACAAGCGTGGCAGAGGAGTAGACATAACATGGTGTGCCGACTTCATCGGCAATCCGGTTCAGGTCCACATCCTCGCAATGAAGTCGACCGTCCTTATAGGTAAAATGGTGCATTTAGTCTGTGATCTCACCAAGACCGCCATCATCGACGGAGGTTGTGGGTTTGGCCTCGGGAATGACGCCGCCCCATTGATTCGTACCGGGTTCATCAGTCTGTGTCAGGTCCAGACTGCTGGCCACGCCAACCGGTTCATAGGCCTGCGCCTGGGGCGTGACGGAATAGGTGGTTTCGGTCGGCTCGCTCTGGCAGGCGGCAATCAGGCATATGCCGGTCAGGCCGACGGCCAGCCGCACGGCAGTCAGACAGTTTGCGGGTTTCATGAGGTCTCCTTACGTCCCGCCCAGCAGCTCGTCATCTGCATCGGAGGTGTCATCCTCGTCAGGACGGTCCGGCAGGTCAGGCAAAGTGCTCTGTCTCTGCTCTGGCATGTCGGCAGCTGCGACATCACCCTGCGGATCACCCCAGAGCGGGCCGGGGCGTTCAAGGTCTCCGGTCAGGCCGCAGGCAGCCAGATTGGCAGCAGCGATCAATGCCGCAGAAAGGAGGAGAGGGCGTTTCATCAATGACTACTCCAGTCGAAGTCTTTGTTTCCACTGTGCCACTTGTTCAGCGACGCGAACAGGGCTTGTAGCGCCATAAGATGTCCGAGATGAGGCAGAGGCCTCAACCGTCAGCACATCGAACACGCTGTTCGTGATATCCTTATGGACTGTCTGCATTTCGTCCAGAGTCAGGTCAGACAGATCGCAGTTCTTTTCTTCCGCCTTGGCAACCAGTTGCCCTGTCACATGGTGCGCTTCGCGAAAGGGCAGGCCCAGTTCGCGGACCAGCCAGTCGGCCAAATCGGTTGCCGTGGAGAAGCCCTTGGCGGCGGCGGCGCGCATGTTTTCCGGTTTGAAGCGGATGGTCTCGATCATCCCGGTCATCGCGCGGACGCACAGATTGAACGTATCGAAGGCCTCAAAGGTCAGGCGCTTGTCGTCCTGCAGGTCTTTCGCATAAGCCAGTGGCAGTGCCTTCACCGCGCCTTGCAGCGAGATGTAGAGGCCGGAAATCAGGCTCGCCTTTGCACGGATCAGCTCGGCGGCATCTGGATTGCGCTTTTGCGGCATGATGGACGAGCCCGTCGACCAAGCATCGGTCAGCTGGGCAAAGCTGAATTGCGCGCTGGTCCACAGCACGATTTCTTCGGCCAGGCGCGACAGGTGTGTCGCCGCAATAGAGAGCGCTGCCAGCGCCTCAAGCGCAAAATCGCGCGCAGACACTGCATCGAGAGAATTTGCCATCGGCCGGGCAAAGCCGAGAGCCTCTGCCGTCATGTCCCGGTCAATCGGGAAGCCGGTACCAGCCAGGGCAGCAGAGCCCAGTGGACATTCGTTGAGGCGCTCGGCGCAGCCCAGCAGGCGGGAGCGGTCGCGCTCGGCCATTTCGACATAGGCCAGCAAATGATGGCCCAGCGTCACCGGTTGCGCGGTCTGCAAATGGGTAAAGCCCGGCATGATCGTCTCGGTATTCTCGCCCGCGCGCCTTACCAACGCGCCTTGCAGCCCGGCCACCAGCTGCATGGACTCGCCCAGTGCGCCGCGTGTCCACAGGCGGAAATCTGTCACGACCTGATCGTTGCGGGAGCGCGCGGTGTGCAGGCGTCCGGCCGGTTCGCCGATCAGCTCTTTCAGGCGCGCTTCGACATTCATGTGAATGTCTTCCAGTTCGCGCCGGAACGGGAAGCTGCCGTTTTTCAGCTCTTCCAGAACCTGGTCCAGGCCGCCCTGAATGGCTTCATTATCCTTTGCGGAAAGGATGCCCATTTCCGCCAGCATGTCAGCATGGGCGCGGCTTCCGGCGATATCTTCCTGGGCCATGCGGCGGTCGATATCGAGAGATGCGTTGATCTCTTCCATGATCTCCGACGGGGTCGCGGCAAAGCGTCCGCCCCACATTGTCTGGCCTTTGCCTGTTGTCACTGCCATATCCCTTCAAACTAGCATTGGAGACTGAGCCTGATGACCCGTCTGGCCTATATCGCCCTCTTCTTGGTCGGCCTGATCGCAATTGTCTATGCGCTGATGAGCGCAGCGGGTGGAAAAGCCCCGGAAAACCGTCTGGAGAAGTTCGCCGTGGGCGAAATCCAGAAGCTTGATTTTTCCAAGTCAGGCACTCCGGCCGCCGAAGCGCCCTTCTATCTGCAAGATGGCACCCCTGTCACGCTGCAGGACTATAAAGGCAAGGTGATCCTCGTTAATTTCTGGGCGACATGGTGTGCGCCGTGCGAACGGGAGATGCCTTCCCTCGGCGCCCTGCAGACAGCCCGGGAGAGCGACCGGTTCGAAGTTGTTGCGATCAGCGTGGATTCCGCCGAGGATAAGGCCTATGCTGCCCAGCGCCTGACGGAACTCGGTGCCAGCAATATCGACTTTCATATCGTGACGCCCGAACAATATGAACTGGTATATGATAGCGGTGTGCAGGGTTTCCCGACCACAATCCTGTATGATGTGGACGGCAAGGAAATTGCCCGCCTGGCAGGCGATGCGGACTGGAGCTCAATTGAGGCGATCGGCCTGATCGACAAACTAGTCGAGAATTGAAGCCTGCAGCTTCACACGGGAGGCCTGTGTCGCCAGAAGGGGCACAGGGGCTGTTGCACCTGACATGACGGGCCCGTCACTAGGCCACATGCGTGCCAGCAATTCGGTCTCCATCTGCAGATCACGGGCCTCTTCCAGCTGATAGGCCAGGTTGCGTGCCTCTGCCGCCAGGCCATAGGCCAGCTCATAGCGGTGCGGTTCCGTAATGGCGGAATCCACCACGCCTGCTTCATATTCGGTCACGCAATTGTCCATCAGGAAGCCGACCAGGGCGGCGGGCTCATTCTCTGTCAGGGCAAACATGTCGGCCAGATGCGCATCGGCAGCGGCCAGACGGGCATCAATATCCTTCGGCGGCGCGCCAGCTTCGATGGCGAGTGCGATATTGTCGAAACGGTTTGCGTCAAAGCCGATCACCTGAAGCGCCGCGCGTTCGGCATCGGGTATTTCTGCCCCGATGCGGTAGAAATGCCAGGCCGCATTTTCGGCTTCGCCCGCCTGATAAAGCGTCTTGCCCGCCGCGAATTGAGCTGCGGCAAAAGCGAGGCGTTTGTCGGCAGAGAGAACGCGGATCGTATCGCCCGAGCCGATATCTGTCGCATCCTGCCGCGTGCCCGTCTCTTGCGGTGCATAGGTGGGTGTGCGCGCCGGGCCGGTGTTGTCCCCGCAGGCAGTGACCAGGCCCAGCAATGCGGCGCTGAGGGCTGTAGGATGGAAGAGGGGTGGGCGCAGCATGGGCGTCCTCCTGCAGTGCGGTCTTCAGGGGCTCAAGCCTAAGCGTTCTGCTGATGACCGCAACCACCTGGCAGTCATCTCATGGGGTTAGAGACTTTGCTGCGCGCTTGTATTTGGACGAGCACCAGTCCGGCTTTGGATCGCCGCCATCATAGTCCCAAGCCTGATGTGTCCCGGCAGCGATCAGTGTCTTGGCCAGATCCTTGCCATCAATGTCGAGATCCACGACGAGGCGCTCATAGCGATCCGGTCCATAATCTCGGGTGACGGCAATTGTCTTGCCTTCTGTCAGCTCCAGCACCTTTTCCTTGGCCAGATAACCAAGCTCGCGTTCGGATTCGCAATCGGCGCCACCGATCTGTTTCGGGCTGCGGGTTTCCGGGGCGTCGATGCCGTGCAGGCGGAATTTTGTGCCGTCGGCAAGTCGTCCTGAATCGCCATCTGACCAGTAGACGATGCCATCCTGCTCTTTGGGCGCGACCTCTGTCATCGCCTGCGCGGCCAAGGCAATGGCGGCGGCGACCCCGGCCAGCACGGCCACCGAGGAGAGGATGGGTTTGAGCTGCGATGCGAACGACATGGCTTACCTCCGTCAGTATCGGAGGCAGGCTGGGGCTGTGTGGTTAAACCCCGGTTAAGCAAACCGGAGGGCGGCCCTGTCTGACAAAAGTGTAAGGTTCAAAACGAAAAACCCCGGCTGAGAGCCAGGGCTTTCCCACTATACGCATCATGCGAAACGAAAATCGCTTACATGAAGCCTTTGAACTTGTCTTTGAAGCGGGAGACGCGGCCGCCGCGGTCCAGCATCTTGCCGTCGCCACCGGTCCAGGCCGGGTGAGACTTGGAGTCGATGTCCAGAACCAGACGGTCGCCTTCGCTGCCGAAAGTGGAGCGCGTCTGGTACTCGGTGCCATCGGTCATCACCACGGTGATGAAGTGATAGTCGGGATGACCTTCTTTTTTCATGGCCTTCGCCTCTCTTGAACTCTAAAGGACAACCGCGCTCTGCCGTCATTAGGGTGCGCGGGCTTGTCTCAGCCTGTTTTCGAAGTGGCGCGTGTAACTGAAAGAGGCCATCTCTGCAAGAGGCAGCTCGCAGGGAATCTGACAGGCCACTGAAAGGGATTGATAGCAGCATGGCTGACACTGATAGCCAATACGTGAATGATCGTCGCACGACTGAGCCTGACGGAGGGGCTGCGATCAATCGGCCCAAGGCCAAGAGCCTGAAACCATTGAAACTTTTGATGCCCTATGTGCGTCGTCACTGGGTGACGGTCATGGTCGCGCTGATCTTCCTTGTGCTGGCCGCCGCGGTCAGCCTGGCCATCCCGATGCTGTTGGGAATGGCAGCGGATGCCGGCAAGAAGGCACAGAATTCTCCGTCGCAACTTCTGGAACTAGTCGACCGGGCGTTTCTCTGGGTGGCCGTTGCTGCCATTTTCTCGGGCGTTCTGGGAGCCGTGCGGTTTTATTTTGTCTCCCGTTTCGGAGAGCGGATCGCAGCAGACCTGCGCCGCGATCTCTATGCTCACCTGCTGACCCTGTCGCCGCGTTATCATTCGAAGATGCGCTCGGGCGAGGCTGTCTCACGCCTGACAGCCGATGTGACCCTGATCGAGACCTTCCTCGGCTCCTCTGCCTCGCTCGCCACCCGCACATTGCTGACCACGTTTGGCGCGCTGACCATGATGCTGGTCGTCAACTGGAAGCTGGGTCTGACCCTGTTGGCCATGCTGCCGATTGCCATCCTGCCGGTCATGTTTATTGGCCGGATCATCCGGAAGATGTCGAACACGGCGCAGTCCCGCCTTGCAGATGCGGGCTCGGAAGCGGCTGAAGCGCTCGACGCGATTGAGCTGGTGCAGGCCTATAACCGTGAAGACAGCCGCTTGGCCGCCTTTACTGAAGCTGTGGAAGCCACTTTTACCGCGGCCATGCGCCGGATCGGGGCGCGGTCTGTGATGATCGTGCTGGTCTCCGTCCTGCTGTTTGGCGGTTTTGTCGGTGTGCTCTGGCTTGGCGCGCGGGCCGTGGCGACAGGGGAGATGAGCTTTGGCGATCTCGCCTCCATGGTGCTCTACGCTCTGTATGCGGGATCCGGTTTCGGCATGCTGGCGGAAGTCTATGGTGAAGTGATGCGCGCGGCGGGCGCTGCAGACCGGGCCGCAGAAGTGCTGAATGCGGAACCGGAAATTTCCGCGCCGATACAGCCGGTTGCCCTGCCGCAAAAGGTCACCGGCGCCCTGACCTTCGATCATGTCACTTTCCGCTATGGCGGCGAGACGGTTTCCGCGCTGGAGGATTTTTCTCTCAACGTCCGCCCCGGCGAATTCGTGGCTCTTGTTGGTCCCAGTGGCGCGGGCAAGACGACCGTCTTCCGTCTGGCGCTGCGTCTGTTTGACGTGCAGTCTGGCAAGGTGATGCTGGATGGCGTCTCCGCGCTGGAGGCCACGCCACGCGACTGGCGCCAGCAATTTGCCTATGCGCCGCAGGAATCCGCGCTCTTCACGGGCACGGCGCGACAGAACATTGCGTTCGGAACGGACAATCCCGATGACGCCATTCTGGAACATGCCGCCCGCATGGCTGAGGCGATGGACTTCCTGTCCCACAAGGATGGCCTGGATACCGATCTTGGCCAGAAGGGGCGTAGCCTGTCCGGCGGCCAGCGCCAACGGGTCGCGCTGGCGCGGGCACTGGTACGGGATGCGCCGGTCCTGCTGCTCGACGAGGCGACCTCTGCGCTTGATTCAGAAAGCGAAGCGGCTGTGCGCCGCGCGATTTCCAACGCCGCCGAAGGACGCACGACCCTGGTCATCGCGCACCGCCTCTCCACCGTGCGCCGGGCAGACCGGATCATCGTGATGGAACATGGCCACATCGTCGAAGAAGGCACACATGAGGAACTGGTCGCGAAGGGTGGCCTCTATGCCCGCCTTGCCGAATTGCAGTTTGCGGAAGGGTAGGGGGATTAGGCCCGCTTCTTGCGCAGCTTCTTTACTTTGCCATCAATCGTGAAGGCGAAGGCAAGTGACAGGATCAGGGGCACCCAGATCGGCAATTCTCCCAGTCCCGGCGTATTCAGGGCTGCTGCCAGATGGTCGTCCACGCACCACCACAAAAGCCATAACCACATAATCAAATCTCCATGCATCAGGCCCCTACATCTCAGATATAGGGGCCGGGTACGGGGATTGATAGATTGGGCTTATTCTGCGGCCTGAAGGGTGGGCCTGGCGGCCCCCGCCTCTTGGGACGTCATGAATTTCATCACGCCATCTTCAATGGGCAGCTGGCGCAGATTCTTCCGGTCCGTGAAGTAACTCTGGTGCAGCTTCCACGGCGCTTCGGTGTGCTGGCGCGGGAACTGGTCCATCACGCGCTGGAAATAACCGGAGGAAAAATCCACAAAGGGCTCTGTCTCGTTCGGATAGGCGGAAAGGTAGGGCATGGCAGAGGTCGCGCCCTTTTCGTCCATCGTGTTCAGCAGGCGGCAGACATATTCACTCGTCAAGTCTGCCTTTAGCGTCCAGGACGCATTCGTGTAGCCGAACGTCACCGCCAGATTGGGCACATTGGACAGCATGACGCCTTTGTAGTTCAGCAATTGTCCGGGATTGACCTCCGCGCCATCCAGCGAGACATTCACCCCGTTCATGAACACCAGATTGAGGCCCGTGGCCGTCACCACAATGTCTGCGTCCAGCGTCTTGCCGGATTTCAGCTGGATACCATGTTCCGTAAACGTCTCGATATGGTCGGTCTCGATACTGGCCTTGCCGCTTTTCAAGGCATTGAAGAGATCGGAATCCGGCACAAGGCAGAGGCGCTGTTCCCACGGATTGTAGGCCGGGTTGAAATGCGTCTCGACCGGATAGTCAGGGCCCAGCTCATCCTTCACCATGCCGATCAGGCGCTCGCGGGCCTGCTGCGGATTGCTGCGTGTCTGTTTGAAGAAGAATTGCTGGAGGGCGACATTCCGCCAGCGGATCAGGCTGTAGGCCCAGCTATCCGGCATGATCTTGCGCAGGAAGTTCGCCAGCTTGTCCACGGCCGGGCGCGAGACGACATAGGTGGGCGAGCGCTGCAGCATGGTCACATGCCCGGCCTTATCGGTCATCGCGGGCAACAGAGTCATCGCCGTCGCGCCGGAGCCGATGATGACGACTTTCTTGCCGGAATAGTCAAGGTCTTCCGGCCAGTGCTGCGGGTGTACGAACTGGCCCTTGAAATTGTCTTGGCCAGGAAAGTCAGGGCGGTAGCCCTGATCATAATTGTAATAGCCGCCGCACATGAAAAGGAAGCGGCAAGTCGTGACGGCGCGCGTTCCGGCCTTGTCCTCATGCGTCACATGCCAGGCCTGATCTTCCGTAGACCAATCGGCCTTGACGATCTTGGTGCCGAACTTGATGTGGGGTGTTATGCCGTACTCGTCTGCGGTTTCCTCGACATAGCTGCGGATGGAGGGGCCATCGGCGATGGCCTTGGCGGCGGTCCAGGGTTTGAAATTATAGCCCAGCGTGTGCATGTCGCTGTCAGAGCGGATGCCCGGGTAGCGGAACAGATCCCATGTGCCGCCAATCGCATCGCGCTGCTCGAAGATCTGATAGGTCTTTTCGGGGCATTGCTTGCCCAGATGCACAGCCGCGCCGATGCCAGAAAGCCCGGCACCAATGATCAGAACGTCTGTATCTGGCTCTATCATGCATGTCTCCTGCCCGTTTCGACCTATAAAGCCAAAACATGACGCCTGTGTCACGAAAATTCTGACACAGTGTGTGCAGGAACGTGCTCGGGAAGGGCCTAGGACTGCTTGCCGAAAGAGGCTGCGTGGCGCAACTGCTTCTCGATCAGGGGCTGCAGGTCTGCATTGGAGGCCAGTACCGAGCCGGTCGACATCACGTCGCCCCCGTCAATCTCCTGAACCACACCGCCTGCCTCACGCACCAGAACGATGCCGGCGGCAATATCCCATGGCTTCAGGTCGCGTTCCCAGAACCCGTCAAAACGTCCTGCGGCGACCCAGGCAAGGTCCAGCGCCGCCGAGCCATAGCGGCGGATGCCGGCACAGGCAGGCGTCATGGCCAGCAATTCACGGGCAAAGCCGGTATGGGCGGCTTCGGACTTGCCATGCCAGGGCGTGCCGGTCGCGATGACGGCTTCGTTCAGGCGGTTGCGGGCAGCCACGCGTAGTTTGCGCTGCTCCAGCCACGCCCCCCGGCCGGTTTCAGCCCAGAAGATTTCATTCTTGGCGACATCGTAGACAACGCCGGTCAGCAGCTTGCCTTCACGTTCCAGAGCGATGGAAACGGCATAATGCGGCTGGCCGTGCAGGAAGTTCAGCGTGCCGTCCAGCGGATCGACGATGAACTTGTTGGACTTGTCCGTCCCCTCCACAATGCCGCTTTCTTCCATGATGAAGCCATAGCCCGGACGGGCCTTGGACAGCTGTGTGTAGATGATCTCTTCAGCGCGATGGTCGGCATTGGAGACGAAATCGGCAGGGCCCTTCTTTGAGACCTGCAGGTTTTCGATTTCACCAAAGTCGCGCGCAAGGGCGCGACCTGCAGCGCGGGCGGCTGCAATCATCACGGTTCCGACGGGGGAGGGTTTGGACATGTCTGACCTTAGTCTGCGCGGCGGAGATAAGTGGAATCAGCGGTCTGCACGACGATCTTCTCGCCCGTGCCGACAAAGGGCGGCACCATGACGCGCACGCCGCCGGTGCAGCTGGCAGGCTTGAAGCTGTTTGCCGCGGTCTGGCCTTTGACGACCGGTTCGGTTTCCTCAACTTCCAGGATCACCTGTTCCGGCAGGGAGACGCCAATCGGCTGCTCACCATAGAATTCGATTTCGACCGTCATGCCGTCCTGCAGGAAGGCGCCCTGCTCACCAATGAAGTCACGTTGAATGGCAATTTGCTCGAAGCTTTCCTGATCCATGAAGGTGAAGGCGTCATCGTCTGCGAACAGGAACTGGTGGTCTTTCTGCTCCAGGCGGACCTTTTCAACTGTCTCGGAAGAGCGGAAGCGGACGTTGGCCTTGGAGCCATTCATCAGGTTGCGCAGTTCCACCTGATTGAACGCGCCGCCCTTGCCGGGCTTGACGGAAGCGGTCTTCAGGGCGCGCCAGACGCTGCCATCATGTTCGATGACATTGCCGGGCTTGATCTCATTGCCATTGATTTTGACCATGGGAGGTATCCTTTTGAAGGTTTGGCGGGGGCGTAAGCCTTTGGCCTGAAACGGTCAAGCCGGGGTGTGTTAATCCGCCTGCAAAGTGGGCGGGGCCTTATAAACCGGGCCGGTTTTTCCCGCCAGTATTCACAAAACCCTGCAATCATGAGCAGAATGGGAATTCCACTGCCAAAGAAGGGGGCAAGTCATGTTTCAACGCTTTCTAACTTTTGACAAACTGATCGGCACAACGCTGATCAAGGTGCTATACTATATCGGTCTGATCGGCATCGCGCTGTATGCGGTCATCATGCTGCTGTCAGGCCTTGGGGTGATGGTCAGCCAGAGCTTTATCGGCGGCATCGGCATGATCGTCGCGGCGATTATCGGCGGCGCGATAAGTCTGTTATTCTGGCGCTTCATGTGCGAGCTTTACATGCTGTTCTTCCGCATCAGTGATGATGTGCGGGAGATCAAGGAAATGAAAGCCGGAACGCCGCCATCTGCTGCGGCTTCGGGCACATCAACGGCACCATCCGAATTCTAGGCTTTGGTCTGGTCCAGACGGTCCAGGATCTTGTTGAACTCTGCCACTGCGGCCGGGGCCCCGGCCGGGTGGTTCCACACGCCTGAGGAAACGGCCACGAAGTCTGCGCCTGCAGTGACAAGCGCTTCGGCATTGTCCACCGTGATGCCGCCAATCGCGACGCAGGGGATTTCCATGCTTTCCTGCCAGATTTCCAAGAGGTCCAGGCTCGCCTCTACGGTGCCGGTCTTGGTGTCGGTGGGGTAGAAGGCACCAAAGGCGACATAGTCTGCGCCGTCTTCGCCGGCCTGCATGGCGACATGACGGGAATTCTTGGCCGTCGCGCCGATGATCATCTCCTTGCCGACCAGATCGCGCGCTTTTTTAACCGGCATGTCATCCCAGCCGAGATGCACGCCATCCGCGTTCAGCTCCATGGCTAGTTCCGGGCTGTCATTGACCAGTACGGCCACGCCATAGGCCTGTGCCATCTCTGTTACAGCCTTGCCGACGGTGCGCGTCGCGTCCAGGTCAATTTCGCCTTCCGCAGTCTTCAGGCGCAGCTGCAGACACGCAACATCGCCCGCATTCAGCGCCGTTTCAAGCAGGGCGGCAAAGCCGTCCACATCCTCGATCCGGGGCGGTGTGATCAGGTAAAGCCGTGTACGCGGGCGGATATAATCTGTGTCGCTCATCAGCGCGATGTGAGGCGTACAGACCGCATCGTCAAGCAGGCAAGCCATACGCTCCCTTGACGCTACTCTGTTAGGCTCCTAACTAACTGGTATGTTTCTGCTCAAGGATCTTCCTCAACAAGGCGTTCTGGACCGGTTCGCCGAGAGGTACGGGTCAGTTTCGCATGCGCGCCTCTCTCTGTTCCTGGAAGTGATGAGGTGCGGGTCAGACCTGTTGGTGGAACTGGACAGTTTCCTGGAGACTTTTGACTTGACGCATGGGCGCTGGATCACATTGGTTCTGTTGATGCGGGAGGCTGACGAAACTGCGCGACCGGTAGATCTTGCGGCCAAGCAAGGCGTCACCCGTGCGACAATGACCGGGCTCTTGCAGCGGCTGGAAACAGATGGCCTGGTCACCCGCATGCCTGATCGTGAAGATGCCCGCAGTGTAAAGATCAGACTGACCACAGAAGGGGAAGATCTGTTGCAGAAGATCATGCCTGAATATTACCGCCGCATCGGGCAGCTGATGCAGGGCATTCCGGATGAGGCCCTGGCGACAGCGACGCAGATCATCCGACAATTGAGTGCAGACGCGACAATTCTGTCCCAGCCATAGCGCCCTGCGGGTCTGCAAGACTGCGCCGCAGTTCAGTTACACGCACATAGTAAGGAGACTAACAAAATGAATTTGATCCGTAAATTTGGACATACCGGCACCTCTCAGGCGGCCATCGGGCTTGGCTGTATGGGCATGTCGGAATTTTATGGTGAGACAGATGATGCCCAGTCGCTTGCGGTGTTGCACCGTGCGATGGAGCTTGGTGTCACTTTGTTCGATACGGCAGACATGTATGGCGACGGCCATAATGAAGTCCTGCTCGGCCGGTTTCTGAAGGAGGTGACGGGAACGCCCTTTATCGCCACTAAATTCGGCATCCGGCGCGACAAGGAAGACGGTACCCAAGCCTATCAGCGGGTAATCGACAATTCTCCCGCCTATATCCGTACTGCCTGTGAGGCCTCGCTGAAGCGCCTGGGGGTTGAGGCAATAGATCTCTATTACATGCACCGCTACTCGCCGGACTATGCCCTAGAGGAGGCGATCGGAACCCTTTCGCGGCTGGTGGAAGAGGGGAAGGTCAAGGCCATTGGCCTGTCGGAGGTTTCGGCGGATACGCTGCGCCGTGCCCATGCCATCCATCCGGTTTCAGCCGTGCAGACGGAATATTCCCTGCAGACACGCGATGTCGAGGCAGAGGTACTGCCGGCCTGCCTCGAACTGGGGATTGCCCTGGTTGCCTACAGTCCGCTGGGGCGGGGTATGTTGTCTGGTCAGATCACCTCACGGGAGGCTCTGGCGGAGGATGATTTCAGGCGTTTGTCACCACGCTTTGAGGAGAATGCCCTGAAGCAGAATGTAGCGCGTTTGGATGTTCTCAAGTCCATAGCTGCAGCGCATGAAGCCAACCCGGCACAAATCGCCCTCGCTTGGGTGCTGCATCAGGGGCAGGGTGTCTTTGCCATTCCGGGCACCAAGCGCGTTTCCTATCTGGAAGCCAATGTCGCTGCGGCGGAGATTGCGTTGACCGCGGACGATCTTGCGCGGCTGGATCAGGCCTTCGCCCCAGGCACGGTGCAGGGCGCGCGGTATCCTGAGGCAGGCCTGAAGACTGTGAATACCTGAGCCGAGTCTGGCAGCCGGCATGAAAAAAGGCGGCCCCTGAAAAGGCCGCCTTTAAAGATCAGGGGTTTGACGCGTCTAGCAGCCGACCTTGGAGGCCTGATAGATGCTGTCGATCGTGGCGGCGAGGGTTGTGTTGAACTCCTCGTCGCTCTGGCCGGCAGACAAGCCTTCGGTCAGCGCGCGGGAGAAGCTGGCGATCATGCCTTCATTTGCGGCAAGTTTGTCGCAGGCTTCCTCCCGGGAATAGCCGCCGGACAGGGCAACGACGCGCATCACACGCGGATGGTCCACCAGCGGCTTGTAGAGGTTTGCCTTGGTCGGCAGGGAAAGCTTCAGCATCACTTTCTTGTCTTCGCCCAGCGCGTCCAGCTGTTTCAGGATCTCGGCCAGAAGCATCTCTTCGGCCTCGGCCTTGTCGGCGATGGTGATCGTGACTTCCGGCTCGATGATCGGCATCAGGCCGTGACCGAGGATCTGACGGCCGATGTCAAATTGCTGCGCCACAACCGCGGCGATGCCCTCGGCATTGGCGGCGCTTATGACCGAACGCATCTTGGTGCCATAGATGCTCTTGGTGTTGGCGCGCTCCAGAAGGTGGTCCAGGTCAGGCATAGGCTTCATCAGCTGAACGCCATTGGCTTCATCAGCCAGGCCCTTGTCCACTTTCAGGAAAGGAACAACCTGGTGCTCGTTCCAGAGATATTCAGCGGTCGGCGTTCCATCGATTTC
This sequence comes from Hyphomonas pacifica, assembly GCF_000682675.1. Lineage (GTDB taxonomy): Bacteria > Pseudomonadota > Alphaproteobacteria > Caulobacterales > Hyphomonadaceae > Hyphomonas > Hyphomonas pacifica. The sequence continues at coordinate 5,507 of NZ_AWFA01000030.1, read as the reverse complement.
GCCATCCATGGTCCGTTCAAAGAGAATTGCGCCGATGACTTTCTCGCCATTGAAGGCCGGGGCCTTGATGATGCGGGCGCGCATATCATGGATCAGGCCGAACATTTCTTCATCATTGGAATAGGCATCTTCATTCACGCCATACAGGCGCAGCGCTTTCGGGGTGGAACCGCCGGATTGGTCCAGCGCGGCGATGAAGCCATTCTTCTCGGCAATTTGCCGGGCCATGGTTGCTTTGGTCATATGAGTTTCTCAACAGATCTTGATTGCGACATTTGCAAAGTTTGCATTCAAGTACCGTGCCTTTTTCACGGGTCAACCACTGCAAGCGGTACAGACGGGAAAAGGCCGGAATCGCCTGTCAGACAAGCGATTTGCGGGGTTGTGCCCTGTTTGATGGGGGCAAAACGGCCCAGACTGCTGGGGAAACAGGGTGCAATGCAGCAATCAAGTTTTACTGTGGGCCGGGCAGTACGGCTCATGGGAACGTTGTCATTCTTCCGCGTGCTGCGCGATTTGCCGCAGGCATAAAAAAGGCCTGTCCCGGAAGGGGACAGGCCTGCTGATCTGGATGGGGCCTGAAGATCAGGATTTGAGGGCTTCGACGCCGGGCAGGGGCTTGCCTTCCATCCATTCCAGGAAGGCGCCGCCTGCGGTTGAGACGAAGGTGAAGTCGCGCGCTGCATCGGCATGGTTCAGGGCCGCGACCGTGTCACCTCCGCCGGCCACCGCGACGAGCTTGCCTTCCTTGGCGCGGATGCCGGCAGCCTGGGCGGCAGAGACTGTTGCCTTGTCAAAGGGCGGCATTTCGAACGCGCCGAGCGGCCCGTTCCAGACCAGCGTTTTCGATTTGCCCATGGCGGCGACCAGTTGGGCCACGGACTTCATGCCGGCGTCGAGGATCATCTCATCCGCAGCCACGTCATTCGGTGTGCAGGTGCGGTTCTCGGCATAGGCAGCGAAGTCCTTTGCGACCACGACATCCACCGGAAGCAGGATTTCGCACTCATTCTTTTCGGCGATCTCCATGATCTCGCGGGCAAGGTCTGCCAGGTCATGCTCGCACAGGGATTTGCCGACATTAATACCCTTGGCGGCCAGGAAGGTGTTCGCCATGCCGCCGCCAATCGCCAGCTTGTCCACCTTTGTGACGAGGTTCTTCAGAAGATCGATCTTGGAGGAGACCTTCGCGCCGCCGACAACGGCCAGCACCGGGCGTTCCGGCGTGCCGAGGGCTTTCTCCAACGCGTCGAGTTCAGCTTCCATCGTGATCCCGGCATAGGCGGGCAGGAAGTGTGTAATGCCCTCAGTGGAGGCATGTGCGCGGTGGGCGGCAGAGAAGGCGTCATTGACGTAGATGTCGCCCAGCGCGGCCATGCGCTCTGACAAATCCTTATCGTTCTTTTCCTCGCCCGGCTCGAACCGTGTGTTCTCCATCAGGATGACATCGCCCGCAGGGCGGCTTTGCACAAAGGATTGCGCCTTTGGGCCAAAGCCGCAATTCTCTGCGAAATGTACCGGCGCGCCGAGCACTTTCGAGAAGGCTTCGGCGACAGGCTCCAGGCTCATCTCCGGAACGATCTGGCCTTTCGGGCGGCCGAAATGGGCCATCAGCACCACTTTCGCGCCAGCATCGCGCAGGGCGTTCACCGTGCCGAGCGCCGCGCGCAGGCGGGTATCGTCAGTCACCTTGCCGTTCTCCATCGGCACGTTGAAGTCAACGCGGACCAGGGCGGTCTTGCCGGTCAGATCCCCGGCATCTGCGATGCGTTTGAAGCTGGACATTACTTGCTCTCCGTTTTGCGGAATACGGCGCGCAACAGGGCGGCCGGTCCGGTATGATAGGGGCCTTCGCTCAGGGTCTCGATGCCGGTCCAGAAGGAAACAGGCTCGCCACCGGCGAAATCGGCTTTGATCTCTGCAGGGTCATATAGCAGGGCCGGATTGGGCGGGCCGCCGGACTGGTGGCTTTCCTGATACTGGCGTTGCGCTTTGGTGAAGCCTTCCAGGAACAGGTGGCCGCCAGCCTTCAGCGCTCCAAGCAGGCGAGCATGAAAGTCGGGCCGGAAGTCTGGCGGCATGTGCGCGAACATGATTGCGGCATGGTCGAAGCGGCCTTCTGGCCAGTCCCAGCTGGCCAGATCTGCTTCGATACAGGTGACGAAAACGCCGTGGCTGGCAGCCAGGTCTTCGGTTTTGGAGAGGCCGGAGGCGGACATGTCCACAGCAGTCACATCCAGTCCGAGCCGGGCCAGAAATACAGCGTCCCGGCCTTCACCGCTTGCCGGAACAAGCGCCTTCTGGCCGGGACGGAACAGGTCTGAAAAGCCCATCAGCAGGCGGCTGGCGCGCTCTCCATAGGCAAACCCGTCTTCGCTGAATCTGGAATTCCAGAATTCTGCCTGGTCGGGTCCGCTCATGAGGAATCCTTTCAGCCGCCTGGGAAACAGGCCCTAGATCAGTTTGGACATGACGAGCGCAGTGTCGCTCATGCGGGTCGCGAAGCCCCACTCATTGTCATACCAGGACAGGACGCGAACCATCGTACCTTCGATAACCTGCGTCTGTGGCAGGGCGAAGGTGGAGGAGTGGGCATCGTGGTTGAAGTCAGAGGAGACCAGCGGCTTGTCGGTGTAGCCGAGCACGCCTTTCATGGCGCCGTCAGCGGCGGCGATGATGGCATTGTTGATCTCGTCGACATTGGTCGGCTTGCCGGCATCGAACACCAGGTCAACGACGGAGACGTTCGGCGTCGGCACGCGCACGGAGGAGCCATCCAGCTTGCCCTTCAGTTCCGGCAGGACCAGGCCGACGGCCTTGGCAGCGCCGGTGGATGTCGGGATCATGGACATGGCAGCCGCGCGGCCGCGATAGAGATCCTTGTGCATGCGGTCCAGTGTCGGCTGGTCGCCTGTGTAAGAATGGATCGTCGTCATGTAGCCGCGCTTGATGCCGACCGTGTCGTTCAGAACCTTGGCGACCGGGGACAGGCAGTTCGTGGTGCAGGACGCGTTGGAGACGACAAGGTCATCCTTGGTCAGCGTGTCATGGTTCACACCGTAAACAATGGTCTTGTCGGCATTGGTGGCCGGAGCGGAGACCAGAACGCGCTTGGCGCCGGCTTTCAGGTGGGCAGAGGCCTTTTCCTTGTCGGCGAAGATGCCGGTGCATTCCATCGCGATGTCGATGTCCAGCTCGGCATGCGGCAGGTCAGCGGGGTCGCGTACGGCAGTGCAGAGGAATTTGCGGTCACCAACGATGATCGTGTCGCCCTCAACCTTGACCTCGTAAGGCAGCCGACCATGCACAGAATCATACTGCAGCAGGTGGGCATTTGTCTCGACCGGGCCGAGATCGTTGATGGCAACGACTTCGATGTCCTTGCGGTCATGCTCGATGATCGAACGAAGGACGAGACGGCCGATACGGCCAAAACCATTGATTGCAACGCGAACGGCCATGAAAAATCTCCTCGGAGCGGCAGGCTGAAAATCTGTTGGGCCCTTTACGACGCTGGGACGTTTTCGTCCACCCGCATGCCATGCGGCAGCGCGACGCTTGCTATCTAGGGAGGGAAGATGGCGCTTAAAAGGCATGGACTTGCCGAAGACAGCCGCCTATGGCCTGATCGCCTGTCAGTGAGGAAAGCTTCATGCGTCAGGTGAAAATCGGCACAACGGGACCGGAAGTCGGCGCGCTCGGCTATGGCTGCTGGCGGTTTCTGGGGCACAGTCTGTCTCAGGCCGAGACATTGATCGAGACAGCGTTGGATCTGGGCATGATCCTGATCGATACTGCTGATGTCTATGGTTATGGCGGGCCGGGCTTTGGCGCCGCCGAGGCCCTGCTGGGCAAGGTGATCGCGGCGAGCCCTGAACGCCGCCGCCGTATGGTGCTGGCCACCAAGGGCGGGATCATTCCGCCTGAGCCCTATAATTCCAGCCGGGACTATCTGGTGTCGGCCTGTGAGGCCTCTCTGGACAGGCTGGGCGTGGAGCAGATCGACCTCTACCAGATTCACCGGCCGGATCTGCTGACCCCCTGGGAAGAGGTGGCCCGCGCGCTGGAAGACCTGATCGAGGCGGGCAAGATCCGCCAAATCGGCGTATCCAATTTCAGCCCGGCGCAGACCCGCGCGCTGCAGGCGCACCTTGCCCCGCGCATTGTCAGCACCCAGCCGGAATTTTCCGCCATGCATACCGCGCCCATGGAAGATGGCACGCTGGAATGGTGCCAGGAAATGAATGCGGCGGCGATTGTCTGGTCTCCACTGGCGGGCGGCAGGCTGGCCGATAGCTATGTGCCGGGGGAGGGCGATCCGCACACGCTGCTGGCTTTGCATGTGGAACTGGACCGGCAGGCGCATCAGCATGGCGTCAGACGCAGCGACATTGCCCTGGCCTTTGTGCTGAAGCATCCGGCACGGCCGGTGGCGCTGCTGGGCACTCAGACGCCTGAGCGGTTGACCGCAGCCAGACGAGCACTGGAGGTGAACATGTCCCGCCGTGACTGGTACGCCATTCTTGAGGCGAGCCGCGGGACGCCGATGCCATGAGTGCGCGCCTGCCGACAGGGCGCAGCGCGTCTGACTGGAGTCTGTTTTCTGTGCTGACCCTCTTCTGGGCCGGTGCCTATGCGCTGACGCGTGTGGCGGTCGACAAGGGCAATCCTGAGATGGGCCTGCCGGTGGCCTGGGTGCTGCCGGGCCGACTGGTGATCGGCGCTGTAGTGCTGTGGATCATCATGCTGGCACGGGGGCAGCGCCTGCCACCCCTGGCAGACCGGAGGCGCTGGCTGGTGATCATCAGTATGGGGCTGACCGGATCGGTCTTTCCCTTTTTCCTGATCACGACCGCTCAGCAAACGGTCAATTCCAGCCTTGCCGCGCTTTACACCGCAGCGGTGCCGATCTTCGTGGCCAGCGGGGCGACTTTCCTGTTCCATGACGAGAAGATGACTCGCAGTTCGCTGGTGGGCGTGCTGATCGGCTTCGCCGGTATCATCGTGCTGTTCGGGCCGGATGCGATGAAGGGCCTTGGCAATGCGAGCGTGATTGCGCAGATCCTGCTGATCCTTGCCACAGTGAATTATGCCGTTTCCAGTCTTGTTGCGCGCGGGGCGCCGGTGATGGAGGCGATGCCCTTTGCGACCGGCTTCGTGACTGTCGCGGCCATCGTCTCACTACCGCTGGCTTTTACGGTGACGCCGGCTGACGTGAATGCAGACTGGGGCCATTGGGGTGCGGTACTGGCGCTGGGCATCGGGCCCTCGGCAGTGGCGCAGGCGCTCTACATGTTCCTGATCGCGCGGACGAGCGCGACCTTCCTGTCTTTGACGGGCTATTCCATTCCGGTGGTGAGCGCGGCGCTCGGCTGGGTGTTCTTCCGCGAGACGCAGAGCTGGCAGGCGCTGGTGGCTTTTGTGCTGATCCTGGGCGGCGTATGGCTGGCGCGCGGTGGTGGCGGGGTGAAGGAAGGCTAGGGTTCCAGCTGCACATGCGACGCCCG
>NZ_AWFA01000029.1 GCF_000682675.1 Hyphomonas pacifica | reverse complement strand
GTAGGTTCGAATCCTATCGCTCCGACCATTTATAAAAGCCCGGCAAAGCCGGGCTTTTTTGCTTCCGGGACAAGAAAAAAGCCCCCAGCACGATGCTGAGGGCTTCGGGACTACTCTTCGTCGAACTCTAGATCGTCAACCTTGCCGACCGCAGCCAGCGCGAAGGCATATTCGGTGGCCGTTTCCTTCAGGCCTTCAAATCGGCCTGAGGCTCCGCCATGGCCAGCCTCCATATTGATCTTCAGGAAGTAGGGCCCGCCATTTGGCGCGTCATGGCGCAGGCGAGCGGCCCATTTGGTCGGCTCCCAATAGGTCACGCGCGGATCTGACAGGCCGCCGGTGATGAACATGGCCGGATAGTTCTGATCAGTGACATTGTCATAGGGGCTGTAGGAGGCAATGTAGTCATAGTCTGCCTCGCTGGTCAGCGGGTTGCCCCATTCCGGCCATTCCGGCGGGGTTAGCGGTAGTGTGTCATCCGACATTGTGTTGACCACATCCACGAATGGCACGGCGGCAATGATGCCGGCGAAGAGTTCCGGATCCATATTGGCGACGGCGCCCATCAGCAGGCCGCCTGCAGAGCCTCCCTGGGCCACGATCTTGCCTTCAGACGTGTAGCCCTGATTGACAAGGTAATGGCCGGCAGCGACGAAATCCTTGAACGTGTTCGTTTTCTTTTCGAGCTTTCCGTCCAGATACCATTGATAGCCCTTGGCCATGCTGCCGCGTGGATGGACGATGGCGTAGACAAAGCCGCGATCCACAAGACTGAGCCGCGATGTGCGGAAGTCTGCCGGGATGGTGATGCCATAGGAGCCATAGCCATAGAGCAGCATCGGCGCGGTGCCGTCCACGGGCGTCGACTTGTGGCGCAGGATGGTGACCGGCACCTCCGCGCCATCCCAGGACGGCGCCATGATGCGCTCTGCAACATAGTCGTCCGGATTATGGCCCGACGGCACTTCACGTGTCTTGCGCAGCGTGCGTTCGCGCGTGTTCAGATCATAATCTATGACCTGTTCAGGCGTCGTGGGCGAGGAGTAATCAAAGCGCAGGATCGGCGTATTGTAGTCATACCCGCTGTCGAGGCCGAGGGAATAGGCCTGTTCCTGGAAGCTGATCTCATGGCTGGAGCCGTCTTCGCGTGCCCGGACGACAATGCGCGGCAGGCCGTTCTCACGCTCCATGATGGAGAGGTAATCCTTCTGCGGCTGCATGCCCAGGATCAGCGTACCGGGGCGATGCGGGATGACTTCTTCCCAGGCGTCGCGCGAGGTGGAGTCCATCGGCGCGCGCATCAGCTTGAAGTCTACCGCGCCATCAAGATTGGTTGAGATATAGAACTGGCCGTCCCAATGGACGACATTGTATTCATTGTCCTTCTCGCGCGGCGCAATGATGCGGGGCTTGGGATCTGTCTCATCGGCCGGGAACCAGTAAATCTCTGATGTCGTGTGGCCTGACGCATTGATGAAGATCACATCCTGGCTGGCGCTCTTGTCGATACCGACAAAGAATTCCGGGTTTTCTTCCTGATAGAGCAGGGTGTCGTCGCCGGTTTCCAGATCGCGCATCCAGACCGAGTCCGGGCGGGCATTCTCGTCGCGGTGAACCCAGTAGATGCGCTTGCCGTCGGCGCTCCATTCGAATGGGCCATAGGCGTTTTCTATGGTAATGTTCTGGTCTTCGCCAGTTTCGATGTTCTTGACACGGATCGTGTAGAACTCGCTGCCTTGCGTGTCTGTTGAGTAGGCGATTAGCGTATGGTCCGGAGAGGTATCAATGCCGCCAAAGGAGAAATAATCCTCATCCTTGCCCATGGCGTCGCCGTCCAGAAGGATGGTCTCCTCCGCTTCCGGATCGAAGGCAGCCGAGGCGGGTTTGCGGGCGATGATCGGATACTCGCCGCCTTCCCGGTAGCGGGTGTAGTAGGCATAGGGCCCGTCGATTTCAGGAACCGAGCTGTCATCTTCCTTGATGCGGCCGCGCATTTCCTTGAACAGCTCTTCGCGCAGATCCGTGGTAGGGTCTTCGACCTCTGCCTTGGTGTAGGCATTTTCGGCTTCAAGATAGTCGCGAATGTCCTGGCGCAGGACAGAAGGGTCGCGCATCACTTCTTGCCAGTTATCATCCTTGACCCAGTGATAGGGGTCATTGCGCGTGCGGCCGACCTGAGTGATTTCGTGGTCAATACGCGGGGCAACTGGCGGCGCGAGCCGTTGTGGCACAGTCGGCGCGGCGGTTTGGTCCAGGGTTTGGGTCGTGGCGGTTTCAGTCTTTGTCATCGTGCATCCGGTGCTGAGCGCAACACAGGCTGCGCTGGCGAGAAGGTAATTAAGTCGCATGGGATCGGCTCCGCTGTTCAGAAGCCGGGATTGGATTGTATTTCAGGGGGCAGGTCCAGCCCAAATCACTCTGTCGGCCGGAAATCCAGCACGACGCCATTGATGCACCAGCGCTCTCCGGTTGGCGGCGGACCATCCTTGAAGACATGGCCCTGATGCACACCGCACACAGCGCAGTGGCATTCCGTGCGGGGCAGGATCATTTTGAAGTCGGTCTTGGTGGCGACGACGTCATCATTGACTGGCTTCCAGAAGCTGGGCCAGCCGGTGCCAGAATCGAATTTGTGCTCCGAGGACCAAAGCGCGGTGCCGCAGCCCTTGCAGTGGTAAAGGCCCTCGCGCTTTTCATCATTGTGATTACCGGGAGTGAAGGCGCGTTCGGTGCCTTCCTTGATGCCGACGCGGTATTCTTCCTCGGTCAGCAATTCCTGCCACTCGCGGTCGGATCGTTTGATCTTGGCCTTGTTTGCAGACATTCGCGGGCTCCCTGGGTTTGAGGCTTCAGACCTGGATATAGGGCCGGGCTATCCAGCCTGCCACTTTCCGTGCTGATGTCAGCAGCGCATACAAAAAATGGGAGGCCGTGACAGCCTCCCATTCCGGTAGATTTGTCAGTGATGGCGGGTGGCTTAGCCGTATAGAACTGTAATGGCTTCTGCGACGAGGGCCGGACGGTCCTGGCCTTCGATCTCCACCGTGGATTCCATTTTCATCTGCTTGCCGCCGGCTTTAGGCTCAACGGACAAGCACTTCTGACGCAGGCGCACCTTGGAGCCGACCGGAACCATGTTCGTGAAGCGCACCTTGTCAGAGCCATAATTGATGCCGCGGGTCGTGCCGGACACGCGCAGGACTTCAGAGCCCAGCATCGGCAGCAGGGACAGTGTCAGGAAGCCGTGGGCGATCGGGGTGCCCAGCTCCTTGGTGGCGCGCTCGACATCAACGTGGATCCATTGATGGTCGCCGGTGGCGTCTGCGAATTTGTTGACGCGGTCCTGGTCGATGACGTGCCAGTCGGAGACACCGACTTCCTGGCCAGCAAGCGATTCAAGGTCTGCAAAGTCTACGTTACGTGGGTCTGCCATGTAATCCTCCTGTTTGACCTGAGTGTTTTGGCGCGTTGGTGATAGCGGGGCAAGTCTGACGGTGGGGCAATTGTGTGGCGGCTTCACCGCGCATTGCCCGGTTCAGGCTGCCAGATGATGTGCAAGCTCCGCAATGAAGCGCTCTATGTCTGAATCTGTTGTGAAGAGATGTGGTGTGATTCTCAGGCGGTCGCCGCGCCGCGAGATGAAGATGTTTGCCTCCTTCAGCCGTGCGGTCAGATCATCCGGGGCATTTTCCGGCAGCAACGGGCAGAGATAGTGCCCGCCGCGTTCGGCCTGTGGCAGGCAGTGAAGGCCCAGGCTGGCGAGCTGGTCGGCAAGGGCCGCGTTCCGCGCGCTCAGCGTCTCGTTGATATTGCTGACGCCCCAGTCCAGGACTGTGCGAACCGCCGACTCAAAGGCTGGCAGCAGAGCGAAGTTTGACCGCTCTCCCATATCGAAACGCTGCGCGCCGGGGCCATAATGGTCTGTATAGTCAATCAGGCGTGCGAAGTTGGAAGAACCCTGGCGGGTGATCCAGTTCTGTTCCAGGGGAACGCCATTGCGATGCTGCGGCGCGACATAGAGAAAGCCCGTGGCGTATGGCGCGAGCAGCCATTTGTAGGCGGTGACGGCGACAAAATCAGGCTGCACGTCTTTCACGTCAAAGGGCAGCGCGCCACAGCTTTGCGTCAGGTCCAGCACCAAGGCGGCACCAACCTCGCGGCATCGTTTTCCGATGGCTGTCAGATCTAAGAGGGCTCCGTCGGTCCAGCGCACATGCGCGCAGGCGACGAGGCCTGTCTCCGGGCCGATAGCCGCTAGCAGAGCATCCGACAGGGTCTCCCCATCTTGGGCGCCGATTGTGCGGATCGAGGCGCCAGTGTGTTTCGCAAGCTCCCTCCACGTATAGACGTTGGACGGGAACTGGTCTTCCAGGAGCAGGATTTCCTGTCCCTTCGAGAGCGGCAGGTTGCGCGCTGCTGTAGCCAACGCATAGCTGGCAGATGGCGAGAAGGCGATGCCGTCTGTATCTGCGCCGATCAGTTCAGCCAGCAGAGGCCGCAGGCGCTCGGTATCTGCAAAGAATTCCGTATCCGGAATGGTCCAGGGGTGTAGCTTTCGCGCGAGCCCGTTCTGCCCTGCCTCAACTGAGGCTTTGGTCAACGGTCCCATCGTCGCGGTGTTGAAATAGGCGATATCATCGGGGATGTCGAACAGGTGTCGCTGATTGGGAAGTGTTGTCATGTTGCGCCCATTTGGATGCGGAGTGAAAGGTCAGCATGGTTCTTGCCCATAATGAATCGAGTTTCCACCCCGAAACCCAGAGGTCCCCCGGGTTCATATAAAGTTCATCCTGTAACCTTTTTACTGGAAAACAAACTCGCTAGGGTTGTCGCCGGAGCGTGTCCTGTGGTGGCTTTCAGTGAGGGATTTCAGGTTCGGGGGGACACTTCATGACTTACAATTTTTTCGCGCTTCTGGCAGGCGTAATCCTTTTTATTGGGGCTGCGGCTGCCGAGCCTCCGACCGAAGAGGCCAATGATCTGCTCTATGCCTGCGAGGCGAGCTATGCCCTGCAAGGTGCGAAGATGGACCCACGCTGGTGCCAGTGCCAAAGCGCATATTACCGCAAGCTGATGACCACAGCAGACTGGCGGCGTTACTCGCGTGACTTCTTCGCGCTGCGGGATCTTCAGGATTCCAACGCTCCGACGGCAGAAAATTCCTATGCCCGTGGCATGCAGATCGGACGAGATCACTGCGCGGCGTGCAATCAGAATGGTTATCAGGGCTGTCTTGCCAACACGGTAGACCCGACCCAAGAGCAAAGGGAAATCGTCAATGCGATCGCCCATGGAGCGTTCGGGAAGGTCAGTCGAAACATCGCCTACAAACAGATGTTTACGCGCTATATCGAGGCCTATTCCAGGCAGTGCCGTAGCCAAATTACCTCCGGAAAACTGATCATCCGTGAATATTCCAGCCGCAATGGGCCGACAGAGCGAGTCGAAGTCGCGGTGGAGCATCCATTTGTGGAGAGCTACAAGGCCTATGGGCGGGCGGACTCGGATGCCGTGACAGCCGATGCTGTGCGCGTTCTTGGGGATATCCTGACATCCGATAATCCTTTCGATCAGACGCCCACGATCAATATGGGCCAGCGCCTCGCCGGGCTGGACAATGACATGAATGAGATCGTCCGTGAGTGCCGGTCCGATTTCGGCAAGGCACTGCATGAGAATTTGCGCCGCTTCGATGCCGGTGAGGCACCGGTGAAGATGCTGGCGGCTTCGGCCAGTTCCGCCATGAGCGCGACCAGCCGTAGACAGATGATTCAAGAGGCGATGGCTGAAGCCTATGAGCGAGCAAAGAAACGCTGGGCTGCTGCGGATGCGAAACGGGCTTCACAGGAGGAGCTCAGGGCCGGGCTGACATGCTCGAGCGAAAAGTGGAACCTGCCTGACAGTAGCCGTGCACGAGTTGCCAATGAGTATGGCTCCTATGTCGGAGGTTGGCGTGGCACTCTGCTGGGTGGCGAAGCCGAATTGCTGACCTGGGGCACGATGGACATGTATGGTCAGTTGGCCGGGCTGATCTACTTCCCGGACAAGGCATGCCTCATGGCCGCCGAGTTCAAGAATGACAGCACCCCGCGTGATGCCGTCAAGCTGCAAGTCGTGAAGGCGCGTAGTCTGATCAGCCAGTGCACGGATGCCCTGAATCTGCCAGCGAACGTTGACGAAAAACGCTATAATCTGGGTGGCCAGTTCTATCTTGAACCCACCAGCACAGGACAGCGTATGACCCTGGCGCTGGGGACTATGTCGCCGGGTTACAGGGCCGTGAACAATATGGGTTTCGACGGGACGTGCGAGACGCAATCCGCCTTCAGCAAAGCGCCTGTCTCATCGGCCATGGTTGATCGCATTAGCGCCGAGAAAGCCGCGGCGGGTCGGCATCATCCGGGCTGGTTGCCTCCCCGACAGGTCATCGAACAGCTCACCGCTGGCCGGTAGATTGTTTTGTCGCCATTGAAGTCTGACTGGCCGCAGCACCGATATAGGCTGCGGCCTGGCTGTGATCAGACAATCCGGCTGCCTGACTTGCCCCAATAACGGTCGCGGATCAGGCGCTTGTAGAGTTTGCCGGTCGCGTGGCGAGGCAGTTCTGGGTCAAAGTCGATGCTTTTCGGGCATTTGATCTTGGACAATTCCGACCGGCAGAATTCGAGCAATTCCTCGGCTAGCTCGTCAGAGGCGGCGATGCCGGGCATCGGCTGGACAACGGCTTTTACCGCTTCGCCGAATTCATCATCCGGAATTCCGATAACGGCGACATCCGCGACTTTCGGGTGGGTGATGAGCACGTTTTCGGCTTCCTGCGGATAGATGTTCACGCCGCCAGAGATGATCATGAAAGCCTTGCGGTCTGTCAGGTAGAGGAAGCCGTCCTCGTCCACGCGGCCAACATCGCCGAGGGATGACCAGTCAGGGTGTTTCGGGTTGAGTGCAGAGGCGTTCTTGTCCGGCGCGTTATGATAGTTTGGTGGGGCGGTACCTCCGAAGTAGATCTGGCCTTCGGTGCCGACCGGCACTTCGTCGCCACTCTCGTCACAGATGTGAAGCTCGCCATGGACCGGGCGTCCGACAGTGCCCTTGTGGCTCAGCCAGTCCGGGCTTTTCACCCAGGTCATGCCATTGCCCTCAGAGCCGGCATAATATTCGTCAATGATGGGTCCCCACCATTCGATCATCTGCTCTTTGACCGGGATCGGGCAGGGCGCGGCTGCATGGATAACGAATTTCAGGCTGGAGACGTCATAGGATTTGCGGACATCTTCGGGCAGCTTCAACAGCTTCACGAACATGGTCGGCACCATTTGGGTGTGGGTCACCTTGTACTTCTGAACATATTCAAGGAAAGTTTCCGGATCGAACTTCTCCATGATGATCAGCGTGGCGCCGAGGCGCGTGAACGTCATGCACCAACGCAGCGGCGCGGCATGATAGAGGGGCGCCGGGGAGAGATAGATATCCCCCGGGCCACCGCCTGCGAGGGCTTTGGTGATCTGGACCAGCACATTGTCCGCATCAATGGGCGTATTTGGCTCAAGCGCCGGGCGGATGCCTTTCGGGCGCCCCGTTGTGCCCGAGGAGTAGAGCATGTCCGTGCCGGACATTTCGTCAGCAATGGGGGTGACCGGGAAGGTCTGCTGATGGCTTTCCAGCGGCTGGTAGCCGGGAATGTCACCGCCAATGGACCAATAATGATGCAGTTGGGTGATCTCTTTCACCTTTGTGGCCACATCGGCCTTGCTCTTGCTGGCGATCAGCAGGGAGGAGCCGGAATCCTCGACAATGTATTGAACTTCAGGTGCCGTCAGGCGGGACGAGATGCAGACGAAATAGAGACCTGAGCGCTGCGCCGCCCAGCAGATTTCGAAATAGCGTGGCGAGTTTTCTGCAAACAGCGCAATTGTGTCGCCGGGCTTCAGGCCCGCATTGCGAAAGGCGTGGGCAATCTGGTTTGAGCGTTCATCCAGTTGGCGGAACGTGACTGTCTCTCCGGATCCGGCCATGATGTAGGCGGGCTTGTCAGGTGAGGTCTTCGCGTGATGGCAAGGGTGCATGTCTATCCTCCGGTAAACCTCGCGCCCTCTGCCGGGGCGCGTTTGGGTGTTCGGAGAATATTTTTAGTCACCCCTAACCAAACGTCCACTGCCAACGTCGCGTCAGGCTCTCAGAGATCGTGAAACCAGTAATGCATGGTGTGGGGCAGACTGGGGTCACCATGTTGTTCGGGCCACTCGAAATTGGCGGAGATGTCAGGGCGCTTTGTGTAGCCGCGCTTGTTCCAGAATGTATCGAGCGGGGAATAGTCCGCAGGGCGTTTTGGGTGATCGGCAGGGCGCATCACGGCGCAGAAGCAGCTGCGGGCGTAGCCACGCTTGCGGGCGTGCTGCTCACGTGCATCGAAGAATTTGTGGCCAAGGCCATGGCCGCGCCACTCGGGCAGCAGAACGGATTCACCGAAGTAAAATGTGCTGGGCAGGTCAATGCCTGCCTGGACAAGTGGCTCGGCGAATTCGGAATGATGGTCCGTGATCGCAGAGCCTGTTGCGCAGCCTACAATTTCCCCTGCCTCCGTTTCCGCCGTCACGATGAAGGCATCCCTGGCAGTGGAGAATTTGCGCAGATAGTCCTGCTCATAGTCGATGGTGCCAGCGTAAAGGTACGGGAACGCCTCGAAGACTTGAATGCGCAGGCGTGCGAGCGCGGGAAGGGCGTCTTCCAGCTCATCACCTGACAGCGGACGTAAACTCATGAAGAGACCTGCCGCGTCCATTCGGCCAGATTATAATAGGTCGTCACGCGGGCGATCTTGCCGTCTGCAATCTCAAAGAAGGCCCCCGCAGGCAATTTGTAGGTCTGGCCACGGGCAGGCGGCAAATTTCCATCTGTCTGCTTGTAGATGCCGTTCACGATGAACTCCGCAGCGCCGCGTTTACCGTCATCTGATGTCATGACGGTGATGTCAGTCAGAGTCTCATCATAGCAAGTGTCCATATGGGCCAGGAATTGCCGGAAGGCGTCATGGCCCATGCGTTCTGCGCCCTCATTCACATCGTGGCGCAGCGCAGGAGAAACGCAGGCGATCATGCTGTTCCAGTCCTTCGCGTTGAAAGCATCATAATAGGATTGGATAAGGTCTTTGGAGGTCATTTGGGGAGTCCTGGCTGTCCGGCCTGTTCCGGGTGCTCCTTGATATAGGCATGTTTCAGCTCGATCGAGCGGTTGTGTTGTCCGTCAGGGCTCCACCCTGGCGCATTGGCGCAGCGGCATAGCCATCTGTCCGGTCGCAAGCCATCTGAGGCGCAGTCCCGGATGAGGCCGTAGAGCTCAAGGAAGGCAATCAGGAAAGGATTGTAGGTATTAAGCTGTTTCACGATGCCGTAGACTGGTTTGTCGTCTTCCTGTTCGGGCACATAAGTGCCGAACATCTTGTCCCAGATGATGAAAACGCCCGCGTAATTTGTGTCCAGATAGCGGGGGTTAATGGCGTGATGCACGCGGTGATGGCTGGGCGTGTTGAAGACGGCTTCAAACCAGCCCGGCATCTTGTCGATGGCTTCGGTATGGATCCAGAACTGGTAGAGCAGGTTCAGGCTCGCCACGAAGAAGATGACGTAAGGGTGGTAGCCAATCAGCACCAGCGGAATACCGAGGAAGATCAAGCCGGTAAACGGCCCAAACCAGGGTTGGCGCAGCGCCGTCGTCAGATTGTAGTGGCGGGAAGAATGATGCGTTGAATGTTCCATCCACCACCAGCGCGCCCGATGTGCAAAGCGGTGCTTCCAGTAATAGATGAAGTCGTACAGCACAAAGGCGATGGCAAAGGACCACCAGGTCACCGGCTGGGTCAGTAAACGGTACGGCCAGGTGAGCGACATCATCCAGAGAGCCACGGCGCCGGTCAGCGTGTTTACGATGACATTGCCTGCGCCCATGGCAAGCGACGCGAGCGCGTCTTTTGTCTCATATTTGCCGTGCCACTTGCCTGTCTTGACGGCCCACCACTCCAGGATGACCGAGAAAACAAAGACAGGTGCCGCAAGTGTGGTGACCTCCGGCAGGGGCATCAATTCCATGGCACGAAAACCTTCAGTCCAATGTCCTCGCCGACTCTTTCGAGAAGGGCATGGTCCAAGTTCAGGCCATGTTGCAAATTATTGCAAGAGGGCCATGACTGTGGAGTGCCGCTGGGGAAGACTTGACGTCTCGGTCTGGAAAGGCAGCTTGTGCCCGGTTTTAGACACTCAGGAGGAACACATGGCCAGGCCGAAGGAATTCAAGGAAATCATTCTGGACATTGAGGATGGCATCGCGACGCTTACGCTGCATCGCCCGGAAAAGATGAATGCCTTTACGGGCACCATGATGCACGAAATGATCGAGGCGTTCGACATTACCGACGCTGATGACAGCGTGCGCGCCGTGATCGTGACAGGCAGTGGAGACCGGGCCTTCTGCGCGGGTGCTGACCTGTCTGCCGGCGCTGAGACCTTTGACTATGATGAGCGCGCCAAGAGCGGCGAGGCGGGCCGCACTGAAAGCACTGACATTCAGCGTGATGGCGGTGGCCGCGTTACGCTGCGCATCTTTGACAGCCTGAAGCCTGTGATCGGGGCCATCAATGGTGCGGCGGTCGGCATTGGTGTGACCATGCAGTTGCCGATGGATATCCGTATCGCTGCGGACACGGCCCGCTTTGGTTTTGTGTTCAACCGCCGGGGCATCAATCCGGAAGCGGCCTCCAGCTGGTTCCTGCCGCGTCTTGTAGGCATCTCCCAAGCGCTGGAATGGTGTTACTCCGGCCGCGTCTTCCCGGCTCAGGAAGCCATGGAGGGGGGGCTTGTCCGCTCAATCCATCCGCAAGCGGATCTGATGGATGTGGCACGCGGCATTGCGCGTGAGATTGCCGACAATACGGCAGCGGTCTCTACGACCCTGACACGCCAGATGATGTGGCGCATGCTGGGCGCGAGCCACCCGATGGAAGCGCACATTGTGGATTCCGCCGCAATCTATTCCAGAGGCAAGACCGCGGACGCAAAAGAGGGCGTCATGAGCTTCCTAGAGAAACGTAAGCCCGTCTATCCGGTGAAGGTCTCCGACGGTATGCCGAACTTCTTCCCCTGGTGGGAAGAGCCGGAGTTCAAATGGATTGGCGGCAAGGACTAGCCTGACATGTCTCCTGACCTGCGACTGATTGAGACAAACGGCATTCGCCTGCGGGTCGCCACCGCAGGCGAGGGGCCCCTGGTGATCCTGGTCCACGGCTTTCCCGAAAGCTGGTATTCCTGGCGTCACCAGATCAAGGCTCTTTCGGAAGCAGGTTACCGTGTGGCAGCGCCGGATGTGCGCGGATACGGCGGCTCTGATCGTCCGTATACGGTAGAGGACTATGACATGGAAAACCTGACCGGAGATATTGCCGGTCTGGCCGAGGCGCTCTCTCCCGGAGAGCAAGCTGTTGTCGTAGGCCATGACTGGGGCGCGCCGCTTGCGTGGAATACGGTAAGGCTGCACAGGGACAAGTTCCGTGCTGTGGCGGGATTGTCTGTTCCCTATACGCCGCCGGGAGAGGTGGTGTTCATTGATGCCGTGCGCAAATTCTTCACCGAGCGCGGTCTGTTCTTCTACCAGATCTATTTTCAGGATCAGGGGCCGCCAGAGGCTGAACTGGAAGCGGACCCTGCCGAAACAATCCGGAAGTTCTACTATGCCATCTCAGGCGATGCGCCGGATGGAACCTGGCCGACGGACAAGAAGCATGGTGACACATTGCTACATCGCCTGCCGGAGCCGGACATGCCGCTGCCATGGCTGACCGAAGAAGATGTTGCTTATTATGATCGGCAGTTCCGCAAGTCAGGGTTCCGCGGGCCGTTGAATCGCTACCGCAACTGGCACCGCGACCATGCGTATCTCACATCGCACCCGTCCTCGCCGGTGATCGCGCAGCCGTCGCTGTTCATTGGCGGAACCAGGGATCTGGTGCTGAAAATGTATCCGGGCGATATGGTGGCCGCGATGAAGAAAAGCCTCGGTGATCTGCGCGGCGCGACCTTGCTGGAAGGTGCCGGGCACTGGACGCAGCAGGAGCGGCCTGAGGAGGTGAACCGGCTGTTGATAGAGTGGCTGAACAGCCTTTAACGCGCCGCTAAGGGCAGGGGTTATTCGTCGTCGAAATCGTTTGAGCGGCCGGACATGTCCAGATCCCCAAATCGTGTGACGTTTGAATCGAAGGCGAGTTCGACGCGGCCGATTGGACCGTGACGCTGCTTGCCGACGATGACCTCTGCTTTGCCGTAGACTTGGTCCATGCGCTGGCGCCATTGGGCCCATTTCTCGTTCGAGGCCGGATCAGTCGGATCGGCACCCGGCTCTGCCCGCGAAAGATAATACTCCTCGCGATACACGAACAGCACCACGTCGGCGTCCTGCTCGATTGAGCCTGATTCCCGAAGGTCAGACAGCTGTGGGCGTTTGTCATCGCGTTGTTCAACCGCCCGCGACAGCTGGGACAAGGCGATGATCGGGACGTTCAGATCCTTGGCAAGCGCCTTCAGAGAGGTTGTGATCTGCGTGATTTCCTGCACCCGGTTTGCGTTCGCATTGCCGGTACTGACTGTGATGAGCTGAAGGTAGTCGATCACGATCATGTCGAGTCCGACCGAGCGCTGCAGGCGGCGCGCGCGGGCCGCAAGCTGGCTGATGGAGATGCCGCCTGTATCGTCGATATAGAGAGGCAGATTCTGCAGTTCTTCGGTCGCTTCCCGCAGGCGCTCAAAGTCGCTCTTGTCGAGATCGCCCTGACGGATGCGGTGGGTCGTGATGCCGGTACGCTCGGCGATAATACGCGTGGCGAGCTGTTCGTTCGACATCTCCAGCGAGAAGAATCCGACGATTGCGCCGTCTACGGTCTTCCGTGAGCCGTCATCCTGCAGCTCTGAGCGGTAGGCGGACGCGGCATTATAGGCAATGTTCGTCGCGAGTGAGGTTTTCCCCATGGAAGGACGGCCGGCCAGGATGACTAGGTCTGACCGGTGAAGGCCGCCGAGTTTCTCGTCGAGATCTCTCAGGCGCGTCGGGATACCGGCGATCTTGCCCTCACGCTTGAATGCGGCTTCGGCATTCTTGAGGGATTCCGTCAGCGCTTCGGAGAAGCTGCTGAAGCCACGGCCGCTGGAGCCGCGTTCGGCAAGGTCAAACAGCCTGCGCTCTGCCAGTTCGATCTGGCGCTCGCCATTCTCTTCCGGCGTCGGGTTCAGGGCCCGGCCCTGAAGCTCTCCGCCAATGCCGACCAGTTCGCGGCGCATCGCAAGGTCACGAATCATGCGGGCATAGTCGCCCACCTCAGGCCCGAAGGCGGCCGAATCGAGCAATTGCTCCAGATAGCGCGCGCCGCCAATCTCGCTGAGCTTTTCGGCTTTTTCGAAATGTTCGCGCAGGGTGACACCATCCGCGATTCGGCCTTGCTGAATCATGGTAGCGGCGACGTTGAATAATTCCTGGTGTGCGGGTGCGTAGAAATCCGACGGTCTCAGAATATCCGCGACGCGCTGATAGGAGTTATTGTCGAATAGAATGGCGCCCAGCACAGCCGCTTCCGCCGATAGATTGTTCGGCGGTGTGACTGTCTCTTTAGGGGAGGAGGCATCATCAAGCGGCATGGTTAAGTGTAACTCAGCTGTGGGTGAATTGCAGGGGCAGAAACTCACTCCGGCCTGATTTTACCGGGTTAGTCACAAAAAAAGGCCGCAGCTGTGAAAAGCTGCGGCCTGATTTGATCAGGTGGGGAAGACTATTCTTCGTCTTCTCCCTCGCCAGACTCGTCACGCTCGGCGGCGGCTTCAGCCAGCTCACCAGCTTGTTCCTGGGCTTGTTCATGGTTGGCAGCCTGAAGCGATGCGACGATGTCTTCGCCTTTCGCCTGACGCTCAGCTTCATCGCTGGAGCGTGCCACGTTGGCCTGGACCGTAGCGGTCACTTCAGCGTGCAAACGGACGGCCACGTCGTACAGACCGATCGCCTTGATCGGACGGTCGAGACGCACGCCGGTACGCGGAATGCTGTAACCAGCCGCTTCAGCGGCATCAGCCACATCACGTGCGGTAACAGAGCCGTACAGCTGACCGGTGTCGCCAGCCTGGCGGATAAGCACGAAGCTTGCGCCTTCCAGCTTTTGAGCTTCGGCTTCGGCCTTCGCGCGGGCTTCCGCGTTACGGGCTTCAATGGCTTCACGCTCTGCTTCGAAGCGGGCGCGGTTCTTTGCATTGGCGAGCAGGGCTTTGCCTTGCGGGATCAAGAAGTTACGGGCGAAGCCGTTCTTCACTTTCACTTCGTCGCCGATGACGCCAAGGCGCTCGATCCGTTCAAGAAGGATGACTTGCATGTGGGTCTCTCCTTACTTCACTTCGAACGGAAGCAGGGCCAGCATGCGGGCGCGTTTGATCGCCTGGGCAAGCTTGCGCTGGTTCTTCAGATTAACGGCCGTGATACGGCTGGGCACGATTTTCCCTTTTTCAGAGATATAGCGCTGCAGCAATTTCACGTCCTTGTAGTCGATTTCCTGAGCATTGGAGCCGGAAAACGGATCGACCTTGCGACGACGTCCAAAGGGACGGCGAGCAGGGATGTTCGTGATGTTCAGTTTCTGAGCCATTTCGAGTGTCCTTCCCTAGTCGCGGCGACGGTCTTTGCGAGAGAGAACCGGAGACGGTTCGTCGCTCAGCGTTTCGACGCGGACGGTCATGTAACGCATGACATCATCGGAGATGCGGTGCTTACGCTCCAGTTCCAGAACAGCATCGGCAGGGCCGTCGATGTTCAGGAGGGAGTAATGCCCCTTGCGCTGTTTCTTGATCGGATAGGCCAGGTTGCGAAGACCCCAATATTCGGTCTTGCCAACTTTAGCGCCTTTTTCCTTGAGGAAGTTGCTCAGTTCTTCGACAAAGCTGTCGACCTGGGCAGGCGAAATGTCAGGTCGTGTGATCACGACATGCTCATAAAGTGCCATGTTTTCATTCCCATAGTTGAGTCATGCGGCGCCTGACAGCGGGAAACTGACCGGCGATGGCCCCTCTTCTTCCGGCTCATTCCGGAGTACCAAGGACCGCATTCCTGCGAGTGAAGGCGGGTGTAAAGCGCATTTGGCGGTATTTTTCAAGCGCTTGCTTACATTGCCGGTCACCATTAGTCACACACCCAACTTGGAGAAACCAATAATGAGAAAATTTGCATTTATCTTTCCAGGGCAGGGAAGCCAGGAAATCGGAATGGGAAAGGCGCTTGCGGATGCCTTTCAGTCGGCTCGCGACGTGTTCGCAGAAGTCGATGAAGCCTTGGGGCAAGACCTTTCCGCCCTCATGTGGAATGGTGACATGGAAGAGCTTACCCTTACCGCAAATACTCAGCCGGCGCTGATGGCGCACAGCCTGGCCGCAATGCGCGCGCTCGAGGCCGAATTCGGTCTGTCCGCGAGGGATGCTGCCTTTGTCGCAGGGCACTCGCTGGGGGAGTATTCTGCGCTCGCGTCCGCCGGGGCGATCAGCCTGGCTGATACGGCGCGTTTGCTGCGTATTCGCGGCAATGCCATGCAGGGCGCTGTAAAACCGGGTGCGGGAGCCATGGCGGCGCTTCTGGGCGCGGATATCACGCAGGCCGAAGCCGCCTGCGAAGCAGGCCGCAAAGCTGGCGGAGCTTGTGAAGTCGCCAATGATAATGCGCCGGGTCAACTGGTCCTGTCCGGGACAAAGACTGCGATTGATGCGGCATGTGCGTACGCCAGGGAGAATGGCGTGAAGAAGGCGATGCCGTTGAACGTTTCTGCGCCGTTCCATTGCTCTCTGATGCAGCCAGCAGCAGATGCAATGGCGGAGGCGCTGAGCGAAGTGATCATCAATTCCCCCTCAACGCCTCTTGTTGCGAACGTCTCCGCGCATGCTGTGACCGAACCTGAAACGATCCGCCGGAACCTGGTGGAACAGGTGACGGGTCGTGTGCGCTGGACAGAGAGCGTGCAGTTTATGGTGGCTCAGCGAGTTGAAGCGACGGGCGAAGCAGGTAATGGCAAAGTATTGACGGTGATGCAGCGTCGCATCGAAAAGTCACTCAACGGCTTCACCCTCGGGACGCCCGAGGATCTTGAGGCGTTTGCAGAAGCAATGAAGGGATAAGCCAGATGTTTGACCTGACAGGCCGTACGGCTCTTGTAACCGGGGCATCCGGAGGAATCGGCCGCGCGATTGCACAGGCGCTTTCCGAAGCTGGCGCCAAGGTGGCGCTCTCCGGCACACGTGAGAACGTTCTTGAGGAAGTTGCAGCCACGCTGAAAGGCGAAAGCGCGATTGTGCCGTGCAATCTCTCTGACGAAGAGGCCGTGAATGGTCTCGTTTCGAAGACGGAAGAAGCCATCGGTCCGCTCGACATCCTCGTCGCGAATGCCGGAATTACACGCGACAAACTGCTGATGCAGATGAATGATGACGATTGGAACGATGTTCTGTCCGTCAATTTGGGCAGCTATTTCCGACTCACGAAGAGCTGCGTGCGGGGCATGATGAAGCGC
The DNA here is from genome assembly GCF_000682675.1 of Hyphomonas pacifica. Taxonomy (GTDB): domain Bacteria; phylum Pseudomonadota; class Alphaproteobacteria; order Caulobacterales; family Hyphomonadaceae; genus Hyphomonas; species Hyphomonas pacifica. The sequence continues at coordinate 16,642 of NZ_AWFA01000029.1, read as the reverse complement.
CGTCATGGCCGCATTATCGGTATTACATCAATTGTCGGCGTCACCGGAAATCCGGGGCAAACGAACTATTGCGCGTCCAAGGCGGGCATGATCGGCTTTACGAAGTCACTCGCTCAGGAGGTCGCGAGCCGTGGCATCACGGCAAACACAATCGCACCTGGTTTCATTGCGTCTCCGATGACGGATGTGTTGCCGGATAACCAGAAAGAAGCGCTTTTGAGACAGATTCCTTCGGGTCGCCTGGGCGAAGGTGCTGACATTGCTGCGGCAGCAGTATATCTTGCTTCCAATGAAGCCGCCTATGTTACGGGGCAGACGCTGCACGTAAATGGCGGTATGGCAATGATCTGATTTCACAACAGTAAGGGTTAGTCATAGGACTTGGCGCTCGTCCCAACTGTGTGCTAGGCGCAACACAATGGTTCGAATCTGGGCCAGTCCTCAGGCATTTCTAGAGAGGTACTCATGTCTGACGTTCTTGAACGCGTTAAAAAAATTGTAGTCGAAAATCTCGACGTGGATGGTGATAAGGTTGTTGAGAGCGCAAGCTTCATCGACGATCTGGGCGCTGACTCGCTGGACCTGGTCGAACTGGTCATGGCTTTCGAGGAAGAGTTCAACATCGAAATCCCTGATGATGTACAGGAGTCCATCCGCACCGTTGGTGATGCGGTGACCCACATCAAGGCTCACATCTAAAACAGGCAGGGTTCTATGTCTGACCGCCGCGTCGTTATCACCGGTATCGGGATTGTCTCACCTTTGGCCTTTGGCCGTGAGGCAACTTGGGAGCGCCTGATTGAAGGCAAGTCTGGGGCAGGACGTATTGATACGTTCGATCCTGAAGACATGCCCTGCAAGATTGCATTCCAGGTACCATGGAAAACTGGCCGCGGTGGCGGTGAAGGGGACCCTCACGCTTTCGATCCTGAGGCGTTTGTTTCCTCAAAAGAGATGCGCCGGATTGATGAGTTTATTCTTTATGCCATCGCCGCTGCTGACGAAGCGGTAGAGGATTCCGGATGGAGACCCGAAGACGAGGAAGGTCAGGAACGCACAGGCGTTCTGATCGGCTCCGGCATCGGTGGTTTGGAATCCATCTATCAGACGGCGATCACGCTTCATGAGAACGGGCCGCGCAAGGTGAGCCCGTTCTTCATCCCCTCTGCCCTGATCAATTTGGCTTCTGGTCAGGTCTCAATCAGGCACAAATTCAAAGGGCCGAACCATTCCGTGGTAACAGCCTGCGCAACAGGCGCTCACGCCATTGGCGACTCCGCACGTCTCATCAAGTATGGGGATGCGGACGTCATGCTGGCGGGTGGCTCTGAAGCGGTTATCGGACGCATCGGCATAGCGGGCTTCTGCGCCGCTAAGGCTATGTCTACGAATTTCAATGACACTCCTGAAAAGGCCTCCCGTCCTTACGACAAGGACCGCGACGGCTTCGTGATGGGGGAGGGTGCTGCCATTCTCGTTCTGGAAGAGTACGAGCATGCCAAGGCCCGCGGCGCGAAGATCTATGCCGAAGTCTCAGGTTATGGTCTGACGGGCGATGCCTATCATATCACGGCCCCGGCTGAAGGCGCTGAAGGCGGTTATCGCGCGATGAAGATGGCGCTGAAGCATTCCGGCATAGACCCGACCGAGATCGACTATGTGAATGCTCACGGCACCTCCACTCCGAAGGGAGATGAAGGTGAGGCTGGCGCTGTTGAGCGCGCATTCGGCGATCATGCCAAGAACATGTCGATGTCTTCGACCAAGTCTGCCGTTGGCCACCTTCTTGGAGCTGCCGGGGCCATTGAAAGCGCTTTCTGTGCACTGGCCATTCGTGACCAAGTGATGCCACCGACCCTGAATCTCGACAATCCGAGCTTTGAGACCGTTCTGGACCTTATCCCGCATAAGGCGAAGAAGGGACGTGTGCGTGCGGCCATGTCGAACAGTTTCGGCTTTGGTGGCACCAACGCATCGCTTGTGCTCACGGAAGTGAAATAAGCCTGTTTTTCCGGGCTGGGGTTGGCGTGTAAGCTGGCACCGTCAGGATTCGAGAGGCATGCATGAAACTCATCAAGGGACTGATCTCGCTGTTTGTCCTCCTGTTTGTTCTGGGGGGCGCAGTGGCGGGCGGTGGCTGGATGTGGTTCCAGCACGAACTCAGCAAGCCCGGCCCCTCTACGGAGCAGCATCTGTTCTTGGTCGAGCCTGGCGAAACGCTGAGCGGCGTTGCGCAGCGGCTGGAAGATGAGGGCATTATCTCTGACGACAGGCTTTTCAAGCTGAAAGCCAAACTGGATGGCACGGAGCTGGCCATCAAGACAGGTGAGTTCGAGCTGGAGCCACGCGCCAGCCTGTCGGAGGTGATGGAAACGCTGATCGACGGCAAGTCCGTCTTCTACAAGATCACGCTTCCTGAAGGCCGCACGACAGCTCAATTGTTGAAGATGATCGAAGCCGACCCGGTTCTGATCGGCGATATGCCGGAAGAGGAGGTCGCCGAGGGCAGCCTACTGCCGGATACGTATCTTTTCCACCGTGGAACATCGCGCGCTGACCTTATTGAACGGATGCAGAAAGCGCAGACCGATCTTCTGGACGAGCTGTGGCCTCAGCGTGCCGAAGATCTGCCAATCGCCTCAAAGCAGGAGGCCGTCATTCTGGCTTCAGTTGTCGAAAAGGAAACCGGTATTGCCGGCGAGAGGCCGCAGATTGCCGGCTTGTTTATCACGCGCCTGAAGCGCGGCATGCGGTTGGAGAGCGACCCCACCATCATTTATGGCGTGTCCAAGGGCGAGCCGCTTTACAACAAGCGTGGCCAGCGCCGGACGTTGTATCGGTCAGAGATTGACCGCAAGACAGACTGGAACACCTATCAGATCGATGGGTTGCCCAAGACGCCCATCTGCAATCCGGGGCGCGACGCCATTGCGGCGGTGCTGAACCCCGAAGAGACGGGGCACATCTTTTTTGTCGCAGACGGCAAGGGTGGTCATCTCTTCGCCAAAACGCTTGCAGAGCACAACAAGAACGTTGCGGCCTATCGCCGATATGAGCGACAGGAAATCCAGAAGGAGCGGACAGGGCAATGAGCAAGCTATCTGGCATGACCGGCTTTGCGCGTCTGACGGGCGAAGAAGACTGGGGCGCCTGGGCCTGGGAGGCCAAGAGTGTGAATGGCCGTGGCCTGGACGTGCGTGTGAACACGCCGCCCGGATTTGACGCACTGGAGCGTCATGTGAAGGCTGCCGCGTCGAAACTGTTTAATCGTGGCTCTCTGCAGGTTTCCCTGCGGATCGAGATGAGCGGTGCGACGGAAAATGTGGCCATTAATGAGGCCTTCCTCGACAAGCTGGTTGCTGCCACGCGTCAGGCGCACCAGGGAGAGCTGTCCTGCGAAGCCATTGCCACTCTGATGACTGTCAAAGGTGTCGTGGAAGCAGGCGGTGACAATATCCGCGACCTGGCAATGCAGGAAGGCGTCAGCGCCATGCTGGCCGGTGCTGCAGAACAGGTTCTAGCTGAGCTGGCAGAGGCCCGGCTCGCCGAAGGCGCGTCGCTGCAGTCCATCATGGGCAAACTGGTCGACGAACTGGAAGAGACCGCGAAACAGGCCGCCAGCCTGGCTGGAGACCAGCCCAGCCTGCTGAAGGCGCGCTTGTCGAAGCAGCTGGAAGAGCTTGGGGCGGGCAGTCAGGTGGATGCAGAGCGGCTGGCCGCTGAACTGGCGATTACCGCGGCCAAGGCAGATGTTCGCGAGGAGCTGGACCGCCTGAGCGCGCATTTCGAGACCGCGAGAGGATTGCTCGCGAGCGGCTCTCCGGCGGGCCGGAAGTTAGACTTCCTGGCGCAGGAGCTGAACCGTGAGGCCAATACGCTTTGTTCGAAATCGGTCAGCCTGGATTTGACGAATGCAGGGCTTGGCCTCAAAGGAATAATCGACCAGTTCAAGGAGCAGGCAGCCAATGTCGAATAGCGGACATCCGAAAGACAGCGGCAAACGGCGCGGACTCATGCTCGTCCTGTCCAGTCCATCCGGGGCAGGCAAGACCACGCTGTCGCGCAAGTTGATCGAAGAGTTCGACGATGTGAATTTGTCTGTATCTGCCACGACGCGTGCGCCGCGCCCTGGAGAGAAAGACGGTAAGGATTACTTCTTTCGGTCTGTGGATGAGTTCCATGAGATGATCGAGCGCCGCGAGTTTCTCGAATGGGCGCATGTGTTTGACCGGTATTATGGTACGCCCAAGGCTGACACGGTCGCGCGTCTGGAAGCGGGCGAGGACGTTCTGTTCGATGTGGACTGGCAAGGGGCTGATGCCCTGCACGATCAGATGCCGAATGATGTCGTATCAGTCTTTATCCTGCCGCCAAGTATCAATGCCCTGGAAATGCGGCTTTCTGCGCGTCCCGGATCGACGCCGGAGATCGTGGCGCGGCGTATGGAAGAGGCCAAGCGCGAGATCATGCATTGGCGCCGCTATGACTATGTGATCGTGAATGACGATCTGGAGGTCGCCTATCAGCGCCTGCGCCGTATTCTGCTGGTGGAGCGCCTGAAGCGGTTGCGGCAGCTGGACCTTGAAGACCATGTCCGGCAATTGCTCGGGGAAGCCTGATGGAACCACGCAAGAAACTTGGAAACATCAAGAGTAGCCCCATCTGGCTGATCGCTTTGATCCCCTTATTGGGCATTGTATGGGGCGCTTGGTATATCGCCAAACATGTTATCTGAATGAAAAAGCCCCGCAGCATTGCTGCGGGGCTTTTCCTTTAACCTTGAAGGCGGCGATCAGGATTTCGCCATCGCCTTCTGGAAGTTCTTGTCGACAGCTTCGATGAAGCCTTCAGTCGTAAGCCATTCCTGATCCGGACCCACCAGCAGGGCGAGGTCTTTCGTCATCTGGCCGCTTTCCACCGTCTTGATGATGGTGTCTTCCAGCGTCTGGGCGAAGGCGCGAACGTCCGGCGTGTCGTCCATGCGGCCCCGGTGATCCAGGCCGCGTGTCCATGCGAAGATGGAAGCGATGGAGTTCGTGGAGGTCGCTTCGCCTTTCTGGTGGTTGCGGTAATGGCGCGTCACGGTGCCGTGGGCAGCTTCTGCCTCAACCGTGTTGCCATCCGGCGTCATCAGAACGGACGTCATCAGGCCGAGGGAGCCATAGCCCTGTGCCACCGTGTCGGACTGAACGTCGCCGTCATAGTTCTTACATGCCCAGACATAGCCGCCGGACCATTTCATCGCGGCTGCAACCATGTCGTCGATCAGGCGGTGCTCATAGGTGCCGCCGAATTCATCGAACTTGGCTTTGAACTCATTGTCGAAGACTTCCTGGAAGATGTCCTTGAAGCGGCCATCATAGGCTTTCAGGATTGTGTTCTTCGTGGACAGGTAGACCGGCCATTTGCGCTGCAGGCCATAGTTCAAACATGCGCGGGCGAAGTCACGGATCGACTCGTCGAGGTTGTACATGCCCATGGCTATGCCGGAGGACGGGAAGTCAAAGACTTCGTATTCCTTGGAATCAGAGCCGTCTGCAGCTTCCCATTTCATGGTCAGCTTGCCCTTGCCGGGAACGAGGAAGTCTGTCGCCTTGTACTGGTCACCGAAGGCGTGACGGCCGACAACAACCGGCTTCGTCCAGCCTGGGACCAGGCGCGGGACATTGGAGATCACGATCGGTTCGCGGAAAACAACGCCGCCGAGAATGTTGCGGATCGTGCCGTTCGGGGAGCGCCACATTTTTTTGAGGCCGAATTCCTCAACGCGGGCTTCGTCGGGGGTGATGGTCGCACATTTGACGGCCACGCCATACTGCTTGGTCGCGTTGGCGGCATCAATCGTGATCTGGTCGTCTGTCTCGTCACGCTTCTGGATCGACAGATCAAAATATTTCAGATCTATGTCGAGGTAGGGGTGAATCAGCTTGTCCTTGATCATCTGCCAGATGATCCGGGTCATTTCGTCCCCGTCCATTTCGACGACGGGGTTTTTGACCTTGATCTTTGCCATGTTGGAATTCCTCACGGTTGCCTGTATCTGGCAGCGCTATAGCAGAGCGGACCGCCGCGTCAAAACAGGTAAAACAATGGCAGATCATCGCAGCCCGGCAATCATCCTCCATTCGCCCCAGCTTGGCGAGAATATTGGCGCGGCCGCACGGGTTATGCGCAATTTCGGTATGACCGATCTGAGATTGGTCACGCCGCGTGATGGATGGCCGAATCCTGCAGCTGAAACCATGTCTGCCGGGGCGTTTGAGGCCGGTGTGACGGTTCAGGTGTTCGAAACGCTGCAGGAGGCACTGGAGGGGATCAACTGGCTGGCTGCTGCCACAGCGCGCATGAGGGGCATGGAGAAGCGCGTTGGTGACGCTTCCGAGGCTGCAGAAGCTGTTTCTGAGCGTCTGGATTCGGGCAAATCCGCGATCATGTTCGGGGGCGAAAAGTCCGGCCTGCCGAATGATGCCGTCGCGGTGGCCGACTTCCTGATGACGTATCCCGTCGATACAGACTTCAAGAGTCTAAATTTGGCGCAGGCTGTCTGCGTTTTTTGTGCGGAGTGGGGAAAGATAGCGATTGGCGCGAGAGTCGACGCAGAAGATGTTAAGGCCGGTCTAGGCGATCCTGCGCCACGCGATGAACTGTATCGTATGTTCGAGCATTTCGAGGATGAACTGGAGCGCGCTGGCTATTTTTTCCCGCCTGAGAAAACGGCTCTGATGAAGGACAATCTCCGCGCGGCGCTGATCCGGGCTGACTGGACGCGGCAGGAAGTGCAGACCTTCCGTGGCGCAATAAAGGCTCTGGCGCTTGGTCGTGGCAAGGCGCGTGTTGTCAGGGATGACTGATCCCTTAAAGCGCGTTGCTGTCATCGGGGCGGGGCCTGCCGGGCTGATGGCCGCTGAGGTTGTCTCAAACCATGGCTATGGTGTGGATGTTTATGATGTGATGCCGAGTGTTGCTCGCAAATTCCTGATGGCTGGCAAGAGCGGTCTGAATATAACGAACATGTATTTCCCGGATGATATTGGGGGCGTTTACCCGCAACCGGCTGCGCAGTTGAGGGCCGCTTTGGGGGCGTTTTCATCTCAGGCAGTGGAAAGCTGGATGTTGGACCTTGGCATTCAGCCAGTCACTGGATCCACGGGCCGCGTCTTTCCGAAGCAAATGAAAGCATCGCCCTTGCTGCGCGCCTGGCTGAGGCGGCTGCAGGAGAGCGGTGTGCGATCGTATGTGCGCCATCGTTTGCGCGCATGGGATAAGCGCGGCTTGCAGTTCGATACGCCGGACGGGCAAAAGACTGTGCAGCCTGCGGCCTGCGTATTCGCCATGGGTGGAAGCAGCTGGGCCCGGCTTGGCTCTGATGGTCAATGGGCACAGATATTCCGCGAGGCCGGTATCGAGCTCTCGCCCTTCCTGCCTTCCAATTGCGGGTTCTGCGTTTCGTGGTCTGATCGCATGAAGAACGAGTTTGCAGGTCATCCTGTCAAGAATGTTCAGCTTACGGTCAAATCAAGACAGGGTGTTCAGCAAACCCGTGAGGAATTCGTGGTGACAGCAGACGGGGTGGAAAGCGGCGCGATTTACACGCTGTCACTTACATTGAGAGATATGCTCGTCAGCGGAGAGGTCGCCACAATCTGGCTGGACCTGTTGCCAGACCTGGACGTGACGGAAATTAAAGAGCGCTTGCTGAGCCGGAAAGGCAAGCAATCGGTTGCCAATCATTTGCGCCGGACGCTGAACCTGACGGGCGTTAAGCGCGCGCTGCTGAATGAATTGGGAGACCGGACGGTCTTTGATGATCCGCAGGCGCTGGCGCAGCAGATCAAGACCTTGCCGCTTACGCTGGGAAGTATGGCACCGCTTGATCAGGCGATCTCCACAGCTGGCGGTGTCTCGTGGGACGAACTTACGGAAGATTTCATGTTGCGGAAAAAGCCGGGATTTTTCTGCGCAGGAGAAATGGTCGACTGGGATGCACCGACTGGCGGTTATCTGCTGACGGCCTGTTTCGCCACCGGACAAGCAGCCGGTTTGGGCGCTGTCCGGTGGCTGGAGAACAGGTCTGGCTAGCGGCCCTTCCAAACCGGTGCGCGCTTTTCAATGAAGGCTTTGGGGCCTTCCTTGAAGTCTTCCGTTCCGACAATCTTGCCGAAGGCAGTGCCGCTGTCTTTCCAGAGCTCGTCGTCTGTTTTGGCGGAGGCATTCATCGCAACTTCACGGCTTGCTGCAACGGCGAGCGGGGCATTGGCTGTCACGCGCTCTGCCAGTTTCTTGGCTTCGTCCATTACCTGGTCAGCCGGAACTATCTTGTTGACCATGCCGAGTTCATACGCCCGCTGGGATGGCAGCGGGTCGCCGGTAAGAATCACTTCCAGCGCTGTGGCGCGGCCAATGGCGCGTGGCAGGCGGAAGAGGCCGCCAGCTGCTGCGACGAGTGAACGCTTCACCTCGGGCAGGCCGAAATTGGTGTCATCTGCGCAGACAATCATATCACAGGACAAGGCCACCTCCGTGCCGCCTGCCAGTGCTGAGCCTGTAATGGCGGCGATCAGCGGTTTTGTCCGTTCACGGCGTGCGATGCCTGCGAAGCCGCCTTTCTTGGTGGAGAGCGCTGCACCATTGCCGGCAGAAATCTCTTTCAGGTCTGCGCCCGCGCAAAATGCCTTGCCTACTGCGGTCAGAATGCCAACCCAGACTTCCGGATCGGATTCCATCTGGTCCAGGGCTGCTTCCATAGTCTGAGCCATTTCGCCATTTATGGCGTTTCTGGCCTCAGGGCGGTTCATGGTGATGATCGCTATATTGCCGTGCTTTTCATATTCGACGGGCATGGTGTTTCCCTCCTTGTTGTTTGAGACCAGCTAACCAGCATTCCCCAGCGTCCATCAAGAAGTTTGCGCTTGCCATACCTTGGGTAAAGCCGATGAAATTACAGGCATGGACCTTACACTCAGCCCCGAATACACCGCGTTTCGTGACCATGTAGCCAAGCTGCTGGAGGAAAACGCCCATCTCGCCCCAGGCCCGGAAGACAAAGGCCTGAAGCATCCGAAACGCCTTGCCTGGCAGAAATTCCTGATTGGGGAAGGTCTTACAGCGCGCGCAATTCCTACGGAATATGGCGGTTACGGCGCTGAGCCGGATATCCTGAAGTCCCGGATTATTGCGGAGGAGTTTGCGCGCAGCGGCGTACCACGCCCTCTCGCGGGACAGGGCATTTCCATGCTGGTGCCGACGCTACTGGAGTTGGGCACGCCGGAGCAGAAGGAAAAGTATATCCGCCCAACCTTGTATGGAGAGATGATCTGGTGTCAGGGCTATTCTGAGCCCGGCGCAGGCTCCGACCTTGCCTCACTGCAAACGAAGGCGGTCGAGGATGGCGATGAGTATGTGATCAATGGCCAGAAGATCTGGACATCGACAGCCCGTCAGGCCGACATGATTTTCTGCCTTGTGCGGACGGACCCTGAAGCCAAAAAGCACCATGGCATCACCTATATCCTGTTCCCGATGAACACGCCGGGAATTGAAGTGCGGCCGCTGGTTGACATGACGGGGTCTGCCAATTTCAACGAAGTCTTCTTCACGGATGTCCGCGTGCCGAAGAGTGGTGTCGTGTTTGAACCCAATAAGGGCTGGCAGGTGGCTAATGCCACGCTGACCCATGAACGCGGCATGCTAGGTGACCCGAACGCAACAAAGGCGCGTTTTGTCGAACTGGTCGAGTTGATGAAGCGCGAAACGGTCAATGGCGAGCGTCTGATTGATAATCCGCTGTTGCGTGACCGACTGATGGCTTTGCAGGCAGAAGTTTATGCCATGCAGGCGAATGGCCTGCGCACCATGACGAGCCGTCTGAAGAAGGAAAGTGCCGGTCTGGCAGGTCTGGTCGTCAAGCTGCAGGGCTGTGAGCTCAATCACCAGATTGCGGGGCTTGCGATTGATGCCCTGGGCGAACTGGGCGTTCTTTATGGAGACGGCGAACATCTCCGTTCAGATGGCAGTTGGCAGTGGCGGTACATGTATGACCTTGGACTGATTATTGGTGGTGGCACGGCGCAGATCCAGAAGAACATCATCGCGGAACGCGGGCTGGACATGCCCCGTGAACCGAAGCTGGCAGTGAGGGCATAAAATGGAATTTGGTTTGTCTGAAGATCAAACGCTTTTGCAGGAAACAGTTCGCCGGTTCGTGGCAGAGCAGGCGCCTCTCGATCTGATCCGCAAGATTGCGGAAGGAAATGCAGATGCGAAGCAGACAATCACAACAGGCATGGATGAGTTGGGCCTGAATGGGGTTGTCATTCCAGAAGAGCTTGGCGGAGCGGGGCTCGGCATGCTGGATGCAGTGCTGGTTCAGGAATGTCTTGGCTACGGTATTGTGCCGTCGGGCTTTCTGGCAAATGTCGTCGCGTCCTCAACGCTTTCCAGGGTTGATACTGGACTGGTGCAAGATATAGCCGCAGGTGAGGCGCGATTTGGCATAGCGCTGAATGATCTTGTCTCGCGCCGTGATGGAGCGGGGCTGTCGGCTGAGAGCGGAGAGCTTTCGGGAACGTCCATGATGGCCTTGTCGGCGGAAGACGCTACCCATTTGCTGGTCTGCGATGGGGAGGGGAAGCTTCATGTCTGCGCCCCACAAGACCATCAGATTTTATTAACGATTGACCGTACACGTGTGTTTGCGGAACTCAAACTGTCAAAGGCGAAAAGCCACGTTTCTGTTACTGATGGCAAGGGTGCGCTGGCAAGAGCGTGTCTTCTTCTGGCGGCGGACTCACTTGGTGTATCGCAGGCGATGCTCGACAAGGCCGTGGAATATGCCAAGGAGCGAAAACAATTTGGACGCGTGATTGGCTCGTTCCAAGCGGTGAAGCATCTTTGTGCTGAAATGGCCGCAAAGATAGAGCCTTGCCGCGCTTTCATCTGGCACGCCGCACATGCGCTGGATATGGACGAAGATGAGGCCTCGGTCATGGCTTTTCTGGCGAAGGCGCATATGTCAGATGTGGCCACCTTTGTCGCGCGCACCTCCACTGAGGTGCATGGCGGTATGGGGTTCACGGATCTTGTCGGCCTGCATTACTGGTTCAAGAGAGTCGGCGTAAACCGACAGCTCCTTGGCTCTCCCGCTCAATTGAGACAGATGGCGGCCGTCGCTCAAGGTCTCGTCGCGGCCTGACCCTATATGCTACATGTCTTGCTTGATCTGAAATATCGGGGGTGACTGGCGGAACCAGAGGCTTTCCTGGGGAGAGAAAACAGAAGTCAACCATTCAATAACTACGTCGCCTCTTTTCAGGCTGCGCGTGCGCGGCGTGGAAGATATCCAGATATCGAGAGCAGGTCCTGTTAATTCCGGATGTGCTGTAAGGTCGGGGTGGCACTCGGCGTAATGTGCGGGCAGCAAGGCAGGTGCGAGACCCGCCCGGCACAGGGCAACCATGGTCGTCAGGGAGTTTGTTTGCCTTAAAAGTTCCATCCTCTTTTCGGTATTAGGTATTGATCGGCATATATCTGTATACGCGCTATGAACGAGGCATCCCTGTTGTAAAAGGTCGGCAAAGCTTTTCGGAGTGCCATCTGGTGTTGAGTGGGCGCGTGAGGTGAAGGCCATATAGTGCGATCGGCCAATCCGTCGTGTGATAATATCTGGCTGTGTTGGCTTGCTGTGCTGGATGTGGATATCGGGAAACAGGCCTTCTTCGGCGTCTAATCCATCGTATACGGACAACTGGATGGCGCTTTGAGGGGATTCCTTTAGGAAGGCTGCCATTCTGGGCGCAACCCAACTCGCCGCAAGAGATTCGCTGCACGCAATATGGAGTGAGGTGTTCTCTCTAAGGCTTTGAGCGGTCAGTTCCCATTGTGCAGCCTCGACTGTGTCGGCAATCAGTTCAACGTGCCGTAAAAGCGTTTCTCCGGCCTTGGTCAGTGTTATGCCGCGCGGTGTTCGGCAAAACAGTTCCGCTCTAAGATTCGTTTCAAGATCCGACATGCGGCGACTTACCGTCGGCAGAGAGCCGCCTAGTCTTTCGGCCGCGGCGCTCATGCTGCCCGTCAGGGCCACCGCTCTGAATACCCTCAGGCGATCCCAGTCAAAGGCGTTTTCCGCATCCTGCGGCCCTTGCATGGCTGAAAACCCCCGTTTCATCCTGTTCTGAAGTCAGCTCCCCTGATGTGTGACATGAGGAATTAACCATTTAATGGAGAAATCTCATGAATGCAACTCAGACTAGAGAAGTGGCGACGGCCGCTGTTGATATATCTGCCGTTGTGGCGCGAGCGCGTGACTTCGGCTTCAGATTGGGCACCTATGAAGAGCTGAAGGCTGGCGTGGCGCTGGCCGAAGAGCTGATGAATAGCAAACTGGCGCCGGTTGATTCCATTGCGCGCATGAATGACCACACTGGCATGACCGCATGGGTTACCGGCGACCCTGTCGAGGGGATCTTTCTGACCCTTCCTCTGACGGTCGCCGGTGAAGAGGCTGTGCGCAATGGAAGCTACAGCCCTGCCGATCCCTGATCTGGCGCATCTCGCAAGCCAGGGCCGCGATGTGGCGGCCTTCTATGTGGGCGTTTATGCGGGCAAGACCTATGAAGCACGCAAGAACATTATGACTGCGTCCGCTGTCATGCGGGCCGATCTGTTCGGGGCGTTCCGCTCCTATGCGCGGGGGGCAACAGCAGATGGCAGGCGGTCAATGGAGAGCCTGGGCTTTCAGCGCTTTGAAGGTGGGCTTCCAGATCTGTACATACAGCAGGCCTTCAAGCCCATGACAGGGGAGGCCGCCTGATGTTCACGACTCATCCTGACATTGGCGAGCGTGCATTGCTGCGTCCGGCACCGCCCGAGGCTTATGATGACTATGAAGTGTCCGTGGCGCGTACACTGGAAGACCTTCAGCAGGTCGTGGCGATCCGGTCGGCCGTCTTCCTGGCAGAGCAAGATTGCCCCTATGATGAGGAGTTCGACGGCAATGATCTGTGCGCGACGCACTTTCTGCTGAAGCGGCAGGGCAGGCCGATCGGCACGCTGCGCGTGCGCTGGTTTGCAGACTTTGCAAAGCTGGAGCGTATCGTTCTACTGCCATGTGATCGTGGGCGTCCGGGCCTGAAAGTGATGCTTGCCCACATGTTCGAGCTTGTTTCCCGGAAAGGGTATCGACGCATGATCGGCCAGATACAGGCGCGCCTGTGGCCGGTCTGGTCACGCACGTTCAAGTGTGAGCTGATTCCGGGGCGCACCCCGTTCTGGTTTTCGGATTACGAGTACCGCGAAATCGAGATTTCGGTTCCGGTCCACCCCAATGCCCTGACCATGACGGAAGATCCCTATCTGATCATCCGCCCCGAAGGCGCATGGGACAGGCCGGGCGTCCTCGACGCTTCCGTGACGCGCTCCAACAGCAAAAGGAGCGCAGCCTAGGCGGCCGTATCAACTGACAAAACTGGTAAAATGGTGCCCGGGGGCGGAATCGAACCACCGACACGCGGATTTTCAATCCGCTGCTCTACCCCTGAGCTACCCGGGCGGGTCACTGGGGAAGCGCGGTATCTAACGAAGGCTGGACGGCTTGTCTATGCTGTTTTCAGTCTTCTTCTGTCATCCCTTCATGAGAGCTGCTTGAAGGAGCATCATCAGCCACATCTGCAGGGGCGCCTGGGATGGCGTATCCGCCCGTCAGCCATTGCGACAGGTCAACATCCGCGCAGCGCTTCGAGCAGAAAGGGCGATACTCCGGCGAGATCGGCTTTTTGCGGCACTGGGCACATTTCGGTGTGCGCTTTTCCGGGGAAACGGGTTTGCTCATAGGGTTCGGTACACGTTGGGTGTTGGGTTCGTCGAGGCTTCATATGTGAAGCGTTGACCATATTTTCCAGCCAAGGCTTCCTGCAGGGACTGTGCTTCCCCAGTGAACCAGAGATGTGCTTCGGCAGGTAGCTGCAGCGTCACTCTCTGTAGTCGGTCCGCCGCAGCTTCTGCCTCGAGCAGGCGTAGCCCGGCGAGGCAAAGGCTCTCCGGCGTTGGCTGTGTCAGGCCCGGCCTCAGTATCCGTTCCGCTATCGGCGTTTGTTTCCAGGGCAGGGACATCTCCATCAACCCAAGAGATGAGGGCGGCAGGATATTGGCGCCCTTGATGCCCGTGCTGATGAGCGCATGCTGTGTAGCTTCCTGAAGTTTGCGGCCTGACTCGCGGTTGATTGGCGCAACGCAATCCACAACGAAGAGACCGCCGAGCTGCCTCAGTCCAATCTGGCGGGCGAGTTCCGTGCAGGAATCCTTGTTGATTCGCAGAGCACGGCTTGCGGCGCTGCCCTTGTCGATGCGCCCCGACGTGTCGATGTCGACCGCGCAGAGAGCTGTGGTGCGCTCGATGTGCAAGCGGCCGCCATTCGGAATTTGCACGCTGGGGGCGAGAGCCGTCTCGAATGCCTCCGCAACTTCCGGATCGCCAGGGCGGACATCTTCTATGACGGCCCCATGCCAAAGCGTCAGGCTGGCGTCTTCGGACGCCCTGTCCTTTGCGTGGGCGATGACGCGGGGCAGTTTTCCGTTACGCGCCTCGGCGGCGACCTGAATCGTGATGGCCTGGCCTTCTGTTAGCTTATTATCCTTGGGAAGGCGCAGGAAAGCCTCGCCCTTGCCGAGGATTTCGATAAAGGCGCCTTCGAGTGCGGGCTCAAGTGTCCGCAAGCGGGCTTCATGGACTGAGCCAAGGGTCAGCCGCGAGTCCTGATCGCTCCAGCGGCTGAGGCGCAAGGCAATCGCGAGGCCATGCTGATTTAGCAAGACCTCGCGAGTTTCGCCAATGCAAACTTCGCGGAGGATACGGTTATGCGTCATCCGTTCCGGATCATCGAAATGATGGCGGCGGTGGCGAAGTCATCCGCTTTCGTCTCTCCGGAGACAGCTGGCTTAAGCCGCGTTGCCATGGTCTTACCACGCTCGACGCCCCATTGATCGAACGGATTGAGGCCCCACAGATGACCCGCGAAATAGGTGCGGTGTTCGTAGAGGGCAACCAGCGCGCCAAAGGCCTCCGGGCCGAATTTGGCATGGCTGAGGAAAGAGGATGCACGCCCACCGGCATGAACCTTTTGGTTTGCAACAACATCCGTGAGATCCGGCTCTTCTGCCTTCACCTCTTCCAGGCTGCGGCCATTGGCCAGCACTTCTGCCTGCGCCAGGGCGTGGGCGGTCAGCGCCGTAACACCTTCAGGATCACGTTTCATGTCAGGTGCCAGGATGAATTCACATGGCACGGCTTGTGAGCCCTGATGCAGCCATTGGTGATAGGAGTGTTGCCCGACAGATCCTTCGCCACCCCAAAGCGCTGGAGCGGTTGCTGTCTTCACGGCGATGCCATCCGGCCCAACGGACTTGCCGTTCGATTCCATTTCCAGCTGCTGCAGATAGGTCGGCAGCATACGCAGTCTGTTGGCATAGGCCAGCAGAACCCGCATTTTTTCACCGCGGACGGAGGCATTCCAGTAGTCCAGCAAAGCAAGCCGCATGGCCATGTTCTCTGACAGTGGCGTAGACTTTACATGCGCGTCCATTTCGGCGGCACCGCGCAGGATGCCCTCAAAAATGTCTGCTCCGAGATAGATCATGCAGGCGAGAGAGGCTGCAGACCATAGCGAGAAGCGCCCGCCAACGGAGAGCGGCATATCGAATAGGTGTGCTTCGCGTCCACCGAGCCAGCTTTTCGCGCGATCCGGATTGGCGGTCACCAGAGCCAGATGTTGTTCTGACTTGTCGCCGACGGCAGCTTCCAGCCAAGCGCGAGCGCGGTTCAGATTGTAGAGGGTTTCTTCTGTCCCGAAGGACTTCGAGACGCCGATGACCAGCGTGCTTTGCGGATCAAGGCCTTCAAGGGCTCGGTCCAGATCGAACGGGTCCACATTCGCGCAGAAGCGCAGGTCGATATTTGATGTGGCCTTGTCCCCAAATGCATCAGCGATCAGGCGTGGACCGAAATCCGATCCGCCAATGCCGATGTGCAGTACAGCTTTGAAAGGCTGGCCATTGGAAGCCGTGACGGAGCCATTTGCCACTTTTCGGGCAAAATCCAGCGCAGGCTGGACGCTCTGACGAACGGTTTCAGCTTCGCCCTCAAGAGGCGATTGTGCCCGAAGGGCCCAGTGAAGCGCCGGGCGGTTCTCTGATGGATTTACAATCTCTCCGTCAAAAAGACTTGTTCCTGCATTTTCGAGGTCTGCCTCTTTTCCGAATGCCAAAAGCGCTGTCTCTGCCTCCTTGTCGAGGTACTGGCGTGAGAGGTTGAGCTTCCAGCCTGATGCAGACAAAGGCACATTATTGGCTCGGTTTGCTGCGAGCGACGCAAGGGAAACCTTGCTCAGACGTTCAGCGTGTTTGGAAAGATCAGCAGGCATTTTTAGGTTGTCCTTGCGTGAGGTTTTGTCGCCCTTCGCTTATCCGGGGAAGTGGAACTCGGCAAGACATGAGACCGGACCGCAGTTCTTGGCATTTGAATGCTTGAAACCCGCGCCACACATGGCTATGAGGCGCGTTTAACAGGCTGCTAGCCTGAAGTTTCATTTTGTCCGGCGGGCCGGACACCAAACTCGAACCAAGGAGAGGCCCGATGGCCAAGGCAAAGTTT
>NZ_AWFA01000028.1 GCF_000682675.1 Hyphomonas pacifica | reverse complement strand
CCAGGGCGCGAGGCGATGGCCGGCATAGTTGGTGGAATCGCGCAACTCGGTCGCGGTGCCGAGAGCGTCGCTCACCCGCTTGGCCGTCCGTTCGTCATTGGTGGCGAAGCTGACGCGGACATGGCAGTTGTCGAGGATCGAATTGTTCTGGCCGTAGGCGCGCTCGATCTGGTTGAGGCTCTGCGCGATCAGGAAGGATTTGAGGCCGTAGCCGGCCATGAACGCCAGGGCGCTCTCAAAGAAGTCGAGCCGGCCGAGCGCCGGAAACTCGTCCAGCATCAACAGCAGGCGGTGGCGCTTGCCGGAGGTGTTCAAGTCCTCGGTCAGCCGGCGGCCGATCTGGTTGAGGATCAGGCGGATGAGCGGTTTGGTGCGGTTGATGTCGGATGGCGGCACAACGAGGTAGAGGCTGACCGGCTCCTTGCTTTCGACCAGATCGGCAATGCGCCAGTCGCAGCGCGCCGTCACACGCGCCACCACGGGATCGCGGTAGAGGCCGAGAAACGACATGGCGGTGGAGAGCACGCCCGACCGTTCGTTCTCGGATTTGTTCAACAGCTCCCGCGCCGACGATGCGATGACGGGATGAACGCCGCTCGGCCCAAGATGCGGCGTGTCCATCATCGCGCGCAAGGTCGCCTCGACCGGGCGGCGCGGATCGGACAGGAAGCTGGCGACGCCCGCCAACGTCTTGTCCTTCTCGGCATAGAGAACATGCAGGATCGCGCCGACAAGCAGGGAATGGGAGGTCTTTTCCCAATGGTTTCTTTTGTCGAGGCTGCCTTCGGGATCGACCAGAATATCCGCGATATTCTGCACGTCCCTGACTTCCCACTCGCCCTGTCGCACCTCCAGCAACGGATTGTAGGCCGACGACTTCGCGTTGGTCGGATCGAACAGCAGGACGCGGCCGTGCTTTGCGCGAAAGCCGGCTGTCAGCGTCCAGTTCTCCCCCTTTATGTCGTGGACGATGCAGCTTCCCGGCCAGGTCAGGAGCGTGGGCACCACGAGGCCGACGCCCTTGCCGCTGCGCGTCGGGGCGAAGCAAAGGACATGCTCGGGACCGTCGTGGCGCAGATAGTCGCGTTCGTAGCGGCCGAGCAGGACGCCATCGGGGCCGAGCAATCCGGCCGCGCGGATTTCCTTGTCCTCCGCCCATCGCGCTGATCCGTAGGTGGCGACGTTCTTCGCCTCCCGCGCGCGGATGATCGACATAAAGATGGCGGCGGCGATGGCAATGAAGCCGCCGGACGCGGCGATGATCGCACCTTCGACGAAGATCGCGGGCGCATAGGCGTCGAAGGAAAACCACCACCAGAAGAAGGCTGGCGGGTAATAGACCGGCAGACCCGCCAGCTCGAACCACGGTGCTCCAAGCTGCGGCTGGAAGCCGAGGCGAAAGGCGACCCATTGCGTCGCCGCCCAGGTCATCACCAGAACGATGGTGAAGACGATAGCAATCTGACCCCAAAGGATTCGGCCTCCGCGCATACGGGCTCCAGTCGGACAAAGAGACGGAGCCGATCAGAGAATAGGCAAATCCACTACAGGCAACAGGAAAACGGATACGGGAGGGCTGCCGGATACTATCGGCGGCAAATAGGACGGGTCACGTCATTGCGGGCGCTCGCGCGGCTCATTCTGGATGCCACCCGGAGCCGAATCGCAGATGCGTCCCAGCTTGCCCGCGAGGACCAGCATGTTGCGGATGGCCGGGCTTTGGTTGAACGGCGACCAGATGGCCGAGAACGAAACCGGCTCCGGCTCGTCGGCGAACGGCAGGAAGACGAGGCCGGTCGTCGGCAGCAACGCGGTGGCGGCCCCGACGATGGTGATGCCGAAACCCTGCTCGACCATGGACAGCAGCGTGCCGCGCCCCACACCGAAGCGCTGAATCGAGGGCGGCGGCAAGCGCCCGGCGAGGCGCAGGATGATATGGTCGTGGACCTGCGGGCCGGTGCTGTCATAGCGCACGAGAAAGGTCTCTCCCGCCAGATCAGGCCATGTGACGGTCGACTGCCCAGCGAGCGGATGCCGTTCCGGCAGCACCGCCACCAGCGGCTCGGTCCAAATGCGCCGGGAATGGAAATCGGGCAACTCGGCCGGGCCGGCGACGAACGCCAGGTCCAGAAGGTCGGAGCGAAGCTGGATCACCGCATCGCGGGCCGTGCTTTCGGTGATCTCGACTGCGATGCCCGGATGGGTCTCCCGATATTGTGCGATGAGTTCCGCGAGGAAGCTGCGCGGGATAAGGGCGTGGATGCCGAGACGCAGGCGACCGCACTCGCCCGAGGCGGCCAAGCCGGCGGTCTTCACCGCATGGTCGAGTTGATCGACGCCCGCTGATACTTGCTCGATAAAGCGATGACCTGCATCGGTTAGCCGGACGCCGCGTGCGTGACGCTCGAACAGAAGGATGCCTAGGTCTTCCTCTAAGGTTTTCACACGGGTGCTGACAGTCGAAACGCTGACACCCAGCGCGTTAGCAGCGTGACGGAAGTTCAGATATTCGGCAACGGCGAGTGTGTGGATGAGCGACACAAGGGGAATGCGTGATCCCAGCCGGGAAGGCATACCCGATCGACTATCTAAAGTCAGCGTCAAACGCCGTCTCCGTCGCATCGCTAACTGCCCCCTGTCATCCGGCGGCAGTCTTGGCCTTGGCCGGGAGAGAAAAGGCCAAGACTGCGAAAGGTATCCAAGTGGTTTGAGGACTTAATCATCTCTGATCTAAGTCAGAAAAACAGGTAGGTCGCGTAGCCTGCGATCATCGCCATGGCGAAGATGACCCCGACGAATGCCACGAGAAGCTTCATCGTGAAGAGGGAGCGCAGCAGGATGAGTTCGGTCAAACTGGCCCCGGCGCTTCCGATGATCAGTGCAAGGACGGTCCCTGCGCCCACTCCTTTCGCCATAAGAGCCCCGGCGAGCGGTATGACCGCCTCTGCGCGGATATACAGCGGCACGCCAATGACGGCGGCAACAGGAATAGCGAACGGATTGTCCGGACCGGCATACTGCTCAAGCAGAGCGGTCGGCATGAATCCGTAGATCAAGCTGCCGAGCGCAATGCCGACGAGCAGATAGGGTAACACGTCGACGAAGTCGATCCATGCATCCCGCCACACACCGCTGTATTTTCCCGTCTCCTTCGTTCGGACGGAAGACTGGCTGTCACAGCAGCTGCCGGACGCAGGAGTGATCTTGATTGCGGTGTCGCCGCAGGCGCTTTCCGACCGAGAGCCGCAGCTATCGGTTTTCGGACTTCCGCAATCCGGTACGGCCGGTGCAGCACCACACTGGCTTTGCGACGAGCCACATCCGCCGGTCTCTTTCGTTGCTGTGCGACGGATATACCGCTCGAAACCGAACGCATGCATCAGCCATCCGGCACCCAGCGATACTGCAAGGGCGGCAATCACGTAGGTGGATGTGAGAGTCAGTCCGAACGTGGCCGCCAGCAAAACGACAACAACCGGGTTCAGGAGCGGGGAGGAGAAGAGAAACACCATCATCGGACCGAACCCGGCGCGCGCTCGGATCAAACCCTTCAGCATCGGAATGGTCGAACAACTGCAGAAGGGCGTGATTGCCCCAAGACCTGCGGCGAGGAGATAGCCGCGAGTACCGGTGGAGCTGAGCAACGCTTCCACTTTGGCCGGGGGAATATGACGCTGGAGAACGCCAACCAGTGCACTGATCCCGATGAACAGAACCGAGAGTTCGACAGCGAGAAAGACGAACATGCCGAGGGTGTCTTGCAGTTGGGGTGACATTATGAAACCATCCTTCTAGATATGTCGAAATTTCCACTGATCTAGTTGCTTATCGCGCTCGGGTCAACCATATTTCTAGAGGTCTCGAATTAATGGAGGACGGTATGGATCACGAACAAGCCGCAGACAGCCTGACCGAGCTCGGCAACACGCATCGATTGGCGGTCTTCCGCTTCCTGGTGAGGGCTGGGCATGAGGGCGCATCGGTCGGGGAAATCCAGAAAGAACTCGGCATCCCGGCGTCTACCCTGTCACATCATCTCGCACGAATGACGAAGGTGCGACTCATCCGGCAGGAAAAACACAGCCGAACGACCATCTGCATTCCCGAGTTCCAGAACCTCGAACGGCTGATCGACTTCCTTAAGGAAGAGTGTTGCGCCGGTGATGCGGAGGGGAAAGATGCCGCGTGATCGATTTTCGCAGATGCATGAAGGACAGGCAAAAATCGGAAACCGACCCGGAAAGACGGTGCTTGGCTCGAAACTGACGACGTATGCCAGGGCTGCCGCCCGGAGCATGGTTCCAATCTCTCCCGACACCGACGTTTCCGTCTGATTTGAGCTGAAACCTCCGATCGCCAACCGGGCCTTTTCTGTTGCCGTGAGTCGGCGACGGGGAAAGCGCCGGTCTGCAATCGCCTGTCAATCCATGAGTGGGGCCGAACACATGAACGATACAAACGAATTGGTGGTTGACGTCGTTGTCATTGGCGGCGGTCAGGCTGGCCTGTCCGCCAGCTACTATCTTCGCAAAAGCGATCTCGATTTTGTTATTCTCGATGCGCAGCGTAATCCCGGTGGCGCCTGGCAGCGAGGCTGGAATTCGTTGCGGCTTTTCTCTCCCGCTGAGTACAGTTCTCTGCCGGGACGGCAAATGCCACCTTCGAAAGGTGATGGGTTTCCAACACGCATCGAAGTGCTCAACTATCTGGAAGATTACGAAAACCGCTATCGACTGCCGATCGAAAGACCGGTTCGCGTGCAAAATATCGAGAAACAGCCCAACGCGCTGCGCGTTCAAACCGACAACGGTACGTGGCTCGCAAAGGCGGTGATCAGCGCGACCGGCACGTGGAGTAAGCCGTACATTCCGCACTATGACGGGGCTGAAACCTTCCGTGGGCAACAGCTGCATTCTGCCGAATACGTTTCGCCAGAAGGACTGACGGGCAAAAGTATCCTGATCATCGGCGGTGGAAACTCCGGTGCCCAGATCTACGCGGAACTTTCGAGGGTTGCCGGTACGATCTGGGCGACGCTCCACCCCCCGAAATTCCTGCCAGACGATGTGGACGGACGGGTTTTGTTCGACCGGGCTTCCGCGCGTTACGGTGAAGGGAGCCCTCAGGGCGGTGCTCCTCTATCCGATCTGGGAGATATCGTAATGGTCCCTTCGGTGCTCGAAGCCAGGGATCGCGGCATCCTTCGGAGCGTGCGCCCTCCTGTCCGCTTTACGGAAGACCGCGTTGTCTGGGAGGACGGAACAACGACCGCCGTCGACGCGGTTATCTGGTGCACGGGCTTTCATCCCGCTCTGGATCATCTCGATGGCCTGGGCATCAAGCAAACCGATGGCAAGATCGCGGTGACTGGAACGCGTTCGATCGATGAACCGCGTCTCTGGCTTCTGGGTTATGGAGACTGGACCGGATTTGCCTCGGCAACTCTTGTCGGTTCGGCACGCACCGCTCGAGATACTGTTCGTGAGATAGAGCGATGCGTTGAGAGCAACGAAACTGCCCACAAATCTGTAACTGGACAGCCAGACCACATATGAAAAGTGGATCAAATCGATGACAGAAAGAGCGAACTGAAACGGATTGAGAGAATTACTGTGCCTCCATTCTTCGGATCGGGCGCCCTTCAGAACCACAGGAAGCTTCATTTCGAGCTGGATAGTGGATTGGCTCGACGCTCATTCCGGAACGCGGACATAGCCCGTCGGACGATCGTGCCGCTCTTTGCTGCGCCAGTGTCGCCATGATGATGTCGAGCCATCCCGTTCCGGTGCCGAAAAAGCCGAACCCGGCCGCCATACAGCGAGATTGGCAATCACATCGTTGCCCGAGCAGATCCAGACAGAGCGCATGTTCGCATTTTCCTTCCCGTTAGGCGTAGAGGAGAGCAAGGCAAGCGGCATTGCAGCGAAGGCGATAAGGCCAACAACGCCCATGGTGCCCCACCCTGGAACAGTTCCGTTGAGAGCATCCCAGGTGACGCTTCCTGGTCCATCATCGTGAATCTCGACGGTATCGAAGCGACCATAGTCGCGGGGCAGGCGCCGCTTCGCCGGACCATCTCTCCGCTGTTGCCCTGGCTGCCGATAAGTCGTTGAACTTCGGATTGCCGTGAGCGCTCCGGTCAAAACAATTTTCCTCGCATCGAACAAAGGAGCGCTGTGTTATTCCCGAACCGCCACTACGTGTGCGACGTTCTCGTTGGAGTTTGATCCCGTCACAATCCGAGACCTCTCTGTCGCCCCAATTGCCACGACACCGATCCGCCCTGCACGACGCCCATAACTTCGCGACCGAGCTGGCGGTCGATGACCGGCCGCCAAGGGACAAGCGTGAACTCGTGCGCCTTCTCGACGATGGCGAACTTGCCGCTGGATAGCTGCACGGTTCCGGTGAATTTGCCGCTGACGTTCTCGCCGTCCGTGGTGGCGCGGAACGGCAGCGCCTTTCTTTCAGCCATCTCCACGCCGACGCGGGAAACCTCCCGCTCGCGCAGAATGGCGAGAAGGTTGCGCCGATAGAGCACGCGGCCGTCGCGTGCGCGGGTAGCATCGCCCTGTTCGACATGATGCTCGCGGCGGCGGTCGATGGCCTCGCGCACCTGCTGGCCGAAACCGGTCGGTGCAAGATCGGCCGTCTCGCCATGGATCAGTCGCCGGTCCAGCCAGGACGCGCCGTCCGATCCGATCTGCCTGTCCAGATTCACGGGAGAAAGGACGCGAACGCTGGCCTGTCTGTCGCGACCGGCGTCATAGGCGGCGGCGCGGTTCTCGAAGTCGGGGGGGATGCGCCATTGGTCAGCGTCGATCCGCTCGACGATCCGGGTGCGGCGTAGCGCCTCAAGTCGGCGCACATGGGCATCGACATAGCCTTCATAGTCTCCGCCCGGAACATGTCCCTCGAACTTCGCCTGCTCCAAATGACGGCTCGGGCGATAGATGCCGCCCTCGGCGATTGTCGCAATGGTGCGGTCGGACGGCCGGGCCGTCGCCTCGGTGCGACCGATCTCGATGACGCTGCCGATCCGGGCATCCTCCAACTGCATGGGGTCGATGTTGGCGATGTGGTGCATCCGTCCGTCGATCCCGTCCACGACGACGGTGAGATTGTCGCCCAGCTCGTTGGCGAGATATTTGTCGAGGACGCGGCCGGTGACGGGTGCAGCGGGTGCGCCCTCATGGATGCGGAAGGTCATGGGATCGCGCTCAAGCCCATCGGCGGCGAGCGATCTTTGCATGGTGCGGATGATGTCCCCGCGTTCGCCCAACTCGCGCAGGGTCGATTCAAGCCGCTCGTTCAATTCCCAGACGCCGGGCGCGTGTTCGGTGGCGAGGCCCATCCGCCCCAGCTTGGACAGCCGGCGCAGGCGAAGCGTGTGCTCGAACTGCCGCTTTGGCTCCCCCGGTTCGTGGCGCAGGTCGAGGAACCGTCGGTCGGCTTCCTCGACCATGGCCCTGTCGATGCGGGTAAAACGATCCTGGTCGATCTCGGCGGTGAGCTTGCGGGTCTGCTCGATCTCCCGAACGGGACCGAGTTCCAGCGTCGCCAACTCGCTGGCCCGTTCGCGGACACCATGAACGATGTAGTCGCCGTTGATGACCAGATCCTGCCCCAGATCGTCCTTGCCCCGGACGATGACATGCACATGGGGATGGCCGGTGTTGTAGTGATTGATCGCCACCCAATCGAGCTGGGTGCCGAGGTCGGCTTCCATCCGGCCCATGAGGTCGCGGGTATAGGCCGTAAGGTCCGACAGCTCCGCGCCGTCCTCGGGCGAGACGATGAACCGGAACTGGTGGCGGTCATCCTGGCCGCGTTCCAGGAAGGCGTCGCCATCCGCGCGGTCCTCGGTGCGCGAATAAAGCTGGCCGCGCTCGCCGTCGCGCGAGGTGCCGTCGCGCTGGATATAGCGCAGATGGGAGTGCGCCTTCCGGCCCTTTCCAGGGTGAAGGATGTAGCGCTGCTGAACCATGACGCGACGCGCGCCCGGCTGCCGATGATGCCAGCCGCCGCCGAGATTGCGGGTGCGGACGAAGACCGCGCCGCGCCCGCGCTTCACGCCCTTGCCGCTCGACAGGACCGTATGCGAACCGGCCGGGGTTGCGGATGTGAACGCCGCCGTTCCGAAACCGCCTCGGGGCGAGGTGCGGCGCTGCTGCCGGGCGATCTTCTTCGCCTGCGTGAGGAAGCTCTTGGTCTTGCCCGCGCGTGGGGTGTCCGAGCGGATGCGGCCGGGCCTTGGCCGGAAGCGGTTTTCGTCATCGGCGCTCATGGATGCGCCTCCGGCCGAAATCGCGGAAAATCGGGCAATCGGCGGCCATGGTGCCGAACAAAAGCCTGCAAGGCCAGGGCGTTGCACGGAATCGCGGCACTCCGCCGCTCAAGATCATGGTGCCGGAAACGGCGGCCTAACCAGTGTGCAGACAACAACAATTTCGGAAACCGGCCCGACATGGTGCCGGTTCCTTCAATCTTGCCCTCCCTTCTTACCGCCCTTTTCGCCTTTCCCGCCGGGATTCCAGCCAGGCGCAAACGTGCCTGACTGGACACCGGAACGGATCGCGCCGAACGCGGGATCGCCGTCCTCATGGCGTTGCTCCGTCGCTCGAACGGGCCACGAAAATGCTGCCGGTTTCCGGCTCCGCATCGACGGGACCGCGCACCGGAACGGTTGCGCGGCCGTCGCCAGATTGCGCCCCGGATGGCGGCGCAGCAACAATTCGCGTGTCGGTTGGGCGCGTGACGAAGAGCGGAGCTTCGCGCCAGTCGGGCGGCGGCGGTGCTGCATCGGGAGACGCCGCGCCGCCGAGAATCGGTGCGAGCGCGGCGACATAGGCGCGGGTCTCCGGTGGCAATGCGCGGCCGGTCTCAAGATATTCGTCGTAGCGACCGGGACCGGCATTATAGGCCGCCAGCATCGCCGCGACATTGCCGTAGCGGTCGAACATCTCGCGCAGATAGGCCGTGCCTGCCAGGATGTTGTCGCGCGGCTCAAAGGGATCGCGGCCGAGCCGATGACGGATGCGCAGGCCCGCCCAGGTGTCGGGCATGACCTGCATCAACCCCATCGCGCCGGCGGATGACACCGCGCGCACGTCGCCCGCGCTCTCAGTGCGCAGCACGGCGCGAATCCAGTGCTCGGAGATGCCGAAGCGCTGCGACGCCTCGGCAATGTGGGCGGCGTGGGGATCGACGGCGGCGGTTCGGACCATCGGCGTCGATTGCGCAACGGCCATTGTCGATCCCGCGCCGAGCGACAGCATGGCGGCGGTCAGCAGAACGACATAACGCCATGCCGCCCTGTCTCCGCTTTGAGACCAGCCTGCCAGCATGCTCGCTGCGGTCAAGGGCGAGGCGCAAGCGCCGGCCGATGGCCATCCCTGACCTTCGCTGCGCGCGCCGGCCGTCCTGCGCCTG
This sequence comes from Hyphomonas pacifica, assembly GCF_000682675.1. Classification (GTDB taxonomy): domain Bacteria; phylum Pseudomonadota; class Alphaproteobacteria; order Caulobacterales; family Hyphomonadaceae; genus Hyphomonas; species Hyphomonas pacifica. Next base: position 24,415 of record NZ_AWFA01000028.1, on the reverse strand, counting down.
AGCGGGACGACGGGATGAGAGGGCCTTTCCGCGAACAACGGGATGAGGGATTTGAGCGCGGGAATGACGCGGGACCGCATGGCCTTAGTCTCGCTCGTCGCGCGGCCTCAGACGGCTCCAGTGCAGCGACCACGACGCGCCTGCGTCGTCGTTGCGGAACAGGTTGGCGCGGATCGGATGCGGGAATATGGGATCGTCCAGCAGCACGGAAAGATATTCGCCGGCCTTCTCGCCGGTGCGCTTCCAGGCCGCGCCGACCTCTGGGCCGGTTTCGTTGCTCATGCCGTCGAACAGGTGAACGCGATACTCTGGTGCGTTATCCGCGTCGGACGGCTCTGCCGCGACGATGATGATGTCCTGATGCAGTAAGAGCGTCCCGAAGTGTCCGATGAAGCCGGCCTCGTCGCGCGCAAATTCACCAATCTGGGGCATGACAGTCTCCTTGGCGGTGAGGTTGAAAAAGCCATCGGCGGGCACCGCTCCCGCTGATTGGAAAGCGGTCATTGCGGTATTGGGCTGATCCGGGCGCGCCATTCGTAGCGACCGTCGCCGTCCTCATCGGTCCAGAGCGGGACCGCCCGGCCGATGATGGAACTGGCGGGGATGGGTCCGAAATACCGGCCGTCGAGGCTGTCCCGGACCTCCCAATTCATCAGGAAGAGTTCGCCGTCGCCGATGGTCCGGCATCCCTGCCAGACGGGCAGATCGCGGCCGATCCGGTCGCGGTCGAGCGCCTCGCCCATCTCGATCCCGTCCACCGTGATCGTGGATCGCAAGCGGCAAACCCGCTGACCCGGCAGTCCGACGACGCGCTTCAGGAGCGGCACGCCGCGCCCGACATAGCCGCGTTCGACCATGAATCGCTCCAGCGGTTCGGGCGGCATGACGGCGACCAGCTCCGACACGTCGAGCACGTCGGCCGGTTCGACGGTGTAGAAGCCGATGGGCGCGCTGGCGGTGGCGTTCCAGATCAGTTTCGTCGGCAGATTGGCGATGCCGGCGGTTGCGATGCTCATGACCGCCAGCGCCGTCACGGCAAGGATACGGCGGCGCGTCATGGGTCGATCCTCTGGCGGCCGATCCAGGCGGCGTGCCGCTCGGACGTATAGGCGTGCGGCTCCAGACCGGCGGTCAGGCGGTTGTGGACGTGCCGCCAGTGATCCGGCGCGGCGTCGGCCGGATCGAGGCCGAGCGCTTCCACCGCGTCGATGGCGGCAAGCGCGCGCTCCACCCTTGTCCAGCTATCGAGGCGCAACAGGATGTCGCCGCCGGGGCGGACGGAGGGCAGCGTCTGGAACGGCTCGCCGCGACCGATGGCGCGCAGGATGTCGATGCGGGAAAGGGTCGTGCCATGCTCGCCGGACGCCCATCGGACAAAGGCGAAGATGCTGCCCGGCGCGAAGCCGACGATGCTGCGGCGGCGGTCGAGGATCGTCTCAAAGCTCTTGCGGCCGAAGCGTATCCAGTGCTCGATCTTGCGTTTCTGGAAGGTCAGTTCGACCAAGGTGGTGAAAGGCGCGGGTCCGTCCGGCAGCGGACGGTCGTGCAAGCGGTGCGCCGCATTGCCGGTCATGGCTGATCTCCATCGGTGGGAGGAAATTCGCGCGCCAGCAGGTCGCGCAGCATGTCGGTGACGGTGATGCCGCGCCGGAAGGCCGCGACCTTGATGCGGCCGCGCAGCGCGGGCGTGATGTCGATGGTCAGGCGGGCGGTGAACGCCTCGCCGGCGGCTTTGCTGTTTGGTGGCGTTTCGGCCGCCCTGATCCAGCTATCGGGATTGCCCGGCCGGGACGCAAAGCCGGGCTTACGGGTGCGTCCGGTCATGGCGCGGACCTCCCGATGCGCAGCCGGTCGATCTCGGCGGCAAGCGCGGCGATCTCGCGCGCGGCGGGGCTGTCGCCGTCGATCTCGGATGCGAGCCGGCCGGACTGCGCGGCGTCGGCGAAGACGACGCGCTGGCCGATGGTTTGGCCAAGCAGGGGCGGATCGTGGTCGGCAAGCGTCTCGGCCGTCTCGCGGGCGATGACGGTGCGCGCGCCGCAACGGTTGAGCACGAAGCGGGCGGCCAACTCGGGCCGGTAGATGCGCGCTTCCCTGAAAAGCGCCAGCATCTCGGCCGAGGCCCAGCCGTCGAAGGGGGACGGCTGCACCGGGATCAGCACGAGGTCGGCGGCGAGCAGCGCCGAGCGCATGAGGCTGGCGACACGCGGCGGCCCGTCGATGACGATCATGTCGGCATCGCGGGCCAGCTCCGGGGCTTCCCGGTGCAACGTGTCGCGGGCCAGGCCGATGGTGCTGAACAGCCTCGGCAAGCCCTCGTGGCTGCGCCGCTGCGACCAGTCGAGCGCGGAGCCTTGCGGATCGGCGTCGATCAGGACGACACGCCTGCCTCTGCGCGCCAGTTCTCCGGCGAGATGCAGCGCCAGGGTGGTCTTTCCAACGCCACCCTTCTGGTTGAGAAACGCGATGATCATCTGCGCCTCCCCGAGGGAGGCATTCTCACCGCGGCACCGTAATTTGTGGCACCGTGACGAGGTTTTCCCGGCGCCAAAGACTCCAAGTTAGAGTCTATGTTAGATTCTTCTATAAAGTGCGCCGTGGAATTTGCGCCTAATGTCCCGATACTGCGTGCGCCTAATGTCCCGATGGGATTCACAGGGGTTTCCACAGGCACTGTGGATAGTTTTTCGGGAAGAAAGCGCAGCAGTTCGCACCCGTCTTCCCACTCGATCTGGAGGCGATAGCCGGGCAACGACTGGCGGGCGGTGAGGCGGCGCAGGTCGAGCGCGAAGTCGGACGGTCGCGCCGCGCTGCCGGATTTCCGGTGAAGGTGGGAAACCTCGAACGCCCAGCCTTCGGGCTGGCGGCCGGCGTGCTTGCGGGCGACGCGATACAGCCAGCGCTCGATGCCGCCGGTCAGCCGGAAATAGGCCGGGTCGATGGTCAGGGCCAGCGAGCGGTCGATGACGCTGTTGTAGAACCATTCGGGCAGGACGAACTCCATGCCCTCGACGCGACCGGCGCGCGTCGTCATTTCCTCCCACTCGTTGATCCAGGAGAATTGCCGCCGCCGCCAATGCTTGCCGTTGCGGATCGTCGTGGCGATGACGGTCGATTGCAGGCGGGCGAGCGCGGCCTTGAGCAACAGGTAATCCCGGTTGCCGGTGGCCCGCCCCACGGCGCGCAGGAGCTGGTAGGGCATGAAGCGGAAGAAACGCGACGTGGTGAACCCGTCGTTCTCGGCCGCGACGATCTGGCTGGCGGCCCAGATCAGCACGTCGGCATCCCAGATCGTCGCCATGCCGTGCTCGGGCATGGCGAACACCTGCACCTCCACATCGGCAGTTTGATAGAGGATCGGCTTCGTGCGCGGCCGCTTCGCCAGCGAGAAGAATGGCCGCTCCATCAAGTCGCGCTGGTCGCGCGGGGTGGCATCGCCGGTCGCGACCACGAAGGGGTCGAGGTGGCTGCGCTCGCTCGTTTCCGCCGCCTGTTCGCGGTTATGATCGTCTCCGCGCAGCATTCAGGACTCGCCCCGTTCTTCGGGCGTCAGCGGGCGTGCGGGGAAGACCATTCCGGCGCTTGTGTCGCTGGTGGATTTGCGGGTGCCGGTGGCGCTCCACGCCTCCAGATCGTTCAGGGCATAGAGGACACGACCGCCGATCTTGCGATAGAGCGGGCCGGTTCCGTAGGTGCGGTGCTTTTCGAGGGTGCGGATCGAAATGCCGAGGAAGCGTGCGGCGTCCTGTGTGCGCAGAAGGCGCGGCGGCAGGTCCGCATTGCGGCGGTTTGTCATGGATGACCTCCGGTTCGTCAGTGGATGGCGCTGCCGATGACGGCGGCGGGCTATGGCGAACCATGGCGAGGGACCGGCGGCCTGTAGCGTGCCGCATTTGCGTTACCGCACTGGCGGCACCCCCCTCCGGGGCGGGATCAGGCTGAAAAGATGGAGAGATTCAGCATGGCGGCGGGTGTCGCGCCAATTCGGCGAAGACAATTCCGTGTCGGTCGGTTAAGACTGAACGCGGAGCAGACGCGCTGCTCCGGGGCTTAGTAACCCCTCACGAATGGCTGGTGCTGGCCATGACGGCACCACACTCCTTGACCTTATGGTCGGGGAGCCCGTGGCGCATGTCCAGGGCTGCCCGCCTAAAGGCCACGGGGCCGTTTCGTGACGGTTACTAACTCCCCGATCACCAGGTCAGAGGGGCCAATTGCGGGGGCGCACCGCAAGCCGCGGCTCTTCCGGGTAGAAGGGGAATGACGATGCGAACGCCCGTCGAACTCGATCCCGATGTGGACGACGAAGCGCCAGCGGGAAACGACATCACGCCTTACGACGAAGCGCATTTCGTGACCTATCTCCGGCTGCTCGACGCGAAGGCGGAAGGCGCGGACTGGAAGGAAGTGGCGCAAATCGTGCTGCACCGCGATCCGGTCGGCGACGAGTTCAGGACACGCCGATGCTGGCAAAGCCATCTCGAACGCGCGCAATGGCTTTCGCGTGAGGGTTACAAGCGGATACTGGAACAGGCTGCGGCCAACAGGGCGTGATGCCAGCGTGTGAGCAAGGCCCGGAACGCGAACCTTCCGGGCTTTGGGTTGGCAGTGCATTGCAACGATTCAACCGCGCAATAGTGCCTAAGAACACCCTAACTATGGTAAGGTTCTCGTGATTAACTTTCTGAGGGGCTAGGTATGGCTGGCGGTGAATGGGCGGTAGTGGCTGGTGCGGCCATAGGCATCTTGGGGACACTGGGAAGCACATGGCTGGCTCATCAACTCGATGGCCGAAAGCAATCCCGAATAGACAAAGCTCGAAAGGACTTGCTGAAGAAAACTCTCGCGGGGGCCGAGAAAACCGGATGGATGTCCGTCGAAACCTTGGCGCACATCATCGGCGCGGACCTTGATACTACACGCGCCTTGTTGATCGAAATCAACGCCCGAGGATCTATGAAGACCGAGAAGGAAATGTGGTCTCTCATTTCTCGGAACCCACTTCCCACCGATTCGGATGCCGGATGAACGAATACTTCCCGATTCTAGCGCCTGTTATCGGCATTGTCGGTGTGGTTGTCGGTGTGCTGCTCAACGAATTCATGCGTCGTCGTAGCCGGCGGGAACTCTATGCGCCGAAGATTTTTGAGAAGCGCTTGGCGGCTTATGAAGGACTGATAGAGCAAATTCATCAAGGCAGCAAAGTCGCGAACGAGGTTATCGAAAGAGTCGATTTTACGGAGGAACAACGTCACGACTTAATTCGCGTTGTCGTTCACGGAATGGCTGAATTCACGGAGAAGAATCGCCTCTACCTGAACGAAGACCTCACTGTTCACTGCATGGCCCTTTTCATGGGTGTCGAAGATATTCACGATGCGAACGAAGAGGACAGGCAGGAATTGCTTGAGCATTATCGTCAGATGCGGAAAGAGGCGCTGCGGATGGCGGCTGAGGACTCCGGCGTCGCCGAAATCAACCGGCTATTCAAGGCCATTAACAAGCCCAAAATCGACGGAGCACTTATCCGCTATTTCCGTGAGACCAAGCGGGAAGCAACAAGGGATCGGTCGGAAACGAATGCCGGCTAGGGGTCTATGCGGCGTTTGGTCCACGAATTGTAGGCAAGGTGTGGTCGCAGCCCCGTCGATTAGAGTCTACGCCTGTCAGAGACCATCGCTGCCGGTTTTGATCGGATAGTGCAGCATCAGGCGATAGCCGCCGCGCATCATCCTGATGCCGTGGGCGACGAGGCGACGCGCCTTGTTCTTGCTCGGGTCGCTCTCGAAATCCTCCTTCGTGCCCCGAAAGCCAAGCAGGACTTCGGCAATGGTGCGGTAACTTTCGCCGCACAGACGGGCGTCGAGCGCACGCAGGGACAGGATATGCCATTGCCGGAGCTGGGCGGGCATCTTGCGGAAGTCTGGGCCGGGTGTTCGGCCCTTGAGGGACCGCCAGAAACGCCGGGCGGCATGGGCGCGAAGCTCCATGAAATCATCCAGAGGCAGTTCGACGGCGTAGAACGCCACCGCATCCGGCACGGCTTCGGACAGCCAGAACTGGTGCTCGACGGCATCAGCTTGCCATATACCGTGCCAGCCATCGGCGGCGCGGCGCAGATCGAGGTCATCGAGATGGGCGAGAACGACGGTCGGCTGGCTTGCCGTCTCATCCGGTTCGGCCGGCACCAGTTTGACGGCCTGCGGCTGGAACCGGGGCGACCAGAACAGCGGATCGCGGTCAGGCGCGGCGTCGGGATCGTGCGGGAAATCGCAAACCCCAGCGTCGGGCGAAGGCTTCCAACTCGATCGCATCCGGGCGTTTCGCACGGACGAGAAGCTGGAAATCCTCTCGGTAATCGTCGTTGCGACGCAGATATTCCCAGGCGAAACCGGCGGCAGGGATCGTTCGCGTGTGCTTGTAGGCCGCCGGCGCCCGCCAATCGATTTTCAGCATGGCGCACCCTCTCTTACTCGTGGGTTCTTGGAAAGACACCCGGAATAAAGAGTTTCGGACTCCACCTATGCGGGAAATAGTCTGTATGATCTGAAATGTTGTTCGTATATCCAGAACACTTATAGTTATTTTATTCTTAACAGTGTTTGCGTGCTTTTGCGAGCCGGGCGCAGCCCGGCGAGCGTGGCCATGTTTTCTGGGCATGGCCACAACGCCGATCCGCGTCGCCGGATCGGCGGAAAATTTGGGAACCCTGAAAGCCGGAAAAGCGGAAAGCCGCACAACCGGGTTTCCGGCTGCGCGGCTCTGCTGATTATGCGGCCTTCTCCAGCAAAGTCTTGGCCTTGGCCTCCAGTTCGAGGCGGCTGTCCTGATGGGCCTTGCTGCGGGCGTGGGCCGTCATGCCCTGCACGAAATCGAAGATGCTTTCGGGGGGCCTGCCTTCCTCCTGCAACACGGTTTCGATGATCTTGCCGGTCTCGGCCTTGCTGAACCCGCGCTTGCGCAGGAAGGTTTCGCGGTCCTCGTCGGTGCGGGCGACGATCCGCTCCCGCGCCGCCCTGATCCCGGCGACGAACGGCGCGGGCGAGGAATTGGCGAAGCTGGTCAATGCCGGGGTCGCTTCATGGGCGAAACGCTGCGCGGCAAACTTGCTGTGCCGGATGCAGATTTCCTCGAACCCTTCCACGCCCCAAAGGTTGCGGTTCATGCAAACCGCCCGGAGATAGAAGGAAGCGATGCCGAGGGTCTTCGATCCGACTTCGCTGTTCCAGCAATAGAACCCCCGAAAATAAAGGTCGGGGTCGCCGTTCGGCAGGCGTCCGGCCTCGATGGGGTGCGTATCGTCCACCAGAAACAGGAACACGTCGCGGTCGCTGGCGTAAAGCGTGGTCGTGTCCTTGGTCACGTCCACGAATGGATTGTGCGTCATGGTCGCCCAATCCAGCACGCCCGGCACCTTCCACATAGTATCCCCGACGCCATTACCCGCGATCTTCATGACCGCGGCGACAAGCTCATGGTCCCAGATGCGACCGTAGTCCGGGCCGGTCACGGCGCGAAGCTCAACGCGCCTGTCCTCGGTTTCCAGCGTCTTCACCAATTCGCCGCGATGGCTGACAAGGCCATGTTGCAGATTGATGCCCGCCAGCGGTGCGGGAAGATCGCGCAGGTAGCGGGCCGGTGCGCCGACAAGGCTGCACAACTGGCCGAAACTCCAATGCGTCGGTGCGACGGGCTGCTCCTGCCCGGGGACGATCAGCGAAAGCCGTTCCGCGTCGTCGCGGCTGGCTTCCACGCGCACGGCGCGGCTCTCCACGGTGCGGGCCTTGGCGCGATCCGCGCGAGACTTTACGGCGTCGTAAAGCTCGGTCAGGGACAGATAGCGTTCGTCATCCGGGCGCGAAAACCATTCCGACGACACGCGGCCAATATTCTCGCCGCGCGAAATGTCCACGCGGAAGCCCTTGGAAACGGGCTGCTGGTGATGGTTCAGGGTCATGGTGTTCATGGTCTTTCCTTTCATGGGCTTGGGTTGGAGCGCAGCGCTGCGCTGCAACCCTGCCCGTCGGCGAGACCGGGGGGTGCAAGGTGCAAGGGCGGACGGGCGGAGGGGGATCACCCGGCCTGCACAAGCGGATGGCGGCTTTGACGACAGTGCGTGAGCACGCATCCGCGCGGAAGGCTGGGGATACCGCCCGGCCGCCCTTGTGCCGCGCCAGGGGGCAGCGCCCCCAAGCAACCGGCCCGGCCAAAGCGAAGCGGCGGACGGGGAGAAGATCTGATCGGGATACGCAAAACCTGAAAACCGGAAGGCCATGTATCCCGATCTCCTTGGTCCTTAAGAGGCGGCGGACATGAGCAAAAAGAAGCCCCGCTCGGATGAGCGGGGCTATTCCGGGAGCCGGTCTTAGTCGCCGTTGCGGCGGGACCAGATGAGGTTGTGGGACTTTCCGTCCTCGGCTTCGACCAGGCTGGCGTAGATCGGCGCGGGGAAGCTCGGATCGTCCAGCTTGACGCTGAGGTATTCGCGCTGCGTCTCGCGGGCGATCTTCTTCCAGGCCGCACCGAACTCGGTGGCTCCGGCGAAGATGCGGAAGTCGGGGCCGCGCTCGCTGTCGCTCTCGGTGGCGGTGAACTTGGCCTTGACGTTGAGGGTCAGGGTCTTGACCGCGCCGGTGAAGCCCGCGCCGTTCTCGTTCTGGGTGAAGGTGCCGATGGTTGCCATTGTCGTATTCCTTTTCCTGTCGGGCCGCACCATTGCGACCTCGATGGCGGTCGTGAGACCGGGGACGATCGGCCCCGCACCCTTCAGGGCTGAAACAACGTGGAAGGCGGCCAGCGACGGCTTTTTTGTTTCGCGCTGCAAAGCCAATCCGGGGTCCCCATGCGGTCTGCCGCATGGGGTGGTTGGGCGGCGGAAAAAAGCTGGCGACGGGTGTTGCGGGAAGACGAGCGAGGCGAAGCCGGTCTTCGGTCAGACCTTGCCAGATCGAGGACGCGGATGGAGCGCCCATAACAGGAAATCGCATGGAATACAGCAATGGCGGCCGTCCTGCGCCTCGCCGGGATCGGGGATTCTATGCGGATTCACTGGCTGCGGTCTTTCCTGATCCGACCGGCAAGGCCAATTCGCGTATCGCCAGCGAGGGGGCAGCGGTATGGTTTTGTCTGAGCTTCGCGCGTGCTGCCATATCCTGTGTGGCCGGAAGATCGCTTGCGGGGCGTTGCGCCATGCTCTGCCAAGCGGATGGTTTGGCTTTCCCGGTGCTGATCCGCCTGCCAGTTGAAGTGGATGGAAAGCCTAATCTCATGGGCCTGCCGTGGCGACCGGAACCGCCTCCTCGGATTGCTCCCGTCTATCCGCGTGGGGCCTGCCGCGAAATGGCCGCCGCCCCCCCCCTTGCGTTAGGGATTGAAGCCGAATGGCGGAAACGCGCCATGGGCGTGGTTCCGGCGCAGCCGAAAGCCCGGCCCGAAGGGCAACGCCCGAGTCTTCCCTTCCTTCTGCCGTATTGACATTGTGGATACGCGCACTCATATTGCGATCATGGCCAAAGCTCGTATCGCCCCTTCGGAATCTGCCCGTTCTGCGACCACCGCGGTTGCAGGTCGTGCCTCTACGGCTGACACCAAGGGCAGCATCAATCTGCGGATCGAGACCGGCACGCGCCAGCTTATCGACGATGCGGCGGCTGTGCTCGGCAAGACACGCACCGAGTTCATGGTGGAAAGCGCCCGGCGGCAAGCGGTCGACGTGCTGCTCGACCAGCGCCTGTTCACGCTCGACCCCGAGCGCTACGACGCCTTCATGCAGGCGCTCGACAATCCGCCCGCGCCGGGGCCGAAGCTCAAGGCCCTGCTGCGCCGGACCCCGGCATGGCAGAAATAGACGACACGCCCGACCATCCCGAATTGCCACTGTCTGCTCCAGTTCCTCTGACGGCAGAGCATGACCTTTCGGCATTCGACTGCGGTGAGCCCGCGTTGAACGACTGGCTGCGCCATCGCGCCTTGAAGAACGAAAGCCGGTTTTCGCGCACCTATGTCGTGTGCGTGGGCAATCAGGTCGTCGGTTACTTTTGCATTTCGGCCGGGTCAGTCGAGCGTGGTGCGGCTCCCGGAAAGGTGCGGCGCAACGCGCCCGACCAGATTCCGGTCTCGGTCGTCGGCCGGCTGGCCGTTGACCTCGACCACGCCGGAAAGGGTCTCGGCGCGGACCTTTTGGCGGACGCGCTGCGCCGGATTGCGCTGGCTTCGCAAAGCATTGGTATCGGGGCCGTGATGGTCCAGGCGAAGGATGAAGCGGCCAAACGCTTCTATCTGCGCTGTGCCGAGTTCGTCGAATACCCCGAAGACAGCCGGACGCTGTTCCTGCCTATCGAAACCGTGGTCGCGGCTTTTAGCTAAAGTTTGGGAGAAACGCGATGGGTGAAGCCAAGCGAAAGAAGCAAGAACGGGCTGCCTGGCCGGATTCTGATGGCTACAACGGCACGATAGATCTCCACGTTCTGCCGCCTGCGATGGAGATCGACGGGGCACGCATTCGCGAACTGACAGGTGATGATACAATACCGGACACGACGCAGGTCATATTGCGCGCGTTCAGAGCAGTGGTTGGTGAGCGGACCTTCCATGTCGGATTCTGCCTCGGTGACGGAGAATCCTTCAGTGCTGTTGGTATCGCCGTCATCGAAAGACTGTCGATGGAAGCGCCGGGAGCCGCACTTCACATTGTGCCTATCGTTCACGATGACATCGCATGGGACATCGTGATGCGGCATCTGCGCAGCTTCACGGGGCAGGTATTATTGTTCACCTTCCCGAATTCAGATGTTTACGATGCGGGCACCGCTGAAGTTTCCTACTCGAAACATATCCGTCAGTTCGATCCAAGCGGCGCTTTGCTTGGCCGATTGACCGAAGCGCAGCGGCGCAAGATACGCGAACAAAAAGCTGCGATGCTCAATCGACCGCCGCCGCCCAGATTCTATCCAGCATCCGGTGTCACGCAGGAAGACTCGCCATGGATATTCCGGGTTGGAACTCCTGCCGGAAAAGTCATCAGAACCGCCGTTTGGGATGGCCGTCGCAACTATGCGCATGAACTCCCTGAAGACATCGTGCGATGGGTTGGCGGCGACAGGATCGCCATCGTGCAGGTGGACAGTCCTGTTGGGGTCAATCGGCGGTCTTCACTCGACTTGACGCACAAGCTCGCCAAAGATTTCGATGGTGTCATTCACTGGGCGCGGGATACGGACACGTTTCAGTCGATTCTCAAGTCGTTTATCCGCCTCGATCTGGACTCGGTGAGTCCACCGGAGCTTCCTGCCGGTTGGGAGCCTGAAATCGTGATCTTCGCGGCAAACGGGGACCACGCGTGAAAAAAGCTGAATGCGAACAGGCTGTCCGGCATTTGTGCCATCAATGGCGGAAAGAATGTGGCTTTTCGTCCACTCCGGCAGACCAGTTGAGCTTCGGCAGCTTCCTGTCATGGGTCCAGCAGAATTATTCATCTTACCTTGATTTCCGCACCACCACCTCCGTCTCTTATGACGTGGAGATGTGGTTTGACGATGAATTCAAACAGAACTGGCGAAGGTAGGATCAGCATCGCGCGACACGGCTAACCCGAGGGCTGGCCGACGCCCGCCGCCAGACGCATCCATGCCGCTATGCCGACGCATCCGCCCCCGACGATGCAGAAGATTTGCCGCCAGATTTCGGACGGCACAGCCTCCTTGGTGATGCCATAGACCAGCGCATAGCCCGCCACGGCGGCGGGCGCGGCGAAGACAAGCGCGACGATCAGGCGGATGACGGGCGAGCGGATCGTCTCGAACAGCCCGGCCAGGACGCCGAAGGCGACGCCAGCCGAGAACAGCCCGACCAGCCCCGCGCCGATCAACCCGGAGCCGGTTTGGTCGGCGAACTGCGCAGCGGCCAGCCCGACGAAAAAGGGCAGCGCGTAGATGGCGAGCGTATAGGCGAGAACGCAGAGAAGCGCGATCAGCGCAACGCCCATGAACATGACGGCGACCATAATCTTGTTCCTTTGACTTTGCAGCACCGCCTTTCGTGCAGTCGTCAACACCGTCGCTGCGCATCTTTATGGTGCCGTTATCGTTCCAATCTGTCGAGGTCATCCGGCCGCGCGGGGAAGCCGCGCGGCCGCGATTTTTGGGGGTGGAAGACCGGGACCGCTTGCGCGATCCCGACCTGCCTTTCATTCCGCTGCGACGGGGAAAGCCTCATCCTCCGTAGCCTCGGCGCTCTCGGCCTCCGGCATGTCCCCGGTGGCGGGGGCTTCCTGCCGCTCGTCGGCCAGCCATGCGGGCCGTCCGGTACGCAGCACGGGCGGCAGCCAACCGGTTCCGGCCAGAAGCTGCTCGGCGGCTTCCGCCATTTCCGGCTTCTTCCTGTCCGCGATCTGGTCCGCCGCCTTGTCGCCAAGGGCGTCACGCACGGCGGTGAGGATTTGCGCCTTGGTGACGCGCCCGAGATAGGCCCGAACCGTGGGCGTCCAGTGCGCCGTCATGTCGAGCGCCACCGCCGTCGCCAGCCTGTCCGCGGTGGCGACGGCATGGCGCTTGTGGGTTTCCCACGGCTGCTTGACGGCATTGACGGTCAGCGAAGCGCAATGGGCGAACAGGGCCATGACGCTGGCATGGTCCAGTCCGGCAACGAAGCCCCAAAGCTCTGCCACGTCGCGCGGCATGTCCGCCGCCCATCCGGCATGGCGATCCTCCAACGCCTTCGCCGCCGCCGTGTCCTCGATCCCGTCCGCGTGGCTGGCGAGGTAGCTGCTCGTCGGGCGAATTTCGAGGCAATGGGCATCCCCGCCGCCGCGATAGAAGGTCTGTGCGGCGAGCGCATGGGTGACGGCGATCAAGGCCATGTCCGGCTGCTCGCCAAGGGCGAGACGCAGGGCAAGGGTGCGATGCGCGGTCAGGTCGCGGATGAGCGAGTCCGACAGCGGCTTGCCGTCATCCTCCGCGTCCTCGTCCTCCGGCCCGTGGTCGGAAACGGGATGGCCGTCGCAATCATGTTCGTCGCCGCCCATGATTTCGCCATCAACATTGACGCGCACCCCGTCGATAACGGTGCTGCTGTCCTCCGCTTCTTCTTCCTCCGGTTCCGGGGCTTCGTCTTCGGGCCGGATGAACCCGCGTTCGATGCGGGCTTCTCCGTCATGGTTCAGAACCACGAATACGCCACCGCGCGCGATCTCGTCGGCCTCATAGGCATGACGCCTGCCGTCGATCCGCTCGATTTCGGCTTCAAGCTCCGCGAAACGCTGATCCACTTCCGGCGGCAGGTCCACGTCTGCGTCCTCCCATTCCGCCGACAGGCGTTCAAGTTCCTCCTGCGCGGCGTCGTGGGCAGTTTCGACTGCCTCCGAAAGCTCCACCGGCTGCGGATAGGTTCGGCGCAGGCCGTGGGCGTGGGGCCAGTCGATATGGGCCGAAACCCATTTCCACCCCTCGGCTTCCTGAACTTGCCCCGCGATGCCTTCCAGCTTGTCGAGGGCCAGCCGGTCGAGCAACGCGGCATCCTCATAGAAGCCGCCGCGATCCTCGGTGAACAGGTCGCGTATGATGGTGCCGCCTGCCTCCGAATAGGCTTCCGCCCCGACAAGGATTGCGCGCCGGTCGGTCGCTGCCACATTGCTCGCCGTCAGGTCGCGACGGATAATCCACGGCTCGCGGTTATAGGACAGGTGTTCGTAAACCTGTTCCTGCCGGGCATGGTCCTCGGTGATGGCGAAGGCCATCAACTGATCCAGAGTCAGATCGCCGTCACGATAGACCTGCATCAGTTTGGGGCTGACCGCGCCGAGGCGAAGCCGCTGCTTCACCACATGGGCGGTGACGCCAAACCGGGCGGCGATTTCCTCCGCGCCCCATCCGCGCGTTTCGGCAAGCTCGCGGAAGCGCTCGAACTGGTCGGCGGGGTGCAGGTCTTCGCGGGTCACGTTCTCGTCAAGGCTGATCTCGGCAGGGTCGTTCGCCGTGTCGATGACGCAGCGGATCGGCTCGGTCCGCTTGATCTCCTTGCGCTTGGCGCGCAGCAACTGCGCCAGCCTGCGGCCTTCGCCGACACTCACCAGATAGCAGCCGGTCGGTTCGCCCTCCGCGTCAGTTTCCGGCTCCACCACCAGATTTTGCAGGATACCCTTGGCGGCGATGCTCGCAGCCTTCGCCTCGATGGACGCCTCGCTATGCGGGGTCTTCCGAGCGTTCTGTGGGTGCCTCTTGAGCTTGTTGAGCGGGATGAAAACCGTTTCGCCATGTTCGGGAACGGTCGGGGTCTGTGTCTTCGTCGTCATGGTCTTTCCTTTCATGGGCTTGGGTTGGAGCGCAGCGCTGCGCTGCAACCCTGCCCGTCGGCGAGACCGGGGGGTGCAAGGTGCAAGGGCGGACGGGCGGAGGGGGATCACCCGGCCTGCACAAGCGGATCGAAGTCATGACGAAGACGCGTAGCTGTACCCGCGCGGAAGGCTGGGGATACCGCCCGGCCGCCCTTGTGCCGCGCCAGGGGGCAGCGCCCCCAAGCAACCGGCCCGGCCAGAGCGAAGCGGAGACCGGGAGAGGAGATCTGATCGGGATATGGGACATCGGAACGCGGAGAGTGACTATCAGTGCATTCAGAGCAAGGACTTATCCATGTTGGGTCGTGTCTCTTGCTCAAGGGGGACAAAGTAGCCAAAATAGATCAAATGTTGAGACGGCAACCTAGATGAAAACGATGTCTGCAAAAGAAGCCAAGAATGGTTTCGGTCTGCTATTGGATACCGCGCGAGCGGAACCTGTGACCATCAAGAAGCACGGTCGTTCTGTGGCGGTCGTGCTTTCAATCGAGGTATATGAACGGCTTGTCGCCCGCAAAAGAGAAATAGGAAGGGACAGACAAGTTGGCGAAGATGAAGGGTTCGGGCAGTGATGCGGTACAAGCAAAGTAAGTCCGCATGACACTCCGACTGATCCATACCTCGGACTGGCAGATCGGAAAAGTTTTCCGGTTTGTTGACAGCGCAACGATGGGTTTGCTCCAGGACGCGCGTCTGCGGGCCGTCAGCAATCTTGGCGAGCTGGCCGTCAAACACGGCGCACGGCATGTCCTAGTTTCTGGCGATGTCTACGATATGGAAGCCTTGTCACCGCGTTCGCTTAACCAGCCGCTGGAACGGATGCGCAACTTCCCCGACACACATTGGCATCTGCTGCCCGGCAATCACGATCCGCACCGCCCCAACGGGCTTTGGGATCAACTCCTGCGTAAAGGGCTTCCTGCGAACGTTCATATTTATACTGAACCGGCACCAGTCACTTTCGGCGATGATGCGCTGTCGATCCTTCCAGCCCCTCTCTACCACCGCCGGCGGCTTGACGATCCGACGGCCTATATGGACGACGCGGCGCTGCCGGACGGACTCTTCCGTGTGGGGATTGCCCACGGCACGGTGACCGGCTTCGGATCGGAGGATCACGACGTTCACAACTTCATAGCGCCAGACCGCCCGGCCCGTGCCGGCCTGTCATATCTCGCAATGGGCGACTGGCATGGGCAAAAGAAGATCAACGAGCGCTGTTGGTACAGCGGCACGCCAGAGACCGACGCCTTCGATGTGACCGGCGGCGGCCAAGCGCTTCTTGTGGAAATCGAAGCCCAGGATCGCGCGCCGGAAGTCACCCCGCTGCCCACCGGGCATTACCAATGGCTCACTCGATCGGAGCGGATCAACAGTCGCGAGGACATAGACCGCCTCGCCCGCATGCTGCGAGCGGTCGCCGGCGATCTTGACCGGGTGCTCATCCGTTTGGCGGTCGAAGGCGCCGTATCGCTTGATGACCGACAATATTTCGAGAACGAAGTGGTGGACGGCGTATCAGCCGCGTTCTGCTTCATGCGCATTGATGACCAGCGCTTGTTCCCGCGCCCGACGGCTGAGGATTTGGATCAGATTGATCGCGGCGGCTTCGTCCGTGTGGCAGCGGAAGAGCTGAAACGCAAAGCCGAGGAAGGTAGCGACGGCGAACGCGCTATCGCCGCCGAAGCGTTGCAGCGTCTTTATATCGAGCACATGAAGCTCCGGGCAGGTCGCCAATGAAGCTGCGGTCGCTTGCGCTGAACCAGTTCAAGAAATTCACCACCCCGATGCGGCTCGACGGCATTGAGGACGGGCTGAATGTCGTTGTCGGCCCTAACGAGATGGGCAAATCAACGCTGCTTGACGCACTCCGGGCGGCGCTGTTTGAGAAATATAGCTCGAAGGCGCAGCCGATTACGGCATTGCAGAACGACCGCAATCAGGCCGGGCCGGTTGTCGAGCTTGCCTTTGAACTGGATGACGGCGTTTACAGAATAACAAAACGCTTCATCAAAAAGCCCTATGCCCGGTTGTCATGCCCCGACGGACGAACACTGGAAGGCGACGCCGCCGAAGATACCCTGCGCGATTTGCTGGGGTTCGATGAACCGGGAAAAAGCGGTGCCAAAGCGGAAACGCTCGGCATGTGGAACGTGCTGTGGGTGCAACAGGGTCACTCATTCGGCGCGCTCGACTTGCCGCAAAGCGCCAGAGCCAATCTGCATAGCGCCTTAGAATCCGAGGTCGGCACGGTGCTCGGCGGCCGTCGCGGCCGGGCGCTGCCGCAGGCCATCGAAAAGCAGCTTGGCGAACTGGTCACGAGCGCCGGAAAGCCGCGCGGCGCGTATAAGGAATTAATCGACAATACCGAAACGCTGGAAACCGAGCTTGCGGGTTTACAGGGTCGCCGCGACGAGCTGTCCAGAACACTCGATCAGCTTGAGCAGGCGCAGGAGACTTTGGCGCGCTTGTCCACCAGTTACCGCGACGAGGCCGACGAGACGGAACTGACGGACGCCCGGAAGCGTCATGGCCATTTGGCGGAACTGGAAGCGCGTATCGACGCAGCGAACAGCGATCTTGCCCTGAAGCAGCGCAATCTTGAGCAGGCCAACCAGGTTCTGACTGAGCGTACCGCACTGAGACAGGCCATTGCTGACGAAGAAGAGGTCGTGGAAACCGCCCGCCAGGGTCTGGAGGACGTTCGCACCAGGGAAAAAGAGGCGCGGGCGCGGCTTGCCGAACTTCGGACTGCTGTCCGTGAAGCCGAGGCCGCCGTTACCGCAGCAGATGACGCAGTATCTCATCAGCGGCGTATATTAGTGGCAGTCGAACGCCAAGCCCGTATTCGTGAACTCGAAGGACGGCGCGAAAAAGCAACGGCAGCAGAAGAACGGCAACGCAGGGCCCGTCAGGACGCTGCCGCCATTCTCGTTACAGACGAGACCCTGACGGAAATTCGTGATGCCGCTAAAGCGCTCGAAACCATCGACAGCCGCCTAAGCGCCGCTGCCACCCGCATCACATTCGATATGGCGGGCGACGCTCTATCAGGAATCGAAGTTGATGGCCGCAAGGTGGCGGTCGATGACCCGCCCATCCACGCGGTCGGTCCGACGACGATCACAATTCCCGGCCGTGGCCGCATCACCGTCGAACCAGCGATCAAGGACCGGGATAAGCTGCGCGATCAGCAACGCGAAGCGAGAACCGCCCTTGAGACGGCCTTGCAGGCCGGGGGCGTGAAGACCGTCGATGACGCGGAGGATCAGCACAAGAAACGGCAGAAGTTTGTGCAGGATGGGGAACTCGCCCGTCAGGAAGCCGCATTGCATGCGCCGGCCACGGACGATCACGACGCCGGTGCCGAAGCTCTTGCAGGCTATGTGGAGAGTTTGCAGCTCATTCTGACGCGCGATCTCGCCGATCTGGAAATCGACACGCTTCCCACAAAGCAGGAGGCCGACACAGAGCTGCGCGCCACCCTTGAACAGGCCGAAGAGGCCCGAAGCGCCGTAGATGCGGCTAGGGCGGCCCTCGGTGGTCCCGAAGATGCGCTGGGAGCACTCCAGACCGAACTCGGAACCGTCAGAACGCGGTATGACGACAGCGGCGTTCGGTTGGAAAAGCTACGCTCAGAACTGGCGGCTGCCGAAGAAAATCAGGCGGACAGCGCCCTGCAAGCCGCGATCAATGCCGCCGAAAAGGCAGTGTCAGACCAGGAAGATGCCATTGCCAGTCTGACAGATCAGCGAACGGACGAAACCCTTCCTCAACTCGAAGCCCGCATCGGCCGTCTCGAACAGGCGATAAAGGATCGCCGTGAAAAACGCGGCAACCTTAAGGAAACCATTGCCGGTCTGCGCTCGCACATCGAAGTCCTCGAAGGTGTCGGTTTGGACGAGGCCATTGAACAGAAGGCACGCGAGCTGGAACGCGCGACGGACGACCGCCGTCGCGCCGAACGGGAAGTTCGGGTACTGGAGTTGTTGTTGGCGACTTTGCGAGCCGCCGAGCAGGAGGCGAAGGAGCGCTACCTGTCTCCTGTGCTCAACCGCGTGCGGCCGTATTTGCAACTCCTGTTTCCCGGTGCCGAAATCACAATCGATGAAGACCTGCGCATCGTCGGCGTTATCAGGGAGGCTGGATACGAGGAAGCCTTCCATCACCTAAGCATGGGGACCCAGGAGCAGATCGCGGTTCTGATCCGGCTCGCTTTTGCCGAAATGCTGGTGGAGCAGGGCCACCCAGCAACCGTCATACTGGATGACGCGCTCGTATTCTCCGATGACCGACGCATGAACCGGATGTTCGACATACTAAACATGGCGGCGCGCAACGTTCAGGTCGTCATTTTCACATGCCGCGAACAGCTCTTTGAGGAATTGGGTGGGCGGCAGCTCTTATTGAAAGCCGGGAGCGCGGAGGAATTGGTATCGGCATGACAATGAGAGGATTGTCGAATACAGGTAAATATATGGAGCCACAATAATGCGATAGCGCGCCGATGCTCTTCGATCTCCCGTCCGTCCGTGCCGGTAACATCAAGGTGCACCTCCACCAGCGCCGTCCGCAGGCCGTCTTGGAATGGGTCGAACGGCTTTCCTAAATGCCTAGTCAGCGGTGTGCACGATCCGGGTCAAAAGGCGCAGCCGCAGGGAATCGGGAAAGTGAGACGAAACGTGTTATATCCGCTCATAGTGATAATGACCTTTTTTGATGTTCTCATTCAGATAGACGCCGTGTGAGGGGGCGGCCATCAGCGCTTCGTAGACGATGCTGGGCACGTTGAAATATTGATAAATACTGTTGTTGAGAAACTCGACCTCCAACACCTCTGTGGCCGGATCATAGCCAATCGAGGCGATGTTGCTCGAACTGACGGGCTGCCTTTGCATCACGAGTCCTCCATTTTCGGTTCCTGTCCCCATTTCGGGTCTTGCGATCTCCATGCTGCGGCGAGCCGCTCATAGTCTTCGTCCCCGCGCGGTCGTGCCCAAGCTTCGCTGACTCTCGGATCCTCGCTGTTCGGCCGCTCGCCAGCCCGCGGCAAGTTGATGCGACAGCGGATCGGCAGACGCGCTGCTTCGCCCATGATGATCGCTTCGCCGGTTCGCAGAACCGGCAGCGTGTCGACAAGTCCGCTCAAGCTATCCGGCAACGCGGCTTTAACCTTGGCCTGATCGGCACTATTTGAGAGGCGGAGCGCCATCAGAGTTCCGCACTGCGAAAGGATGGTCTCGTCTATTTCGGAGGGGCGTTGGCTAACGATCATTGCCCCGACCCCGAACTTACGTCCTTCCTTGACGATCCGCTGGACCATGTCGCGCGCAGGGTTGTCACCGTCTTTGCCCAAATATCGGTGCGCCTCTTCCATGACCACGAGTTCGGGCCTTGCTCGCCCGCCCTCGGGCAAACTTCGGCCCCAGAACAGCGCTTCGTAGGTGATATTGAGGATGCCGCCGATCAGGCGCACCAGAACCTGGCTAGGTACGCCCGACAGATCGAGCACGGTGATCGGCTTGTTATGGCCGAACCAGCTTTGCAGTAGGTCAGGCAAATCCTTACTGGGTTTGCCCGCGAGATCGGGTTCCCAGTCACCAGGGTGAAGCATAAAATCATATTGCCGATCGAGCAGACGCGAGCGCATTTGCGCGAGTTGGCGGCGAATGCCCAGTACCCCAGTCTGATTCTGGTCCGGCAACGCACTCCCGGCTCCTGGGGGTTGATATTTCGGTGCTTTCAGGGCTTCCGCATCGCCTTCCTCATCGATCGCCCTCTGCGTGCGCTCCTTGTCAGCCCATGTCTTGTATTCGGGATCGATCAATTCAAACCAGAGCTGCTTGAGGCTGAACGGTAAAGGCGTGCTAACTGTCAAGGCGTTCACGTCAACACCGGCGACACCGTCTGCGACTGACAGCTTGGCCGCCTGTATCTTGTCCAGCACGCCGGTGTAGGCGTTCTCTGAGAGCGGTCCCATCAGGAAATCTAGCAGGGTGAGAGTATCGAGTGCCCAATAGGGGACGTGGAGAGGTTGCTCATCCTCAGACGGATTTACCCTGAAAACCTCAGCGACCGACTTGAGCGCGTCGCCATATTCGCCGTGAATGTCGAGCAGCAGAATGCGGGAGCTCGAACAATGCTTGCCGCCGCTGGCCTGACATATCGACCGCAGAAGGCTGGCGATCGTGGTAGATTTGCCGGAGCCGGTAGAGCCCAAGACAGCGCTATGGCGTGTGACGAGACGATCTAGATCGATCTGGACCGGAATGCTCTCGGCGCCCGCCAGCCGTCCGATTGCAATTTGGCCGGTGTGTTCGGCGCCATAGATGCGGCCGAGATCGTCCTCGGTGACGAGATGGACCTCATCGTTGATGCCGGGGTATTGGCTGATGCCGCGCTCGAAGCTCGTCTCAACAATTTCTCCGACCAGTTGCACCGTCATCCAGCTTTCGCCTCGTTGACGCGCATCAACGAGGGTATCGGGCGTGGCTTGCGCGCCCACTTCCGAGATTACTCCATAGAGATCGTGATAGCCCTGCGGTATACGCACGAAGCTTCCGACCTGAGCCACCCGGTAGCTGCGGCCTGCAATGATCGCGATTCCAGACGCGACAGATTCCGCCTGTCTGACGCTGATAGTCGCGCCCGCGACGCTCCCGACGCGGCCAAGAAAGGTCGGGCCGGTCACGCGGTCGGCACCGCGGTGGCGGCGTCCTCGACGGCGTCGAATGCCTGGGGCGAGCGCGAGTTGGCGAAGAAGCGGGCGAAATCCTCAATGGCACCGAGCTTGAAACCGCCATCCGGGCCACCCGTCGGCGGTGACCAATAGCTCTTGCGAATCGGCCCCCAATCCTTGGTCGGCAGCTCATTCGGCGCCTGCCAGTCGGCCGCGACGCCGCTCACAACCGCCTTGTCACGCGCATAGACGCTAAAATTGGAGCGGCGGGAAGCGAGTTCAGCGGCGTAGGTTTCCTTGTCCAAGTTCTGAAACTGAAAGGCGAACACGCTGGCTGCGGGGTTGGCGTCAAGCGCCTCGCTGACTCGGTCAGTGATATGCGCATCGGCGTAGGAGAAACCGATCGATATCAGCAGCGTGTCCTCGATCGTGAGAAATGTGCGCAGACGTTCAAGCAACGCGGAGTAAGGCGCCTTCTGAGTCTGGTCGTATTTGAGATGCTCGGGAAAAATCAGGTGTGTCGCATCATCGCGACCCGTTCGAACAACCTCGCCCGCTTCATTGGCCTTCCACCCCAGTGAGCCATGCACCTTCCAAAGCCGCGTCCACCGGGGGGAAAGCTGATCGGTGGACACGGAGGCGGGATCAAAGAACGCTTCTCGCGCACCAGTGAAGCCATCAAAATAAGGCGCTTTGACGCGTTCGAATGCCTCTTCGAACAGCAGGTCATAGTTGGTGGTGAAGATTTCCACGGCGTGAGCACGCGGCGCACCGGTAATCCAACTCACCAACTCGCTGTATGGAGTAGGACCGGTAGGAAGGCGAACCTTCACAATACGGCCAATCTCGGCACAAATGGCGTCAGCCATCTTTTTGTATCCTTCACCATCCAAGCCATGAACTTTAGTCTTGCCAATGATGCCGCCAAGCGAACGGACCCGGGAAAGCAAAGTCTCGATATCGTGGCGCTCAAGATCATCTTTAAGGCCATCGATCTGAACTTGGTAGGTTGGCTTGATCACGGTCAGGACTTGATCGGTGAGACCAGCAACGGCGGGAATGAGCGGACGGGTGCCGTCGGTGTGTGCCATGCCAGCAGGTGCACCTGCGCCAACTAAGAGGCCGACACGCTTGCGACCTTGAGCAATGATCGTCCGCAGCGACGCCATGTATTGGTCAGGATTGTGAAAACTGATGCTCAAATGGCTTGCCCCCAACGTTAGTCCCCCTAGCTGTATTAGTCGATCACAGCAGGATTATCGTCAAGGTGTTTGAATCGGCTCGTTCCTAACCACTATCGCTTGGTCTAATGGATCCGAAGATATAGCGAGCGACTGGATCGACAGAGCCTAGTCGCAAGCGGCCATTCCAGAATGGTCATAGCGAGCCCCATCCTTTTATGTGGCCTTAGAGGGCTATGGAGTAGACATAGTTCTCATCGCTATCCCGCATGCCCCGCCATCCCACTTTCCAAACAGAGAAAAGTACCGTCACCTCCGCGCAAAGCCCACACACCGCGGGTTGGCGCCAGGCTGCATCTCCGTTTTCAGAATGGGCCGGAACAGGGCGGGTTTCGCGCCGGAAATCTGTCACCGTCTCCAATCGCCAAATGCAAGAGTACCCTCAGGGCCCGATTTCCCTGATAAGGGATTGTCAAAGGAACCGGGCTTGAGGCGGCGATTCCTGCCGTCTAGTCTCGGGAAATAACCAAGTCACCGTTTCGCTAGTTCAAGACGTCACCGGAAATCATTCAGCTTGGGGTGAGGATGTATGTCAGATTTCCATTATCACTGCGCAACGCCGAAGACCTGCTCCATGAGCGAGGGATTGATACTTGCCACGAAACGGTGAAGCATTGGGTCGAGCGCTTCGGCACCTACTTCGCGTGTAAGGTCCGCAAGCGCCGGTCGGAGGGTATGCGGCAGAGTCCGCAATGGCAGTGGCACCTGAGCGAGGTCTTCGTGAAGATCCGAGGGAAGACTCACTACCCTTGAGGAGCTGTCAATCATGAGGGGGAGATGCTGGAGTCATTTGTCACGAAAACTCGCGACAAAGCTTCAGCGTTGAAATTTATAAGAAAAGTCATGAAACGCTATGGCGGTCCCAAGGTGATCGTAACGGATAAATGTCCACCATATCGGGCAGCAATGAACGCGATCGGGAACGAGGACCGCCAGGAAACTGGCAGGCATCTCAATAACCGCGCTGAAAATTCACACTTACCATTCCGAAGGCGAGATCGAGCTATGTCTCGATTCCGGCGAATGCGACGTTTACAAAAGTTCGCCTCAATCCATTCGTCTGTGTACAATCACTTGAATCATCAAAGGAATATCGAGAGCAGGGCCAGGTTCAAAGCACTTCGAGACGTCGCTCTTCTCGAATGGCGCGAAATGGTCGCTGCCTGAGGCCTGTTTGCTCGCAAAAAGCGGTGATGGGGGCGTATTCGTCTGACAGCACCGTCGATTCGAATATGACTTTCCCCCATGAAGCCGACTGCGCAAACCCGAGGGACTTCGGGGGGGGCGGGAAATTTGCCTGCGGCTTTTGCAAGACTTGCAGGATAGTTTGTATTTCATTCTGTTTACCCAGAGAAATGGGCGTGATATTCAATTACAAACAAAAGTTTTGTATATGGAATAAGCGATGTTCAAAATTGGGTTGATAGGATGTGGGGGGATCGCGACCGCGCTTGTGGAGACGCTGAAGCCCTACGCACCCGCAGTACAGATATGTGGCGTGTTGGCCCAACGAAGCTCAGCGGCCAAGGTGAGTTTTTTGGAGCACACGGTCATTGCAGCAAACGTCGAAGAGCTGGTTCAACTGGCTCCGGATCTCGTGGTGGAATGTGCCAGCCATTCTGCTGTGAGGGAATATGGCGAACGCATACTTGAATCCGGTATTGGTCTTGTAATTACGTCGATCGGGGTGCTGGCCGAGGAGCCCTTCAGGCAGGCGCTTGATGAAGCGAGTAAGAAAGGTGGCGCACGGTATTATTTGACCAGTGGTGCCATAGGGGGGCTCGACGCATTGCGTGCGGCACGATTGGGTAAACTCGATCGTGTCCACTACAGAGGTATCAAACCCGCGACGAGTTGGGCCGGACTCGAACAAAATAGACTGAAGAAAATCATGTCTGCTGCGCAGCCGGAGACGATCTACAGCGGAAATGCGCGCTCAGCTGCGCTTGATTATCCCAAAAATTCGAATGTTGCAGCGGCCATCGCTCTGGAAGGTGTTGGTTTTGAGCGCACCCATGTGGAATTGATTGCGGACCCAAAGGCTCAATTCAATACGCATGAGATCAGCTTCTCAGGCGAGGACGGCGAATTTCATTTCAGCATTATAGGGAGACCCTCTCCACAAAACCCACGCATTGTCCGTTTTCGAACGGTTGAGACACTCTG
>NZ_AWFA01000027.1 GCF_000682675.1 Hyphomonas pacifica | reverse complement strand
GGGCGCGCACCAAATGATGCGCGCCCGATAGTATAGCTGCTTTAGGTCAACTTACTCAGCACACTCCGCATCGCCGCTTGCGGGAGCAAAGTGAACATCCGCGATAGCCACACGGCCCGCCGTTTCAGAACTAAACGCAGCTGGCACCATCACCATGGACAAGTCGGACAAACCGATACAGGCACCGGGGACACGGTACTCTGCCCATTCACCTCCGCTCACCGTCACGCTTTGGCTGCCAGCGCATTCGCCGTCTTGCTGACAATTGCCGCTCACCGTCAGGTTATGGCTGCCACTGTCTGGTTGTTTCGCCGCAAAGACGAGATCCATGTCGACATCGGCTGAACCACTGATATTGATTGGCAGGCCCATCGAAACGAAGCCTAGTCGGCCCTGGCTGCCCTCACCCCAATTCAGGACAAGCGCGTCTTCCTGAATCTTATAATCGGCACGGCCGACTTCAAAACTTCCCACTTTCGCTGCGCCTTGCTGAAGCGGAACATATTCGTTTGCATCGACCAGCATGCCGCTCCAGCTGCCACGCGTCTTGCCGGAAGAGAAGATCTCGCGCGGGTCGCCATCCTTCAGGTCTTCCGCTGTCAGTCCAGACTCTTCAGAGACAAGACCGAGATTCGGCTCGTCATCGCCATAGCTAAGACCATAGCCGTAAGCGAACAGCGGATCATACCCCGCCTCACCCGGATTTGGCTGGTAGCCCTTAGCCTTGGCAGGCCATGAGAAAGACAGGCGGCCGGTAAAATCATACTCAGGCTCTGTCTGGAACAGCACATCAGCAACGCCGCCACCTTCCGTGCCTGGCCACCAAGCCGCAACGAAGGCATCGGAATTGTTTAGTTCCGGGTTTACCCAAAGCGGGCGGCCAGACAGGAACACGGAAACCACCGGAATGCCTTTGTCCTTGTAGGTTTTCAGGTGTTCCGTATCAAAACCATTCGGGCGAAAGTCCAGATTGTTCACGTCTCCCACGCCCTCGGCATAGGGGTTTTCACCATAGACCGCGATGACGACATCCGCCTTGGCGTCAGAATTGCCTTCCGGATCAAAGATCAGCTTTCCACCGCCAGGCAGAAGCGCCTCTTCGATGCCCTCAAGGATCGACTCGCCATTCGGGAAGTAGCTGTTGTCATAGCCGCCGCCCTGCCAAGAGAGCGTCCAGCCTCCAGCCGCCTTGGAAATGCTTTCCGCGCCATCCCCTATGACGAGCACAGTCTTGTCTCTGCTGAGTGGCAGTACATTGTCATCATTCTTCAGGAGTACGAGAGACTCGCGCACAGCACGGCGGGCCAGCGCCCGCGCTTCGTCAGAGGCCAGCAGACTCGCTTCATTTGCGCCAGGGCGCTCGCTCGGGGCGGCCTTGTCGAAGATGCCATAGGCCAGCTTCACGCGCAGAATGCGGCGCACGGCATCATCCAGACGCTCCATCGGAATATCGCCATTCTGAACGTGCATCAGCGTGGATTCGTAAATACCTTTCCAGCTGTCCGGCGCCATGTACATGTCGAGCCCGGCATTCATGGATTGGGGGCAATCCGTGTTCGTACAACCCGGCACCTGGCCATGACCGTTCCAGTCCCCGACGACAAAGCCGGTGAAGCCGAGACGGTCTTTCAGGATCTCGGTCAGCATGGCATGGCTGCCATGCATCTTCACGCCGTTCCAGCTGGAGAAGGATGACATCACGGTCTGCACACCGGCTTCAAGCGCGGTGAAATAGCCTTGCGCGTGAATGTCGATCAGTTCCTGCTCGCTGATCTGGGCGTCGCCCTGATCGTGGCCAGCCTTGGTGCCGCCATCAGCAACATAGTGCTTCGCACTTGAGATAACGCGACCATTGCCCAGGAAGTCGTCCTGTCCCGGAACGCCCTGCAGGCCATGTACAATGCGTTCGGCATAGGCGGCGACGATTTCCGGACGCTCGGAATACCCCTCATAGGTGCGGCCCCAGCGATCATCCTGCGGCGTGGCGATGGTGGGGGCGAATGTCCAGTCATGACCGGAAACGATCAGTTCCTGCGCCGTGATGCGGGCAATATCCTCGATCAGGTCCGGATCATTGGCGGCGCCAAGACCGATATTGTGAGGGAACACCGTCGCCCCGTACAGGTTTGCGTGCCCGTGCACGGCATCAATGCCCCAGATGATCGGGATGGCAATCTCGACGCCTTCAGGATCAATAGATGCATTCCAGTAGGCATCCGCCGCCTCCAGCCAGGCTTCCTTGCTGGCGAAGGGCTCGTCGCCCGGCGCAGAGCTGCCGCCGCTCAACACGGAACCGAGACGATACTTCTTCACATCTTCGGGCGTCAGGGAATCGGTGTCACCCTGCACCACCTGCCCGACTTTCTGCTCCAGCGTCATCTTCGACATGATGTCATCAATGCGCGCCTCAATGGCGGGGTCGAGCGCGGGCACCGTAATGTCCGGCCACAGGCTGGGCGTGACGGTGACGTCCTTCTCCGTCATGAGCGGTGCAGGCGCAGGCTTAACCGTTTCAACGATGGTCTCGGTAACCTCAACCTCTGCAGGCTCGGATGTGGTCGCGCAGGCGCTCAACAATGCAAGGCATGCCGCGCCGCCCATAAGCTTCAATATGGATGATTTTCGGGTCTTGATAGACATAACTTCCTCCCACGGAATTTTATGTAAAAAGCCCCCGCCGGTCTTCCGGCAGAGGCTTGAGAATTGCGGGCTTAGCCCTGCATGTCTTCGAGTTCGAGACCTTTGGTTTCCTTCACCGCCCAGACGACGAAGAAGACAGAGATCAGAGCGCAGATCGCGTAGAAGCCATAGGCTCCCGTCAGCCCCACGCCTGCTGTCGCCAGCATGATCGGGAAGGTCATCGTGATCGCGAAATTGGCAATCCACTGCGCAAATCCGGATACGGCCAGACCTGCTCCGCGCACCTGGTTCGGGAACATCTCGCCCAGCGCAACCCACATGACCGGGCCCCAGGATGCGTTGAAGAACATCACATACGCATTTGCCGCCAGAAGCGCGATCAGGCCGTAGCTGCCCGGCAGGCTAACCACACCGTCCACGCGTACAGCCTGCGAGAAGCAGAATGTCACAGTGGCCAGCGTCACTGTCATGCCGACAGAGCCAACCCATAGCAGCGGCTTGCGACCAATCCTGTCAATCAGCAACAAGGCAATGATCACGGCAATGATCGATACCGCACCCGAGATCACATTGATCAGAAGCGCGTCGCCTTCCGAGAAGCCAACCGCCTGCCACAGCACGGCGCCATAATAGAACACCACGTTGATACCAACGAGTTGCTGGAACACGGCCAAGCCGATACCGACCCAGACAATCGGGCGGAAGCCGAACTTGCCAAGTGCATCACGAATGGACGGCTTGTGGTCGTTGGCGAGGGATTCCTCAATCTCATCCACCTTGCGTTTTGCAGCACGCGCTCCGGCGAGACGTGTCAGCACAGACCGGGCACGCTCGGATGAGCCCTGCGCCACCAGAAAGCGCGGGCTTTCCGGAATGAACAGCAACGCGACCAGGAAGAAGATTGCCGGCAGAAGCTCTACCCAGAACATCCACCGCCAGCCCTCATAGCCAAGCAGCCATTCATTGAGGGCGGATCCGCCGGTTGCCTGCGCGATCAGATAGTTCGACAGGAACGCAATGAAGAGACCGGAAATGATGGCGACCTGCTGGATAGAGGAAAGCCGACCCCGATACTTGGCGGGGGCCACCTCTGAAATATAGGCCGGCGACATGACGCTCGCGGCACCGACAGCAAGGCCGCCAATCACGCGATAGACGACAAATTCCGCCGAGGAGCCTGACACGCCAGAGCCCCAGGCAGAGATGATAAAACAGATCGCAGCGGCGATCATCATTGTGCGGCGACCGAAGGCGTCAGACAGGCTGCCCGCAAGCGCTGCTCCGACAGCGCAGCCCAGCAGCATGGATGCAACGTTGAAGCCTGTGCCGATATCCTGAGACTGGAAGGCGGACTTCAGGCCTTCAACCGTACCGTTGATCACGCCCGAGTCGAAGCCGAACAGAAAACCGCCAATGGTCGCGACGGCGGTAATGAGAAGGACCTGCGCAAAGCTGCCCTCCCCGGATTCCACCTTTGGATTCAGTGATGCGTCGCTCATGCGCGCGCCCTCCCATGTTTGCAGTGACAGGTCAGTTCCTGCCACGTGTCGTTATAATCGATGCTATGCCCCATTTTGGATTTAAGAACTAGGACATCATGAGAAACCGTCTGTCAACGTTGACATTCTTGCTATTTCCTGAGTGCACCCTCAACCAAACGAAGCTTATGCTAGCGCAAACATAAACTGCCCGGCAACGGGCCGGGCAGTCCAGAGGAAAATTCTTCTCAGGCGCTTATTCTTCAGTTGAGCAGGTCTGGTTGTAGGCCGCGATGTCCTGGTTGAACTGTCGCACCGTGGCCTGCAGGGCCTGTTCGGACTGCATCAGTTTCTTCTTCCCGGCCTCGTAGGCTTGCTTGGCCTCATCTGCCTTGGCGGCATGTTTAGCCGATGCCAGGCGCAACGTTTCAGCATCTTCCCAGGCTTCACCGCGCGCCTCTACCGTGACCGCCAATTCATCCCGTTTGGCCTTCATCTCCTCGATCTCGGCCGTCTTCGGGGCGAGCGTTGCCTGCATCGCCTTGCAGCGTTTGATGTCCGCTGCCGTCATGGCATCCGCCATGGCGCCTTGGGCGGCCAGAGCAATAATCATAGCGGTCACGCAAGTCCTGATCATGGGAGGGCCTTTCTGCAAGTTACTGGTTTTCCTTGCATATTTCCACTGAAGCAAAGCTGAACAAGCCTGCCCACACACTGCCTCATTTGCCCCTTAGTCGCCGCGTTCCTGCGCTTCGCGCCGGCGACTGGCAAGCACGGCGTCGATGATCTGGAACATGGCAGCAAAATCATTCAGCAGCTCTTTGACGCGATCCACACTGTCGAAGGGTTTGAACATGCTGCCGGGCTCAAACAGGTTGCCCCCTTCCAGCGTAATATACATCTGGCCTTCATTGAACGCGCACTTCAAACGCCCACCATGGAAGGCCTCTTCCAGATCGACGAGTTTCTGCATCAGGTCCGGCGTCAGCAGGAATCGGCTCTCGACCTGGTCTGTGGTGTAGACTTCAAAAATCTTTTCGAATCTTGGGTCTTCTAGACTCGCACGCCGCAACCCGTTGCCGCCGCCGAATCGATTGAAGATACCAGCATCGCGCGTCACCAGCGTACGTCCATAGAATTTTTTCGGGAAATCAAACCTTAGACACTGCCCCTGAAAGACAGTGACCCAGGTCGTTTTGGTGCGGCCTTTGGAATCGGTGCTTGTGCGGCGCTCTTCCAGATGCGCTTCGAAGAGTTCGAAATCGACGCCATGACGTTGGCCGGTCAGATGATCCTCATAGCTGGCCCTGTCCCAGCTGGGCACGATGCCGACATCATGGTGCTTGTAGATCGTATCGACTGCGCCCGGGACGGCGATGAAGTTGAGCCCAAGATGCTGCGCCACCGGCAAAACGATCAGATCCTTGGCCTCACGCCCCACTTTCCGGACATCCCGCCCGCCCCAATAGAGATAGCCCACACCGACGATAACAGAGATGAATGCCACAAAAGGCTGGCGAATAACGGCCAGCCCGATCACGACGCCCAAGACAGCTACAGCAATGCCGACATAACGCGCCTTGCGGGCCTTTGAGACCGCGTCCTGACGGTCTCCCTCACGCGCCAGCAGGGCGGGGCGGATCTCCTCCTGATAGATGCGCGGAAAGTCCCGGAACTCCTCGGGCAGGTCTTTCAGGCCATTGACCACATCCGGGTCCAGCCCGCCTGCCCCCATATCTGTTTGCTTATCCGTCATGCAGAGTTTCCCCGATCCGTTTCAGCCCGCAAAGGGCTTTATTCGTCACCATAAATGGCGATTTGGCTACCGGTCGCGTCAATCATGCCGCGATACATGCCTTCGGAATTGAATTCGAAGGCATAATGTCCGTCTCCATCTATCACAATCACGCCGCCATCGCCGCCCAGTGCAGCCACCTCGCCGAGCGCGACACGCGCCGCCTCATCAATGCTGTCGCCAGCCAGTTTGACCCGGTCGCAGATTGTCTTCGCCACGCCGACGCGGATGAAGTATTCGCCATGCCCGGTGGCAGAGACAGCGCAGACGCCATTCTCGGCATAGGTCGCCGCGCCGATCAGGGGCGAATCGCCGACACGGCCCATGGCCTTCGCGGTCATGCCGCCGGTCGTGGTCGCCGCGGCAAGATTACCCTCGGAATCGATGGCGACAGCGCCGACCGTGCCATGGCGATCTGCAGCCTGGCGGACCTGCTCTTCCAGTACGCGCTCAAGCGACTGGCGGCGACGATCGGTGTCGAAATAGGAATTGTCGACAATTTCCAGCTGCTGTGACTCGGCAAAGCGGTCTGCGCCCTCCCCGGCGAACATGACATGCTCCGATTTGTCCATAACAGCGCGCGCCGCCTTGATCGGGTTCTTTACGCGGGTCACGCCGGTGACAGCGCCGGCATTTCTGTCGCGACCATCCATGATTGAGGCATCCAGCTCATGCACCCCTGCCGCCGTGAATACTGCGCCATAGCCCGCATTGAACAGCGGATCATTTTCCATCGGGATGACCGCCGCCTCGACCGCATCCAGCGCACTACCGCCATTGCGCAGCACATCTGCCCCGGCTTCCAGCGCGGTTTGCAGGGCGGAAGTATAGGCCGCTTCCGTTTCCGGCGTCATGCCGTCACGCGTGATGACGCCAGCCCCGCCATGGATCACCAGCCGCCACTCAGGCACGTCCACCTCCGGCTTCGGGGTTGTGGCACAGGCACTTAGCGCAGCCGCCGCAGCGATTGCGAAAATACGAAGGATCATATGGGAGGCTCCTGTTCATTTGACGACAGGATGCCCCCATTGATCAGAGACCTTCAAGCCCCTTGCGGGCCGCTTGCAGTTTTTCCCGGCGCGCCGTCCAATCACGGACACGCTCGCGGTTCTCTTCAACGATCTCTTCCGGCGCCCGGGAGACGAAATTCTCATTGGAGAGCTTCTTCTCGGTGGACGTGATGTCCTTGTCGAGCTGGCCGAGTTCCTTGTCGAGGCGCTTGCGGACTTCTTCGATGTCTACAAAGTCAGCAATCGAGAGAGCGGACACGGTCTCACCAACGACAACCGAGACTGCGCCTTCCGGAGAAGTTTCCGTCATGGAGATGTCTTCCAGACGCGCCAGGCGCTTCAGGACATCTTCATGGCGCATGGCCCTTTGCTCTATCTCGGAGCCTGCATTGACCAGCGTCAAAGGCACGCGGGAGCCTGCCGGCACGCCCAGATCATTCCGCAGGGAGCGGATCTCGGTGATCATGTCGATCACCCAGTCGATCTCGGCCGTTGCAGCTTCATCCGTGAACGGCTCACCGGCCGGCCAGCTCTGACTCATCAGGAAGCCCTTGCTCGCGGCTCGGCCCGGAGAGCGGCGCTCCCACAGCTCTTCCGTCACAAATGGCATGAAGGGATGCAACAGCTTCAGCGTCTCATCCAGCACATAGCCACAGACAGCGCGGGTTTCCTGCTTGTCGGTATCGTCCATGCCGGCCAGCAGCGGCTTGATGAGCTCAAGATACCAGTCACAAAGCGTGTTCCAGATGAATTTGTAGAGCGCGTCCGAAGCCTCGTTGAAGCGATAGTCTTCCAGGCCGCGCGTCACATCTGCCGCGCATTGGGACAACTCGCTGAGGATCCAGCGGTTCACCGGGCTTTTCACCGCGGCATAATCCATCTCGCCCGGTGCGCCGCATTCATTCATCTCGGCAAAGCGGGCCGCGTTCCACAGCTTGGTGGCGAAGTTGCGATAACCTTCCACGCGCTGTTTCGACAAGCGGATGTTGCGCCCCTGCGCAGCCATCGCCGTCATGGTAAAGCGCAGCGCGTCAGCGCCGTATTCATCCACCAGTTCCAGCGGGTCCATGGCATTGCCCTTGGACTTGGACATCTTCTGGCCCTTCTCGTCCAGCACGAGCGCGTGGATGTAGACGTCCGGGAACGGAACTTCACCCATGAATTCGATACCCATCATCATCATCCGGGCAACCCAGAAGAAGATGATGTCGAACGCGGTGATCAGCGTCGCCGTCGGATAGAAGGTTTCCAGTTCCGGCGTCTTGTCCGGCCAGCCCATGGTCGTGAACGGCCACAGCGCGGAAGAGAACCAGGTGTCGAGAACGTCTTCGTCCTGAACCAGTTTCTTGCCCTTGCCCGCCTCGGCCTCCGCCTCTTCCTCAGAGTACGCAACATAGACATTGCCATCTTCGTCATACCAAGCCGGGATCCGATGCCCCCACCAGAGCTGGCGGGAGACGCACCAGGGCTGGATGTTGTCCATCCAGTTGTAATAGGTCTTTTCCCAGTTCTCGGGCACGAACCGGGTCTTGCCGGTTTTCACCGCTTCAATGGCCGGCTGCGCCATCGTCTTGGCGTCGACATACCATTGATCCGTCATCCACGGCTCGATGACCACGTTGGAGCGATCGCCAAAGGGCTGCTCAATCTTCAGGTCTTCGATTTCCTGCAGCAATTCAGCCGCCTCAAAGGCTTCGACCACCTTCTTGCGCGCCTTGAACCGGTCGAGGCCACGATAGTCTGCCGGGATTCCAGCCGCATCCGCCTCGGCCCCGTCCACAATGGCGGCAACAGAGTTCAGAATGTTCAGCGGCGTATGGCCCGCGCGCTTGCCGACTTCAAAGTCGTTGAAGTCGTGCGCCGGGGTAATTTTCACAGCGCCGGAGCCCTTTTCCGGGTCCGCATAGTCATCGGCAATGATCGGCACGCGGCGGCCAACAATGGGCAGCTCAACGAACTTGCCGATCAGGCCAGCATAGCGCGGGTCTTCCGGGTGTACGGCCACGCCGGTATCGCCCAGCATGGTTTCCGGGCGGGAAGTTGCGACCACGATATAATCGCGCGTCTCGGTGCCCGTGACATTGCCCTCTTCATCCTTGATCGGATGCTCATAGGTAACGCCATCGGCCAGCGGATAGCGCAGATGCCAGTAATGGCCCGGCACTTCGCGCTGGTCGACTTCGAGGTCTGAAATCGCCGTCTGGAAGTGCGGATCCCAGTTCACGAGGCGCTTGTCGCGATAGATCAGGCCCTTCTTGTAGAGCTCGACAAACACCTTGGTTACGGCACGCATCATGTTGTTGTCGGGGTCGTTCCGGTCGCCCATCGTGAAGGCTTCGCGCGACCAGTCGCAAGACGCGCCAAGGCGCTTCAGCTGGCCGACAATCGCGCCGCCGGATTCCTCACGCCATGCCCAGACGCGGTCCACAAAGGCGTCGCGGCCCATGGAGCGGCGGTCCTGATTGCCTTCTTCGGCCAGCTTGCGCTCGACGACCATTTGCGTCGCAATGCCGGCATGGTCCGTTCCAGGCTGCCAGAGCACATTCTTGCCGCGCATCCGCTCAAACCGGATCAGCAGATCCTGCAGCGTATTGTTCAGCGCGTGGCCCATATGCAGCACGCCGGTCACGTTTGGTGGCGGGATGACGATGGAATAGGCCTGCGCAGAGGTGTCGCCGGATGGCTTGAAGCATCCGGACTCTTCCCAGGCCTTGTACAGGCGCGGTTCGGCTTCGGCGGGATCAAATCTTTGGTCGAGCATCGTTTCAGGCGTATTCCAGTGTAAAAGAAAAGGCGCGCCGGTTAAGGCGCGCCCTTCCCTATAACGTTTTTATCAGGGGAGGCTAGCGCGCCATGCGGGCAATGCGCTGTACTTCTGCTTCTACCTTCTCTTCAACGATGCTCGGCAGGTTGGCATCCAGCCACTCTTTGATCATCGGCTTGAGCAGCTCGCGGACCAGGCCTTCGAGCGTATTGTCGCTGCCAATGTCCATTTTGGAGATGAGTTTGCCGAGCGCGCCAGCCGCTGCATCAGCGGTTTGGTCATCGGTCAGAACGGTTTGCTGGTAACGAGCGGTGGCCGCCATGTCTTTCTCCAAGGATACGGGCTCCGGCATGTCAGCCGGGGCAGCGTTTTCAGGTTCAAGTGCAGTTTCGATCTCCGGCTCGAAAGCCGTTTCTTCCGGAATGGAGGTGACTTCCTTCAACAGGTTCAACACCTCTGCATCAGGCTCGGGCTCGGACTTGGCCTGGGCTTTGGCCTCTTCGCTAATGGCACGCGCCGTGCCGAGCATGTCTTCAAAGCTGGGGCTGGCCTCAGATGTCTCGTCTTCCTCGGAGTCGAAACTCTCAAAGCTTTCAATATCCGCCTCGAAGGCTTCCTCTTCGCCAAACATCACGTCATCCAGCTCCTGATCCGCTTCGGCCAGATCCAGGCTTTCAAAGGCGTCTTCCTCGGTCACGTCTTCGGTCGATTCGTCTTGAGTCTGCGCAACAGCAGGAGCCGGGGTGACATCATCATCAGAAATGATCTTGCGGATCGACGCCAGGATTTCCTCCATCGTCGGTTCCTTGTGCGCTTCATTGGCCATCAGTACGCCCCTTGATGTTTTCCCGTGCGAATCTTCATCCCTTAACGGCTAAGGGAATAGTATTAACAACCATTTAGCATTGTTAACCCGAGTCGAGGCCTGCGTCCGCGTTTCAGAGCAATTCCGGTGACAATTGCCCGGTCGCCCGAAGCAGGTTGAACGCGGCAACATAGGCGTCGCGTTCAGCTTCCACCAACGCCAGGCGCGCCTCAAACAATTGCTGTTCCTGGTCCAGCACGTCCAGCGTGGTGCGGACACCGACAGCCAGTTCTTCCTTCGCGCCATCGTAGGCAATTTCTGCCGCCTCTACCTGACGACGTGAGGCCTCAATGGAACGCAGGGAAGCCTCATGCAAATACCAGGACTGGGCCACTTGCGCGCGAATTTGGCGCTGTAGCGTGTCGATCTGCTGACGTGCCTGAGAGCGCTGCAGCTTGGCAGAGCGCACCTGGCTCTTGATAAGACCGCCGGAGAGGAGCGGAATTTTGCCCTGCGCAACAGCAGACACGGTCGTATCGCGCTGGGTGATGTCATTATAGGTTTCCTGAACAGAGGCTGTACCGACGATGCTCACCTGCGGCTTGTACTGGCCGCGCGCCACCTCAATGGCTTCGGACGCAGCGCGTTCAGAATACCGCGCAGCAACAAGATCCGGATTGTTGTCGAGAGCGATCTGTACAGCCTGCTCCAAGCTTTCCGGCAGACTCGGCACCGGCGGTGGCGGAACTAGATCGCCCGGCGCATTGCCGGTTAGTAATTCGTAATTCGCAATGCTGCCCTCAAGCGCCGCCTGTGCACCGGCCAGAGAGGCCCGCGCACCTTCAAGACGCGCCTGTGAGAGGGAGACGTCTGTGCGAGTCACAACGCCCACATCAAAACGATCATTCGCTGCACGCACCTGCTCGCCCGTTACCTCGACATTGTTTTGGCGAATGGCAACGGCTTCGAGATCGCGGCGGACATCCATATAGGCGGTGACGACCTGAAGCGTCAGATCCTGCAGCGCCGAATCATACTGCGCTTCCGCAGCGCTGACACCGGCGGTCGCCTGGCGAATGCCAGCACGGACGCGACCGCCTGTATAGATCGGCTTGGATGCCTGCACCTGCGCATTCGCGATCGTGCGATCGCCAGTATAGCCCGGAAATGCTGCCAGGGGTGAATTGGTATCGACATATTCATACCCGGCACTGCCGGAAAGATTGACCGACGCATTACCCTGCGCACGCGCCTGAGCGACATTCTCCTTGGCAATATCCGTTTCGACGCGCTGGGCCTCAAGCCCCGGATTGGTCAGCCGCGCCGCAGCGACCGCATCAGACAGGGTCTCGGCATGGGCAGTCAGCGGCCCCGCCATCATCAATGCAACCGTGGAAACCGTTAGGAAATGGCGGAATTTCATGGGTGACTCCTTAAGAGACCAGTCTAACTGGTCCCCTATATAGAGACCCGTTAGCCAAGAGTGAACAGTGTTCACTTTTCGGGAGTCTTAATGCCGCATGCTCGCGGCACAAGAAACTAGAAAACGAAGGCTTTTTTCTTGTCGAACTGGCTGAATCTCGGCGGGAAAGCATCAAACCCTTCGCGCGCAGAGACCGTTTCGCCCGCCCGCGTGAACACTTTACCCCGGCCAAGGCCCTCGCCCTTCATCTCAACCAATGCCATACGGCCACCTTCACCCAACTGGTTCGCCCAGGCTTCTGGTACGGTCTCGACCATGCCGCAGACATAGATGACATCAAACGGTGCCTGGTCTGGCAGGCCTTCAGCCAGTTTGCCTTCAACCGCGACAGCCTGATCAATGCCGAGTGCAGCGAATCGTTCAGACATGGCGTCGACAAGCGCCGCATCTTCTTCAAGCGCAATGACTGTTTCCGCCAGACGGCTGATCAGAGCGACTTCGTAACCAGCACCCGCACCGATGACGAGGACAATGTCCGTCGGCTTGATGTCGGCCAGCTTGACCAGTTTGGCTGTATCGCGCGGGGTCCAGAGGGCGCGGCCCTCGGATGTCGCGATTTCCATTTCGGAATAGGCAACTGACTTGCGCGAGCTTGGTACAAAGGCCTCACGCGGCGTTCTGAGGAAAGCTGACACGATTTCCGGGTCCGAAACGTCATTCGGGCGAATCTGGCTATCGACCATGATTTCGCGGGCAAGCTCGTAATTCATCTCGAATTCCCTTTCGGGCTAGGTCATTAGAGGGTCTTGAGATGCCCTTTATCATGGGTTTCGGGCGGTGCAATGCGTGATAAACGCACGCTGC
Source organism: Hyphomonas pacifica (assembly GCF_000682675.1). GTDB lineage: Bacteria > Pseudomonadota > Alphaproteobacteria > Caulobacterales > Hyphomonadaceae > Hyphomonas > Hyphomonas pacifica. Next base: position 21,425 of record NZ_AWFA01000027.1, on the reverse strand, counting down.
CTGAAAAGGACAGATTGCAACGCGTGAAGTTCATTGCTAGTGACGCGCCTTCTGGTTGCTGGCTCTGTGGCGGAGTGGTGACGCAGCGGATTGCAAATCCGTGTACGCCGGTTCGATTCCGGCCGGAGCCTCCAGAACCTTTCCGAACATCCCGGAGACGACTCACCACCCACCGCTTTCCAGCGGCGGGGCGTCTCTGCGCGATGTCATGATTTCCCAATGGTAAATACAGTTTCGGCAATTTTCAGGCCCACGTTCGCAAACCGTTTACAGCCCGTTAACCAATTTGGGCGATGTTGATCCTGTCTTCTCTTGGAGACACCCACCATCACCCAACGCCTCGGCGGGAGCTTCATGTCTCCCGCCTTTTTTTTGCGAAAACTGCAGGTTTTTGTCAGTCGAGAGCAGATCGGGGCTTGCACCCAAAATCGGGTCTGCTATTCACCCGTCTCCAGCTGTTCCGCGATAGCTCAGTTGGTAGAGCAGGCGACTGTTAATCGCCCGGTCGTAGGTTCGAGTCCTACTCGCGGAGCCACTTTTCCCATAGCATTCAGACACATTCCAGCATCCTTGCATGCCATGCTTACGGCTACGCGGAGGGACCTTCATTTGCTGAACTGCCGAATCGCCTTGGCGCGAGTCTTGTATGCCTGCGTTCGTCGCCCACGCTCTACCCGAAGAGGCGAGCCCAAAGGTGAATCATCATCCAGAGACTTCCGCAAAGGGCTGCACCGGCCAGCATCAGAATAACCCCGTCCCGAGCCGTCAGCGCCAAGCCAAACAGCAGAACAGTCAGCGACGGCAAGACCGGGCCAAAGGGTATCAGCCCCAAAGGAAAGGTGACCAGCGCGGCACCGATACAAACCAGCGCCACCAGTTGTACGAAAGGCGGCTCTGTCAGAATCGCAAAGCGCGGTCTCAGAAACCGGTCGATCTGGCAGACATAGGGGTCAGCGATCTCTATTCCCTGGATCAGGGCTGAGCGGGGAAACTCGAAATTCAGGACCCGGGAGGGCAACCATGGATACTTCTTGCCGAACAGGATCTGCCCGGCCATCAGCAGGATGATCAGCGCGACAAGCCAGTTTGCGCCGGGAATGATTGTCAGCGGGCTGAGCGCAATAAAGCCCAGCAAAAGCAGAATGGGGCCGTAAGATCGCCGCCCGACCGCATTGAGCATAGCCTCGACACTCACCTTGTCGCCGGAAGTGCGATCTTCCAGGCTTCTCAGAAGCGTGCCGAGATTATTGACTCGCGCCATCAGCACTCCACGACGTTAACGGCAAGACCACCCTGACTGGTTTCCTTGTATTTGGAGGACATGTCGAGCCCCGTCTGCCGCATGGTCTCGATCACCTGATCCAGAGACACGCGCGAATGGCCTGTCGCATGAAGGGACAGCCGCGCTGCATTCACCGCTTTCACCGCGCCAATCGCATTGCGCTCGATGCAGGGGATCTGCACGAGTCCGCCGACCGGGTCGCAGGTCAGGCCCAGATTGTGCTCCATGCCGATCTCGGCCGCATTCGTCACTTGCTGAGGGGTTGCGCCCCACACCGCCGCCAGGCCAGCTGCCGCCATGGAACAGGCCACGCCGACCTCTCCCTGGCAGCCCATCTCTGCACCGGAAATCGACGCGCGCTGCTTGTAGAGAATGCCCACAGCCCCGGCCGTCAGCAGGAAAGTCCGCATACGCGCGGTACGGTCTTCTGTGTCTGCACAATAATGACGAATAACGGATGGAATAATCCCGGCAGCCCCATTGGTCGGCGCCGTCACCACCTGCCCGCCGGACGCGTTCTCCTCATTCACCGCCATTGCATAGACGTTCAGCCAGTCGAACAATTGCTCACGTTCATTGTCTCCGCTGCCGCTGACCAGCTTGGTCCACAGTCCCGGTGCCCTGCGTTTTACCTTCAGGCCCCCCGGTAGCTCTCCCTCACGGGACAGTCCGCGTTCAATACAGCCCAGCATGACCTCGGCAATCCGGTCCAGCGCGCTCAGCGTTTCCTCGCGGGCGCGCATGGCGTCTTCATTGGCCAGCGTGATCTCCTGAATGCTCATCCCCTCATGAGCACACATTGCCAACAATTCCGCGGCAGACGTATAGGCAAACGGTACGCTGGGGCCGGTCGGCACAAGATCATCCTCCAGCGGGCGTTCCAGCTGCTTTTGCGATGCGATGAAGCCGCCACCCGTGGAATACCAGGTCTCGTCCGCCAGAACGCTGCTGTCCTCGGAAAATGCTTTCAGGCGCATCCCATTGGGGTGCAGCTCCGGGATAACCTCATAGGCCATCAAGATGTCACGTTCGGGGTCGAAGGCGATATCACGCTCTCCCGCGAGTTTGATGCGCTTTGTCTTGCGAATCTTTGCTTCGCTGGCCTCCGCTTCATCGGGGTCCAGTGTCTCGGGCTCAAACCCAGCCAGGCCCAGAAGCACGGCCTTTGGCGTCGCGTGTCCCGCCCCGGTCAGGGCCAGCGAGCCTTGCAGCTCCACCTCGACGCGCTCAATATCGCCAAGGCCGCCCCGGTCGCGCAGGGCAGAGATAAACCGCCCGGCAATCCGAATGGGTCCCACAGTGTGAGAACTAGAAGGTCCAATACCAACGCGAAAGAGATCAAGAACAGAAAGCATGCAAACCCGTCAGTCATTTAAATGATGGAATCGAAACAGGACTGTTTCGTATAAGACAGATAACGATGTGTCAGCTGCAGGTCACGTCATGGCTATACAGCCAGTCATTCCGGGAATGCACAAAGCCCTTCATCGTTCGCCCCGCAATCCACATCGGCCCATAGGTGGACATCTGAGTGAACGGATTGCGACGGTGGAACAAACGTGCATTGGCGCGCGCCCCGGCCTGCACACGGCTGGTGCGGGGCTTGCGTGCGGCCTCATAGGCCTTGAGCGCTGCTTCAGGCGTTGCCTCGCGTGACAGCTGCTGCGCCAGTACATAGGCGTCCTCAATTGCCATCACCGCGCCCTGCGCTAGGAAAGGCAGCATCGGATGACAGGCATCGCCCAGCAGCGTCACCCGCCCATCACACCAGCGCGGCAGCTCATCCCGGTCATACAGCGCCCAGCGATGAAGCACATCTGCCTTTTCGATGATCGCAGTGACATCTGAACTCCAGCCCTGAAAGTCTCTCACCGCATCCTCGCGAGAGCCTTCCGCGGTCCAGGATTCGACATGCTGTTCCTTGCGCTCCACCACGCCGACGAAGTTCGCCAGCGATCCACCGCGCAAAAGGTACGTTACCGCATGTCGGCGAGAGCCAACCCATACGCTGGCGGTCGGCGGCGGGGCATGATCCCCCAGACATGCCACGGGAGCGACGGCCCGCCAGGCAGTCATACCGGTATAGCGCGGCGCATCGGGCCCCAGCATCTGTGCGCGGATCAGGGAATGGATGCCATCAGCGCCGACCAGCACATCGCCTTCAAATACGTCGCCAGACTGCAGCTGCAACCGCACACCTTTGTCGTCCTGACTATAGGAAGCCGCCTTGCAGCCAAGATGGATACTATCTGGCTGACGTTCCAGCAGCACCTCTTTCAGTGCCTCCACCATATCTGCTCGGTGGACATGCAGGTAATCCGCGCCCCAGCGATTGATCGCGGTCTTGCGAAGCGGAATGTCGAACAGGAGCCGACCACTGCGGCCCATACGCATCTCAAGCGCCTTGGGGCGGAATGCATTGCGGGAAACCCGCGCTTCAACGCCCAGTGCCTTCAACACTTTCACGCCATTCGGGCTGACCTGAATGCCTGCGCCAACTTCATCCAGCACGCCTGCCTGCTCAAACACCATAACCTCATGGCCCAGGCGTTGAAGCGCAATTGCTGCTGTCAGCCCCCCTATGCCTCCGCCTGCTATCAGGACACGCATCAGGAAACCTCACTTAATCGCAAAAAGCCTATTTGGCGCTGGAAGGGTCTTCCCGGCCACCGATCAGAACGAAGCGCCGGTCGCAGTATTTGCACTCGACGAAATCTTCATCGCCCATTTCATACCAGACGCGCGGATGGCCCAGCGCACCACCACCCCCATTGCAGGAAACCTTGCGGCTGGTCACCATGGAGACTTCCGGCGGATCAAACACATCGCGTTTAGTGGACATGACTTGTCTTTCCATCTGCAATTTCTGCGGCACCGGTTGCCCATAGTGCTACTCGACCCTACCTAGATTGCGCCGCCGTAAGGTGCAAGATCGTATGGACAGAGTGAAAAGGCCCAGCATGTCATCCACGAAAACGGCCCCCGACTTCGCCATTAAAGTCTCAAATCTCCAAAAAACCTACAAAGCCTCGGGAAAGATGCCCGAAAAGCATGCCTTGAAGGGGATAAATCTGGAGGTTCCGAGAGGGTCGATCTTCGGATTGCTCGGACCAAATGGCGCAGGTAAATCCACTTTTATCAACATTCTGGCTGGTCTGGTGAACAAGACGTCAGGCACGGCCAGCATCTGGGGACTCGATATTGACGAGTATCCCCGCCAGAGCCGCGCAGCCATCGGTGTTGTGAACCAGGAGATCGTCGCAGACCCCTTCTTCACCCCGCTGGAAATGCTGGAATTGATGGCCGGTTTCTATGGCGTGCCGAAATCAGAGCGTCGCAGCCTAGAGATTCTCACGGCTGTCGGCCTAGACGACAAGAAAGACGCCTATGTGCGCCAACTGTCCGGCGGCATGAAGCGCCGCCTTATGGTGGCAAAAGCCCTTGTCCACAATCCACCCGTCCTAATCCTGGACGAACCGACCGCCGGTGTAGATGTCGAATTGCGCCGTTCGATGTGGGAATATGTGCAGGAACTGCACGCAAATGGCACGACAATCATTCTGACGACGCACTATCTGGAAGAAGCCGAAGAGCTTTGCGATACCATCGCCATTGTGAACCATGGGGAGATTGTCGCCTGCGAATCGACGCCCAAGCTGCTGTCGCGCCTCGATTACAAGACGCTGGTCATCACCCCGCGTGAACCTCTAGCAGCCGTGCCGGATGCCCTGGCAGGCATGGATGCCTCGATCACGCCATCAGGCGATCTGGCCATCACCTTCCGCACCAGCGAGACTGGCATTGGCCGCCTTCTGGAACTGGTCCGCTCCAACGGTATCAGCGTGGCAGACCTGGAAACAAAGGCACCGGACCTCGAAGACGTCTTCATCTCGCTGACCAGCGAACCCGCCTAAAAAAACGCCGGCGATCTCTCGCCGGCGTTTTTTATCTCTTTCACGGCAGATGCGGATCAGACGCTCTGCTTGATCCAGTCGGCAATCGCCTGCTTGCTCATCGCGCCCAGATGCGTCGCAGCAACCTTGCCATCCTTGAACATCACCAGCGTCGGCAAACCGCGCACGCCATATTTAGATGGGGCAATCGGGTTTTCGTCGACATTGATCTTGGCGACCTTCACCTTGCCGTCGAGTTCGTCGGACACCGCCTCGATATGGGGCGACATTTGCTTACATGGGCCGCACCATTCCGCCCAGAAGTCCACTACGACGGGCACATCGGAAGAGCCGATCACGCCGTCAAAATCATCGTCTGTTACATTGATCGCAGCCATTGCGGGAATCCTCAGTTTTTCGTTTTGCCTGAATGATACATAGAGACTCTTCTGTGAAGTCAAACCGGCCTGTCGGCACCCTTTAGAGCTGCTAAAAGCAGATCTGCAGGCAAAAACATCAACCGCGGCCCGTCTGTCCAGCACAGCGCAGCCCGTACCGTGCGGCCTGGATAGGCCTGCCTCAGCACTGCCCAATAGGCCCCCATCTGCGCCATATAGGTGTCTGCAACACCGTCCGGCGTCTCCGGTGCAGGCTGGTCTGTCTTGAAGTCAACGATCAGAACATCGCGGTCCGTGACCACCAGACGGTCCACCCGGCCATTGATGACCAGCCCTTTCGGCAATTCCGGCGCGGTGCCAACGATGGCCGCTTCCGCCCGTCCGCCCGGTGCGAACAGCGCCTTCATCTCCGGTGCCTGAAGCACGGCCATGGCCGCTTGCTTCATCTCCAGGCGGTCTTCCGCTTCCAGCTCCGGCAGGCGTTCAAGATAGGCCTCTGCGGCGGCATCTCTCCGCTCAGGCGGCAGCTGCGGCAGGTATTCGAACAGGGTATGGATGATGCGGCCCCGGCGCAGGCGCGCTTCTCGTGTCTTGCCGAATGGGGCAAGGACCGGCGTCTTCTGTCCAAGCAGGGTCGTCGCCGCACTGTAGCGCCTCGCTGCCCCAGCTTCCGGCGGCGCGCGGAACACCCAGTCCGGAAGTGTGTGGCGGTCTTCTTCCGGCCCAGCCCCGTCAATCGACAGCGGTGTCAGGTCGCCATAGCGCATCATGCCGTCTTCATCAGCTTCTACGCCCAGCCGGTTCATCGCCCTCTCGCACAGGGCATACCAGCTGCGGGCATGATAGCCAGGCGCCGCGGCGCCATGCCAGTGTCCGGCAATGATCAGCCTGTCCTGCGCCCGCGTCAGCGCCACATAGAGCAGCCTTCGGAACTCCTCCTCAGACTTCGCATTGGCAATCGCCCGCGCCAGTGCTGCACCCGGAATATCGCCATCCTTGCGGGGGGACCAGATGGGCAAGCCATCCACATCGAACAGGGTGTCAGACACAGTCTTCGGCCCCGCAGTCGTATCCGGCATTACGACAACGGGGGCCTGCAGACCTTTTGCGCCGTGTGCGGTCATCACCCTAACCTGCCCTTCCGGGGCGGCGAGGTCCCGCTTGATCTCGACCGTTTTGGATTCCATCTCGGCCACGAAGGCCTGCATGGAGGATGGCCCAGTCGCATCAAAGGCCTGCGTCCGCGCGATCAGCGCCTCGACCGGATCATGTGCTGGCGTGCCCAGCCGCGCATTGATCTTTTCCCACCCCGTCGTGCCATCTGCAGCCGGTACGTCCAGAACCGCAGACAGGAATTCAAAGGGCGGCAAATGGCGCTGCGCCAGCAGGCCGGACAAGAATGCCGCTGCCTGCTGTACTTCCGGCCGCGCGTCTGCCTGCATCCGGGACCACAACGTTTCCCCGCGCCCGCGCTCCGCCCCGAAGCGATAGAGATAGCGGTCATCATCCACAAAGCCGACAAATGGCCCGCGCAGGATCTCCGCCAGCGTCAGATCGCGCTCCGGCCTAAGCGCAAAGCGCATCAGATTGAGGCAATCCTGCACACCGATATGGTCTGTCAGCTTCAGCCGGTCCGCGCCCGCCACTGGCAAGCCTTCGGACTTCAGCGCTGAAATCATCGCATCGAACAGACCGCCCGTCCGACTGCGGACCAGAATGAGAATATCCTCGGCGCGCATACGGCGGCGCTTCCAGTCCCGGTTCGGCAATTCTTCCCAAACGGTTTCGCCCCGGTCGACCATCTCGCGTAATTGCCGCGCAATCTGTTTGGCCAGCCGCGCCTTGGGAGAGGATGAGCGCATTGCATTCACGGGCCGGGACCAGGCGTCTTCATCCACCTCTTCCGCGCGTTCCTCCACCGGCCACAGCTCAACCAGCCCCGGCTGGTTTGCCCGGCGGGCCGTGTGCTTCACCTGCTCTGCAGAGAAAGGTGGGTGACTATCAGCCGCCACATCCACAGGCGGCGCAGAATTCCAGACGGCATCCACATAGGACAAGACTTCCGGAGACGAACGAAATGACATCTCCATGGTGAGAGAGCGCAGTTCCGGGTCCATCTTGCCCTTTTCCTGCTCCTGCGCACGCAACTGGGCGGGCTCAGCCCCCTGGAAGGAATAGATGGACTGTTTCTCATCGCCCACCACGAAAAGTGTTCGCGGGTCTTGCTGGCGCTCGGCGCCCTGGCCGGAGAAAAATTCCTTCGTCAGTTCCGAGATCAAATCCCATTGCAAGGGGCTCGTATCCTGCGCCTCATCCAGCAGAACGTGGCTGATGCCGCCATCCAGCTTGTATAGCACCCAGTCAGACATGCCCCGGCTTTTCAACAGATCATGCGTGCTGCGGATCAGATCATCAAAGTCGAGCGCGCCGCGCTTGCGCTTTTCCTGCTGATAGGCGCGCACAGCCGGCAAGCCAACCTTCAGCAGCGCCATATTGCGCTCCACTGCCGCCGCAAGGCGCAGCTTTTCCGCCAGCTCAATCACGCGGCTGACCTCCGACCCGATCGGGTCCGCCGTCGAGAACAGGCCGACCACATTGGCATCTTTCCCGGCCCCGGCATTGTAGAGCCGCGAATAAGGCTTCTGCGTGCCGAAAAACGCACCCTTATAGGCCTCCCATCGCGCCTCTGCAGTCTCTGCCAGCAAGGCGGCCTCCACCGCCGCGGCCGTGCGCATGTCATCGCGCTTGCCGGACGCATGTAGAGAGATCAGCGCCTCCCGCAGGGCTGTGACGGGCATCTCCTCGCCCATGGCCAGATCCAGAATGTCAGCTGTGCTGCCTTCCGGCGCGTTCAGACCCTCACGCAGGGCCCGCTCCATCCGGTCAGAATCAAATTCATGCGCTTGGGCGAAATCCAGGAAGGGCTGGATACGATAGCGCATGGCGTTCAAGGGCAGGTCCGCGCCCTCATGCCCTCCTTCCGTGGCCAGAAGATCCAGCGCCTCCGGATGTTCCTCCTGCGCCTTCAGCACGGCCGCGCCGCGCGCCTGCCGCCAGATCGCGTCGGCCTCGTCTTCCTCAATCTCTGTAAATCCCGGCAGGACGCCTGCCTCAAGCGGGAAGCGCCGCAGAATACGCGCGCAGAAGGCGTGGATCGTCTCAATCCGCAGGCCGCCTGGCGTTTCCAGAGCGCGCGCAAAAAGCGCCCGCGCCCCGCGCAGATCATCCGCCGTATAGGCCGACTTGTCCCGCCCTTCGAGGCGCGAGAGTTCTTCGCGCAGCTTCTCGTCCCGCATGATCGACCATTTGCCGAGCGTGCGGAACAGGCGCGACAGCATCTCGTTCGCGGCCGCCTTGGTGTAGGTGATACACAGAATGGAGTCCGGCCGCGCACCTTCCCGGCCATCCTCCCGGCGCAGCAAAAGGCGCGCCACGCGGTCAATCAGAACCTTGGTCTTGCCGCTACCGGCATTCGCCATCACGAATACGGGATAAGCAGGATCGGCAGAAGACAGCTGCGCCGCATTGGCCCGGCGGTAGTCTTCTGTATCCGGAGGGGTCACAGGCATCATGTCGTCAGCCATCGCTTGCCTCCCCGTCCTCGGTATCCCCCGCCCATTCGGCGCGGCGGGCCAGCAGATTGAAGCCATTGTCATATTTGACAAACTTCACACGCGGCGCTGACAGGAAAGCCGCAGACGGATTGCGATATTGCACGATCAGGCGCCGCAACCCCTCCTCGGCGATCTCTGCCATCTCTGCCGGGTCAGACGGCAGATTATGCTTGCCGCCCAGCGTGAACGCATCCGGCTTGGCCTTGAAGGCCACATAGTGCAGCTGGTCCACGCGCGCGGCAGGCACCTTCTCATAGCCGCCCTTCTGCGCGATCAGCGCCTGCAGCGGCATCTGCTGGCTAAGCCCTGCGCCGACTTCCTTCTCGCGCGGCGGATTGCCGGTCTTAAAATCCACGATGACAATCTCTCCGGTCGAATTCATCTCGATCCGGTCAGCTGTCGCGCTAAGGCGGAACGGTCCGCCATCCAGCTCCAGTTCGATATTGCCGCGCACCTCGAATTTCGGCTTGCCGCCGCCGACATCACGATCTTTGCGCCAATTGACATACCACTCAGACGTGCGCGCCCAGACCGCCTTGCGCGCTGCCCAGGCTTCTTCGGTCTCACCAACGCGCATCAATTCGCGGTGCAGCAATTCCAGAAGATAGTCCGCTGTCTTGGGCTTGCCGGCTTCCTCAAAATCCTCCAGCGCCTTGTGCACCGCCGTGCCGCGCGGGGCGGGCCCGAGATCGCCGCCCAGCGGGTCAATTCTTACAAGCCCCAACACCTGTTCGGCCCACAGAGCATAAGGATCACGCTGCAGCGTATCCACGCGCGTAACGGAGAGCTTCTTGGGCCAGCCTTCCGGCCGGGCGGTCGGCACAGGCTCTGCAGAGAAATCTTGCGCCAAGGCATCGACGCCCAGTTGCTTCAACGCTTCTGAAAGCTTCAGCGGGTCCAGACCCTCAGGGCTCAGCATCGCCTTCGCCTTGTCGTCCAGCGCGCCTTCGGCCAGCGTCTTCAAGCGCCAGACCCAGCGAGACGCCACGGCTGGTGCATCATTGCGGCGCGCGGAATACACCAATGTCACATCGGGCGCAGAGGCCAGCTGTGCAAAGTCATGCGCTGCAAGGCCCATCCGGTCTTCCGGGTCGCTCAGGCCCAATTCCTTGCGGAAGTGGCGGGGCAAAAACGCATCCGGCGCAGGGCGCTTAGGCCAGACACCCTCATTGAGGCCCGCCAGAATAACACGGTCAGCTGACTGTAGACGCGCTTCCAGAGGCCCCCAAATGAAGAGGTGCGGATGTTCATCCTGCTTCAGGCTGACCGTCATCTGTGCGGCCTGCGCGTTGACCAGATCGGCCAGTGCAGCTGGCGGCATCGGCGTCAGATATTCAGACACTTCACTGACGAATTCCATCAAGCGGCTCGCCGCTGCACCATCTTCCCCGGCCCATGGCAAGGGCGTCTCACTAACTGCCGCCGCGAGCAGCGCAATCCGTTCCAGCCCGTCACCGCCGAAAATGTCTGCCCTCTGGCTGAGGTCCGCTCCGGTACCCTTAAAGATGGCAAGCAGCTTACCGACAAGGGCTTCGGCCTCTGCCTGGTGGTCCACCGTGAAATTCGGATAAGGCTCAATCTCGTGACGTGTACGGATGCTCTCTCTCAGTCCTTCCAGACTGGTCCAGCGGCGCGGGCCGCGCAGGAAGTAAAGCTCCAGATTTGACAGGCCCGGTAAAGGCGCGGCCAGTGCATGGTTTAAAACCGATACAAGCAGGGTCGGGTCGGACGGATCCGTTGCCCATTGCGCGCACAGGCCAATGAAGCTGCCCGCCAGGGTGCGGCTGAGCGGCATGCCTGCCGATGGCGGCGCGTCCACACCCCAGCGCCGCAGCAAGGCAGAGACCCGCCGGGCCAGCCCCGCATCCGGCGTGATCAGCGCCGCAGAGCGTCCTGCCTCTTCTAGCGTCTCGCGCAGGATCAGCGCCACCGACGCCGCCTCATCGGCTTCATCCGCCGCCTCGATGATGGACAGGCCCTGCAGCGCATCCGCCGCAAAGGCTTCGACACTGACCTCCGCAGCTGCGGCCAGTTTGTCCAGCGTGTCGCGCCAGTCAGCTGTGGCGTCCGCCGGGGCGAGCGCTTCGTGGATCATCCGCCTTCGGGCTTGCCGGTCGCGTGCCAGCGACGCGCCCGGCCATTGCGAGACGGCCTCCGGCGCTACGTTCAGATGGCCCAGTGTCTGGAACAAGACATTCTGCGGGTGGCCAACCTCGCCAAGTATGGAGACGCGCGCTTCTTCATCCGCATCAAGATCAAGACCCGGCAACACAACCATACCGCGCGGCAATTGCAAGGCCGCTTTCATCAGCTCCCGCCCAGCCGGAGTTGCGCCCGTGGAACCTGCAATGATTACAGGTGCCTCAGGCGGATGCGCGAGCCACGCCTCCGCCGTGGCCTTCGCGGCCTTAAGGCGTCGCTCCAGCGGATCAGACACGCCCTGCTCTTCCAGCAAGGCAGGCCAGGCCGTGGTGATGATCTCCAGAAATCTGGCGGAGCTTTCCCAGTGCCGGGCAAGGTCTGCATCTTTCACCAGATTGGGCAGTTCCTTCCAATCCGTATCCGGACTGAGGTGCGACTGATCCAGAAGGCGCGACAACTCCATTGCCGCAGACAGGGCAGACGAGGCCGGCAGCTCCGTCTCGTAATTCACCCGGTAGAATGTCTGCACCATGGAGGCCAGCAGGCCGAGCCGCTTGCCGGACGACAGGGCCGGCGGCAGGTCGATCAGGCTACTCTCGGCAACCGGCGGCAGGTCGTCACTTTCCAGATCGCCCAGCGCGCGGATCTCCGGCGGCAGGATCGGGCTCTCATAAGCGGCTTCGAATAGGGCTGCTGACAGGGCCCGCGCCGAACGCCGGTTCGGCACATAGATGATCGCATCGGCCAGGGCATCCGGGTGCGTAGACAGGTGAACGTCCTCAGCCAGCGCCTTTGCAAAGACTTTCAGAAAGTCCTCTCCCGGAGGAACGGTCCAGACCGTTGGTCTCCCCGTGCCGAACAGCTTCCCGTCACTCGCCATGGCACATCAACCACATTTCGGCATCCTTGACCGCTTGCGGATCGCCCACATGCAGCCAGAAATCATCCAGCGGCAGGCCATGCAGCCGCCCGGCCTCCACCAGAGGGCCCCAGATACGCCATGCCACAGAGTAGGGTTCGACAGGCTGGGACAGGAAGGCCTGCGGCTTCAGGATGCGCACACCTGCATAGGCCCATGGCGCCGTCGGCGCATCCCCGCGCCGGGTCAGGCGGCCCGCTTCATCGCGCAGGAAATCCCCCGCCCCGGCAAAGCCGAGACAACGCTGCGTGTCTGCCAGCAGCAGCAGCTCGTCCATCTGGTCCGGATCAAACGCCGCTGCCATGTCCAGCAAGGGCTTTGGCGACAGGCTGCCCCAGAAGGCATCTGTATTCACCACGAAGACAGGCTCTTCACCCAACAGCGGCGCTGCCTTGGCCAGCCCCCCGCCTGTCTCCAGCAATTGGTCTCGCTCATCGGAATAGATTATCTCAAAGTCATCGCGGTCAGAGAGGTGCTGCTCGATCATGTCAGCGCACCAATGCACATTCACGACAAGGCGCTTCACCCCGGCCGCGTTCAGCGGGTCCAGCAACCGGTCCATCAGGGCCTTGCCATTCACCTCGATCAGCGGCTTTGGCGCAGTGTCCGTCAACGGCCTCATCCGTGTGCCGAGCCCTGCGGCCAAAACCATGGCGGTATGCGGTATAGAAATGCTCATGCCAGCCCCGTAAAAACGAAAGGTGTCGCCTCGCGCACAAAGGCGGCCATCGACTGAAGCGCCGGGTGCTGAAGGTTTTTCGCCAGCACGTTCAGCTGCCTCGGCTGAAATTTGCCATAGCGCGGCTTGCCATCTTGATGCTGAAGGCGGGAAAAGACCCCCGCAATACGCAGGGCATTCAGCGCGCCAATCACGGCGAGACGCTCTTCAAAGGCCGCGCGGTCTTTCCCCGTGCCGTCCAGATAGTGACTGATGGCGGCCTCTTCGACATTCGGCGAAACCTCACGGCGGGCATCCTGCGTCAGCATGGCCATATCCCAGGCGTCCCAGCCCTTCACTGCGTCCTGAAAGTCCAGCAGGCCGATCCTGCCATCACCCAGCCACAGCAAATTCTCGGCATGGAAATCCCGCAGCGTAAGCGTGCGCGGAAAGGCCATGGCCTGATTAATCAACGCATCGCGTTCGGCTTCCCAACGCTGGCGCATCTCACCAGACAGCCTGTCCTGCCCGGCTTCCGCAGGCAGCCAGTCTGCATAGAGATCCGCATTGGTTGCGAGGGCCAGACGGTCAAATTCCAGAATGGGCCAGAGTTCGCCCTCATGGCTCAGCACATCCGGCACGGGATGCTGATGCAGGGCCACCAGCACATCCACTGCGGCAAGATAGGCGTCCTGCTCGGCCACACGGCCCGCCTCGATCTGGCGGGCGATCTCCTTGCGCTCTCCAAAATCCTCGATCAGGGCAAAGCCCAGTGCAGTGTCGTGCGCGTAAATCTCCGGTGCCGCAAAGCCGAGTGCTCGCAAATGCTGTGCAATCAGAACGAAGGCATCGACCCGCGAGGCTGCGAGCCGCGTCTGCGCGTTCCAGCCCATCTGATTGCGGGCCTCATCGCTCGCATCCGGCGGGCAAGGGTCAGCTTCGATATGCGGGGCATCCATGACAATCGCCTTCGCACCGTCAGGGTGCACCAGGCGGATGTATCGCCGTGTTGAGGCATCCTGATCCAGCGGGTGCAGCTGAGCCTCATCCCAGCCATGCTTCGCCAGGAAGGATGCTATCTGCCGTTTGCGTTCGCTAGAATCGGAAGTCATCAATCCGTGTTTGCCAGTCTTCGCCACATGGCACCAGCCTTACAATCCGCTGGTCGCCGTCAAACTCAAGATGTATATCCAGACGCCAGGCGGGCAGCTGATCGCCCGACTTGTCCGGCCACTCCAGAATGGCAACGCCCTGGTCGGTCTCATCCCAGCCCAACTCGTGCAGGTCTTCCGGGCTTTCCAGGCGATAGAGGTCAAAATGCCAGATCGGGAAAGCATCCGTCTCGTAGATCTGGACCAGAGTATAGGTCGGGCTGGGAACCTCCTCATCCGCCCCCAGCAGAGACTGGATCAGACCACGCGTCAGCGTCGTTTTTCCGGCACCCAGCCCTCCATGCAACGCAAACACGTCTCCGGCGCGCATAATGGTTGCAAGAGCTGCCCCGAAGTCACGGGTTTTCTCGTCAGAGACAAGATGAAAGGTTTTCTCCATGAGTGCAGACATATAAAACAGCGAGGGGAAACGCCATCCTTTCCTGTTGTGTCTGCGGCATATGGCTTGATGACATGTCTTGCCGCAGCAGGCAGATTGGCGTACAAAATTGAAAAATGACGCTAGCGTCACGAATTATGGCGTCGAGCGAATATGGGGAGGGAAGGCTTGGATCTTTCGGACGCGAACAAGATTGTCATTTTAGGCGGTGGCCAGGCGGGAGCGCAGGCTATCCAGTCTCTCCGCATGGGCGGCTATGAAGGCGCCCTCACCTTGATCGGAGATGAGCCCTCCCTGCCCTATCAGCGCCCACCGCTTTCCAAGGCCTATATGAAAGGAGAGTTCGCCGAAGAGCGCCTCTTCTTCAAGCCGGCGGCCTGGTATGAAGACAATAATGTCGAACTGATCCTGTCGACCCCGGCCACTCGTATCGACCGCAAAAACCAAACCGTTGAAATGGCCCATGGCGCGCATATTGAGTATGACGCGCTGGTTATCGCGACAGGCTCGCGCCCGCGCAGCCTGCCGCTGGAAGGTGCAGACCTCGAGAATGTGCACGATCTGCGCGGACTGACAGATGTTGAGCGTATCCAGCCGCAAATGATCGAAGGCCGCAATATCGTCATCATCGGCGCAGGCTATATCGGCCTCGAAGCCGCTGCCGTCGCGCGCCAGATGGGCCTGTCCGCCACTGTTCTGGAAATGGCACCTCGTGTGCTGGCCCGCGTCACCAGCCCGGTCATGAGCGAATTCTATGAAGCCGAACATCGTCGCCAAGGCGTCGATATTCGCACCAATGCCCGCCTCGCCCGTCTTGAAGGCAAGGATGGCAAGGTGACGGCAGCCATTCTGGAAGACGGCACATCCCTGCCTGCCGATCTTGTTCTGGTCGGCATCGGCATCCTGCCAAATGAGGAGCTGGCCAATGAAGCCGGCATCGCCTGCAATAATGGCATTCTTGTAGACCGCGACGCGCGCACATCTGACCCGCGCATCTTTGCGGCGGGTGATTGCGCCAGCCGTCCGCTGGTCCATTATGGACGCTCCTCGCGTCTCGAAAGCGTGCATAATGCCATTGAGCAGGGAAAGCTCGCCGCTGCCGCCATTCTGGGTAAGCCCCGGCCGCCGGAAGACTGTCCCTGGTTCTGGTCTGACCAGTATGATCTGAAGCTGCAGATTGCCGGCCTCAGCCAGGGCTATGACCAGATCGTGCTGCGCGGATCGCCTGAAGAGCGCAAGTTCGCCGCCTTTTACCTCAAGAATGGCACACTGATTGCTGTAGATGCCGTCAACAGTGCCCCGGAATTCCTGGCCTCAAAAAAGCTCATCATGATGGGCGCAAAGGTTGAGCCGGATACGCTTAGCGATACAACAGTCTCAATGAAAGACATTGCCGCTGCTGCTGCAGCCTGAAGGAGAGAAACCCGCCCATGGCAAAAATCACCTATATCGACCACGATGGTACCGAGCGCGTCGTTGAAGCCAAAAACGGCGAAACGGTCATGGAAGCTGCCGTGAAGAACTCCATTCCCGGCATTGATGCCGATTGCGGCGGTGCCTGTGCCTGCGCCACCTGCCACGTCTATGTCGACCAAGCCTTCATGGACAAGGTTGGCGAGCAGGAAGAAATGGAAAAATCCATGCTGGACTTCGCTGAAAATGTTCAGGAAAACTCCCGCCTGTCCTGCCAGATCACTGTGTCTGATGAACTCGACGGCCTGCGCGTGACGACGCCGGAAAGCCAGCACTAGATCCGGACCACCATTCCAATTTCAAAGTACGCTCCGCGTCAAACCGGGGCGTATTTTTTTGGGTGCATGCCGCAAGGATAGATATTGGTTCCTTTTTGGAACCCGACTATCCTGCCCGGCGCAAGAGGATAGAAAGATGGACTTCAAAGAGCTGATGAACAGCGCGGCTGCTTCTGGCAATACGCGGCTCACCTTTCACGTTCCGGAAGACTGGATGCAGGGTCGCACCACCTATGGCGGCCTGACCGGCGCGATGTGCCTGCAGACGGCGCAACGCCTTGCTGGCGACCGGCCCATACGCTCTGCCCAGATTGCATTTGTCGGTCCGGTCTCTGGCGATGTAATCTGCCAGGCTGTTGTTCTGCGCGAGGGCAAGAATACGGTCTTCGTGAATGTCCGGATGACGGGCAGTGATGGCGTGGCAGCGGACTCCATTTTCGCCTTCGGCGCGCGCCGCGAGTCCGCACTTGACTTCGCCAACCTGTCCGCACCCAAGGTCACTGAGCCGGAGGAGACCGAAAGCTACTTCGGCGACAGCCCCATGCGCCCAGCTTTCACGCGGCACTTCAATATGCGTCTCGCCGCTGGCTCCCGCCCCATCTCGGGCTCATCTGAGGGAGACATAACCCTCTGGATGCGCCACAAGGATGACGCGCTGACGCCGGATGCGGTTTCGGTGCTGGCTCTCGCAGACGCCCCGCCACCTGCCGCGCTCTCCATGCTGTCAGGCCCGGCGCGGATCAGTTCCATGACATGGATGGCGGAATTCCTGACCGACGACATCCAGACCGATTATGGCTGGTTCCTGGCCCGCCACATCGCCGATACATCGCGCGATGGCTATAGCAGTCAGTCCATGATGCTGTGGAACAGACTCCGCGAGCCGATCATGATCGGGCGGCAAACCATCGCGGTCTTCGGCTAGGCAGGCCTACTCCTCGGGCTCTTTCGTATCATTGATAATCGGGCCTGGCTCCAGCACCTTTATGAGGGACGCGGGGACCTGTCCGGCCGGGCAGGCTTCGGTCAGGCGGTAGGCATTGCCTACAGCTGGCAGACCAGCCTGGGTGGTCGCGGGCGCAATGGTCTGCGACCGGAAAACCCAGCTCATGAAGAACATAACCACAATCGCCGCGCCCACCGCCGCGAGCGTGCCCCAGCCCATGCCGAGATCCTCCGCCTTGGCTGCCACACCGCCATTGGAACTTGCAGGGGATGCGGTCGCTTTCGTCACCGGACGGCTGGATGCGGCCTGGCTGTACTTGGAAGACGGCGCCCTGACGGAAGCTGCCGCCAGTGCCGCAGCCCCTGCTGCCTCCGCTGCTGGAGGCGGTTTGATGCCGAGGGCCTTCTCGCGCTTTTTCTTGTCGTCAATGGCCAGAGGGTCTTCGGGGTGAGCCTCAAGCCAGGCGTCACGCTCTTCCTCATCCTTGGAGCCCAAACCCATCCACTCACGCAGACCGGACCGGTTCTGGCGTTTGCCCAGCTCCTCGATCAGCTGATAAAAGCCTTCCGGCGTCTTGCGAGAGGTCATGCCCTCCAGCGAATAGCGCTTGTCCTGCTTGAAGGGCTGGTAGGGAATTGTCTTGTCGAGGCTCGCCTGCGCCAACATGCCGGGCCGGGAATGGCCGACAGAGGCCGCCGCGCGTACCCAGTCACTCTTCACCGCATTCTCGGACCAGATCACCAGCATGGACTCTGAATTGCCGGCATTGCGCGCATCTTTTGCGTCAAAGGTATTGTCGGTCTGCTTCTGATCGAACCAGACCTTGAACTTTAATGACCTCAAACGGCGCGCAACCAGCTTCGCCATGTCGCGATCTTCTATCGCGGAGACCAGGAAAACATCATATGCCATGCGTGTTACCTCTTGATGTAACCCGCCAAGCATACCCATAGACCTTACTAATTCCACCCAATTCCGCTGTAAGGCGATAAATCAGCCTGTTTTTCGATTGGAAATCCGGGTATTCGCGCGACGAGATAAATTATGAGGAGGCCGATATGGGCTTCAAATGTGGCATCGTGGGCCTGCCGAATGTCGGCAAATCCACTCTGTTCAACGCCCTGACCCAGACGGCAGCGGCGCAGGCGGCAAACTATCCCTTCTGCACGATCGAGCCGAATGTTGGCGAAGTGGCCGTGCCGGAGCCCCGCTTGGCGAAACTGGCCGAGATTGCCGGCTCCAAGGAAATCATTCCCGCGCGCATGAACTTCGTGGACATTGCAGGCCTGGTCGAGGGCGCCTCCAAGGGCGAAGGCCTGGGCAACAAATTCCTGGCCAATATCCGCGAGACGGACGCCATCATCTATGTGCTGCGCTGTTTCGAGAATGATGACATCACGCATGTCAGCGGTAAGGTGGACCCGATCGCCGACTATGAAGTCGTCGAGACCGAGCTGATGCTGGCAGATCTTGAGAGCCTGGAAAAGCGCAAAGCAGGTGTCATCAAGAAAGCCAATTCCGGCGACAAGGAAGCCAAGGCGCAGGTCGCCCTGATTGACTTGGCGCTGGCCGAACTGGTCGAAGGCCGCCCGGCTCGCCGCGCCGATGTCTCCAAGGACGACATGAAGGCCTGGAACATGCTGCAGCTGCTGACGTCAAAGCCCGTCCTGTTCGTGGCCAATGTCGATGAAGAGAGCGCAGCAGAAGGCAATGAATACTCCAAGCGTGTCGTGGAACGCGCCGCCGAGGAGGGCGCAGCCTGTGTCGTCATCTCCGCCCAGATCGAAAGCGAGCTGGCCCTGCTGGATGATGATGACCGCGCCGAATATCTGGAAACGCTGGGGCTGGAAGAGCCGGGCCTGACCCGCCTGATCCATACCGGGTACAATCTGCTGGGCCTGCAAACCTATTTCACGGTCGGCCCGAAAGAGGCCCGCGCCTGGACGATCCGCGAAGGCTGGACGGCGCCAAAAGCGGCCGGCGTCATCCATGGAGACTTTGAACGCGGCTTCATCCGTGCGGAAACCATCGCGTTTGAGGACTATGTTGCCTGTGGCGGCGAGAACGGCGCGAAGGATGCGGGCAAGATGCGCGCAGAGGGCAAGGAATACGTCGTCCAAGACGGCGACGTGCTACACTTCCGCTTCAACGTCTAGTCAGCGAGACCCCGTCCGGGCAATTGCCTGACGTGACCTCCACCCCTGACTATTGGGAAGACACGATTGTGAGAGCAGGCCTGTCTGCCTTCATACGTGCGATGTTGTCAGCAATCCAGTCAAAGGACTGGTTGACCCGCGCGACAGCATCACGCTGGGCAGACAACACGCTATCGCGGCCATCTGGCAGATAGAAATAGGGATTGGCTTCCCAGATCAAGATCGAGCCATTCGGACGAAGGCTGTAGTCCACTGCGGCAAAGTCCAGTCCCATAACGGCAACCGCCTTGACGAGTTCCTCATGCCCTTTCGGCACTTCGGCGAAATACTTTTTGTCCAGCCCGATCATCTCGTTCAGCAAGTGACGGTGATAGCCGAGGCGCCGCGCGAAATTCCGGCGCGGCCTCTCTTCGCGGGCGAACAAGGAATTGGACAGGCCGACGATACAATCCTTGGAAAAGAACAGGTGGCTGCCGATCACACGGTCCTGAAAAACAATGGCCCGGGCCTTGTGGTGAAAGCGGTAGAACAGGCTATCACTGTCCCAGCCCACACTGCGGTATTCATCGCGTACATCATAGCATTTCAGAACTACGGCTGGCAAAAGCGCCTCCAGATTCACCCGCTCTGCATCGCTTTTGGACGTGATCCGGATCACGTTTCTCTGGGCGTGCTCCTGATCGCTACGCATCAGGCAGGGAAACCCCACTTGCTCAATCGCTGAGGTCAGCTCGCTGGCATGCTGAACGGCAACCCCGCGGGCGCTTGGGACATCATGCTCATGCCAGATATGGGCCTGACGTGATTTGGTCGTCATGCTCAACGCATCGGGATGATTGATGATCTTGATGCCCGCGTCCTGGGCCGCCGTCGCGACCTCCAGGGCCTCCAGATAGCATTCCGGGTATTTCTGTTTCAGCGGGTCTCCCAGCCAGAAGATCACCAAGGATACATTTGTAAGGTCCGGCTTGCCGGTGCCGGTACGATGGATACGAATGTCCATTAGAAGCGGATTATCTGTCATGGCCAACCGGCGCAGAAAGGCATCCCCTGTCGGGACGCAGCGCCCACGTTTTTCCCCATGTGCTACAACCAGAATATTACCATTGTTCACCGGCTGATCTCTCCCACGATCCCATAAGAATACAAGATAAGCTGTTTTGCTTGTCCCTCTGCATTCACTAAGGCAATCGCCATGCCAGAAGCAGAAACCAGATCGGGGCTGGCCCTACAGGGTCCTCTGGACTAAATCGGGGCGGCCCATACGAACAGATCAGAGGCCCAGCAATGACGTCATCTTCCATTTACCTGAAACTCAATGACGAAACAGCCGAGATCATTCTGGACAAACCGGAGAAGCGCAACGCCCTGTCATCCGACATGTGGGACGCCATCCCAGCCCTGGTCGATCAGGCGGTTGCCGAGAAGGCGGTCAAGGTGATTATCCTGCATGGTGGCACAGCGGGGGCGTTCGCTGCCGGGGCGGACATTTCCGAATTCGAAGTGATCTACGCGACAGCGGAAACGGCGCAGGCTTCTGCCGATACAATTACGCGCGCCGTAAACAGTCTGGCCAATTGCCCGAAGCCTGTGATCGCTGCCATTGAGGGAGCCTGTGTGGGCGGCGGAGTCAGCCTGGCGCTAGCGACGGATTTGCGTATCGCGGCAGAGGGCTCGCGCTTTGCGGTGACACCGGCGCGGCTGGGCATCGTCTATCCAGCAGATGATACGCGCCGCCTGGCGGAAGTGGTCGGAGTGCCTCATGCGAAAGACATTCTGCTGACGGGACGCCTGTTCGAGTGTGAGGAAGCCTTCCGTATGGGGCTTATCAACCGGCTGGTGCCGAAGGGTGACTCACTGAAGGCGGCACATGAGATGGCCGAGGCAATTGGTGCCGTCTCGCAATGGTCTACCCGCGCAATCAAGGAGATGTTTGAAGGCGTCAACCAAGGCTGGGACAATGCCACACCTGAGGCAAACGCGCTGTTCCTGAATGGCTTCACGAATGAAGACTTCAAGGACGGGCACAAGGCATTCCTTCAGAAGCGCCCCGCCAAATTCACGTTTCGCTAAACGGACCTACGTTTCCACCAGCACTTTTGCCCGGCATGGCGG
>NZ_AWFA01000026.1 GCF_000682675.1 Hyphomonas pacifica | reverse complement strand
CCGGCCCCCGTGTGAGCAGAGGGGCAGTATGGGACGGGGAGCTATCAGACGGATTGGGCTTTGGCCCTCTGTCGCTACATCCTTCGACTTCGCTCAGGATGAGTTTGGTGCGCGGGGGAAGAAGAGAAGTGCTCTCGGCTCGAGCGAAGTCGAAGCACGAGCGCGGTGTGGGGATTGCATCCCTATCTATC
Organism: Hyphomonas pacifica; assembly: GCF_000682675.1. GTDB lineage: Bacteria > Pseudomonadota > Alphaproteobacteria > Caulobacterales > Hyphomonadaceae > Hyphomonas > Hyphomonas pacifica. Next base: position 34,218 of record NZ_AWFA01000026.1, on the reverse strand, counting down.
CCACAAACTTACGTACCTGCCGCCCTGGACCCCGGCATGCGCCAAGGTGAGCGGAAGAGAGGGAGTGGGCTCACAGGGCGCGGCATGCATCACAAACGGGCCTGCTTCAAAAAATTCAGGCGGTTTCCGCGATGTCATGCAGGAAATACAGCAGGGTGCGACCCATTTACCCCTTATCGCGTATAGACATTGTGCAATTGCGAAAAAGGCGTGATCGGTAAGGTATGACTTCAGATAAACAGCCCCCACAGGAAAGCCTGGACCCAACAGACTGGGAGGCCTTTTCCGCCCGTCTGCACAGCATGCTGGACGCCGCCATTGGCAAGATGCGCACCGCCAGCGAAGGCCGTGTCTGGACGGAACCACCGGAAGACCTGCGCGCGAAATTCAGCCTGGATGGGGCCCCGCGCAGCCCCGACGAGGTGGACAGCACGCTGCGTTATCTGTTGCCCTATGGCGTGGGGAATACGCATCCGCGTTTCCTCGGCTGGGTACATGGGTCAGGCACGCCTGCCAATCTGGCCGCAGACATGGCCGCCGCCGCAATGAATGCGAATACCGGCGGGCGCAATCATGGCGCCATTCAGGTCGAGCGCGAGGTGATAGACTGGTGCCGCCGCCTCTATTCCTTTCCAGAGACCACAACCGGCCTGATCGTTTCCGGCACGTCCATGGCGACCATTATCGGCCTGAAAGTGGCGCGCGACAGCCAGCTTGACTTTGAAAGCCGCAGAGGCGGCGTATGCGGACAGAAACTTGTCGGCTACACTTCCAGCGAAGCCCATGCCTGTATTGCGCGGGCGTTTGACATGCTGGGCCTTGGCTCAGATGCCCTGCGTCGCATCCCCGTCACGCCGGACCATATTATGGATGTGTCAGCCCTGAAGGAGATGATCGCAAAAGACCGCGCCGAAGGCTGCACCCCGTTCATGATCGCCGGAACCTGCGGATCCGTGAATGCGGGCACGATCGACGACCTTGATACGTTGGCAGATATTTCGCATACGGAGAATTTATGGTTCCATGTAGACGGCGCCTTCGGTGCGCTCGGCATATTGAGCGAGCGCCTGCGTCCGCGCCTGAAAGGGCTGGAACGCGCAGATTCACTGGCTTTCGATTTCCATAAATGGCTGCATGTGAATTATGATGCCGGCTGTATCCTTGTTCGGTCTGGCGAGGCGCATCTGCGCAGTTTCTCTGACAGGCCGGATTATCTGAAATCCAGCGAGCGCGGCCTGGCAGCCGGAAGCCCCTGGCCTGTCGAATTTGGCCCGGAACTGTCACGCGGCTTTCGCGCCCTGAAAGTGTGGGCGCATATTGCCGAACATGGCGAAGAAAAGCTCGGCCGTCTTATCACCCGAAATTGCGAGCAGGCCGCCTATCTGGGCGAACTGGTGCAGGCGGCGCCGGATCTGGAGCTTCTGCTGCCTGTCTCGATGCAAATTTGCTGTTTCCGCTATGTGCGCGCCGGCCTCAGCGATGAGGCGCTGAACACGCTGAACGAGGATATCGTCATGCAGCTGCAACTTCAGGGCATTGCGGCACCCTCGACTACACGGATCAGCGGACGCCTGGCCATTCGCGTGAACATCACCAACCATCGCACGCAGTTTTCAGACCTTGATCTGCTGGTGCGCGAAATCGAGCGGATTGCTGCCGACCTGACATCTGACTGAAGCTTTATTTGAACCTTGACCTCAGCGGCCCTACTTATGGGCCATGACAGTTGTAATCGAAATGGTATCGGACCTCGTTTGCCCCTGGTGTTGGCTGGGCAAGCGCAGGATTGAAGGCGCAATCGCCCTGACCCCGGATGTCGACGTTCAGTTGATCTTCCGCCCCTATGAGCTGGACCCGTCGGTGCCGGCGGGCGGTGTCGACTATAAGGAATATATGCGGGAGAAATTTGGCTCTGATGAGGGCAAGGAGCGCGCCAGCGCGATGCGTCAGGCCCTGATCGACTATGGCCAGGAAGAAGGCATCCCCTACCAGTTCGACAAGATTACTCGCCGGCCCAACAGCTTTGATGCCCACCGCCTGGTGCGCTGGGCGCAGGGCCAGGAGCAAGGCTCCGCCGCCAAGGAAGCGCTGTTCAAGGCTTTCTTCCATGACGGGCGCGACATTGGCGATCATGAGGTGCTCGTGGATATTGCGGGCCAGATTGCCCTGGACCAGAAAATCGTCGCGGATCTGCTGGCCACAGATGCCGATGTTGAAAATGTGCGCAATGAGGCCAATCTGTTCCGCCAGATGGGCGTGACCGGCGTGCCGACCTATATCGCCAACCGCCAGTTCGCCGCCCAGGGCGCGGAGACCTCCGAAAAGCTGGCGAAATTCATCCGCCATGCCGCCACCCACGAACCGGAAGAACGCCCTGCGGGATAAGCTGGCTGGCAACAGAACAAACAAAAACGCCGCCCCGGTCTGGAGCGGCGTTTTTTGTGTCTGGTATCGCGCTGGCCTTAGTGGACCAGGGCGGCCTTCAGGCTTTCGAGATAGTCGAAATGTTCCTGCAGCGTGATGCGTGCGGAATCATCCTTGTCGAGGGACTGGATCTTCAGCAGCGTGGCATCGATCTCTTCCTGAACGCTGGCCGCTGTCACGTCTTCCAACAGACGGGCTTCCTCAGCGAGGATGGTGAGGCCTTCGGAGGTGACGTCCGCAAAACCACCGCGCACGAAAATGCGCATCTTGGTGGTGCCGTTCTCAAGCACGCGGACAACGCCATTTTTGAGCGTGGTCATGAAGGGCGCGTGGTTGACCAGCACGCCGAACTCACCCTCAGAGCCGGGCGCGATCACATGGTCCACCTCGCCGGAGAAAACCTCCTTGGCGGGGGAAACGAGCGAAAAGTGGAGTTTGTCGGCCATACTCTCTTGATCCTTGGATTTCACTCAGGACGCTCCGGCGAAGGGATTGTCCAGTGTCCGCCCCCGCCCGGCTTGTTTGCCAGGACGGGAACGGGAAATTGGGTGACTTACGCGTCAGCCAGCATTTTCTCGGCTTTGGCTTTCGCCTCTTCCATATTGCCGACCATGTAGAAGGCCTGCTCGGGCAGGTGATCATACTCACCGGCGATGAGGCCTTTGAAGCCAGCAATCGTGTCTTCCAGTTTCACCTGGACACCCGGGGAGCCGGTGAAGACTTCAGCCACGTCGAACGGCTGGGACAGGAAGCGCTCAACCTTACGGGCACGGGCCACGGCCAGTTTGTCTTCCTCGGACAGCTCGTCCATGCCGAGAATGGCGATGATGTCCTGCAGTTCCTTGTAGCGCTGGAGGATCTCCTGCACGCCACGCGCAACATTGTAGTGATCTTCGCCGACGATCATCGGATCGAGAATACGGCTGGTGGAGTCCAGCGGGTCCACGGCCGGATAGATACCCTTCTCGGCGATGGCACGGTTGAGAACCGTCGTCGCATCAAGGTGGGCAAAGGACGTGGCAGGCGCCGGGTCGGTAAGGTCGTCAGCCGGAACGTAAACGGCCTGAACCGAGGTGATGGAGCCCTTGGTCGTGGAGGTAATACGCTCCTGCAGGCCACCCATGTCGGTTGCCAGCGTCGGCTGGTAGCCCACAGCGGAAGGAATACGGCCGAGAAGTGCGGACACCTCTGCGCCGGCCTGCGTGAAGCGGAAGATGTTGTCCACGAAGAACAGAACGTCTTTGCCTTCTTCGTCGCGGAAGTATTCCGCCTGAGCCAGACCGGTCAGAGCCACACGCGCACGGGCACCCGGAGGCTCGTTCATCTGACCATAGACCAGAGCAATACGGCTCTCGCCTTCCAGGTCGATAACCTTGGATTCGATCATCTCGTGGTAAAGGTCGTTCCCTTCACGGGTACGCTCACCCACACCGGCGAACACGGAGTAACCCCCGAACAGTTTCGCGATGTTGTTGATCAGCTCCATGATCAGAACCGTCTTGCCCACACCGGCACCGCCGAACAGGCCAATCTTGCCGCCCTTCACATACGGGCAGAGCAGGTCAACAACCTTGATGCCCGTAACGAGCACTTCGGACTCGGTCGACTGGTCAACGAATTCCGGCGCTTCCGCGTGGATCGGACGACGCATGTCGGTATCCACCGGGCCACGCTCGTCGATCGGCTCGCCGATGACGTTCATGATGCGGCCGAGCGTTGCCGGACCAACCGGAACGGTGATCGGGCTGCCGGTATCGGCAACAGCCTGACCGCGCACCAGACCCTCTGTGGAGTCCATGGCGATGGTGCGGACAGTGCTCTCACCCAGGTGCTGGGCAACTTCCAGCAGCAGGCGGTTGCCGTTATTATCTGTTTCGAGCGCGTTCAGAATGGCGGGCAGTTCGCCGTCGAACTCGACGTCGACAACAGCACCGATGACCTGAGACACGCGGCCTTTGGCGTTTGCGGGAGTGCTCATGCGGGTCGTCTCCTTTGGAGCGGGTATAAGGATACAGTCTGGGCCATGCTAGAGTGCCTCGGCCCCGGAGATGATCTCGATCAGCTCCTTGGTGATCTGCGCCTGGCGGGCGCGGTTATATTGCAGCGACAGCGAGTCGATCATTTCGCCAGCATTGTTGGTGGCGTTGTCCATCGCGGTCATGCGGCTGGCCTGTTCACCCGCAGCACTCTCCAGCATTGCGGACAGGATCTGCGTGTTGATGTAACGCGGCAGCAGGGTTTCGAGAATGCCCTCTTCTGACGGCTCGTAAATGTAGAGCGCGTTACCGACTTTGGCATCCTCAGCCTCTGCCGGCATGGAGGCCGGGATCATCTGCTGCGCCGTCGGCACCTGGCTGAGGACGTTCTTGAACTGGGAGTAGATGAGCGTCGCAACATCAAACTCGCCAGCCTCAAAATCCTTAGTCAGCTTCTTGCCGAGGCTGATGGCTGACTCCGAAAAGTCTCCACCCTTCACCCCGGACAGATCGGCATGACCAACAAACAGGTCGCCATATTCGCGGGACAGCTGTTCGCGCCCCTTCTTGCCGACCGTGAGGATCTTCACGGTTTTGCCTTCGGCGCGGAGTTCACCAATCTTCTGCTTGGCCAACTTCACCACATAGGTGTTGAAGCCACCGGCAAGACCACGTTCTGCCGTCAAAACGACGATCAGATGCGTATCTTCCGAACCGGTGCCGGTCAGCAGTTTCGGCCCGCCCGCACCGGCAGACGCAGACAGGTTTGCGAGAACCGAGGCCATACGCTCGGCATAGGGCCGCGAAGCTGTTGCGGCCTCTTGTGCGCGCTTCAGCTTTGCCGCGGCCACCATTTGCATGGCCTTGGTGATCTTCCGCGTGGATTTCACGCTGGAGATCCGGTTCTTGAGGTCCTTCAAGCTGGGCATGTCAGGCCTTCGTTCTTCGTTCTCGGTCTACGGGCGATCAGGCGAATTTCGACGTGAAATCGTCGAGCGTCTTCTTGATCTCGGCTTCGATGTCGTCCGTCAGAGCTTTCTCATCGCGGATTTTTTTCAGAAGGTCAGTCTTCGCGCCGCGCACGTGAGCCAGCAGCTCTTTCTCGTAGCGGGTGACATCCTTCAGTTCGACCTTGTCGAGGTAGCCACGCGTACCAGCGTAGATCACGATAACCTGCTCTTCCATCAGCAGCGGCGAGTATTGCGGCTGCTTCAGAAGTTCCGTCAGGCGGGCACCACGGTTCAGCAGGCGCTGGGTTGCGGCGTCGAGGTCGGAACCGAACTTCGCAAAGGCGGCCATCTCACGATACTGGGCGAGTTCGCCCTTCATGGAACCGGCAACCTTCTTCATGGCCTTCGTCTGGGCTGCAGAGCCCACACGGGACACGGACAGACCGACGTTCACAGCCGGGCGGATACCCTGGTAGAACAGGTCCGTCTCAAGGAAGATCTGACCGTCAGTGATGGAGATCACGTTGGTCGGGATGTAGGCAGACACGTCATTGGCCTGGGTCTCAATGATCGGCAGAGCCGTCAGGGAGCCAGCACCGGCAGCGTCACCCATTTTGGCGGCGCGCTCCAGCAGACGGCTGTGCAGGTAGAACACGTCACCCGGATAGGCTTCCCGGCCCGGCGGACGGCGCAGCAGCAGGGACATCTGGCGGTAAGCCACAGCCTGCTTGGAAAGGTCATCATAGATGATCAGGGCGTGCTTGCCGTTGTCACGGAACCACTCACCCATGGCGCAACCGGTAAACGGTGCGAGGTATTGCATTGGAGCCGGTTCGGATGCCGTGGCAGCCACAACGATCGTGTAGTCGAGGGCACCGCGCTCTTCGAGCGTCTTGACCACCTGGGCCACGGTCGAACGCTTCTGACCAATAGCAACGTAGACGCAGAACAGCTTCTCACTGTCGTCTTTCGCCGCGTCATTGGTCGCTTTCTGGTTCAGGATGGCATCAACGCAGACAGCCGTCTTGCCGGTCTGGCGGTCACCAATGACCAGCTCGCGCTGACCACGACCGACCGGGATCATGCCGTCAATGGCCTTGATACCCGTCATCATCGGCTCATGCACGGATTTACGCGGGATGATGCCTGGCGCTTTCACGTCAACACGGGCACGCTCAGCAATATCCGTGATCGGACCCTTGCCGTCGATCGGCTCACCAAGCGCGTTCACGACGCGGCCCAGCAGGCCCTTGCCGACCGGAGCCGACACGATCTCGTCGAGGCGCTTGACGGTGTCGCCTTCTTTAATGCTGCGGTCATCACCGAAGATAACGACACCCACGTTGTCGCTCTCCAGGTTCAGGGCCATGCCCTTAATGCCGCCATCGAATTCGACCATTTCGCCGGCCTGAACGCTGTCAAGGCCATAGATACGGGCGATACCGTCGCCGACTGACAGAACCTGGCCGACATCGGACACTTCGGCTTCAGCGCCAAAGCTTTCGATTTGCGACTTCAGGATGCCCGAAATTTCTGCTGCTGAGATATCCATCGAGCTACTCATGCTCCCTTCATGGCGGTGTTCATGCGATCCAGTTTGGCGGCGAGGCTGGCGTCAACGAGTTGAGAGCCGATGCGCAGCTGTATGCCACCGATCAACGAGGGGTCTACCTCGCTGGAAAGTTCCACCTCGCCGCCAACGGCCTTGGCGAGGATTGATTCGATGCGCTGACGCTCGGCGCCAGACATTTCCTTTGCAGTGCGAACAACTGCGCGCTTCACGCCGCGCTGCTTCGCATACAATTCGTCAAAGGCGTGCTGCGCGTCGACAATATCACGCGCACGACCATTCTGGGCCATCGTGCCGATAAATTTCGCCAGCAGGTCCGTCATGCCGGCTTTCTTCGCCACTTCAGCCAGAGCCCTCACCTTCTCATCGCGAGAGAAAGCCGGAGACTCCAGAAGACGGGTCAGGTCCTGGGACTCCTCAGCCATGGCGACGAACGCCTTGTAATCATTGTGGACGTCGGCGACGGCGCCTTTGTCCTGAGCGAGTTCGAAGAGGGCGCTGGCATAGCGCCGGGCAGCTTCACTCGCGTGTGTCACTTTGTTTGCAGCCAAGGTTCGGTCGTCCATGGTTGAATCAGGCCGGATTAGCCCAGAAAATACAGCGCAGGGCTGCGCACACGCTGTGCGCGCCCACAAAAACTTTGCGCCGCTTAGCATCAGTCTTTCAGCCTGACAACATCGCCGAAGCGCCATTGCCTGCGGCGAACTGGCATTCCCCTACGGCGTCCGCGCCTACAGGAAAGAGTATGGGTCGATATCCACAGACATCCGAACCGGATTCGGCAGCTTCAAACGTGTTGTCCAGACAGCCATATAGGCTGAAAGATCAACATTTCTGGGGGCTTTGACGAGGAATCGCCGCCGGTGACGGCCGCGCAATACCGTAATCGGCGCGGGGGCCGGGCCGAAGACCTCGATTCCCTCCCCATTCGGTGCTTGAGCGATCACTTCCTGCGCCACCTGGTCCACCATCTCGGCTGAGGGCGCAGAGAGAATCATTGCAGCGAGCCGCCCAAACGGTGGCAGGCCCAGTTCAGCCCGCACATCCCGCTCGATCTGAAGGAAGCCATCGCGATTATTGTCTGCCAGGGCCAGCATGGCCGGATTGTCCGGCGCATAGGTCTGCACCAGCGCCCGGCCTGGCCGTTCGGCGCGCCCGGCACGGCCCGCCACTTGGCTCAACAACTGATATGTCCGCTCGCCTGCGCGCAGGTCTCCGCCCTTCATGCCGCTATCGGCGTCCACAACCCCCACCAGCGTAAGATTCGGGAAGTTGTGGCCCTTGGCGACGATTTGCGTGCCAATCAGGACATCTATCTCGCCCTGCTCCATCCGGTCCACGATTCCCCGTGTCGCTTCACCGCCCTGCGCCGTATCTGAGGAGAAAATCTCAATTCGCGCCTCCGGCATCAGAACGCGCACTTCTTCCGCCACGCGCTCCACGCCTGGACCGACGCCCATCAGCGAATCCGCCGCCCCGCAATGCGGGCAGGTCTTGGGCTTCGGAATGGAATAGCCGGTGACATGGCAGACGAGACGTCCGGTATAGCGGTGTTCGGTCAGCCAGTTCTCTGTGCCAGGCGTCTTCAGGCGTTCCCCACAGCTCTTGCAGATGACAAGCGGCGCATAGCCACGACGGTTGAGGAACAGAAGTGTCTGCTCACCCGCCTCGAACGTCTCCTGCATGGCCCGGATCAGGTGCGGCGACAGCCAGTGATTCCGCTCCGGCGGTGCGCGTCGCAAATCCACCAGCTCCACATCCGGCAAGCGCGACGCACCGGGGCGTGCAGACAGCTGTAGCCGCGTGTAGCGGCCGAGTTCCGCATTCACCATCGTCTCCAGCGCAGGCGTGGCCGAAGCCAGTACAACGACGGCCTCTTCCAGCTTTGCCCGCATTACCGCCATGTCGCGCGCATGATAGGTGACGCCGTCTTCCTGCTTGTAGCTGCCATCATGTTCTTCATCAATGATGATCAGCTTCAGGCGGCGATACGGAAGGAACAGGGCGGAGCGGGCGCCAATAACGATTCGCGCACGGCCATGCACGACTTCCCGCCAGGTGCGGCGACGATCCTTGTCGGAAAGGCCTGAGTGCCAGGGCGCAGGTGCCGCGCCGAATCGCGCCTCGAAGCGTGAGAGAATCGCCTGCGTCAGCGCGATTTCCGGCAGCAAGACGAGGATCTGCGCTTCAGGGTCACGTCGCAACGCCTCTGCAATGGCCTCAAAATAGACTTCCGTCTTGCCGGAGCCGGTGACCCCATCAATCAGAAATGTGTGGAAGCCGCCAGACGCCACGGCGGCCGTCAACTCCTTTGCGGCCTCGGCCTGCTCATCAGTTAGCACAGCGCCGGGAAGGTCCGGGGATGGCTCCGTATAGGGCAGGTCTGTCTCCACAACTTCCGGCCTTAGCGCGCCCGCCTCTGCAAGCCCCTTCACGACACCGGACGAAACCTCTGCGGCAGCCGCGAGCGCTGTTGCGGTCTGCGGGCCAAGCTCCTCGGCGGCGGCGAGAAGGCGGCTGCGCGCCTCGGTCAGTCGGAGCGGTTCCTGCCCGGTCAGATGGTAAACCGTCTCGGTGGGCGATGGCCCAAGCCCGGCCCGTGCGCGCAAGACCATGCCCAGCACATGCCCCGGATGCGAGACTGTGTATTTCGCGGCCCACAGGATAAAATCCCGTATAGATCGCGGCATGGGCGGCGCATCATAGACATGCGCCACCTCTTTCAGCTTGCGGCCCTCACCTGCACTATCGGGCAATATCTCCAGCACAATGCCGAGGCGCTCATACTTGCCAAGCGGCGCCGCAACATAGGCCCCTTCGGGCACAGCCAGCCCTACCGGGATAGCATAATCAAACGGCTCCGGCAGAGGTAAGGGAAAGAGAATTCGCGCGACAGGCATACCCGACTCCTAGCCCCCGTATCGCGCCGCGTCATCCCGCCTTGCGCTGCCCTGCCCCAGCGATACCGCTTGCAAGGTGTTGCGCCGGGCCCTACGCCTTGGATGATGTCAAACGATCTGATTACTGGCTACGAGCCCATGACCTCCATCGAGGCCATTACGGCTGGCCTTGAATCCGTGGGGTATATCTCCACGCGCCCGATTTCCACGTCTGTCTTTCTGGCTCATGGCCTGCGCAAGCCCATCCTCATCGAAGGCCCGGCGGGCGTCGGCAAGACGGATCTCGCCGCTTCGCTGTCGCGCTGGCTGGATGTGCCGCTTCTGCGCCTGCAATGCTATGAGGGCCTCGATGAAGGCAAGGCGTTGTATGAATGGAAGTATGGCAAGCAATTGCTCTACACCCAGATCCTGAAAGAGAAACTGAACGATGTGATCGGCGACGCCCAAACGCTGGAGGCTTCCCTCAGCGAGTTGGGCACGTTCGAAGACCTTTTCTTCTCCGAGCAATTCCTGGAAGCCCGCCCCCTGCTGACCGCCATGCGCCAGTCTGCCGGCAGCGTGCTGCTGGTAGACGAGATAGACAAATCCGATGAGGAGTTCGAGGCTTTCCTGCTGGAAGTCCTGTCTGATTACCAGGTGACGGTTCCGGAAATCGGCACCATTCGGGCGAATGTTCCGCCGATCGTTATTCTGACCTCGAACAATGTGCGGGAGCTTGGCGACGCCCTGAAGCGCCGCTGTCTGCACCTGCATATCGGCTTTCCGGACCACAAGCGCGAACAGCGCATTGTTCAGGCGCGCGTGGAGGGCATCTCCGAAACCCTGCTTGACCAGATGGTCGGTTTTGTCCAGTCCATCCGTAAACTGGATATCAAGAAACGGCCCTCCATTGCAGAGACGGTGGACTGGGCCAAGACCCTGCTACTGCTGCACGCGAACACTCTGGACGAGACCTTTGTGCGCGACACACTGAATGTCCTGCTGAAGCATGAGAGCGATATTGCGGCCGTCACAACGGACATCCCCAAACTTGTAAGGCAGGCCGCAAGCGGACAATCAGCTTCCGGGCGCGCTTCACCATATTGAGGCCGGCATGGACCGGCAGATCACCAGCTTCATTCGCGCACTACGGTCATCCGATGTCCGGGTTTCAACGGGTGAAGCCCTGGATGCCGTGCGCGCCGTCGCCCTGGTTGGCTATTCGGACAGAACACTTCTGAAGGATACGCTTGGCTGCGTTTTGGCTAAGTCACCGGATGAGAAGGTGACATTCGACGAATTGTTCGATCTATACTTCTCGCGCAAGGACACGCCGCTCGGCAGTGGTGAGTCATCCGATCAGAACCAGGAGGCAAACTCCGATACCGCCGCCAAGGACGTCCAGCAGGACCTCGTCGAGCTGATGGAGTCTGGCGACGAAACGGCCATCACGACCGCAATCGAAAAGGCAGCCAGCGCCGCAGAGGTGGACGATATCCGCTTCTCCACTCAGGTGGCCTATTATGCGCAGCAGATGGTGAAACAGATGGGCGGCGAATCCTTGCAGTCCCGCCTGCTGGATGCACTGTCTCAGCATACGGATGAGGGCGAAGCCGAGGCTGAGCGCCTGATCGAGATGCGCCGTGATCTGACCAATCGTGCAAGAGAGCGTGCGCAAAGGGCTTTTGACGTTTTCGGCAAAGGCGAAACCCGCCAGTTCCGCGAGGACTATGCCGCCAGCAAGCGCCTTTCTGCACTCGACCGTTCCGACATGGAGCGTATGAAAGTGCTCGTCGCCAAGATTGCCAAGCGACTTGCTGTAAAGCACTCCCGCCGACGCAGGAAAAAGTCTCGCGGGCAACTGGATGTGCGCCGCACAATGCGGGCCAATGCCGGCATGGACGGCGTCCCCTTCAACGTCATCTGGCGGCAGAAGAAGCGCGAGCGGCCAAAGATTGTTGTCGTCTGCGACGTCTCGGGCTCGGTTGCCCAATATGTCCGCTTCCTGTTGTTGTTGCTATGGTCGATGAAGGATGTGGTTCCGGACCTGCACGCCTTTGCGTTTTCGGGCCGGCTGTATGAGGTGGACGAGTATCTGGAAGACAAGCCCTTTGAGGACGCGATGGCAGAGATCATGCGCGTGGCGGGGCTCGGCTCGACCAGCTATGGTCAGGCCTGGTCAGACCTGAAAGTGGACCATGAACAGCTGATTGACCGCCGCACCACTCTGATGGTGATAGGAGATGGCCGCTCCAATTATGGTGATCCGCGAACGGATCTGTTCCGGGATTTTGCCAGCCGCGCCAAGCGTACAATCTGGCTGAACCCGGAAGGCCCTGGCTTGTGGGGCACCGGAGACAGCGAAATTCCGCGATATCACCCCTACTGCAATCAGATGAGCCATGTTGCGACGCTGAAAGACCTGGAACGCGCCGTAGACGATGTGCTGAGTGCGTATAACTAACCGCCAAGCCACACACACATCAAAGCATGAAAAAAAGCCCCGGTCAGAAACCGAGGCTTTTTCTTTATTCCGTTTTGGAAGCCTTAGCTGGCCTGAGCTTTACACTCTGGCGTTGCCTGGAACTTCTCCTGGGCTGCCTTCAGGCGCTCCGGAACCGATTTGCAGTTCTCTGGCACATTGTCTTCGCCGAGAACAGCGAGGCGCTTACAGATCTTCGCTTCGTTCTCTACGTTAAGATAAGCGGCCTGAACCTCGAAGCAGACCAGAGCAGATGCCGTGGCTTCTTCGGAGTTCATGAACTGAATCCAGCTGCTGCCAGCACGGTTGCCAGCCTGGCGGAAGGCTTCACGGGCACCAGAGCGGTCACCGCGTTCATAACGGGACTGGCCGATCATGACCCAAGCTGTGCCGCGGTCTTTCACGCCGCCCATTTGAAGGGCTTTCTGCAAGGCGTTTTCGGTTTCGTCCCATTGCTGGAGGTCAGCATAGGAACGGCCAAGACGCTCATACATCGCACCGCCGCCGCCGGCATCAGCAGCCTGGCGGATCACCGGAATGGCTTTCTCGTGCTCGCGAGCGACCTGATACAGGTTCGCCAGAAGCTCCAGATGGTCGAGGTTCTTGCTGACACGGCCAGCATTCATCTCTTTTTCAAGGATTTTGGCGGCGTGGTAAGGCGCGTTGAAGCGGTTGTAGAAGTTCACAACGCGCATGATTTCTTCTTCCTTGGTCAACAGACCAGCAAGATACATGGCTTTCTGAACTTCGAACGCTTTGCGCTCTTCGTTTGCGGCATAATAATTACCGGCAATCGCATCCCAATACTTACGCTCTGTGGGGTTGCGAACGAGGACTTCTTCAAGGATGGAAGCCAGCTTCGCCTTATCATCCACCTGGTTGTACAGATAGATCAGCAGGTCATAGACTTCCTGCTTGTAGTTCTTGCTGCCGTCGTCGCGTTTGACTTCTTCAGCCCACTTGATGGCGGTCTTGAAATCATCGACGCGCTGATACAGCACGGCCAGCTGCCACTTCTGCTGACGATCAGGCTGTCCACCAGCCTGTTGCCATTTCTTCATGTACTCAAGCGCCTTGTCGACGTTTTCATCCTGAAGGTAGATTTGGGCGATGTTGTAATAGGTTCCGGCAGCATCCTTTTGGGGGATATAGCCTTTCTCGAGGGCCGTGAGCAGGTCGCGCACAGCAGCCTGGCGGTCGCCACGCTCAATGTTGATGTAAGCAGACAGCTTGAGGACAGCGCCCTCTTCGTAGCAGTTCAGCTCCATCGACTTAAGCTGGCTCATTGCCTGGGCTGCAGCGGCAAAGTTCTTCTCTCCCATCGCGGCCTGTTCAGCCTTCAGGTAAATTTCACCTGTTTTCGACGAGAATTGAGTTTCTTCACACGTTTGCGCTGCTGCAGCGCCCGCACCGAAGGCGACCATCATGCCGGCAAAGACGGCACCTTTGAGGGTTGCTTTAAATCCCATATTTCCTCTCCTGTCCGCAGGACCCGCGGGGTTCAGCTCTTTCAACCGGAATTGACCGGCAGGATCAAGGACTTCCGCGCGCTTTATAACGCTTTTTATGCGCGCGCGTCTGCCATGTACAAATCTGTAGCGTTTCATGGTGAATATGGGTCCATGCAGCCTTCTGCGTCAACGCTGTACTACAGAGTTTTCATTATTATCGGCCCGAATCAAAGCGAAACTCCAAGGGGTAAACCGCTCCATACGACTCAACCGCGTGACCGTTCACAATTTGAGGCAGAAACTCGGCCCGCTCGACAGCCCTGCGGGCCTCCGATTCGAAGATGGAATGCGTGCAATTTGCCTTCACGTTGAAGGGCGTTCCACGAGGCGCGATATCAAAGCGCACATCGCAATCTCCCTCCAACCCTCTGGATACCGCCGAGGCGGGATATGTTGGCATGGGCAGCCGGACAGCCGTTGCAATACGGTCCCCTATGGGCTGGGGTCCGGTTAGTATAGGTTTGATGTGATCAATCGGAAGTCCTTGCGGTGCGCTTCCCGCCAGAACTATTGGCGGCATGGATACCCCCTTGGACGCCGCGCTGACCTGAGGCGGCGGCGGTGGGGTCGCAGCTTCTGGGATGGCAGGAAACTCATGCCTGTATATCACATCCGACGGCTCTTCATGGGAATAGACTATACTTTCAAGGATGCGCGTCTCGGCAGGTGCCAGTTGAACCTCCCTGACCTGGATCAGTCCTGTCATCGCGCCAAACAGGCCTGCCGTGACCAATGCTGCCGGCAGTGCAGAAGCCAACAGCCGCTGCCGAGCATTCATCAACCAGGGTGACCACGCCCTGGCAAACTTGCCCGGCATGTGAGACATCGTTGATGTTGTCACGTAGCATCCTCCTCATAAAATTATTGTAATAATATTACATAACTATTACCTAGCGTAAAGAGGTTTCTATCCCGAAAAATAATCTCATGCGCCCGACCAAAAAACTCATGTAAAACAAAGAAAAAGGGCGTCCCGAAGGACGCCCTTTTCTTAGTCTTGAATTCACCTTGTCCTTAGTTGGACAGTTTGAACTCCAGCGGATAGACCACGTTGCGACGCTCAGCGGCCTTACCCCGAATGATCTTCGGCGCAAATTCCACCCGGCCAACTGCGCGCTCAGCTTCACGTGTAAACACGCTATCCGAGCATGTTGCCTGGATGTTGTACGGCTTGCCGCGTGTATCAACATCAAAGCGAACTTCACAGGTGCCCTCAATGCCGCGCTCAGCCGCACGTTGCGGATAAGATGGCATTGGCGGACGGATCGGCTGGGCATCCCGGTCAGAGATGGCAACCGGATCAATGGCCAGAGAGTCCATGCGGCCAAGGTTCAGATCGGTTGGCGCGGCACCTTCAATTTTCGGTGTCGGCAGATTGATCTGCGACTTGGTGGCAGACACTTTCGGCGGCGGCGGCGGCTTCTGAGCCGAGTCGATACGTTTCGGCTTGGAACGCTGGCGCACCCGCACATCAGTATCTTGCTTCTGTGGCGTGATCGCCGTCAACACGCGCTGCTCGCTCTGGTCGAGTTTGACTTCCTTGACGCTGATGAGCGCACTCATCAGAAGGAAAAGAAGATAAACAACCGGAACCGCAATTCCGAGAGCGACCAGCAGGCGGAGGAAAGGACTGTTGAACATAGCGGTCTCCTAATCTCTCTTCGCCGAAATATCGATCACTGTCGCACCATCGATCTTGTTGATGGCCTCCATGAGATCAACCAGGACTTCAGCTTCAGAGTTTACGTCTGCCTGAACAACAATCTTACCACGTGGATTGTCTTCGCGCATCTGTTTGATGGTGAAAGACACTTCGTCGGGATCCACGACCTTTTTGTCGATATAGATCTCACTCTCCGCGTTGATGGCGACCAGGATAGCCAGAGGCTTGGCCTGGGCCTTGTTATCCACTTCCGGACGGACAATCGGAACACCAGGCTCCTTGATGAATTGTGCCGTCACAATGAAGAAGATCAGCAGGATGAACACCACGTCCAGCATTGGCGTGAGGTTGACATCATCCTCGGCACCACCACCGGAAGCAGCTTGACGTTTTCTGCGTGCCATATCGTGCTCCTCCTACTCTGTCTGGGACAGGACAAGGTTAACCCCTGTCGTGTAACCAGCGCTATATGCGGCGTCCCGGATCAGAACGATCACACCGTTTTTGGACTTCGGATGAGCCTGGATAACAACCTGGCTTTCCGGGTTCTCGGCCCGAACACGCTCGATATTTGCACGAACAGATCCAATATCGGTCGCTCGGCCATTCACTGTGATGAGATTGGACTCATCAATATAGATCAAAATGGCAGGAACCTGGTTCTGTTGGTCCGTCTCTGGCGCCGGTGGTGGCGGCGGCTCAAGACCCAGCGTTTCTTCCTGGGCAAAAGTCGACGTCACGATGAAGAAGATGAGCAGGATGAAGACCACGTCCAACATTGGGGTGAGGTCAACATTCGCCTCTTCTGGGGCTCTTTGGGTACGTCCTCGCATCAGCCAATCTCCATCGCGTCTTCTACCTGTTGAACCGAACGGCTAACCCGGCGGTCCATACCGGACGTGAAAAGAATGCCTGAGAGAGACGCGACCATGCCGGCCATCGTGGGGATCGTTGCGCGAGACACACCGGCCGACATGGCCTTGGCATCTGCACCGCTGGTGATCGCCATGATGTCGAACACTGCAACCATGCCGGTCACCGTGCCGAGCAGACCGAGCAGCGGCGCGAGCGCCACCATGGCCTTGGTCAGCTGGACATTCTGTTCCGCTTTCATGCGGACTTCAGAGACCAGCTTGTCTTTCACCCAGTGAGCGAGTCGGGATTTCCTGTCGGAGCGCGAACGCCACTCCGCAATCGCTTCTGCGGCCACCTGTTTGTGGGCAAATCTGAAGTAGAACAACCGTTCCAGGATCAGACCCCACATGAAGAATGTTGCGAGCATAATGACCAGCAACACTGGACCGCCACGATCGAGGAAAGCTTGTAATTCTGCAAAACCCATATCGGGTTACTCCTCGAACTGAACGAGGGGGGTGGCTTACGCCACCGCCCCGCGCAGGGATTCCGCTTTCTCGGCGACGAGGCCAGCGGCCTGTTCGTCGAGGATCTGCTGGTTGCCACGTGCCATGGAGGCCGCGATGGCGTGAACCAGAAGGAGCGGGATAGCAGCCACAAGACCGAACACCGTGGTCATAAGGGCAACGGAGATACCACCAGCCATCAGTTTCGGATCGCCTGCACCGTAGATCGTGATCGAGGTGAAGGTGATGATCATACCGATAACCGTACCGAGCAGACCGAGCAGCGGTGCGACAGCAGCAAGAACCTTGATGATGTCGTTGAAGCGCTCGATGCGCGGGCTCTCACGCAGGATTTGCTCGTCGAGCTTGAGTTCCAGCGTTTCGATATCGTTCTGCTTGTTCTGTTCGTAGACTTCGAACACACGAGCCAGCGGGTTGCCGTCGCCAGCCTGACGGGTTTTCGCCGTCTTGCGCATTGCGCCGCCCATCGTGAACAGCATGAAGATCTTGTAGATGCCGAGCAGCAGGCCAACAGCCAGCAGAGCCATGATCACGGCACCAACCGGACCACCTTGCTTGATGCGGTCAGACAGGACCGGCAGGTCGCCGAGGATGCCGAACAGGTTACCCTTGGACGGGTCAACCGGTGCGCGGACCAGTTGGTCCGGGCCAGCATTGATCAGGCTTTTCATGGAAGATGCGTAAGCGCCGGAAGGCTGTTTCGCAAAGACCTGGAGGAAGGTTTCACCGTCGTCTTTCTTTTTGACTTCGATGAACTTCGTGCCGTCAACCGTCGCCGCGGTGAACACACCGACGCGCATGATTTCAGCGTCAGCGTTGGATGCATCCGGACCAATACCGTCAACCATTGCGTTGAAGGATTTGACTTCGGACTGAGCGATCATTTCCTGAAGCATGGCTTTCGGAAGACGCTCAAGCTGAGTGCGGTTCGGAAGGGTACGAGCTTCAGCGATTTCGGCGATGCCTTCAACGCGGCCCTGATAGTCGAAGTTTGCGAAGGAGTTCGCAATCTCCGGCATGGTTTCGCCAGCAGCGGTACGGAACTGGCCGAGCAGTTCCTGAAAGTCACCAGCCTGTTCGGAAACCTGGCTTTCCAGATCTGCCAGCGTGGCTTCGTTGGCGTCGAACTGTGCGCTGAGGGCGCGCCCACGAGCTTCTGCAGCATTCAGAGCGCCACGGGCGTCAGCCATCTTGGCTTCTTGAGCAGCCGTGTCGGACTGGAACTCACGCAGACGCTGCTGGTCTTCAGCCGTCATCTGGTTGGAGTCCTGTTTGACCTTCGCGAGAACGTCTTGAAGTGATTGCGCGGTTGCCGGAGCAGATACCGCGAACGAGCCGAGGCCGAGCAGCGTAGCCGCACCCAGAGCCTTCAGCGAGGATTTGAAATTCATCATCTATACTACCTCTTAATTCCCGGGTGCGCCGCTTACTCGACGGAGAACTTCTGGACAGGTGCGAACAGAACGTCTTGTTGAGCTTTCGCCTGAGCCACGCGGATGGCTTTGTCGATGTCTGCAACATAGCCGCCTTTGAGCGCTTCCCACTCACCAGTGGTGCGGTTGTAACGAGCAGCTTTGCCGTTCGGCGTCACATAAACCAGTGCAACGCGCCCATAGAGGAACATGTCAACCGTCGTCGGGTTACCGTCGATGGTGATCTCTTCCTGCCATGTGCTGATCGTGCGGCCATATTCCATTTCGGCCTGATAGGCGTCCATGATCAGACGATACTGTTCAGCCGGAGTAACGTTCGGCGTCGTCATGATGGCGTCGAGGCCTTCAAGGCGTGCCTGGCGCTCTGTCTGCTTGAAAGGAAGGTCTGCAGCAACGAAGGTTTTCAGGTCTTCAACCATGCCCAGAAGCATCGGGACGGTTTGTGCTGTGATGTCATCAATTGAGCCGAGCTGTTCGGTCAGGGAAGCAATTTCTTCTTCCTGGCTCTGAACCACAAGCTCTTGCTGCTTGGCGTACAGATCAGCGGCATCACGGCGCTGAAGCAGAGTACGGTATTCGCGGACCATATCGGTGCGCTTGTCGTCCAGCTGATTGATCTGCTCTTGAACTTGTTCGGCGCGCCGGGTGGCCTGCTCGCCGGTATTGAGCGCTTCGCGCAGCTGGGCCTGAGCCGGCACGGCCAGTCCCACAATCAGCGCAGCGGCGATAGCGCCGCGAGCTGGTGACAGAAGTTTCATCATGAGGTTTGCCTCTCACTCTCCAAACGGTCGCGCAGTTATTGCGCGCAAGAATTCGACAGTCAGGCGTCCTGCTCATGAGGACGTCCCGGTTTCAATGCCATGGCCAAACACACAAAAGTGGCCTGAGTTATCTGGAAGCCGAAAGGCGCGGAGACGCCCGACCTCTCCCCTGAGCTTTGGAGCGTGGGCCGCTCTCTGTGTTATACCCTTTGCCATTACAGCGCAGGGATCGCAACGCCCTTAATTGGTCCCGTCGAGGCTTAACAATCCTCGATCTATCGATCAACAAGTCACTTTACGATTCATTTAGAAAATATCCGGCGGTTCTGCGATGGCAACCGGGGGGATACAGTAGTGGGCAATATTTGTCCTGCGCTACCAATCTCGTAGACTTGTAATAGGCAGATGAGTGGCTGGGGTGCCAGGATTCGAACCTGGGAATGCCGGTACCAAAAACCGGTGCCTTACCACTTGGCGACACCCCAATGAAGGCGCCGAGATAGCCACTCTTGATCGGGCTGGCAACACCCGATCTCATCCTTTCTGTGTGGTTTCTGCAGACAAAGGCCTGTGGCCTGCCGATTTTGCCCAACACTGATATAGGCTTCTTTACTTTTTATCGATAATCGGAAATATCGAATATCGAAATATATTACTCCCCGTCCGTGCGCATGGAGACTCTCCTCTTATGAGAACCTTTTTCCTTTCCATGGCTGGCGCACTTGCCGCCATGTTCATCTTCATCATTCTGGTGTTCGGCTTCTTCATGCTGCTCATCATGGGAGCTGCAAGTTCGAAGCCTGACCGGCCAGACAGCGTGGTCTTGTCGCTGGACCTGAACACGGAGTTTTCCGATCAGGCGCCGACAGGAGGTTTTGCAGCGTTTGCACAAACGCCAGGCTTTATTGACCTTCTGACCAAAATTAAGGCAGCCGAGACCGATGATACCGTGAAGGGCCTCTACATTCGCGGGGCCTTTGTCGGCACTGGCAGCTCCCGCGCAGAAGAATTGCGCCAGGCGCTGCACAGCTTCCGCGACTCAGGCAAGTTCGTCATTGCCCATACTCAGGGCACGATGGGTATCAATGGCCCATCCGCCTACTGGTCGATTGCGGCGGCTGACGAAATCTGGATTCAGCCAGGGTCTGACCTCGTGGTTCCGGGCGTGACGTTCGAGACGGAATTCCTCAAAGGCCTCTTCGACAAGATCGACGTAACCCCGGAAATCTACCCCTTCTACGAATACAAGAACGCGCCGAACTCTTATAATGAGACATCTTATACTGAGCCGCATCGCCGCGCGATGACCGAACTGGCCGAATCGCTCTGGTCGACCGCGCTTGAAGAGATCGCTTCTGACCGCGGGCTGGACAAGGCGGCCGTAAAGACCACCCTTGAAAGCGGGCCGATCCCGGCCGAAGACGCAATCTCCCAGAAGCTGCTCGACAAGACCGGCTATCCGGAAGAGGCAAGCGATGCTGCCCTGGAACGCGCCGGCAAGGGCGCGCAAATGCTTGACCTGATCAGCTATATGCCGCCTTCCCTGCCTGTACGTGCACCAATGGTTGCTATCGTTGGAGGTGAAGGCGCGGTTGTGACTGGCGGAGCCACTGGCCGCTCGCCCTTCTCATCTCCGGCGGGATTTGCTTCTGACCAGATCGCTCAAGCAATCCTGGATGCCGGCGACAATGACAAGGTGAAGGCCATTGTCTTCCGCGTCGACAGCCCCGGCGGTTCTCCGGTTGCGGCAGACCAGATCTGGAACGCCATCGAACGCGTGCAGGCCAAAGGCAAGCCGGTTGTCGTTTCCATGGGCTCGCTGGCCGCGTCCGGGGGATATTATGTCTCTGCTGGTGCGGACTATATTGTCGCCAACCGCGCAACCATCACTGGCTCCATCGGCATCTTCGGTGGGAAGTTCGCCATTGCCGGCGCCTTCAACAAGCTGGGCGTCACCTTCGACACAATCAGCGTAGGCGGCGAGTTCGCCGATGCCTATGGCGTCGACACGTTCACGCCGGAACAGGAAGCCACCGTCAAGGCCAGCCTGAAGCGTGGCTATGATCGCTTCCTGAACATCGTCGCCGAAGGTCGCGGCATGACCTATGACGAAGTGCACGAAGTCGCCCGCGGCCGCGTCTGGAGTGGCCAGGACGCTCTCGACAAGGGCCTTGTGGATGAGCTGGGCACTTACATGGACGCCATCGAGAAAGCCAAGGAACTTGGCGGTATTGATGTAGATGTGACGCCGCGCCTCGTCTATTATCCTCACCGTCCAACCGGCTTTGAAGCCTTGGAAAGCCTGTTCGGCGTGTCTTCCGAAACCGTGGAAGCCGCTGCAATGCTGAGCCGTATAGCTGGGGATGACCGCATGCAGGCGCTGGTCGAGGAGCTTTCCGTAATGGACGCGGTGAACGCCGGTGAAGCCCAGGCCATGGGGCCTCGCCTGCGCGCGAATTGATAACATTACCGAGAGAATGAAGAAGGGCCCTTCTAAACCGGAAGGGCCCTTCTCTATTGTGCCGACAACAGCAATCGTCTACCGCAGCGACTGAGGAAGCAAGACGCATGAAGATCCTGGTCACCGGCGCCGCCGGCTTTATCGGAAGTGAACTGGCCCTTCGCCTGTTGAAGGAAGGCCATCAAGTCGCGGGCGTTGACTGCTATACCCCCTATTATGACGTGCAGCTGAAGCATGACCGCGTCGCACGGCTGACGTCTTTCGATACATTCGAGATGCACAAGATCCGCGTGGAAGACGAAGCGGCAATGACGGCTGTGTTTGATTCCTTCCAGCCGGAAATTGTCGTGCACTTCGCCGCCCAAGCTGGCGTGCGATACAGCCTGGATCACCCCCGGGAATACATCGCGGCGAATATTGTTGGCTCTTTCAACGTGATTGAGCTGTCGCGTCTGAGAGGCGTGAAGCATCTGGTCATGGCGTCCACAAGTTCAGCCTATGGCGCGAACCAGAAATTCCCGTTCGAGGAAACAGACGCCGCGCCGCATCCACTGACGATCTATGCAGCGACCAAACTCTCAAGCGAACTGATCGCGCACAGCCATTCCCATCTGTATGGCACGCCAACTACCCTGCTCCGCTTCTTCAGCGTCTATGGCCCGTGGGGACGCCCGGACATGGCCTTCTTCCTGTTTACGGACAAGATTTTCAAAGGCGAGCCGATTGACGTCTACAATCATGGCGACCTGCAACGAGACTTCACCTATATTGATGACCTGGTCGAGTCCATCCGTAGACTGATGGACCATCCACCCGTTGCCGGAGAGCCGGTTTCGCGCGGAGATTCGCTCAGCCCGCTGGCACCATATCGCCTTGTCAACATCGGCAATGCCATGCCGGTTAAACTGATGGACTATATTGAAGCCATCGAAGATGCCATCGGCAAGACGGCCGTCAAGAACATGGTGCCCATGCAACCCGGTGACGTGAAGCAGACCTATGCCGATGTCAGGCTTCTCAAAGCAATCACCGGCTACACGCCCACCACAGATGTACGCACGGGCGTGAAAGCCTTCGTTGATTGGTATCGAGACTACTTCAAGCCTGAGTGAAGCCCCAGCACTTCAGCCTTGGCCCTAAAGTCATCTGGTACTTCTGCACCATAAGTCGCACGGTTGCCATCCGGATGGCCGATCTCCAGTGCCGCCGCGTGAAGCATCAGGCGATCAGCTGATTTTCTCCCCCTACCATAAAGATGATCCCCCAGGATCGGAGACCCGGAAGCCGACAGGTGTATGCGAATCTGATGCATCCGCCCTGTTTCAGGCTTCAACTCCATAAGCGCGTGCGTGTCCGTTCTCGCCAGAACCCGCCAATAGGTGACGGCGCTTTGCGCGCCCTTGCGTCCCGGTGACGCCACGATCATGCGGGGCCGCCCACCCTCTTCCACCCTTACCAGAGACTGCTCCATCAGCCCGGTATCGGATTGTGGCAGAGGCCCCTCGACCAGGGCCAGATAAGTCTTGCTGGCGCGGCGTGTCGCGAACTCTTCTGACAGGAAGGCCGTCGCAGGTTTTGTACGTCCCACGATGACCACGCCCGATGTGCCCAGGTCCAGCCGGTGGACCAGCCGAGGCTTCTTGCCATTCGACTTGGCGAATGCGACGAGCAAATCATCCAACGAGCGATCCACACCGCCGCCGCCCTGTACGGCGAGGCCCGCAGGCTTGTTAAAGACGATCACGCTCTTGTCTTCATGCAGAACAAGACTGCGGGCATAGTCCGCATCTTTGGCACTGAGTTCGGGAAGGGGTCTGTTGCGCATGACGGCTTAGCCCTTTTTGTGACGCGCGCGAATGTCTGAGATGTACTTCATGCGCTCGACAATCGGCTTTTCGCGTCCGCGTCCTGTAGGCACATAGAATTGCTGGCGGTCCATCTCTTCAGGGAAATAGTCCTGTCCGGAAACACCTTCTTCCGTATCGTGATCATAAATGTAGCCATCCCCATAGCCCTGATCCTTCATCATGCCGGTGGGCGCGTTGAGGATATGCTTGGGTGGCATCAGGCTGCCGGTTTCACGTGCGGCCTTACGGGCGAGCTTCAGGGCCATGTAAGACGCATTGGATTTCGGGGCAGTCGCAAGGTGCACAATGCAATGCGCCAGCGGGATCAGGCCTTCCGGCTCCCCCAACCGCTCGAAGGCACGCGCCGCCTCTCCGGCAACCATCATCGCAGTTGGGTCTGCGAGACCAATATCCTCGCTCGCCATGACGACCAGCCGGCGCGCAATGAAGCGCGGGTCTTCGCCACCTTCCAGCATACGTGCAAACCAGTACATAGCCGCATCCGGATCCGATCCGCGTACGGACTTATGCAGCGCGGAGATCAGATTGTAATGCCCTTCCCCGCTCTTGTCATAGGCAGGTGCACGTTTCTGCAGAGCGGTGGACATCTGCTCTACGGTCAGCGCCTTGCCCTTACCGGCAAAGGTATAGACCTGCTCGACCAGATTCAGCATGTAGCGTCCATCACCATCTGCCATGTCCAGCAAAGCATCACGCGCTTTGGGCTCGACCGGCAGAGGGCGGCCCTCGGCCTTCTCGGCACGCTGGACCAGTGTTTCCAGAGACGGCGTCTCCAGTCGCTTCAGCACCAGCACCTGACAGCGAGACAGCAGGGCGCCATTGATTTCAAAGCTCGGATTCTCTGTTGTCGCACCAACCAGCGTGACCACGCCCTTTTCCACAAAAGGCAGGAAGCCATCCTGCTGCGCCTTGTTGAAGCGGTGGATCTCATCCACGAACAGCAAGGTGCCTTTGCCCATGGAACGGCGGTTCTCAGCCCGATCAAATGCCGCACGCAGATCCTTCACGCCGGAGAAAATAGCGCTGATGGCCTCGAACTCCAGATCGGTTTCCTTAGCCAGCAGGCGGGCGATCGTCGTCTTGCCCACGCCCGGAGGCCCCCAGAAAATGATGGAGGACAGACGCCCCGCCTCCAGCATGCGCTTCAGGGCACCATCCGGTCCCAGCAAATGATCCTGCCCGACAACCTCATCAAGAAGTTGCGGTCGCAGTTTGTCAGCCAATGGCTGCGGCGCGCCTTCAGAAAGCCCGGATGCACTGAATAAGTCACTCATACGTGTCTTCTAGGCGTGAATGATGCGCGTGATAAGGTGGCAAGTGGAGGAGACAACAGATGACGCTGAAAATCACCCCATCGGATCAAGCTTGCGGCGCGGAAATCCGCGGTGTCGATCTGACCCGGCCCCTCGACCAGAATACAATTGACGACATCCATGCCGCTTGGCTGGAACATCAAGTTCTCTCTTTTCCGGATCAGGATATGACGAATGAGGACCTTGAGCGTTTCACTCTCTATTTCGGGCCCTTTGGCGATGATCCTTTCATCGCGCCAATTCCTGGCCATGATCATATAATTGCGGTGAAACGTGCCGCCGATGAAACGGCCCCGATCTTTGCCGATACCTGGCATACGGATTGGAGCTTTCAGAAACGCCCTCCCAAAGGCACCTGTCTTTTTGGCATTACCATTCCTCCGGAGGGCGGCGACACGCTGTTCGCAAACCAGTACATGGCACTGGAACAGATGCCGCCTGAGCTGCGTGAGAAGATCGAAGGCAAGCACGCCATTCATTCCGCCCGCAATGCCTATTCCCCCGAAGGCGTCTATGGCGATGTCGACAAGGCCGCCGGGCGCAGCATGACTATCATGCCCTCTGCAGACGCCGAGGCAACCGAGCGTCACAACTTCATCCGCAAGCATCCGGAAACCGGGCGGGAAAGCCTGTTCGGCTGTGCTGGCTATATTATCGGGATTGCAGGTGTGGAGCATGAGGAAGGCTGGGATATCCTGTCAGAACTATATCGTTGGCAGACCCGCCCAGAGTTCCAGTACCGGCATAAATGGCAGGAAAAGATGCTAATCATGTGGGACAATAGATGCTTGCTGCACATGGCGACCGGTGGCTATCAGGGGCATGAACGTCTGTTGCACCGCACAACAATTGGCGCGAGTGGATAGCTGGCCCTCCTCCCGTTTCACACGTAGAGTGAAAAGAAAAACCGGGAGGAAATATAATGGCAGACACGCTGCATCAGGCGGAGTCCGGCGTTGCGGACCCATGGAGCCTGCCCCTTGAAGACTTCGATGTTTCAAGGGCTGAGATCTATCAGAACAATATGCAGGGGGAGTATTTCCGCCGCCTTCGACAAGAGGCCCCTGTGCATTTCTGCCCTGAAAGCTCAGTCGGCGCGTATTGGTCCGTTACCAAATATCATGACATCATCGCCGTGGATTCCAATCACAAGCTCTTCTCATCCGAGCCGAGCATTGTGATTGGCGATCCATCCGATGAGTTCCAGCCGCCGATGTTCATAGCCAAGGATCCGCCGATCCATGACATCCAGCGCAAGGCCGCACAGCCCGCTGTCGCACCCAGCCAGTTGTCGGAACTGGAAGACCTGATCCGCCAGCGCGTCTGCAACATCTTGGACAGCCTGCCTGTGGGCGAAGAGTTCAATTGGGTGGAAAAGGTTTCAATTGAGCTGACAACGCAGATGCTTGCCACCTTGTTCGATTACCCGTTCGAGGACCGTCACAAGCTGCCCTTCTGGTCGGACGTGGCGACAACGTCTGATGCTGTCGGCGTTGCAGGGGCAGACATGGAATGGCGGATGAAGCACCTCAATGAGTGCCTCGCCAGTTTCACTGAACTCTGGCACCAGCGCGCAAGCGAACCGCGCAAATTCGATTTCATCTCACTGCTCGCACACAGCGAAGACACCAAGGACATGGTGAAAAACCCAATCGAGCTACTCGGCAATCTGATGCTGCTGATCGTGGGCGGGAATGACACGACACGGAATTCCATTTCCGGTGGCGTTTACTTCCTGAACAAGTTCCCCGAAGAATATGACAAGCTGAGAGCAGCCCCCTCCCTGATCCCTAATATGGTATCAGAGATCATACGTTATCAGACACCTCTCGCACACATGCGACGGGTCGCTACAGAAGATACGGAACTTGGCGGGCAGAGAATCCACAAGGGCGATAAGGTTGTGATGTGGTACGTTTCCGGCAATCGTGATGAGGAGGTCATTGACCGGGCCGATGAATTCCTGATCGACCGGCCCAATGCACGCCGTCATTTGTCCTTTGGCTTCGGCATTCACCGGTGCATGGGCAACCGCGTCGCGGAAATGCAGTTGCGCATCCTTTGGGAAGAAATCATCAACCGTTTCGAGCGGGTTGAAGTAACAAAGGAACCGCGCCGCGTCCTGTCCAATTTCGTCCTCGGATACGAAGAGCTGCCGGTCATCCTGCACGCAAAAGCATAAAAGCAAGGATAGAGCTGATTACAGCCGCACAGTGCCCCGCACCGTGCGGCCATTACGCTCGATCTCGACATCCCAGGAATTGCTGTCTTGTTTGACAGCAGACTGCAATTCCTTGACGGTCTTGGTAGAAACTCCGTTTACTGATCGGATAATATCCCCCGGACGAAAGAAGTTGCGGGCGATGGACCGACGAGCCACAGAATAAATATAGATGCCAGACCCTTTCTGGAATGGGTCCAGGCCGTTCTCCTCCGCCAGACGCGGAGACAGTTCCACAACGCGTGCGCCGGAAAAGGCATTACGGCCTTCCATGAGAACAATGTCAGCCTCTGTCGCACCGGGAGGCGGTTCAACCGTTACGGCAATTGTTTGCGGGCGTCCGCCACGTAGCACGGTCAGGCGAGCAGCTTCACCCGGATTGCGGATGGCTGCCAGGAATTTAAGGCCCTTTTCGTCAAACACTTCACGTCCATCAATCGCCGTGATCAGGTCTCCCCGGCGCAGGCCTGCATCATCTGCGGGGCCTTTGGCATAAACTTCCGTCACCATCACGCCGACAGGCCGTTCCAGGCCTTGCGCCTTGGCTATGTCATAGCTGACCGTCTGCGCCGCCAGGCCGAGCCATGGGCGCACAAAGGTGCCTTCATTGATAGCAGCATCGACCACCCGCTTCACCATCTCGGCCGGAATGGCAAAGCCGATTCCGTTGGACCCCCCAGAGCGGGAGAAGATCGCAGTATTCACCCCGACCAGTTCGCCCTTGGCATTGACCAGTGCGCCGCCAGAATTGCCGGGGTTCACGGCCGCATCGGTCTGAAGGAAGAAGGCATAGTCAGAAATGCCCACATCAGTCCGGGCCGTGGCAGAGATGATGCCGCTGGTCACTGTCTGGCCAACGCCGAACGGATTGCCGATCGCAAGCACAAGATCACCAACCTGTACGGCGCGCGTATCCGCATAGGGCAATGTCGGCAGAACCGCGCCCTCAGTATCAATCTTCAGGACCGCAAGATCCGTGCGTTCATCTGCCAGAACCAGTTCTGCCGGATATTCCCGGCGGTCGCTCAGCACGACGCGAAACGTGTCAGCGCCCTCAATAACGTGATTATTCGTGACGATAACACCATCCGACCCGACAATGACGCCGGAGCCAAGAGAGCTCTGCTTGCGTTGTTGGGGAGGGATATTGCCGTAGAGTAGTTGTTCCATGGGTGAGACGCGGCTGGTCACGGTACGCTCCGTGAAGACGTTCACCACGGCAGGCGAGGCCTCGCGAACCAGCGGCGCGAAAGTGAGGTTTATCTCCGCCCGAGACTCTGGCAATCGCTGCGCGCTCGCATAGAGCGGCATCAGGGCAATCGCTAGAAGGGCCAGCACCGAAAGTCCTGCAATAACCAGGAACTTCGAAACGTGTTTTGTCATGCGGAGTGTATGGGTCATGACTATGGCTCTATTGCGGCGTGAGGCGGGGCGCAATTCCGCAAATTATGACAATTCAGTGAGGTTTTTCAGGGAGTTGTCTCATTTCCATCTCGCGCAGCCAGAGCGGCAAGGTTCGCCGCATGGCTGTCGCGGCTGATCCTGTAGAAGCAGACACAGAGCAGCATCAGCGTCCACGCGCCTAGCAAACAGCCCGCATAACCGATGCCAAGCTGGCGGATAGACTCCTCTGTTGGGGCTTTTGCAGCCACCCCTTGGCTGAGTCCCGCAGCCGCCAGAACAAAGGAGGCTGTGATGACTCCGGCCCCTTGTGACAACTTGCGAATGAAGCTGATGCCGGCAAAGAATATGCCTTCTGACCTCCTGCCCGTCTGCAGTTCGCTGTCCTCCACGATATCGGCCACCATGGCACCCATCAGCATCTGGGTAGCGATGATCAGCGCCACATCGAATACCGTAATCACCAGGATAATATTATAGAGTGCCTCGGTGCCATTTGGTGGCAGCAGACCGAAAAGCCTCAAGATAACGGGCAAAGGCGCAATGGTAAAAGCGAAGGCGCCGATCATGATGGCTGCACGTTTCTTTCCGAACAGCTTGCCCGCAATCGGCGCGACGATCAGGGCAAGGATAGCCGATATGTAGACGGCCACAGTGAGCCCCGCGATCTGCTTTGGACCAAAGCCCCAGAAGATCGTGTTGATGTACTGGTTCAGGGTCGCCGAAATGCCGGTCGCCAAGAGACCAAATAATGTCGCCAGGAACAACGCGCGGAAGGATTTGTTGGAGATTGTCTCGAATATCTCCGAGAAGATCTTGCCCAGGGTGAGGTTCCGCGCGATCGGCGGAGCCCGCAAATGCTTGATATGCCGATGCGTGCCACCCGCGCAGACACCTACGGCAATCATGATGCAGACCGCCGCAATCAGGCCATACGTATTCCAGCCCGCCAGATTGAGGAAGCCATTTGGCACCTCTTCCGTCGGGGTCAGCAGAAAGAACAGCAGCAGTATCTGGATCGACAGGCCGCCCATCCAGGAAAAGAAATAACGAAACGACATCAGGGACGTTCGCGCATCATAATCAGCGGTCAGCTCTGCAGCCAGCGCATTGCTGGGCACCTCATAGAAGGTGAAGGCCAGTCGCACTGCGATCGTCACGCCCACCAGCCATGGAAAGAGGTCATTCCCGCTGAGACCGGTCGGCGGGTTCCAGGCCAGGAAATATGCAATCGCGACTGGGATGAGCGCGCCATACATGAAGGGATGTCGCCGCCCCAACCGGGTACGAAGATTGTCTGACCAATAGCCAACCACCGGATCGGAAATGGCATCAACCACCAGCGCAATCAGTAGCGCCAACCCGACGCTGCCGGCATCGACTCCCAGTATGTTGCTGTAAAAGAACAGCAGGAAATAGTCGAAACCGTTATTCTTGATGCCCTCCGCTGTTCCCCCAAAGCCATAAGCCAACTGAGTGAACAGTCCGGGCCGCCGTAATGGGGGTATGGCAGTAGAGGTCACAAGCCGAGCACCATCTTCGCCATGATATTCCGCTGGATCTCGTTGGAGCCCGCATAGATCGAAGTCTTGCGATAATTGAAGTAGCTCGGCGCAACGGGCACAGCATATTGCGGCGTGGCAATGTCGGCATTTTGACCGCCGCGCGCGACAGCGAAGCTGTCCTGCACGAAGGGCGCCGCATAGGTGCCGGTCGCCTCAAGAACCAATTCGGTGATTGCCTGCTGTGTGGCAGAGCCCTCGCATTTCAGCATGGAGCTTTCCGGACCGACGGCCTGACCTGCTGACAGGGCAGAGAAGATACGCTGCTCGGTCGCGTCCAGGCTGTCGATCTTGATCTCCATCGCCGCCAGCTTGCGGGCAAAGTCTGCGTCACGGATCAGCGCTTCGCCATTCGATTGTTCCACGCTGGCAATCTTGCGGGCCTTTTTAAGAAGGTTGCGCAGGCCAGGCGCATAGGCGTTGCCTCGCTCGAACTGGAGCAGGTATTTGGCATAGGTCCAGCCCTTATTCTCCTCTCCCACCAGCGCTTCGGCAACCGGTACGCGGACATTCTCGAAGAAGACCTGATTGATTTCCTGCTGACCTTCCAGCGGGCCGTCCAGAGTAGGCAGTGCAGAGACCGTGATACCCGGAAGCGTCATCGGGAAGACGATGAAGCTGATGCCTTCCTGCGGCTTGCCCTCTTTCGAGGTGCGCACGAGACAGAAAATCATGTCCGCCCACTGGGCGTGCGTAGTCCAGATCTTTGAACCATTCAGCACATAATCATCGCCGTCGCGCACCGCGCTCATCTGCAAAGAGGCGAGGTCTGATCCGGCGCCCGGTTCTGAATACCCCTGGCACCACCAGACATCTGAACGCAGGATGGGCGGCAGATATTTCTGCTTTTGCTCTTCGGAGCCAAACGCCATAAGCACCGGCGCGACCATCGAAATGCCCATCGGGCTGACCGTCGGTGTTCCGGCAGCGGACAGCTCCATGTTCAATATATAGCGTTCTGACGGGCTGAGTCCCGGTCCGCCATATTGCTCAGGCCAGTTCGGAGCGACCCAGCCCTTCTCATATAGCTTCTTTTGCCACTCGATCTGGCCCTGCTTGTCCAGATAGCCATTCTTGGACATGGCCATCTTGGCGCGCAGTTCAGGCGTGTAGGCTTCGGCGATCCAATCCCTGACGTCCTGCTGGAATTCAAGGTCTTCCTTCGTGAATGAGAGATCCATGAGTCTACCGCCGCGCTATTCTACGATGTCGTAATATTGCACATCTGGTGCACCCGCGAGGCAACCACCCATCTTGGCGCCCGCCGCCCGGAAGTAATCTGTCTTGCCATGTGCTTCCAAAGCTTCCTTGTTGGCGTACTGCTCCATGAAGATATAGCCATTAGCATTCTTCTTGGACTTGTAGAGCTGATAGGTCAGGCAACCAGGCTCATTCGCCTTCACCTTGGCCATGAGATCCTTCGCGACCTGTTCAAACTCGTCCTGTTTGCCATCCTGAATGTTCAGTTTCGCGACAACACCAATCATGACATTTTCCTCCATAGCGTTTTGGCTATCCTTAGGGGGTTCACGGGCTGCGGCAAGACTAACGTAAGGGAGGGCTGCAGCGCCTAATACGTGCGTCAGGCGAAACCGTCTTGCCAGAATCCCTGAAAATGGAATGGATTTTGCTCCAGACCTCTGTGTGTTTGCATCAGAGGCTGCGATGATTGGCGACGTAATGGAAAGAACGGCAGAACGTCTTGTAAAGGAAGCACCAGCACCTTCCGTGCTGGCTGTAATTCCCGCACTCAATGAAGAGCGTCATATTGAGACATGCATCCGGTCACTCATGGATGGTGATGACCGTCTCAGGAAAGTGCCGCTGACCATTGCAGATGGCGGAAGCACCGACCGGACCGTTGAGATCGTCGAGCGCCTGAAGAGTGAATTCCCAAATCTGCGCGTTCTCCATAATCCCAAGAAGCTGCAATCTGCCGCGTTAAACCTGGCGGCCGAGCAACATGCTGGAGAGGAGACCCGCTTCTTGGTCCGCTGTGATGCCCATTCCATCTACCCGCCTAACTTCATTATCAAAGTGGCCGACGCCCTTGAAACCACAAAAGCCGCCTCCGTGGTCATCCCGATGGATGCTGTCGGCGAAACCTGCTTCGAAAAGGCCAATGCCTGGATCGTGGATACGCCACTCGGCTCTGGCGGCTCGGCGCATCGTGGCGGTACAAAATCAGGCTATGTTGATCATGGGCACCATGCCGGCTTTGATCTGGCCGTATTCCAGATGATTGGCGGCTATGATGAAACCTTCTCCCATAATGAAGACGCCGAATATGATGAGCGCGTCGTCAGTGCGGGCGGGCGCATCTATCTGGATGCCGATATCCGTATCAGCTATGTCCCCCGCGGCAGTGTCCGCGCCCTGGCCCGTCAGTACTTCAATTACGGCAAAGGCCGCGCACGCACGGCCCGCAAGCACAAGCGCCCTCTCAAACTGAGACAGGCAATCCCGGTCCTGGCCCTGATCGCCAGCATTGCCGGAGCACTTGTCACCCCATTCTTCTGGCCAGCAGCAATTCTGCCTCTTGGCTATCTGGGCGTGTTGGCACTCGCTTCGCTGGCCGTCACTGCCTGGAAGCGGTCGAGCTGCGGTCTCCTGGCCGGCCTGGCATCCGGGACCATGCATATGAGTTGGGCGGCAGGATTCTTGCGAGAGACGCTGTTCCCAAAGCATGACCGACGGGCGTTTCCATTGGTTTTTGGGCAAAAAACACTATAAATAAGATGTTAACCATCGAGCAAATATGTCAAAGCTGACGCAGCAAATTCAGAGGTCTTTCATTGCGAGACTGGGTCAATTGACCCGCTCGACGACTTCTTTGCGCGCCAGAATGCGCAAGGGCTTTGGCCTTCAACAGCAAACAGTTGAAGCCGATATTCGCCACGAACCTGTAGCGACTGCTACACGTGTGTCAAAAGCCCCGGCAGGGGAATGCCTGTATGCGATCGGCGACATCCATGGCCGCCGCGATCTGCTGGAAAAGCTGGTCGAGCAAATCCGGAAAGACAGCCAGTCCCTGCCCGGAGGCACAAAACGGACGATTGTCTTCCTCGGCGATTATATCGACCGTGGCCTGCAATCGCGCGATGTGATCGATTTTCTGATCAGCGACCAGCTGAGCGATTTTGAGACAGTCTTTCTGATGGGCAACCATGAGGAGGCATTGCTGCGCTTCCTGGACGATGCCAGCTTCGGCAAGCAATGGGTACGATATGGCGGCGGAGAAACCCTGTACTCCTATGGCTTCCAGCCCCCGAATACGCGCGCCAGCCTGAGATCACATGATGCCATGGCCGAAGCGCAGAAAGCCTGGGAAATGGTGTGGACGCAGTTCCGGGAGCGCCTGCCACAGGAACATTTGGAGTTTTACCGCTCTCTGAAGCCATACCACATCGCTGGAGACTATCTCTTCGTGCATGCCGGCATGCGGCCTGACACACCGATCGAGGAGCAAACGGTACGCGATCTGCTCTGGATCCGCGACGAATTCCTCGATGACAGCCGTGAATTTGACCATGTTGTCGTGCATGGTCACACGCCGGCTGAAGACGTTCATCACGACAATCGCCGGATCGGGCTCGACACCGGTGCCTTTATTAGTGGCCGCCTCTCTGCCGCGAAGCTTTTCGGCAAGGATGTCAGCTTTCTGGAAACCAGTCCCGCTTAAGAGACGAACTGGCGGCGGGGACCGCACAACAAATGGAGTACGGGTACATGCATACCATTCGCACAGTCTGCCTGGCATTTCTTGCAGGCGCATTCCTTGTTCTGGCCGGGTGCCAAGCCACAAACGCAATTTCTCAAGGAAGCTCTTCCGCCGATATGGCGGAAACCCGCGCGGTCAGCGCTTACACTCTAGGCACTGGTGATCAGCTGCGGATCAATGTTTACGGTCATCAGGATCTTTCCGGCGAATTTGAAGTGGACGGAACCGGTGCGGTTTCCCTGCCCCTCGTCGGCCAGGTCGATGCCCTCGGTCTGACCACACCGCAGCTGGAAAGCAAGATCGTGGAAAAACTGGATGGTGATTACATCCTGAACCCACGCGTCAGTGTGGAAGTCACCAATTATCGCCCCTACTACGTTCTGGGCGAAGTCGGCTCTCCAGGCGAGTATCCGTACTCCTCCGGCCTGACTGTTCTGAACGCCGTGGCAGCTGCGGGCGGCTTCACCTACCGGGCCAAGAAGAACGTCGTCTTTATCAAAAGCGCGGATTCCAACAAGGAAGTAGCGTATCGTCTTGATACCTCCACAGCAGTTAAGCCAGGCGACACACTGCGCATCGAAGAACGCATTTTCTAGTCTATATGACAACCAGACATCAGCGGGGCGGCGTTAACCTTTAG
>NZ_AWFA01000025.1 GCF_000682675.1 Hyphomonas pacifica | reverse complement strand
CTCTGGACCACTTTACTGGGGGCAGACCAGCCCTTCCCTCCAATTATGTGATTTAATGTTTTATTACATAAAATATCAATATGAGTCAATTCGTGTATTATTTTGAGCCTCTGAAGCCTGAAGATGTGTCTGCGCGCGCGCTGGTGCTGTCTCTGATGAGCAGTACGGGGGCAGCCGAGCATCCTATCGGGCAGCTGAT
This sequence comes from Hyphomonas pacifica, assembly GCF_000682675.1. GTDB lineage: Bacteria > Pseudomonadota > Alphaproteobacteria > Caulobacterales > Hyphomonadaceae > Hyphomonas > Hyphomonas pacifica. The sequence goes on along the minus strand of NZ_AWFA01000025.1, from coordinate 34,856 downwards.
CAATGCCGCGGCACTGTTCGGCATCGAGGCGGCAACCCTGCGCGTAGCGGTGACACGCCTGATGAAGGATGATCTGCTGGAGAGTTCTGAGCGCGGGGTCTATGCGCCGGGTCCGAAATCCCGCGCGCTGACGCGCCGTGTGCAGCAATGGCAGCATGTGGCGGGGCGTATGGTCGACTGGAATGGTGACTGGCTGGTCGCGCTGGTGCAGCATCTGGGACGCAGTGATCGCAAGCAATTGCGAGCGCGGACGCGGGCGCTGGCGCTGTCAGGCTACCAGGAGACAGATGAAGGGCTGTGGGTACGCCCGGCCAATCTGGCGAGCGATCTGGACAGCCACCGCGCGGATCTTACCGAGATTGGTGCCGATGAGAGTATCATTCTGATGCGCGCCTCCGGCATGGCGATGCAGGGCGATCAGAACTGGGCGCGCCTGTGGTCGCCTGCGGATCTGTCAGAGTCCTATGCCCGCGCCGTGGAGGCGATGGAGCAGAGTCTCGCACATTTGCCGGGCTTGAGCGTGGAGGCGGCGGCCCAGGAGACGCTGCTGATCGGTCAGCCGGTGATCCGGGCGATCAACTTCGATCCGCTTCTGCCGCCGGAGCTAGGCGATCAGGCAGGCTTCCTGCGCATGGCGGAGAAGATGCTGGACTATAACAAGACCGGCCAGGCGTGCTGGCGGGCCTATTATGCTTCTCTAGAAGAAACGGCGCAGGACTGAGCCCCGCGCCGTTCCTGGAATGTAAGTGTGAGACAGGGCGCTAGTTGAGGCCCATTTCCTCGCGATAGCGGCGGCGCAGCAGATCAATTGGCGCGAGGTTGCGCTTTGGATCTTCGAAGTGCCAATAAGTCCAACCATTACAGGCCGGGGCCTGTTGCACATGTGCGCCGAGGCGGTGGATCGAGCCGGAGACTGTGCCGGTGGTCAGCGAGCCGTCGACGCGGATGCGGGCCTGGTAGCGACGCTGTGGGCTGAACAGGCGGTCGCCGGGCTTAAGCCAACCGCTTTCCAGCAGGGCGCCGAACGGCACGCGCGGCAGGGATTTCTTGCTCTTCTCGGTTTCTAGCACAGCGCCTTCAATCGGCTCGATGGCCTTCAGGCGGGCACGTGCGAGACGGACATATGCCTCGTCGCGCTCAATGCCGATGAAATTGCGGCCAAGACGCTTGGCGGCGGCGGCTGTCGTGCCTGTGCCGGAGAACGGGTCAAGCACCGTGTCGCCGGGATTGGTCGTGGCCAGCAGGACGCGCTGCAGCAGGGATTCTGGCTTCTGCGTCGGGTGAGCCTTCTTGCCATCTTCATCCTTCAGGCGCTCTCCGCCCGTGCAGAGCGGGATCAGCCAGTCGGAGCGCATCTGCTTGTCATCATTGAAGACTTTCAGCGCGTCATAATTGAACGTGCACTTCGACTGTTCGGATTTGCCGGCCCAGATCAGCGTCTCGTGAGCGTTCTGGAAGCGGGTGCCCTTGAAATTAGGCATCGGGTTGGACTTCAGCCAGATCACGTCATTCTGTATCCAGAAGCCCTGATCCTGAAGTATCGCGCCAACGCGGAAGATGTTGTGATAGGAGCCGATCACCCAGATTGCGCCGTCATCCTTCAGGACGCGGCGGCACTCTTCCAGCCATTGATGACAGAACAGGTCATAAGCGTCGAAGCTGTCGAACTTGTCCCAGTCATCATCCACGCCATCGACCACCGACTGGTCGGGACGGGTCAGGCCGCCGCCCAGCTGGAGGTTGTATGGCGGATCGGCAAAAACGAGATCTACCGACTTGTCGGGCAAGCGCGACAGGATATCGATACAATCGCCCTGCATGATGACGTTTTTCTGTAATTCCATTTCAGCGGCCCCGCTCAACACAAATCAAATACAAAACTGAAGAGCGAATCAGTGCCGGGCATCGGTTTCTGAATCCCTAATTGTTGCTCTGCCGAATCAGTTCCGGATTGTTGCGTATCCGAAACTATCAGGCAGGATGACCTGTGGATAGAGTTGTGGATAAATCTGTGAGCAAGGGTGTGAATTAGCCCTGAGTTTCAGATGAGCCCCCTTTCGGCGCGGGTGAACTGGTCGTGGGGGATGTAGCAAGTTTCTGCGGTGGGCGGTGGCGCAGAGGCGTGAAGCAGGCTGGATTGAGGTGACGTGCACCCGGCGCAGCCATGTGCTATTATTTACCTTATGAGCAAGGAAAAGAGCCCCGCGGACCCTGCGGCGCATGCAGAACGCGTGCGGTCCATTGCCCTGTCTCGCAGCGCTGCGGCGCAGTCGAGCCTGGCGGCATCCTGGGCGCGATCCATGAAAACCTATGGTCTGGAACCCGACGCACGGAAGGTTGAGGCGCGGCTGGGGCATGCCGAATTGCAGGAGCGCCGCGATGCGCTGGGCCGCATTCTGGCAATTTCTGCCCCTGTGATGGACCGGCTTCATGCGAGCCTGGGGCTGGCGGGCTGCAGCGTGTTCCTGTCAGACACTAAGGGCGTCGTGGTGGACCACCGCATGCCGGATGGCGATGATGAAGCGTTTCGGGCGGCGGGGCTTTACAAGGGATGGGTATGGTCCGAAGCGGTGCAGGGCACGAATGGCATCGGCACCTGCATTGCCGAAGAACGCGCCGTAACGATTTTCCGCGATCAGCACTTCAAGGACAGTAATACGGTGATGAGCTGTATGGGGGCGCCGGTGTTTGATGAGCATGGCAGTCTTATTGCAGTGCTGGATGTGTCATCCTGCCGGGAAGATCTGACACAACCCTTTGCGACCCTGATCGCCCAGACCGTGATGGATGCAGCCCGCCAGATTGAGGCGGATCATTTCCAGACAGCCTTTGCCAGTCGGCGGATCATTCGCGGAGATGGCGATGGCCAGCGCGGCACGGTTTTGCTGGCGGTAGACGGGGATGATCTGGTTGTCGGCGCAACGCGCATGGCGCGGCACGTCTATGGCCTGACAGAAGAGGCGTTTCAGTCCCCACGCCCGGCGGGCGATGTGTTTGGCGATTCCGAGTATCGCGGGGTTGGGCTGGGCAGTGCAGAGCGCCGCGAATTGAAGCGCGCCATCGCCCGCGCCAATGGTAATATGACAGCCGTCGCGCAGATGCTGGGTATCAGCCGTGCTACGCTTTACCGCCGCATCGAACGTCACGGACTGTCGCGCGGTTGATTTTTGTCTCACACTGTCTCAGCGCTGAGACAGTTTTACCTCCCTGTCGTTTCCGTAATGATGACAGCCGCCAATCGCCGCCGGACACTGGCCCAAAGTCTTCGCACCTATGACGAAGAATGCCAGACACCGGAGGAAATTTTCAGATGGCCGACACTCAGATTCTTGATTCCACATCCATGACTGCTCCGTTCAAGGAAAAGTATGACAACTTTATCGGCGGCAAATTTGTTGCCCCGCAGAATGGACGCTATTTCGACAATACGTCTCCCATCACAGGCAAGGTGATATGCCAGATTGCCCGCTCCGATGCCGGGGATGTCGAGCTTGCCCTGGACGCTGCTCATGCCGCAAAAGATGCTTGGGGACGCACTTCGCCTGCAGAGCGCGCCAACATTCTGAACAAGATCGCGGATGTGATGGAGGAAAACCTCGAACATCTCGCCACCTGCGAAACCTGGGACAATGGTAAGCCAATCCGCGAGACCATGGCAGCAGACCTGCCGCTGGCCGTGGACCATTTCCGCTATTTCGCTGGATGCATCCGCGCGCAGGAAGGCGGCATTTCCGAAATCGACCATGACACGATCGCCTATCATTTCCACGAACCGCTGGGCGTGGTGGGGCAGATCATTCCCTGGAATTTCCCGCTGCTGATGGCGGTGTGGAAACTTGCGCCGGCCTTGGCGGCCGGGAATTGCGTTGTGCTGAAGCCGGCAGAGCAGACGCCTGCCGCAATCATGGTGCTGGCAGAACTGATCGGTGACCTCCTCCCCGCCGGCGTTCTGAACATTGTGAACGGCTTTGGCCTGGAGGCGGGCAAGCCACTCGCCTCCAGTAAGCGCATCGCAAAGATTGCCTTTACCGGCGAGACGACGACCGGACGCCTTATTATGCAGTATGCGTCTGAAAATCTGATCCCGGTCACGCTGGAACTGGGCGGGAAGTCTCCGAACATCTTCTTTGAAGACGTAATGCGCGCCGATGATGACTATCTGGACAAGGCGATTGAAGGCTTTGTCATGTTTGCCCTGAACCAGGGCGAGGTTTGCACCTGTCCCTCCCGCGCGCTGATCCATGAGAAGATCTATGACCGGTTCATGGAGCGTGCCCTGAAACGTGTCGAGGCGATCAAGCAGGGCAACCCGCTGGACCCGGCGACCATGATTGGCGCGCAGGCAAGCTCTGAACAGAAAGAGAAGATCCTCTCCTATTTCGACATTGGCCGTCAGGAAGGCGCCGAAGTACTGATCGGCGGCGAGGCGGCAAATCATGGTGGAGAACTGTCGGGCGGGTTCTATGTCAAGCCGACGGTTCTGAAAGGGCACAACAAGATGCGTGTGTTCCAGGAGGAAATCTTCGGCCCTGTTGTTTCCGTTACAACGTTCAAGGACAATGATGAGGCGCTCTCCATCGCGAACGATACGCTGTATGGCCTTGGCGCCGGTGTGTGGAGTCGCGAGGCGAACACCTGCTATCGCTTTGGCCGCGCCATTCAGGCAGGGCGTGTATGGACAAATTGCTATCACGCCTATCCGGCCCATGCGGCCTTTGGTGGCTACAAACAATCCGGCATCGGACGTGAAAACCACGCAAAGATGTTGGACCATTACCAGCAGACCAAGAATATGCTGGTGTCATACTCTCCGAAAAAGCTGGGCTTCTTCTGAGAGGTGGTGTGATGCGCGGCGGCGCCGGTTTGTGGTCCGGTGCCGCCCCGTATGCCGCTGATGGCCAGTTCTTCCCCCTCACCACCGCATTGCAAAGAAAGAGACCCCCATGACAGAGTCCACGATGAAGGCCGCAGTTGTGCGCGAATTCGGCAAGCCGCTTGTCATTGAAGAGGTGAAAACGCCCGAGCCTGGTCCCGGCGAAATTCAGGTCAAGATCGAAGCTTGCGGTGTCTGCCATACAGATTTGCACGCCGCACATGGCGATTGGCCGGTAAAGCCTGAGCCGCCTTTTATTCCAGGCCATGAGGGTGTTGGCTATGTTTCCGGTGTGGGTGCGGGGGTGACGCATGTGAAGGAAGGCGACCGGGTGGGCGTGCCGTGGCTCTACTCCGCTTGTGGACATTGCGAGCATTGTCTCGGTGGGTGGGAGACCCTGTGCGAGAGTCAGCAGAATACCGGCTATTCTGTGAATGGCGGCTTTGCGGAATATGTGATCGCAGACCCGAATTATATCGGCCATTTGCCCAAGGACATTTCCTTTGTGGAGATTGCCCCGGTCTTGTGTGCCGGCGTGACAGTCTACAAGGGCCTCAAGATGACGGACACCAAGCCCGGGGACTGGGTGGTGATTTCCGGCGTGGGCGGCCTCGGCCATATGGCCGTGCAATATGCGAAGGCGATGGGGCGACGCGTGGCGGCAGTAGATATTGACCCGTCAAAACTGGCGCTGGCGAAGCAGCTTGGCGCGGAAGTGACGGTCAATGCCATGGAAACAGACCCGGCGAAGTTCCTGCGCAAAGAAATTGGTGGCGCCCATGGCGCGCTTGTGACGGCTGTGTCGCCGAAAGCCTTCGAGCAGGCGCTGGGTATGGTGCGCCGTGGCGGGACGGTTTCCCTGAATGGTTTGCCGCCGGGGGATTTCCCGCTGCCGATCTTTGACATGGTTCTGAATGGCATCACTGTGCGGGGATCAATCGTTGGTACACGGCTGGACTTGCAGGAATCGCTGGACTTCGCGGCAGCTGGCGCGGTGCGGGCCCATACGGCGACGGCGCGCCTGGAAGAGATCAATGATGTCTTCGGCAAGATGGTGGAAGGACAGATAGATGGGCGGATCGTCCTCGACTTCGCCTGACACACCGGAGCGCGTGATCGCGAGGGACGCGGCACGCGCCTTGATCGCGGAGATCCGTCAGGACCATCCTGACATCCTGTTTCATCAGTCGGGCGGGTGTTGTGATGGCTCCAGCCCGATGTGCTATCCGGTGGATGATTTCAGGATTGGAGACAGCGATGTGAAGCTGGGCGAGATTGACGGCGTACCGGTGTATATTTCCGCCAGCCAGTTCGAGGCCTGGAAGCATACGCAGCTGATCCTGGATGTCGTGCCGGGGCGCGGTGGCATGTTCTCTCTCGATAATGGTCGTGAACGGAGGTTTCTGACGCGCGGGCGCGTGTTCACTGTGCAGGAACTGGCAGCGCTGGACGAGGCGGGCTAGACATCCAGCCGCAGCTGGCCGCCGGCATCTTCCAGCGGGCGGAAAATGTCCGTGCGCAGGGGTTTGCGGTTCTGGTTCATGCCCAGCTTGTGCGCCGCGCGGGCAAAGCGTTTGGAGATCAGCTCTGCCATCGGGCCGCGACCTGTGCCGCGTTCGAACCATTTGGCGTCATAATCCTTTCCTCCCCGCATTTCGCGCAGCAGATTGATGACTCGGGCCGCACGGTCCGGCACATGCTGGGCCAGCCATTCATGAAACAGATCCTTGATCTCATAGGGCAGGCGCAGCAGCACATAGCCCGCACCGGTTGCGCCATGATCTGCGGCAGCCTCCAGAAGGGTCTCGATCTCGTGATCGTTGAGGCCGGGAATGATGGGCGCTGTCATGACGGTGACGGGAATGCCTGCCTCCGTCAGGGCCTTGATCGTGTCGAGCCGACGCTGGGGTGTGGCGGCGCGCGGCTCCATCTTGCGGGCGAGGGGGCGGTCCAGCGTGGTGAGCGAGATGCCGACCCGAACGATGGGCGCGTGGGTCATGGGGGCGATCAGGTCTATGTCGCGCTGGATGAGAGCTGATTTGGTCAACAGGCTGACCGGGTGGCGATACTTTGCCAGCACTTCCAGCAGGCTGCGGGTCAGGCCAAGCTCTCGCTCAATCGGCTGGTAGGCATCGGTATTTATGCCGAGTGCGATGGGGCGGGGCAGGTAACCAGGCTTTGACAGCTCGCGCTTCAATAGCTCCACCGCATTGTCCTTGAAGAACAGCTTGCTTTCGAAATCCAGGCCCGGAGAGAGCCCGCCCCAGGCATGGGAAGGCCGGGCAAAGCAATAGATGCAGCCATGTTCGCAGCCGCGATATGGGTTTACCGAGCGGTCAAAATGGATGTCCGGTGATTTGTTGAAGGTAATGATTGTGCGGGCGGTATCTTTCATCAGCTGAGTTTCCAGCCGCCCGGCATCTTCCTCTATTGTGCCCCAGCCGTCGTCAAAGGCTTCGTGAGTTTCCTTTTCGAAACGGCCCGTCTGATTGGAAATGGCGCCGCGGCCGCGTTGCTGAAAGCGCTCGCTGACCTGCTGCGTATCGAGCAGAGTAACGCGGCCTTTGGGCTGGAGTTTCTGACCTGTCCTCATGGCAAGGAGTTCGCCACAGGGGCGGGAACAAATCAAGAACAAATATTAAGGGCTGCCCGGATTTCCTGTGAAATCAGATGCCCTTCAATTGTTTGTAATTGTCGAGAATGCGCTGCACATGGACCGGTAGTTCCTGATCCAGAATATCGGACATGTCAGGCAAATCCGTTTGGCCGGGGGCACTGCTCTGCGGCGTCACTTTATGTGCCATCGCCCATTTCCGGAAGATGCGCTCTTTCATGTCTTCCTGCAGGACGGTGACTACGGAGATGTGACGGCTGTCCATGTTGATGTGCATGAAGAGTTGTTCGATCTCTTTTCGCGGACCTTCTAGAATCTGAAGAAAGTTGAGCCCGTTGAACAGCAACACTCCGGTGATATCGCGCGCCTCATTATTGCGCTGTGCCGTGCTGATGATCTCTTGAAGATCCTCAGCCGAAAGCGTGTCAGAGGCCGTGCTGACGTAAATCAATCGATACATGATATGCCTGTAAATTCCTAACCTGACCCTAGGTTGGACACGCCTTTGCCTGCCGTGGCCATAACATAGATCAAATATACCGGAGTGTTGGGCGGTACCACGTCTTCCAGTCAGCTTGCTCATCAATATCTTGCAGCTGTTGCATTATTTGCACGCACCAGTTCTGGGGCAAGTTTGCTGTAAGATCTGCCATGGCATGGGGACCCGACCAGCGGACATTCTGGAAAATGGCTGGCAGGCCGGGGCGCTTGTTTAGGCCGAATAACCAGAATCCGCCATCCTCAGCAGGTCCGAGCACAGCGTCGTTGCGGGCGAGGGCTCTGACGGCCTGCCGGATCAGGGCAGGGGAAATGTCAGGCGCATCTGTGCCGATGAAGAGAACTGGCCCGTTGGGCGCTTCGGAGAGCCCTTTTGCGAGTTTCTCTGTCAGCGTGCCGGGGCCCTGATCATGCCGGGGAAGATGAGCTGGCCAAAGTCCCCCCAAGCTCTCGCTCAAGGCCGTGCGTGGGGAAAGATAGAGATGCGTCTCACATCCGCTGGCAAGGGCGGTGCGCATCGTTTGGGCCAGGGTGAAATGCGCAATGCGACGTGCTTCGGTACGACCGACACCTGCGGCCAGACGCGTCTTGGCAAGGCCCATGCGGGGTGGTTTGGCGTAGATCAGCAATCGCGCACGGCGCATCATCGATAGGCCCTTGCCAGCGTTGCCGGTTTTGCGCCCATCAGGAAGCGCATCAGCAGGAAGGCATTGCGCCAGGCTCGCTTGCGCCATCCGTCGCGTTCATATTTTGCGGCGGATGTGCGGGCCTCTGCATCCAAAAAGACGAGACGAGACTTTCCGATGGCGCGCACAATCATCACATCTTCCATCAGCGGAGCGTCCGGATAACCACCGATCTTATTATAAAGTTTGCGGGAGATCAGCAGACCCTGATCGCCATAGGGCAGGCCGAGCCAGCGGGCGCGTCGGTTGGCTCGCTTTTCCAGCCAGCGGGCGGCGCGCGCATCCGAGCGGTATTTCAGGGTGAAGGCTGCGGCCTTGTCCGGCCTTGTGTCGATATGATTGCCGACGCGCTCCGCCCAGTCACGGGAGAGCTGTGTGTCGGCGTGCAGGAAGAGCAGCCAGTCTCCGCGCGCAGCCTTCGCCCCGGCGGCAAGCTGTGCCCCGCGCCCTTTTGCGGCTGTGATCAGGGTGGCGCCCGTGTCGCCGGCAATCCGGGCCGTCGCATCCTCCGAGCCACCATCAGTGACAATCACTTCACGGATCAGCCCCAGTTCCAGTCCCGGCATGAGACTTTGCAGGCAGCCTGGCAGGCCTTCGGCGGCGTTCAGTGTGGGGATGATGACGGATAGCGGAGCAGGCATGTGAGCGGTCTATCAGGAAGCGAAGAGAGGAGGAACAAGTCGCGATTTTAAGCATTATTAGGGCAGACGAAAGGATTCCCTCACATGCCTACGATTTATGAAACCCTGAAGACTGATCACGACAAGCATCGCGACCTGCTGTCCCGTCTGGCTGAGACCGAAGGGGACTCGCCGGAACGCAAGAAACTCTGGAAGGAATTCTATTATGATGTTGGTGGCCATGCCGCCGCCGAGGAAGAAACCTTCTACAGCCCGCTGATGGAGACAGAAGATGGCCAGCCAAAAGGCCGCCACTCGGTTGCCGAGCACAAGGAGCTGGACGACATCATCCAGGAACTGGAAGAGATGGATATGAGCTCCCCCGGCTGGCTGACGCGCTTCAAGACGTTGCGCCATGATTATGAGCACCATATCGACGAGGAAGAGACAGAAATCTTCCCAGTCGCCAAAGAAGCCATCGGCAAGGATGAGTCTGGAGAAATCGCCTCCGCCTTCAAAAAGCGCAAGCAGGAAGAGATGGAGTTGGTCGACGAAAAGGCCGAGGCCGCTCTCGAAGAATAGGCGCTAGCCGCCCAGTTCTTCCAACCGCTTCTCAACGAGCAGCAAATCCCGCCATGCGCGGGATTTGTCTTGTGGGCGGCGCAAAAGATAGGCGGGATGCAGGATCGGGATGAGGGGCACACTGAAGCCGCTGGCTGTGGTGTAGACATGCTCGGTGCCGCGCAGACGCATAATGCCGTTTGAGCTGTCCAGCAGATATTTGGCTGGTACGCCGCCTGCCGCGACAATCAGGGTCGGCTTTGCCAATTCGATCATACGGTCCACGAAGGGATGGCAGACGGCCAGTTCCTCGTCTTCCGGATTGCGGTTTCCGGGTGGGCGCCAATAGTTCACATTCGTGATGAAGGCATTTTCGGTCCGGTCACGATGAATGGCGGCCAGCATCTTGTCCAGCAATTGGCCCGCCTTGCCGACAAAGGGCAAGCCCTTGCGATCCTCTTCCGCGCCGGGGCCTTCGCCGATCACCATCAGGCTGGCACCCGGTGTGCCATCATAGACAACGGTGTTTTCCGCGCCCTGTTTCAGAGGGCTGCCGTCAAACTGTTCAATGGCGTCTTTTAGCGCCCCGACCGAATCGCAGGCGCTTGCAGCCCTTTCTGCTTCTTCGACCCAATTGATCTTCTTGCGGCGAGCGCGTCGGACAGGCGTGGCCGCAGCGGCCCCGGCAGGCGGCGCAGCACGCTCTGCGACCTTCAAATATGCCTGTACCGTCGCGTCATCGACCTCCACGCCCATGTCCTCCCACCACTCGGCGAGTGCTTTAAATGCATCAATTGACGCAGGGGTTGGCATATGGACGCTCTGGACCTTCCTGATAGACGCTGTAATTGCTTAAACAAATGGGCTTAGAGCGGGCACCTTATCACCCGCAAGGAGGAGAAACCAATGGCTGATGACGCTATTGAGCGCGAGTCGATGGAATATGATCTGGTCATTGTCGGTGGCGGACCGGCTGGCCTGTCGGCAGCAATTCGCTTCAAACAACTGGCCAATGAGGCTGGCGTGGATCTCTCGGTCGTCGTGATCGAGAAGGGCGGCGAGATCGGCGCGCACATTCTTTCCGGCGTGGTGATGGACCCGGTTGGTCTGGACAAGCTGTTGCCGGGCTGGCGCGAGCGTGACGATCGCCCGCTGAAAACCGAAGTGACGGCTGACAAGTTCAAATTCCTCGGACCGAACGGTGAGGCCGACATTTCCTGGCTGCCAATGCCGGGCTTTATGAAAAACCATGGCAACTTCACCGGCTCGCTGGCAAATGTTGCGCGCTGGCTGGGCCAGGAAGCTGAAAATCTCGGTGTGGAAGTCTTCCCGGGCTTTGCCGCATCTGATCTGGTTCTGGGTGACAATGGCGAAGTGAAAGGTATCGTAGCCGGCGTAATGGGCATTGCAGCCGATGGCTCCCACAAACCAGACTATGAGCCCGGCATGGAATTGCTGGGCAAATATGTACTGTTCGCTGAAGGCGCGCGCGGCTCTCTCACCAAGCAGCTGATTGCCAAGTTCAATCTGGATGAAGGCCGCGACCCGCAGAAATACGGCATCGGTCTGAAAGAGTTGTGGTCTGTTCCGGAAGAGAATTTCCAGGAAGGTTATGTCCAGCACACAATGGGCTGGCCGCTGGACAATTCCACTGGCGGCGGAAGCTTCCTGTACCATTTCCGCGACAATGGCGAGCCGTTCATCTCGGTCGGCTTCGTGGTTCATCTGAACTACGCCAACCCGTACATATCGCCGTATCAGGAATTCCAGCGCTTCAAGCACCATGCCTCCGTGCTGCCGCATCTGAAGGGTGGCAAACGCGTGGCCTATGGCGCGCGGGCGATCACCGAGGGCGGCTTCCAGTCCGTTCCGAAGCTGGCCTTCCCGGGCGGCGCGCTGATCGGGTGTGGCGCAGGCTTCGTCAACGTGCCGCGTATCAAGGGCAGCCATAATGCTATCCTGACCGGCATGATGGGCGCGGAAGCCGCGTTCGAAGCCATCAAGGAAGGCCGTCAGGGTGATGTGCTGACTTCCTATGAAGACGCTTACAAGAAGTCTTCCGTCTACAAGGAGCTGAAGCAGGTGCGGAACGTGAAGCCGCTCTGGTCGAAGCTCGGCACGGCCATCGGTATTCCGATGGGCGGCCTGGAAATGTGGATTTCCAGCCTGTTCGGCGGTTTCTCCTTCTTCGGTACGCTGAAGCACGGCAAGACCGATGCGGCGAGCCTGAAGCCGGCGAAGAACTTCAAGCCTATCGACTATCCGAAACCCGATGGCGTGATCAGCTTCGACAAGCTGACCAATGTGTCCTTCACCAATACTTATCACGGCGAAGACCAGCCGGTTCACCTGGTAGTGAAGGACATGGCGCTGCAGAAGGCTTCCGAGCATGATGTTTATGCGGGTCCGTCCGCGCGGTACTGCCCGGCAGGTGTGTATGAGTGGATCGAGGAGGGCGGCGAGCTGAAGTTCCAGATCAACTCCCAGAACTGCATCCACTGCAAGACCTGCGACATCAAGGATCCGAATCTGAACATTAACTGGACCGTGCCGGAAGGTGGCGGTGGGCCAGCCTATCCGAATATGTAATCTGTGAGATTACAATGACTTCAGATAAGCGCGGCAGGCCTGAAACCTGCCGCGCTTTCTCCATCTAATGCCTTGCTCTTGCCGCATGGCACTGCTTCACTCAGGTTAGTAACCGAACCCGGAGTGACTCATTCACATGCACCGCCGACTGCTCATCGCCGCTTCCGCCCTGTCCATCTCTTTGGCTTTGGGCGCCTGCGCCACGGAGCCTGCCCCTGCGCGGCCGTCCGTAGAGACCGTTCAGGCGGAATTCTCCATGCCTCTGTCTGACGCAGCGCTTGCGACTGCCGTGCTGGACGAGGCCAGAAAGCCAGTGGGCGTGGACGCCTATGACATGCCGGTCGACGCCGTGAAGGCGGGCGACATGGCGGCCTTCCTGCAAATGATCAAGGCGCTGCCGGAGGAAGACCGGAATGCCAGCCCGCTATTTGCGGCTTTCCTGGCGATTGATCGCGCGGCAGCAGGCGATACCGAGTCTGCCCGCGCCATTCTGGATGCTGCCTCAAGTGGGACGGGCGAGGAGGGAGAGACCAGCTTCTACGCTTATCTAGATGCCTGGCTTCTGGCGCTGGACAATAAGCCGGATGAGGCCATTGAGCGCCATCGCATGGCGGCGTCTTCCATGCCCGGACTGACCGGAGATCTGTCGCTGGCCGCGATGCTGGAGGCGCTGGACCGCCCGGAACAGGCGCTTGCGGTGTATGAGTATCTGACGCCCAGCAAGATTGAGGCACCCGAGCACCAGTTTGATCCCAAGGGTCTACTGTATGGCCATGTGAAGACGGTGATCCAGCGCCATGCGCTGTTGCTGCAGCGTCTTGGCCGTGTGGAAGAGGCGCAGGCGGTCTACAAACAACTGGCCGATGCCGAGCCGGAAGAAGCGATCAGCTATGCTGCGGCGATTGAAAGCCTGAAGACCGGCAAGAATCTGGACAATGACCCGCTGAATGTCCGTTCTGCCTTTACCCAGTCTCTGGCAGATGTGTCGCGCGCCCTGCAGGAGCAGCGCTATATCCGCACCATCATGATGGGCGGCAGGATTGATGGCTTTGATGACCAGCGTTCGTCCTTCGATCAGATCGCGCTGCTGGTCTATCCGGGCGATAATGATCTGCGCGCGGCCATCATCGCCGAGATGTATCAGAGCGCCCTGTATGAGGGCGTGGCCCATGTTGCGCTCAGCGCGCCAGAGCCGACGCCGACCCTGGAGATTTCTGCTGCGCAGGCGCTGATCATGCTGGACCGCAAGGATGAAGCCCGCAAGGCGATTGATGCGGCGCTGGACCTGTCGGACGCGGATAACCGCCTGTCTACCCTGTATGGCGCGCTACAGCTGACGACACTGCTGGAAGACGAGAAACAGTCCGTTGAGCTGGTCGATGAAGTCATCGAACTGGCAGAAAATCCGGCCGAGCTGGCGGCGGCTCATGGATTGGCGGCCGAGATAAACGGCCAGTTCGGTGATCTGGAGCAGGCGGCCATTCATGCTGAAAAGGCTCGCGAGTTGGACGACACGCATGATCGCCGCATGATGCTGGCCGACGCGCTGGGCAAGGTAGACAAGATCAACGAAGCGTTGACCATTCTGCGGACGGAGCGGCTGGCGCGTCCGAACGACCCCTACACGCTGAATTCGCTCGGCTATTTCCTGATTGTAAATACTGACAAGCTGGATGAGGGGTTCAAGGTGTTGCACCGTGCCCGCGCGCTGGCAGATCGCGATCCCTATATTACGGATTCCCTCGGCTGGGCCTATTTCAAGCTGGGCCATTTGGATGAGGCGCGCAAGCTGATCGAGATGTCCCGCCAGGAATTGCAGCCGCATCGCCACTGGGAAATCGAGACGCATCTGGGCGACATCTATTGGTATCAGGGCGATAAGGACGCGGCCCGTGAGGCCTGGCAGTACGCGCTGGATAACCATCCGCCCGCAAAGGAACGTGCAGATCTGGAGGCGAAGCTGGTGAATGGCCTGACAGAGCCTGTTCCTGAAAAGCGCAAACTGCCGGATGTCTCCATGAGTGACGGCGCGATTGACCGCCAGGACATCTGACGTAATTGTCAGGCAGCTGAACCCTTCCACAGGTCATAGGTGCGCCTTACTATCGCCGGAAACCAATGCGATTCCGCGAAGCGTCAGCTGACGGGAAAATTATGTCGAACTTCTCCAATCCTCATATGGAAGAGCCGGAAGGCGAAAAGCGGTTCCTGCCAGGACCTCCTTGGCTATGGACCTGGGCGCGCCGCCTGATCATTCTGGGCTTTGTGCTCGGTGTCGCTGGCATGATCTGCCTGTGGCTTTACTTCGCCGCTCTTGGCCGGTCCGTGCCTTCAGTTGAAAAATTGAAACAGTATGAGCCGCCTATTACCTCGCGCGTGCACGCCGGCGATGGAACGTTGATCGCGGAATTCGCGGACCAGCACAGGGTCTTTGTGCCATACGAATCCATGCCGACGCATGTCGTGCAGGCATTTGTGGCAGCCGAGGACAAGAACTTTTTCACCCACCATGGCCTCGACTATGTGGGCATTGCACGCGGTGCCGTGAACTCTGCAAAGAACAAGATCACCGGCTCTGGCGGTCTGCAGGGTGGGTCGACAATTACACAGCAGGTGGCCAAAAACATGCTGCTGACGCGGGATCAGAACCTGCAGCGCAAGGCGAAGGAAGCCATCATTGCGCAGCGCATGGAGAAAGAGTTCACCAAGGAACAGATCCTGGAATTGTATCTTAACGAGATCTATCTTGGCTATCGCTCTTATGGCGTTGGCTCTGCTGCGCTGAACTATTTTGACAAGTCGCTTCCGGAACTGGATCTGTCGGAAGCGGCCATTCTGGCTTCCCTGGCCAAGGCACCTTCCGCTGTGAACCCTTACAGCCGCCCGGAACGCCTGCTGGCCCGTCGTAATTATGTGCTCGGCCGGATGGTTGAGGATGGCTATATCACCAAGGAAGAAGCCGAAGAGGCGATGGCCAAACCGCTGTCTACGACGCGTCGCCTGAAAGGCCCGGAATATGCCGCTGCGACCTATTTCGTGCAGGAACTGCGCAAGGACCTGATCAAGAATTATGGCGAAGACACGCTGCAACAGGGCGGTCTGTCCATTCGTTCGACCATCGACACACGTCTGCAGCTTGCTGCGCAGGAAGCCCTGCAGAATGGCCTGATTGCCTATGATCGCCGTCATGGCTGGCGCGGGCCGGTCACGACCTTGAACCCGAAGGATGGTGATGTCCTGGAGCAGCTTAAGGCAGTTGAGCTGCCCGGCGGCTATGGCACCTGGGAAGCGGCGCTTGTCACAAGCGTTGGCTCAAATGGCGCGGAACTGACGCTGACCGATGGCGAAACCATTCCGATGCCAGCTGAAGAAGTTAAATGGGCGGCCACATACAAGCCGGAGGGCGAGAAGGCTGGCCTGCAGGTCGGCCATGTCATCCTGGCGGAATTCAAGCGCAAGGAAGTCGACGCGTCCAGGCCCGAGACGACACAGAAAAGTGCAAAGCAAGAAGGCGATCTGGCCGAAACGGCCGATGAAGACGACATCAAGCTGGTTCCAATCGGCAATGCGACCCTGCGGCAGGTGCCGGCGGTGGATGGCGGTCTGGTTGCGCTGGATCCGCATACGGGTCGTATTCTGGCCATGCAGGGCGGCTATTCCTTTTTCAAGTCCAGCTACAATCGTGTAACCCAGTCCAAGCGACAGCCCGGTTCCAGCTTCAAGCCTTTTGTCTATGCGGCAGCACTTGAGCGGGGCTACACTCCAGCGTCTCGCATGCTGGATGCTCCCTTTGTGGCCTTTGACGTCTCCACAAATGATTACTGGCGCCCGTCTAACTATACTGCAGGGCGCACCTACGGCATGGTGACCTTGCGCATCGCCTTGGAGAAGTCACTTAACCTTGTGACGGCCCGGGTCGCGCAGGACATTGGTATGGAAGCGGTGTCAAATCTGGCTGTCCGCATGGGGGTCTATGAAGAACTGCCGCCTTACCCGGCGATGTCTCTTGGTGCGGGTGATGCGTATTTGATTGATATGGCCCGCGGCTATGCCGGGTTCGTTAATGGCGGCAAGAAGATCACACCAACGTTGCTGGACCGTGTGCAGGACCGTCATGGCCGTACCCTGTTCCGTCATGATGAACGTGCCTGCGAGGGCTGTCAGGCCGAAGAGTGGGACGGGCAGGAACCACCCCAACTGGCCGAGATTGGCGAGCAGGTTCTGGACCCCATCATCGCCTATCAGGTGACGCATATGCTGGAAGGCGTGGTCGAGCGCGGGACGGGCCGTCGTGCCCTTCGCGTCGGCAAACCACTGGCGGGCAAGACGGGTACGACGGATGATTATCGTGATGCCGTCTTCATGGGCTTTTCCCCAGATCTGGTGGTTGGCGTACGTATTGGCTTTGATGACAACCGATCTCTGGGCGAAGGTGAGGCCGGTGGTTCTGTCGCGGCACCGATTTTCACCGATTTCATGGAAAAAGCTCTTGAGAAAGAGGCTGCCATTCCGTTCCGGATTCCTCCTGGCGTGCGCCTGGTCAAGATTGATGCCCGCACGGGAGACCTGCCGGGACCGGGAACGGATGTCATCATTGATGAAGCCTTCCGCCCTGGCACAGAGCCGGGCATGAACGCCTTCCGCGATACCAGTGACTGTCTCTCCATCTCTGGCACTTGCGGTAATACGGGCGGTGTCTCCAGCGGCTTTGATCCTGAACGGGATGCCGGCATTGTCGATGAGGGCAACCCGCTAGGCCCACAGGCTGAAAAGCCTGCGGATGATAGCCTGGATGGCATTTTCTGACGTACTTACGATTTTGACGCTAAGAGGTGGGCAGGCTATAGCCCGCCTCTCAGTTTTTGGACCGACACATAAGAATAAGGGGCTGATCACATGTCCGCAGAAATCAAATCGCTCATCGACCAGATCCGCCAGTCGGCAGACTTGCTACGGAGGCGTCTTTGACTGGGACGTTGCCACGAAACGTCTTGATGAGCTGACAGCACTTTCCGAGCGCCCTGACTTCTGGGACGATCCGCAGGCCGCTCAGGGCATGATGCGTGAGCGTCAGCGTCTGGCTGAGGGCATTGAAACTGTTAAGTCCCTGCAACAGGAAGCCAGTGATGCAGAAGAATTGCTCGAACTCGCTGAGGGCGACGAGAGCATGATCGCTGATATTGAGGCGACTCTGCAGAAGGCCGCTACGAGGGCAGAGAAGGCCGAGCTGGCCGCGCTGCTGTCCGGCGAAGCCGACGCCAATGACTGTTTCATCCAGATCAATGCCGGCGAAGGTGGCACGGAGAGCCAGGACTGGGCCTCCATCCTGCGGCGGATGTATGCGCGCTGGGCCGAAGCACACGACATGAAGGTCGAGGAGATGGACGCGCGTGAGGGCGAGGAAGCGGGCATCAAGTCCGCCACCCTGCAGATCAAGGGTGAGAATGCTTATGGCTGGCTGAAGTCTGAAACCGGCGTGCACCGTTTGGTGCGGATTTCGCCCTTCGACAGTTCTGCGCGCCGTCATACCAGCTTTGCCTCTGTCAGCGTGACGCCGGTGATCGATGACAATATTGAGATTGAGATCAATCCGTCAGATGTGCGTACAGATACATATCGTGCATCCGGCGCAGGTGGACAGCACGTCAACCGAACTGACTCCGCCGTGCGCCTGACGCACGAGCCGACCGGCATTGTGGTGCAGTGCCAGAACGACCGGTCACAACACCGCAACCGGGACCAAGCGTGGCAGATGCTGCGCTCAAAGCTGTATGAGCTGGAATTGCAGAACCGCCGGTCTGTGGCAGATGCGCAGTATGCTGAGAAGAGTGCGATTGGTTTTGGCCACCAGATCCGATCCTATGTGTTGCAGCCCTATCAGATGGTAAAGGATCTGCGAACCGAGGTAGAAACCTCCGATACATCCGGAGTTCTGGACGGGGACATCGACCTATTTCTCTCCGCTGCGCTGGCAGCTTCCGTCGCGAAAGGCGAGGGCGACGAGGCCTGACGCCGGGGGGGGATTGCGAGTTGTAGTGTTGGCTGCTGCGCAAGACCTGCTAGTCTCGGACAGTAGGGAATGATCTTGAATGGATATGGTATCATCCGGGCTGTGCCTGGACGCTGTCTCCATTTAAGTCTTAGGCGAGGCCGAGATGTCCGAAAAATCGAGTGTGCGCGAAGCAAGAGATGCGGAGGCCGGGGCAGCCCGGCGCGGACGACCACCGAGCGACAAGATCCTTGAGCGCCTGACGAGCGCCGCGCTGAAGATCATCGAGGATGAAGACGTGAGCTCTCTGACGATTGAGCGTGTCTGCAAGCTGGCCAAGGTATCCCGCGCGACGTTTTACCGGCGTTGGGATTCCATCAACCCGGTTTTTACGTCTACGGTTGCCCGAATCCTGCAGGATTCAAGCCCGCCTGTTATCCGCGGAAGCAACCTGAGGGAGAATTTGGCGCGAGGGATGCGCAACCGCGCTGAACTTCTGGCAGACAAGCGGGTAGGTGGGCTTTTCCGTCATGCCTTTTCCGTTGCTAGTGCAGATGAAGAGTTGCGTCACCTGATCCAGGAACTGGACCGGGAGCGCAATGCACCGCTTATCGATCTTCTGCAGCGCGCACAGCGAAAAGGGCGAATCAAACCGGATATCCGCTTCGATTTCGTGGCGCACCAGATCTTCGGGCCGATATGGCACCGCTCGCTTTTGTTGCAATTGCCATGCGATGAGGACTTCATATCAACCGTACTGGACGGTGTTCTGAAAGACATATCCCTTGAAGATTGAATGATTACGAAACAGTATTGTTTCGTAATTGCTATTGTGTCATTTTCCTGACCGAGGAATGCGGATGGATCCGCGTGTTCCAGAGGAAAGGTTACTTTTATGCAATTGTTTTCCGTACGCCGTGTTCTGCTGAGCAGCTGTGCTTTGATTCTGCCCTTGTCGGCACAGGCTCAAGCGCTGACAGAGACGACGCCCGCTCAGGACGCAGAGGTCAGCTCAGTCGAGGCTGAAGCCAAGGACGCTGATAAGGTTTATGACGCGATTGTCGTTGTGGCTCAGCGCCGCGAAGAAAATCTGCTCGACGTGCCAAGCTCAATTGCCGCTGTCGGCAGCGCGCAGCTTGAAGCGACTTCCTCCCAGCGCGTACAAGATGTTGCCAATTATGTGCCCAATGTGGATATCGCTTCCACATCAGCACTTGGTGCGACTCTGACGATCCGCGGTGTTGGCTCAAGTAGCCGGAATATCGGCTTTGATAGCCGGGCCGGTCTTTACATTGACGGTGTCTATCTCGGCCAGTCTCCTGCGCTTGACCAGGACCTTCTGGGACTTGAGCGGGTCGAAGTACTGCGCGGCCCACAGGGGACGCTGTTCGGCAAGAACAATGATGCTGGCGCCATCAACCTGATTACCAAACGCCCCGGAAATACGTTTACCGGGGAAGCATTCGCACGCATCGGTAATCTGGGCCAGGAACAATATGCGTTCCGCGTCTCCGGTCCAGTAACGGAAACGGTCTCTGCCAGCCTGGCGGCCTCCAGCGTCAAGCGTGACGGCTATATCCGCAACATCACCGATGGCGCAGAGACGCCGAGCCGGGATTCGCAAAGTGTGCGTGGCCAGATCAACATTGATGATGGCGGCCCCTTCACGTTGTACCTTTCTGCCGATGCATTGTTCGCCAATGACCGGCCGAACAATGGTGATCCGCTGACGAACTCTTTCGGCTCTGCGCTTGACACGGCTGCGCCGACGAGAAATGTCATCAGCTACACGCCGGGCCGTATCAAGGATGATGACCGCACGATCTGGGGTGTCTCTGCCGAGGCCTCCTATGAGCTGCCCAGCAACCATATCCTGAAGTCCATCACGGCCTATCGGGAAACGGAATTCAGCACGAGCTTTGATGCTGACCGCTCCGCGCTTGATCTGCTCTATGTCAATTATGAGGATAATTATCAGCAGACGTCTGAAGAACTTCAGCTAATTTCCCCGGATGATGGACGTTTTACATATCTTGTTGGTCTGTATCTCTACTCACAGGATAGCGATACAAAGCGTGACGCCTTAGGCGGAGCGCTGGGGGGCGCGCTGGGGCTGGCACCAGGAACTGGGGCGCTTAGCGGAGGTCAGCTGAAAACCGAGAATGCCGCAATCTATGGCAATATTGCCTACGACATTCTGCCCAAACTGGAAGCGAGCCTTGGTTTGCGCTGGTCATGGGAGAAGAAGACTGTCGATTGGTCGATTGACGGAAGCGCTGCACCAGCCTTCGGCATCGCCACAGGTACGGTCGATGAAGACCGTGTGGACCGCGACGTCTCGCCGACCCTGACACTGACCTATCGCATCACGCCAGAGGTCAACACCTATGCCCGTTATTCCACGGGGTACAAAAGCGGTGGGTACAATCTGGACTTCATTTCCGCATCCATCTTTCCTGACGGTGTGGAATTCCGCAAAGAAACTGTCGACAACTACGAGATCGGCCTGAAAGGCGCGTTCTTCAACAATCGTGCGACGTTGAATCTCTCCGCGTTCACAGCGGACTATACCGACTATCAGGTTAATCAGTATCGTGAGCTTGGTGGCGGTCAGACTGTCATTGCCATAAGTAATGCCGGGTCTGTACGCAGCCAGGGTATTGAGGCAGAGGGCATGTTCCATGTGAGTGATGATCTGCGCATCCAGGGCGGTATTGGTCTGCTCGATACAACTTTTACTGATTTTCCGGGCGGTGGTGCTGGTGGCGTGAACGTCGCCGGGAACCGCTTGCCGCGCGCTTCCAAGTTCCAGGGAACGATTGGCCTGGATTATGATCGTCAGATCAGTCAGGAGCTCAGCCTGTTTGCTGCGGCTCAGTATAGCTATCGTTCCAACTATTACGTGGAAGAGAACAATTACTCCACGCGTGCGGTTGGCAGCGAAGTCATCTCCTTCGGCAAGGTGCCTGGGTACGGACTTCTGGATGCCCGTGTCGGTATTGCAGGCAGCAAAGGCTGGGAGTTGGCGCTCTACTCCCGCAATCTGACGGACGAGGACTATCTGGTCAGCTATGGTCGCGAATTCCTGGGGGCGCTTCTCGAATACAGAGGCGAGCCAATGAGCTGGGGGGCAGAAGCGCGCATCAGATTCTGATGCCCATTCGGGCCTACCCATAAAACACCTGTTCCCCGGTAAAGCTTGAAAGGATACCTCATGCAGATTCAACCATCTGAGTGCGGACTTAAACTGTCATCTGACTTTCAGTCATTCAGTGTGTCTTCGGGACGGAAGTGTCGTTCTGCCTGGCGTTCTCTTTTACTCTTTTCCGGGGTGATCATGGTTGTGACGCAAGCTGGCGCCCAGGAGGCCAAAACTGAAGCGGCTTCCGCCGAGAGTGAAATTGCCAAGGGCGCGGCTATTGCTACGGGGGTCGGCGCCAAAGTGCTTTGCTCGGGTATCTTCATATCCCATCGCAGCGAGGA
This sequence comes from Hyphomonas pacifica, assembly GCF_000682675.1. Taxonomy (GTDB): domain Bacteria; phylum Pseudomonadota; class Alphaproteobacteria; order Caulobacterales; family Hyphomonadaceae; genus Hyphomonas; species Hyphomonas pacifica. Next base: position 12,943 of record NZ_AWFA01000025.1, on the reverse strand, counting down.
AGATGTCGTCACGAACGATATTGCGCCTCTTTGGCCGCCAACCTCGGTCATCTCCTACGAAGTCGATGAGGCAAATCATTCGGTCAAGGCTCAGGTCGGCCCCTTCCATCGAGTGGCCAGCTATGATCCGGTATCAGGATGCACGCTTGATACAGATCCGTCTGACTTGGAGAGTGTTCCTGACCATGTGTCTCAAGCGCCAGAGATTGTCTCCGCAGATACGGCGCTTCAGGCAGCCTTTGATGCGGCCATGGTGGACCCGGAAGGCGATCTGCGGACACGCGCGCTTGTCGTGATCCGGGACGGTCAGATTGTGGGCGAGCAATATGCAGACGGGTTTGATGCTTCCATGCCGCTGCTCGGCTGGTCCATGAGTAAGAGTGTGACAGCAGCGCTGGCGGGACTCGTCGTCAAGGATGGCCTTCTGGAGCTGGATGCCCCACTACCCGTTCCTGAGTGGAAGGGTGATGATCCGCGTGCAGAAATCACATTGCGAAATCTTCTGCAGATGAGCAGTGGGCTGAGCTTTGTGGAAGAGTACACGCAGGATAATGACAGCGTTCGGATGCTCTTCCTGGAGCCTGACATGGCCGCCTATGCGGCCAACAAGCCGCTTGAGGCGGAGCCGGGAACGGTCTGGTCTTATTCTTCTGGCACAACGAATATTGTTGCACGTGCGCTGACGGATGCTCTTGGAGGAAGCAAGGCGACCCAGGCCTATCTGCGCGAGCGCCTGTTTGCCCCGGCTGGCATGAAGAGCGTTACCTTCGAACAAGACACGGCCGGAACACCTGTCGGCAGCTCCTATGTTTATGCAACAGGCAGGGACTGGGCGCAGTTCGGTCTTCTGTTCCTGAACCAGGGCAAGATAGACGGGCAGCAGATACTGTCTTCTGACTGGGTGGACTTTGTCCGCACCCCGGCCCCCGCAAATGCGCAGGGTATTTACGGGGGCAGCTTCTGGCTGAATGGCGAGGCAGAGGAGGGAGACGGTCGCTATCTGCCGGATCTTCCAGAAGATGCCTACTTCGCGATGGGCCATAATGGCCAAATTGTTGGTATCTTCCCATCGCAGAATGTCGTGATCGTCAGGCTCGGCTGGACGACGGGAGAGAAGAAGTTCGATGCGAACACACACTTCAGCGCAATCCTGAATGCTCTCGTCGAGGCACAGGCCGCGAAGCAGTAGCTTTGAATACGTCGCCGTTGCGGTGTTAAATGTAACACGGCGCAGCCATATAGCGCTTGAGACTTTCATTGCCAGTGTGTGGCCATTGCCGCGCGCTGGCAGTTTTTATGTGTTCCCGTGATCCCTTTATTTGTCATGGATATGCATTTGCAAATCATTCGCATTGTCGTGTAAGGAGTTCCCTGTGTGTAATGAAATCTGCGCTGGCGACGGATTTCGATGACGCGCCCGTTAAAGGGCAGAAGACGAAACAGGGGCAAATGATGCGACGCGTATTTTTCTGGACGCACTTTGTAATGGGTGCGCTCGCAGGAGTTTTCATCCTTCTGATGTCGGTTACGGGCGTATTGCTGACCTATGAGCGTCAGATGATACGCGCTGCCGAGAATGCGGCGGTGCTCGCGCCAGAGGAAGCTGACCCTATGACGGTCGATACCTTGGCTGAAGCCAGTATCGCGATGGGAGCCGAGCCCGGTAATACGCTGGTCATTCCCAAAGACCGTACCGACGCGGTGATCCTGTCAAAGGGACGCCGCGACAATACCTTGTTGAACCCATTCACTGCGGAGGCCATGCCGGAGGCTGGCGAGAAGACCAAAGCCTTCTTCGGAAGGGTGATGCGTATTCACCGCTGGCTGTCCTTCTCTGGCGGCCGCAGCGAATTGGGCGCGGCGATCAATGGCGCAGCCAATCTTGTGTTTGCCGGCCTGTTGATCACGGGTGCCATTCTATGGTGGCCGAGGACCTGGAAGTGGGCCTTCGTCAAGACGCAGCTTTTCTTCCGCAAGGGCCTGCGGACCGCGCAGGCACGGGACTATAATTGGCACCATGTGCTGGCGGCCTGGTCTTTGTTGCCGCTGATTGCCATTGTCGTGTCTGGCACTGTCTTCTCCTATGGCTGGGCCAACAATCTGGTCTATGCTGCCTTTGGCGAGAGCGCGGGCAGAAATGGTCCGCCTGCTGCGGCAGAGCAGGAAATACAGCCCTCGGAGATGCCGGCAGATTTCGCGTCCGCGTCGCTTGAAACCCTGTTGGGACAAGCGACCGCTGATTACAAAAACTGGAAACGTGTCTCGGTAACCTTGCCAGAGCCAATGGCTGAAACGGTTACAATGACTGTCGACATGGGCAATGGCGCACAAGCGGGCAAGAAGCGGACGCTGACCCTCGCGCAAGACGGATCGGGAGTCATTGGTTCGCCTGTCGGTGATGATGCCACTGCAGCACGCAAGGCCCGTATCTTCCTGCGCTTCATCCATACAGGCGAAGTCTATGGGTGGATCGGGCAGACGATTGCTGGCCTAGCCTCACTTGCGGGCGCCATTCTGGTCTACACCGGTATCTCTCTTGGCTTCCGGCGTCTCATCCGGATGCGCAAGCAGGCGAAAGCAAAACGCGCCTAGGCACTCACTGGTCAGGCGAAAAGGTCGCCTGTCTCTGTGTCACGTTCAGGTGCCATGTCTTCACCCCTGTAAAAGCATGGGTGCTTGATGCGGCTGAAATTCTTGTGGCGCTCATAATGTACCCAGCCGCCATTTGGCATGCGCTGGCTCAGTATGGGCGCGTCACAAACCGGGCAGGCGGAATGAAAGGATTTCTCCGGTCCGGCAGAATCGCTGCGCTCCACAGGTACCCAGGAGGACGCCACCTGAACAACCTGGCCGGAAGGTAGTTTGCGTGCGTGCGCACGCCTGCGAACCCATTTTATGGACATGGGACTCTCCATTTCTGTCCATGGAGAAGACTTTGCCGATTCGGTTAAGCGAAGGTGGCCGTGGGCTCAGTCGATATGGAGGTGTGTGTCACATAACTTTATCAAAGCCGACACTAAACCGTGCTCAATCCGGAATATCGCTTCGCCTGTAACAAAGGGGTGCTGGCAGTGTCAGGTGATTTTCAACTGGTTTATTCCCTTGAAATCAAGGTGTTGGATCTTGAGAAAAAGGTGTTGGACCTTGAACGCGACATAGCCGACCTGCGTGACCAGATTCGGAATGTCGAAGAGGAAGCTCCGCTGAACTTGCCGGAGGAAATCATCGAGAAGATCCGTGAAGGTGAGAATGCCGTAAGGGCTGTGCGTCAGTTCCGCCTGATGACCCAGAAGGATCTGAGTGACGTTTGCGGTATCCGCCCCAACCATATCTCCGCCATAGAACGTGGAATGTCTTATGGTTTGAAAACAGCCAAGCGTCTGGCGGAGGCGCTGGACGTTCCTGTCGATTTGTTGACGTGAGGCATCATGACTAAAACTTTTTTTCTGTCCGCCATTGTAGCGGCGTTAACTGTGGCATCATGCTCCGGATCGCAAAGCAACGAGCCGCGCCTCGTCTTCCCTGAAGCGGAAGCGCCAACCCAATTCACGAGGGCATATTCTCTCACAGAAAGTTCAGATGGGCAGGTACGGGTCTACGCCAAGGAGAATGGCGATGAGACGTGGTTGTATGAAGTGCGGCGTGAAGGGGTGGGATGGAGCGAGCCCAAGCGCATGGAGCTGCCCGCGCGCAAGACGCTGACAGGCCCCAGTTTCAGTGCAGCAGATGGTGCGCTGTATTATTCAAGCGATGAAGAGCTTCCTGAAATGCCGGGCCGCAAGGATTTAAACCTCTGGTCTGTGCCTCTTGAAGATGGCGCCTGGGGGATACCTAAACCCGTTCCGGGAGACCTGAATACAGGCGCGAATGAAATCATGGCGACCGTTTCGGCGGACGGATTGATGGTGTTTGTCAGCAATCACAGCCGGATGGGTGGGGGCGGATATGAGATGGCAGAAGCACGTCAGGATCAGAATGGCGATTGGGTCATGGAGCGTCCGCTGAATGAGCTGAATGACTCTCGCGCGAACGACCACGTCGCCCTGACGGCGGATGGCAAGATGCTTTTCTTCTACTCACATCGCTCGCCCAAATTAGGCGTCGTGGATATCTGGGGCTCTCAGAAGGCTGATGACGGAACCTGGAACGAACCCATGAACCTTGGTGAGCCTCTGAATACCGCAGGCATTGATTATGGTGCCGGCCTTTCAGGAGATGGAGAGACATTGTTCTTCTCTCGCGATGGCGCGCTGTATGAGATGCCACTCAAAGCGTTAAAGCTTACCCGGCCCTGAGTCGCCATTCGCAATGCCCATTATGAATTTCCAAGCATGAGCACTCGTCCAAAAAAATTCAAGAAACTTAGTTGTTTCAGGAGAAAAGTCTGTTTTCAGAATTTCTGAATACTGACTTGTGTATCTTTTTTGACATTTTTATGACTTTCCCGCGGCGAATTGTTTTGGGGGGCGTCACAAAAACTTTGCGGAACTGTTCAGAAATCGTCGTTGGTCGCTGCCATAAGCCCGCTCGGGTGAGGTGTACGGGAAGAATCGTTAACCGCTCACCCACAACGGATTTTTGCTGAGACCGGGCGCTCTTGAACGGGGCCTTGAAGGGGTTAAGAATGAAACTTGGGAAGACTTTGAAGCTTGCGACCATGGCGAGCATTGCTGTGCTCGCGCTCGCTGCGTGTTCTGATACGACGATCTCATCGCCAGGCACATCGACGCCGCCTGCCAGCCCTCCACCGCCACCACCTCCGCCACCGCCTGCTGCTTCCACGATTGACCTGATCCCCACAGCGGGTTGCCCGACTGGTACGACTGCTACCACTTTCGATGCCGTTGCTCAGGATGGCTTCTCTGATGTGGACGTATGTGTGCTTGGCTCTGATGCAGCCGGCGGTACCTCGATCACCACAGATATCGAAATCCCTGCAAATATCACGATCGCCATTCAAGGGCCGGTCTTTATCGGGGAAGACAACAAGGATGATGCTGGCACGCCTGCAACTCTGAAGATCAATGAAGGTGTACGCTTCTTTGGCGCATCTGCCGCAGGGACGGCAACGGCGACGGATGACTATCTCGTCGTGACTCGCGGTTCGAAGATTGAAGCTGTGGGTACTGAGGCGAACCCGATCCGCTTTACGGCTCGCGCGGCGCTGAATGATGAAGAGACCGGTTCAAGCCTACTGAAAGAAACCACGAATGCTCAATGGGGCGGCCTGGTTCTCAACGGTTTCGCGCCAATCAACGCCTGTGATGATGGTACTGCAACAGGCGGGACAGCTGCGTGTGAAAAAGTAGGTGAGGGATCTTCTGGCCGGTTTGGTGGCAGCATTGCTGACGACAATTCCGGTACGCTGCAATATGTCATCGTCGAGTATGCAGGCTCTCGCCTGACCAATAATGATGAACTGAATGGTATCGCTTTCCAGGGCGTCGGTTCCGGCACCACGGTGGATCACATTCAGGTGCACAACAATCTCGATGACGGCATCGAATGGTTCGGTGGTACCGTGAGCGCCAAATACGTCGCCATCACGGGTGCAGGCGACGACTCGCTTGATTGGACTGATGGCTGGACTGGCAAGCTGCAATATGCTGCCGTTCGTTCCAACATCCCGTCTTCTGGTGATCCTCGTGGTATCGAAGCAGACAACCTCTCGGGTGATCCAGATAAGACGCCGTTCTCAGACCCAAGCATTTCCAACTTTACACTAGTTGGTACAGAGAATAATGATCAGGGTGTTCTTCTGAGACGGGGTACAAAAGGTCGTGTCATCAACGGTATCGTTGTTGGATACGGCAGCGGCCTCGATATTGATAATTCAGACAACAGTACTCAAACCACTGACAATTATGCGGACGGTAGTCTGGTCGTTGAAAGTATTCTGCTTGATACTGCAAATAACATTGTCGATGATGGTGACACACCTGCCATCAAGCCCGGAACGAATATTGTTGGCCGCGGCAACAGCCTGACAGACGGGTTCTTCCCGGGTACTGCAGAACTGACGGTTCCGGTTTCTACGGCGCTTGCTGGCGATGCTTTCTTCGACACAACCACTTATATCGGTGCCTTCGCACCAACAGAGACGCTTGCAAGCAACTGGGCCAATTTCACTCTTCCGGGAACGCTGTTCGAGGAAGTCGAGGCCACCTGTCCCGCGGGCACCACGACCAATGGCGAACTCGCTGGCAAGACGCTGTGTGTGATTTCGGGTAGTAAGGCCATCACCGCTGATTTGCGCCTCAGCAATGGCGATAAGCTAATTTATGAGCTGGATGGCTCGGTCTTCGTAGGTGTTGATCTGGGGCCTGATCCGGCTGCGCCTCTAGGCAGCGGTGTTGCGGCAACGTTGACGATTGATCCGGGTGTCACAATTGTTGGTGCCGGTAATGATGACTATCTGGTCGTGACGCGCGGCTCCAAGATCTTCTCCAACGGTACGGCACAGAATCCGGTTGTCTTTACGGCCAAGGGGGATATCGACGGTACAGCGACAATCGACCAGGATACCAAAGGTTTGTGGGGCGGTGTGGTCCTGAACGGACGTGCGCCGATCAATGCCTGTGAAGATGGGACGGCGACAGGCGGTACTGTCGACTGTGAGAAGTCCGGCGAAGGTTCATCAGGTCTGTTCGGTGGGGCTACGGCGGATGATGATTCCGGCCAGCTCTTCTACACGCGTGTTCAGTATGCTGGTGTGGCCCTCACTAACGAAGATGAGCTGAACGGCATTGCCTTCCAGGGCGTCGGATCGGGAACGGAAGTTGACTACGTTCAGGTCTACAACAACTTTGATGACTGCTTCGAGTGGTTCGGTGGCACAGTGAGCGCGTCACACCTGGTCGGTCTTGGGTGTGGTGATGACACCTTTGACTGGACGGACGGTTGGAAGGGCTCCCTTCAGTACGCCATTGCCTATACAGGCGTGGCAAGCGCAACGGGCGGCATCTCCAGCAGCCATAACGGTATTGAAGCGGACAGTTCTTCCAATGCGGCAGCCACCCCGATTTCGAGCCCGAATGTATCCAACTTCACTATCATCTCTGGTGGGGATGATAACGCTCTGGTCGGAGCTTTGATCCGCCGCAACATGCAGGGGGTTCTGGCGAACGGTATCATTCTCGGTTGGCCGGAAGCGGGCATCGATATTGATGGCACTGATACCCAGGCCAACTTCAACAATGGTGATCTTATCATCCAGTCTCTGTTCCTTGCTGATAATGGCAAGCCTGTGCAGGACAGTGATGGCGATGACGTTACCTTCACAGCAGCAAACGATGTTGAAACGGCTCTGCCGAGCACGATGAGCGGATTTGCCTTCCGGGCTGGCCGTCCAGGTATCGTTCCGGGTGCGAGTGAAAATAGTGTCGACGTCTACGATGTAACCGGTCTCGGCGACCTTGAAGCCACAACATATATTGGCGCTGTCAAGGACGCGAATGACAAGTGGTTCCTCGGCTGGACGATTGATCAGCAGGGAAACCTGACATCGGCAAACTAAGTCCGCCTCGAACCTGACGGGTGGGGCGGCCATGCAGGCTGCCCCATTCCGCCTTTCAGAGACACAGATTTTGGCGGATCAGTCCATTTCCGCCTTTCACAGGAACATCCAAAATGAAACGCATCCTGTCTGCCCGTACTTTGTTGTTATCTAGCGCCTGCCTACTTTGGCTATCGCCTGCGCTCGCACAGGAAGAGGGCCAAACCGAAGAGCCTGCGGCTCCAGTTGAGGCTGAAGCTCGTCAGGAGACCATCGTAGTTCGCGGCGCCTTTATCCCTGATGAAAAACGCTCCACTTCTGAAGTGTCCAGTCTCATTGATGAAGGCGATTTCTCTCTCCAGGGGGATGGTGACGCGGCTGCAGCGCTTGCTCGGGTGGCAGGTATTGCCACTGCTGAAGACGAATTCATCTATGTTCGGGGTTTGAACGAACGCTATTCAACAGCTCTTCTGAATGGCTCGCCGCTTCCCAGCCCTGCTCCGCTGCGCCGTGTCGTGCCGCTGAACCTGTTCCCGACGTCTGCGCTGAAAAGCGTTTTGGTGCAGAAAACATATTCGCCAAACCTGCCGGGTGAATTTGGTGGCGGTATTGTCGACCTGCGCACCAAAACCGTTCCGGATGAAGCATTTGTCACCATCGGTGTGAAATCTTCCTACGATGCTGAAGCGTCGCTTGAAGATGGGCTCCTTTATGATGGTTCCGATACAGACTGGACCGGCTTTGACGATGGTTCACGAGACCGTCCGTCTCTGGCAGATGGTCTGACGCCTGCGTTTGGCCGTCAATTGACAGACAATTCGTCGCTTCTGGTCATGCAGGAAGGGGAAGTACCTCTGAACTTTGCCGTCGATCTTTCCGGTGGCAACCGGTACGAATTGAATGACGATGTTTCCATGGGGGTGATCACGGCTGTAGGTTACTCCAATTCCTGGAAGCAGAAGCAGGGTCGTCGGGGATATGCTTTCTCAAGTGGCGAAGGCCTGGGCCAATTCTACGACCAAGACCGTCACAGTACAGAGAATACCATTGAGCTCAATGGTCTCGCGACGGTTGGTTTCGAGCTTTTCTCGGATCATGAGATCAAGTTTACAGGTCTTGTCACACGCTCCACTGAAAAGGAAGCGCGAATAATCAGCGGACTGAATGAGGAGTCCGTGGAAGAGCGCGTTGATGCTCTGGAATGGTTTGAGCAGCAGCTCTGGAGCACGCAGGTGCAGGGTGAGCATTTCTTCCCTCAGTTGCATGATCTGAAGGTAAACTGGCGCGGCTCATATTCCGAAGCCCTTAGGGATGCGCCCTACCAGCTTTCGAATATCTATGTTGTCCGTAACGGTGTAACCCGTCTGTCTTCCAGTTCTGCAGCAAACCGCTTTCAGTTTAGCCGTGTGGATGATGATACAACGGATTTTGGCTTTGATGCGGAGTTGCCATTTTCCCGAGGCAGTGATTGCAAGTATTTTTGTGAGACTGACTTGAAATTTGGGTATGGCTATGTCGAGAATGACCGCGCTGCGCGTTCCTTCATTTATGATATTGGTGGTGTAGGCGGCACGGACGGTCTTGCCCGTCTGGATTATATCTACAACTATCTGTTCCAGAGCGGTCAGGGCAGCGTCTCAGCAATTGCGGGTGAGCAGTTCCCTGAGTTTTATCTGGCAACGCTTGAGGTGGATGCCGCTTATGTCGGGCTGGATACACAGCTGACGCCATATATGCGCGCCTCTGTTGGTGTGCGCTACGAAGATGCCATTCAGGCAGTCGATACTCAGGTTATTGGTGCCGACCTTTCTGATAACACTGTCGAAGGTGTTATCGATGAAGCTGACTGGTTCCCGGCCGTGACGATCACCTGGAACCCTATTGAAGACTTGCAGGTGCGTGGTGGATATTCCGAAACGCTGACGCGTCCGCAGTTCCGGGAACTTGCCCCGGCGGTATTCGTCAATACTGAAACCGATGCCAACTTCTTCGGTAATCCTTACCTTGTGAATGCCAGCATCAAGAACTATGATCTTCGTGCAGAGTATTACTTTGCACGTGACCAGTTCCTGACATTTGGCCTATTCTACAAGGATCTGACGAACCCGATCGAGGAAATTCTCGTTCCGGCTGAAACCCTTCAGACAACTTTCATCAACGCACCAGCCGCCGAGATGTACGGTTTTGAGGTTGAGTATGAGCAAGTGCTTCCGATGGAGCGCTGGACCGCATGGGACTTCTTTGATAGCCGCGATCTTCAGATCAAAACCAACTATACTTGGTCAGATTCTGAAATCAGTGCAGACGGTGAGGTGGCCTTCAACGTCGGTACAAACCTGAATCCGGTTCGGGGTACGACGGATGCTGCCGGTCGTATTGAAGACGGTCGACGCATGCAGGGACAATCTGAGCATATTCTCAACCTCCAGCTTGGGCTGATCAACGAGGATGCTCAATCCGAGATGAACCTGTTGGTCAATTATGTCAGCGAGCGTATCCGCTCTGGTGAGATTTTGGCGCGGAACCTGCCGGCTATTCTTGAGCAGCCACCCATGACGGTTGATCTGGTCTGGAACAAGACGTTCGAAGCAGGCACTGGGGAGTATCAATTTTCCCTGAATGTGCAGAATATCTTCCAGGAAGGATATGAGGCCTATCAGGAACGGGGCGGTGATCGTGTGTATGTCGACACCTATGGTCAGGGCATGATCGTCAGTGTCGGACTGAAGCGTATGTTCTAGGCTTTAATCCGTTCTGAAGTGGCAGAAGTCTTGCAGGTCCGCAGTGTAAATGCGTTGCGGACCTGTCGGTGTTAAAAGTATCCTCTCAGAAGAGGGGGAGCAGTTTGGATGAACACCTTGAAAACGTGAAAGGGATGGCTCGCCGCGCTGCTGGGCCAACCCTGCGTATTGCCGAAACAGGCCTCGTTATAGGCTTGGGGCTGATGTGTGCCAGATTGGTGTGGCTGGTGGTTGATCCTGGCGGTGCGGTGTCGCCCGATATCCCTGTGCGGGCTGCTGCTGCCCCCGCAGGAACAACAGCGGTGTCTTTAGATGCGGACACGGCTCGCTTGATGCGGGAAAACCCTTTTGGTTCCGGGATGACCAATATTGCAGATATTCCGGATGCGCCAGAAACGAGCCTGAATCTCAAATTGCGCGGTGTGAGGGCGTCTACCAAGGAAGATGACGGCATCGCGCTTATCACCACGCCAGATAATCGTACCTCTGCTTATACGCCAGGCGATGCCATCCTTGATGGCGTTGTCTTGCATCGTATCTATGGTGACCGCGTTACCCTTCGCAAAGGCGGGCAGACTGAAACGCTCATCATGGTCGGTGGTGCGGGGCTATTGTCTGTTCTGACCGTTCCCGGCGAACAGGTACCCGCTGACGCCCGCGCGTCAGGGGGCGCGTCCGCTCAAATCGCGCGTGCTGATCTTATTTCAAGCCTGACGATTGACCCCGTTCATCGCGAAGGAACCTTTATTGGATACCGGATCGGTTCGCGTAATGACTCCAGCGTGCTGACCTCGGCTGGCTTGCAGGCCGGGGATGTTGTGGTCGGTCTGAATGGTGGTCCGATTACGGATATGCCTCCAGCAGAATTAGCGAAGAAATTCTCCCAGCCGGAAGCTTTACGTCTCCGCATCGACCGTGATGGTCGGATAATTGAACAAACGCTCGTGCCTGAGGAGGCTCGATAAGCCATGAAACTGAAGACATTTCTTTCGGCGACAGCCTTGCTTGCGGCGTCTCCCTCTGCCTTCGCGCTGGCCAATGATACACCTGCAGATAATGCGCGTCACATTCTTAACTTTGAAGATGTGGAGCTGTCTGCGCTTATTGCCGATGTTTCAACAGTCACGGGGTACACATTTGTTGTGCATCCCGATGCCCGGACAAAGCGGATTACAGTTTCGTCGACATCACCTCTGACGCGTCAACAGGTCTTTGATGTGTTTCTCTCTGCATTGCGGGTTCATGGATTCACTGCAGTGCCGGCTGGCAAGGCGACCTATCGGATTGTGCCGGAGGAGAATGCAGTCGGTGAGGCGGGGATCGGAGCGTACGGCTCAAATGCTTTTACGACCGAGATCTTTACGCTGAGCCATGTGAACGCGCTGGAAGCGGCCAAGATGCTGAAGCCCGTAATTGACGAGCAAGGCCAGGTGATTGCAAACAGCCAGTCCAACACTTTGGTAGTTGTGGATTATGCTTCAAATCTGCCACGTTTGCGGCAGATGGTTGCTACCTTCGACAAAGACCCTTCTGTCACCGAAACGGTCAGCCTAAAGAATATTGCGGCCAGTGAGCTTGCCGGCATTCTGACCACGCTGAATACTGCAAATGGAGAAGATGCCTACAAGAGCAATTTCAAGGCGGTTGCTTCCGAGGCAGGGAATTCCATCGTGCTGTATGGTTCAGAGGCTGCTGTCCAGCGGGCGCAGCGAGTTAGTGAGCAGCTTGATAGTGCAGACCGTATTCAGGATACGCTTCGGGTCATTCCGTTGAACAATGCCGATGCGTCGGAAATCGTGCCTATCCTGCAAGAGGTTGCAGCAGCGATGGATGCACGTCGCGGGTTTACAGATAGTTCCGTTCCCGGAACCACGATTGCGCATCATGACTCGACAAACTCTTTGGTAATCAGTGCACCGCCTGAAACACTGGTTAGCCTGGAACGGGTGATCAATGATCTTGATCGCCGCCGCGCGCAAGTTCTGGTTGAGGCTATCATTGTTGAAATGTCGGATGACACTGCGCGGGAACTGGGCCTGCAATTTCTGCTGTCTGGTACAGAAAATAGCACTGTACCGTTTGCCTCAACAAATTTCTCCCGCTCGGCGCCAAACCTTCTGGCGCTTGCGGGGGCTCTCAGCAAGGACACGCCTTTTTCCAGTGGCACCGATGATGCCTCCAAGAACCCGTTTACCCAGGCGGCCATCAATTCTTTGCTCGGGATGACCGGCCTCAGTGTCGGGTTTGGCGGGCAGGATGGAGACACGCTTTTCGGCGCCGTTCTTACGGCTGTTGAAGCGGATACCAATTCCCGGATACTCTCCAAGCCGTTCAACATGACGCTGGACAATGGAACCTCCAGCCTTCTTGTCGGCCAGAATGTTCCGATCACGACGGGGTCGGTTCTCGCCGATAACAACACCAACCCTTTTACTACGGTTGAGCGGAAGGATGTTGGTATCGGGTTGACCGTAACCCCCCGTATCTCCAATGATGGCACGATCCGTCTGAACATTGAACAAACCGTCTCAGCCATTGCCGGAGTTGTCGGGGATGCAACGACAGACCTGATCTTCAATACCCGGAATATCACCACCAGCGTGATTGCCGATGATGGTGAGATCATTGTCCTTGGTGGATTGATTGAGCAATCCGAGACGCTCAAGAATGAGAAGGTGCCTTTGCTGGGTGATGTGCCAGTGGCGGG
>NZ_AWFA01000024.1 GCF_000682675.1 Hyphomonas pacifica | reverse complement strand
TGAATGAGGGAGCCAAAGGGCTCAGGTCACTGATCCGAAATCTGGGTGTGTCATCCGGTGTGGACGGACAAACCAACCAGTTCTCCTCGAACGGACTGGAAGGTACGTCCAACGTCAATTTGCGGGGCTTGGGCGCGGCGCGCACACTGGTTCTGATCAATGGTCGGCGTCAGACTTATCACCCCTATGCGATTGGGGAGCAGGCACAGCTGTTCATCGACACGAACATGATTCCGTCTGCTGCGGTGGGCCGGATCGAGGTTCTGAAAGATGGCGCAGCGGCGATCTACGGTTCGGATGCGATTGCGGGCGTTGTGAACTTTATCACTCGGTCTGATCTGGATGGATTCGAAATTGGCGGGGACTTCTCCCAGTTCGATGGTACGGATGGGGACTATAATCTCAACGCCGCTTACGGCTTACAGGGCAATAACTGGAACTGGGTGACGTCAGTCGGCTATAATTACCGCAATGAAGTGCCCTTGCTTGAAAAAGACTGGGGCATTCTTCCTTATACTGATAATCCTGTTGGTGGTTGGTCAGCAATTTCCAATCCTGGCGTATTTATCCCTCAAGTTGCTACGGGCAGTAGTTTTACTACAATTGGCTTGGTTCCGGATAATGCAAGTTGTGAAACTCTTGGGGGTATAGTTGTACCGAACCCTACCTTTGGGGGAGCCCCTACTTGCCGTTATCAGTTCACTCAATATGATAATCTAGTTGAGGAAGAAGAGCGGTATCAGGTCTTTTCGGAATATAATCGGACTTTTGAGAACGGCATAGATATGCATCTTGAAGGCCTTTATGGCTATTCTGATGTTCCGGCTTGGAAAACGTCTCCATCTTACCCACCACAAGTTCTTACCGGTCAAGTTCTCTCACCGGACCATCCAGGTCTTCAGCAATATGTAGCAGACAATCCATCTGCAGCTTCATTAGCTGCAGCAGACCGTATTCTCTATTTCGGCCGTTCATTTGCGCTTGGTGGTTTTCCTGCGACGGGAGGATCACAGGAAGGTTTCCGTACCTATGAAAGCTATAGGTTGGCGGCTGACGTTACAGGCCAATTTGAGAATGGTGTAAATTGGAATGCGGCACTGAGTTGGTCAACAACCGAAGGTGAACGGATCACAAATGACACCTATATCGCCGGCTTTGCGGCCGCGTTGCAGGGGTTTGGTCTTTGTGCAGATCCCATAACCGGTGAAGTTCCCGCTGGGGCGGTAGCAGGAGAGGGAGGTTGTGAGTATTATAATCCGTTCTCAAATGGAATTCCACAGAGTGGTGTCACAGGCCAAGCAAATCCAAACTATGTGCCTGGGCTAGAGAACTCAGTTGCTCTGGCAAACTGGTTGACCGATGGCGTTGGCACAGTCGTAACAACGGACCTTTTGGTGCTGGATGCATCCATCTCCGGCATGAGCGGTGTTCAGGCGGCTGGCGGAGAAATTGGCTGGGCGCTCGGTATGCAGGTTCGCCGGGAAGGCTATGAAGTTGACCCGAATGAAGTGTCAGACCTGACGGTCAATCCGGGCCCTGGCGGAACAGGTCCATTCTCCTTCCTTGCAGGCACAACGCCTGCGGATGAAGATCAGACGATCTATGCCATCTTTGGGGAACTTCAGGTGCCGCTCTATGACAATCTCGATATGCAGGTTGCCATGCGCTATGAGGATTATGGCGGCGATGTCGGCTCTACCTTCGACCCGAAGGTGGCTGTGAAATGGCAGGCCAATGACAATCTGGCCCTGCGTGGATCGGCCCAGACATCCTTCCGTGGCCCGACCCTGAACCAGCTGTCAGGGCAGGTAACGACATTGCAATTTGTTGCCCCGACCTCAGCCTTCAAGGCGGTGGACCAGTTTGGCAATTCAGCACTGTCACCAGAGTCTGCTTTCAGCTTCAATCTGGGTGCCATCTATGACAATCATAATGGCTTCACGGCTTCAGCCGATTATTACAATTTCGACTTCTCTGACCCGATCATTGTAGAAGATCAGGCAGAAATTGTGGCAGCGGCCATTGCGGCGCTTGGTACGGCAGACACAGCAGATGATGCAATTCTTGACCGGATTACCTTCCAGGATCCGGCCAATCCTTCAGCCGGAGATATTGCACGTATACAAACGAATATCGTGAATGGTCCAGACATCAAGACATCAGGTATCGACCTTCGGGCCGAGCAGGCCTGGGAAATGGGGCAGGCCGAGTTCACGGTTGGCGCCGACATGACCTATATCATCGAATATGACGTGGATGATTTCGAAATCGAAGGGATCGTAATTCCCGGCGGGGACCGTGTTGGCCAGTTCAACCGCTCCAACTTCTCCCGTTCACTGCCGCAATGGAAGGCAAACCTGTTTGCCAATTACGCCATCGGAGACCACAATTTCCGCGGTGTCATGCGCCACATCGACTCCTATGACGATGAGCGGGGCGATCTGACCGGCAATGGCACGAGCGAGATCGACAGCCAGACCACATTTGACCTGTTCTATACATGGCAGTCCCAGTGGGATCTGGATATCGGCCTCTCGGTCGTGAACATCACAGACGAAGATCCACCCTTCGCGCAATTTGACCTGAACTATGATCCTTATACCCACAATCCATTCGGGCGTACGTTCAAGATCAGCGTCACAAAACGTTTCGGCGGCGGAAAATAACTGCCACCGGATGCAGCACTGGGGGCGGCCTTTGGGTCGCCCCCTTTTTTATGGACCGTAGATCAGACCGCGCCGAGGGCCGTGCCGGCAACATGACCGGCATCGCGAATGGCAATACGCACCGCATCCGACAGGGCGGTCATGTTCATGAAGCCATGCACCATGCCGGGATGTTCGCGCACGCTGACCGGCACACCGAAACTGGCCATCTTGTCGGCATAGGCGAGGCCTTCATCTTTGAGTGGGTCCCAGCCGCACAGAACGAAATGTGCTGGCGGCAAACCCTTGAAGGCATCGGGTGAGGCAAAGAGTGGAGAGACGCGCGGGTCCATCCGCTCGGCTATCTCGCCGATATAGGCATCCCGGAAATATTCGAAAAGGTTCGCGGAAATGAAGAAGCCGCCTTCCTGAAAGGTCATTTTCTTTGTGCGGATGTCCACGAACTGGACCAGAGGATAGAGTAGCAACTGGAAGGCCGGGGAAAAACCATCGGTCCGCGTCATCTCCTGCGCAAGGAACGCGGAAAGGTTGCCACCCGCACTGTCGCCACTGACGGCAAGGCGCTCCGGATCCAGCCCGCATTTTTCGCTGTTTGCCGTGATCCAGTTCCAGGCGGTCAGGGCGTCATCATGTGCAGCCGGGAATTTGTGCTCCGGTGCCAGGCGGTAATCGACCGCGATCACCCGGCAGCGGGAGCCCTCCGCCAGGCGGCGGCAGATCATGTCATGACTGTCGAGATCGCCCAGCACAAAGCCGCCGCCATGGAAGAACACGATGCCGGGGCCTGGCGGGATGCCTGCACCCAGCGGCGTGTAAAGCCTGGCGCGCATAGGCCCGGCCGGGCTGGGGATGCTGAGGTGTGAGATGTCGGCCATTTCCGGCGCGTCACGCTCAATGGCGCGGCTGGCCACGTAGAATTGCTGGCGCAATTTGTCGACCGAACCCTTCCAGTCAACGGAAGAGAAGTCCGGTAATTGGAACTTGTCCATGAATTGGCGAAGGGTCTGGTCAAGATTCATGTTGCCTAGATGGACCCGAATTCCGGCCTTGTGAAGACGGCAATACGCCCCTGATACGGCATGGTGCGCACGGTACGCGCATCTAATGCCATAGCATCCCCCGATGGAGCGGACTTTCCATCAGAAAATAACTGCCAAACGGCTGATGAGGCCTGAGCAAACGGGAAGGTTCTAGACGGTTATGACGCCTGCGCTCGCGGGCTCTGCATAAAGGGCGGAGACAAGATTGGCCCGGCGGTCGATCACCAGGCGCTGATTGACATAGCCTTTGTCGGTAATTTCGCCCTCATCAATGGAGGGGGGCTCCGTCATGATCATGATGCGTCTGATACGACGGGAAGAACCGGGCTCATTGGCGTTGAAGTTGCGGGTTTTCTCGGCAAGCTCGCGCGATAACCGCTCAAGGGCTTCGGCCAGTCCGCCTTCAGATTTCAGATAATGCTCAGCGATGGCAGGCGATGGCCAGACCAGCGCAGCAATATAATCCTTGTCCTGACCGGCGATCACGGCATCAAAGATCAGGGGAGAACAGGCGGCAACATAGTCTGGCCGGAGCGTACCGACGCTGACCCATGTGCCGGAAGAGAGTTTGAAGTCTTCCCCGACGCGGCCATCAAAGATCAGGCCCTTGTTCGGGTCGTTTTCATCGACGAATTTCACGGCGTCTCCGAGGCAGTAATAGCCCTCCTCGTCGAAGACTTCCTTGTTCTTTTCAGGCATGCCCAGATATCCGGACATGACAGTCGGGCCCTTCACCCGCACTTCCAGCTTCGCACCATTCGGTACCAGTTTCAGTGTGAGGCCGGGCAGGGGCAGGCCAATCAACCCAACACGCTCGACCTCCCAATGAACCACGGTGATGCCTTGTGTCTCTGTGGCACCATACATTGTGATAATGGGGATGCGGCGCCCAGTCGCTTTGACCGCCAGCTTCTGCAGCCTGTCATAGAGATCATCGGAGAGCGTTGCGCCGCCATACCCGATTGATCGCATGTTTTCGAAAAATGCTTCCAGCAGGGTGTCGTCTTCTTCCATCGCGTCCGCCAGCATGGAGAGGGCGATGGGGGCGGTCCCGAAGCTGGAGGGACGGCAGTCTCTTACATTGCGAATGGTCTCCTGAAACAGGGCAGCGGTCGGCTTTCCACCATCGATCCAGAAGGTGGCCCCGTTCCAGATCGCCCCGTTGAAATTCACGTTCGAGCCAGAGATATGATTCCAGGGTAGCCAATCGAGTAGATTATCCACCCTGTTCGGATCATATTCCGGGTCCCGATCATTATCACGCAGGCCTTCCTGGCCCGCGATCATGGAACACATGGCACCTTGAGTTGTCGGAACAGGTTTCGGCATACCAGTCGAACCGGAAGTGAAGAGATATTTTCCGATGGACTTGTCCGTGAGCCTTTCCATTGCGTGGGTGACGGCAGGTGAGACAAGGGTACTTGCCAGGCGTTCATAGTGCAGAATGTTGTCATCGCCATCCGTCTCTGCACTAAATATGGCGCAGGCGGGGCAATGCAGGGCCTCAATGGCTCTTTTGAAGGGAGCCAGCTGTTCTGCAAAAACAATTGCGGGTTTCACCGCGTCAAAGCAATGTCTCAGCTTTTCAAAGTCACTGGACATCAGGGAATAGGGAACAGAGATAGGGGCCGCTGGCGCGCCGATCTTCTGGGCGGCGAGCATCACCATGGCCGAGCGGATGGAGTTGCCTGACAGGATCATGACCGGCGCATCGGGGCCAGCCCCAAGATCAAGAAAAGCCTGGGCCAGACTGTCAGTTATTTCCTGGGCCTGGCGATAGGTGAGGTCTACCCATTCATCTGTTTTCGGATCACGTTGTTTCAGGAAGACCCTGCCTGGATGTTCCTCGGCCCGCTGGTCCAGACAATGAGGAATTGTGCGCGGCCGGTCTCCAGGCAACTGCCGGGCCTTGAGATATATGACGCCACCTTCTGCATGCGTCATATCTATATCAGGAGCCTTCATCGGCAACAGCCTGAAAGGGGGCTGTTTATCTCCGTCGGCCATGGCGCATCACTCCCGTGTCTCTTTTATGAGCAGGATGATAGATACTGTAGGGCTGAAGGCAATTACTGCCGTGGGGACAAGGCCTCAGGCTTCAGCTCTCAGCGGAGACGGCGTCTACAACCATGTTGAGCGCTGTTTTCATGCGATCTTCTTCAAGCGCTTCCGACATGACGCGGATAAGGGGTTCGGTTCCCGATTTCCTTACCACCATGCGGCCGCGCTCGCCGAGATAGGTCTCGGCTTCCTGAAGGGCGGCGCGGACTCTTTCGGTTTCCATCGGATTTGTGCCGGTGAAGCGGATATTGACCAGCTCTTGCGGGGCTGGATCAAACACATGGGTCAATTTTGAGACTGGCTCGCCACTTTGCGACACGGTCTTGAGCACCTGAAGCGCGGCCAGCAGGCCATCGCCTGTTGTGGAGACATCTGAAAGGATGATGTGCCCGGACTGCTCGCCGCCCAGATTGAAGCCGTGCTGGCGCATATGTTCGCCCACATAGCGGTCTCCCACTTTTGTGCGGGCGAGCTTGAGGCCCAAGCTCTTCAAATATTCTCCCAAACCCATATTGGACATCACCGTTGCAACCATGCCGCCCCCCCTGAGACGTTCTGTATAGTGAAGCTGTGTGGCGATCAGAGCCATGATTTGGTCGCCATCAATTTCTTCGCCCGTTTCGTCGACAACAATCAGGCGGTCTGCATCGCCATCAAAGGCGATTCCAATATGGGCCTCGGTTTCCAGAACAGCGGCCTTGAGTGCGCCGGTCGAAGTGGAGCCAAACCCGGCATTTATGTTCAGACCGTCCGGGGCGTTACCAATTACGGTAAGGTCTGCCCCCAGCTTGCGGAAGGCTTCGGGCCCAACTTCGAAGGCGGCACCATGTGCGCAATCGAGCACAATTTTGAGCCCTGAGAAATCAAGTTCCTCTCCCAAGGTCTCCAGGCACCGATTGGCATAGAAGCTGGCGGCGCCGGTCATGCGGGATGTTTCGCCAATCGCTTCCGGCGCAGCATACTCTCCGGTAAAGGCCTCGCCCATGGCCACTTCCAGGGCGGCTTCCACCGTGTCTGTGAATTTGATCCCTTCCGGGCTAAACAGTTTGAGGCCATTGTCCTGAAACTTGTTGTGTGAGGCAGACACCATGATGCCGAGCGCAGCACCTGTCTCGCGGGCCATCAGGGCTACAGCGGGGGTCGGCACAACGCCCAGCAGGACAGGACGCAGGCCCATGCTGGTCAGGCCTGCGACGAGCGCGGCTTCGATCATTTCCCCAGAGCGGCGCGTATCACGGCCGATGACAACTCCGCGTCCGCCTTCGGGAGAGAAGGTCCGCGCGGCGGCAATGGCAAGACGTAAGGCGGTCTCGCTGGTCATCGGGCTCTTGTTCACCCGGCCACGAATGCCATCAGTTCCGAAATATCTCTGTGTCATGTCACGCTCCCTGCAGGATGCCGAAATTTATGGGTAAAGTGTGACAGGGATCAAATGGGAGTCACATCTCCATAGACAATGAAGTGCGGATTATCATAGCCCCGTTCTGTCTTGCCATACAGCAATGGTGTGCCCTCTTCGGTCAGCACGCGGCCGCCTGCAGCCTCAACGACAGCATGGCCCGCGGCCGTGTCCCATTCCATCGTGCGGCCCATGCGGGGATAGAGATCCGCTTCGCCCGCAGCGATCAGGCAGAATTTGAGAGAAGAGCCCGCCCCCTTGATGTCAGCCACATGGTGCTTTGCCAGCCATTCATCGGTCTCCGGTGAGCGGTGGGATTTTGACGCCACGGCCGTAAGGCCTTCAGAGGGGACAGGGCGGATCTTCAGCGGTGTCCGGTCCGCTGGGATTTCTGCGCCCGGTGCCGCAGAGGCCTGCCAGGCGATGTTATGGCTTTCTGCGACAAACAGGCGGTTCTTTGCGGGCGCATAGACCACGCCCATGACCGGGCGCCCGTGTTCAATGATTGCGATGTTCACAGTAAATTCGCCATTCTTGCTGACGAATTCTTTTGTCCCATCTAGCGGATCGACAAGAGCAAAGCGATGGCCGTGCATCGGCACGTTGCCATCGGTAAAGGATTCCTCTGCAACGACGGGCAGGTCCGGGTCTGCGTCTGCCAGACCTTTAAGGATTAGCGTTTCGGCGCGCTGGTCCGCTTCGGTGACGGGAGAGGCATCCTCCTTGCGGTCGACACTGAAGTCAGTTTCGTAGACATCCATAATGAGACGCCCAGCATCGAGAGCAATACGGGCGAGCTGGTCAGGTGAGATCGTCACTTTGGTCATATCCTTGATTGTATGCCGATCTTTCCTGTCAGGACTGGCATTGCGAGGCAAGCCTCACGGCCATCGCAGTTGGTGTTACCAGCAAAAGAGGGGTGGCAGCGAGCACCGAAGGCATGGCATCCGGACGCTATTGTCGCTGCCTATCCATTTCAGGGAACGGTTCTAATTCTGTTTGATGACGTCCAGCAGTTCGACTTCGAACATCAGGTCGGCATTGGGCGGGATCGGGCCACCGGGTGTTCCCTTTTCGCCATAGGCAATGTCGGACGGAATATACATCAGCCAGTGATCCCCCGGCTTCATCATGGAGAGGGCTTCCACCCAGCCACGTATCAGGCGGTCTGACGGGAAGAGTTCTGGCTGGCCACGCTCGAACGCGCTGTCGAACATTTCGCCCGTATCCGCCAGACGCCCTTCATAGTAGACGGCGACCATTTCGCCATTCTTAGGGCTTTCGCCCGCTGGATCGCCGCTTTCCAGTACAACATATTGCAAGCCGGACTCTGTTTTCTTTACTTCCGGCGAGTCCGGGTTCCACGGTGTGTACTTTTTCCACGCGGCGGCATCGGCGGATTTCGGCTCCATAATCTCGACCAGTTCGACCTGGAAGACGAGATCATCGCCCGCCTTGATCACCGGTCCGCGATCCTGATTGCCATAGGCCAGGGCATTCGGAATGTAGAACAGGAAGACATCGCCCTCGTGCATCTGCTGCAGGCCCTGCGTCCAGCCTGGGATAACCTGATTGAGGCGAAACATTGCGGGGGAGCCGCGATCATAAGAGGAGTCGAATTTTTCGCCGCCCGCCGTGCGGCCTTCATAGTTCACGCGCACTAGATCTGTTGGCTTGGGCGTGGTGTCCCCATCGCCCTTGTGCAGCACGATGTATTGCAGGCCGCCATAGCCTTCCTGGACATCTGCATTGTCTGCATCCCACGGCAGATATTTTGCGAAAGTAGCTTCCACGTCTGCCGGTGCATTGTCTCCGCTGCAAGCAGCGAGCATGGCGATGGCAGCAAAGGCTGCAGTAAAGATCCGGATCATTCTCGGCTCCGTCTTGTCTGAGTGTTCAGCGGGTCTAGGCGTTAATCACAATGAAGTCACGTTACATGCCTTGGCTTATAGAGAGCGCGGCGGATAGCCGGCTTGTGCCAGGGCATCGATTACTTCCTGTGTATGCTGGCTGTCGCGGGTTTCGATCAGAATGTCGAATTCCGCGCCCTTGGCGGGGACATCAAGCGCAATGCGGTTGTGTGCAACTTCCATGATGTTGGCGCCAGCATCGCCAATGATCTTGGACACCAGCGCCAGCAGGCCGGGCCGGTCATCCCCGATGATACGGATTGAGGCGAGGCGGTTTTCCCGTACCAGAGCGCGCGTCAGCACAGACGACAAAAGGCGCGTATCGATATTGCCGCCACACAGGACGAGGCCCACCTTGCGTCCATAGAAGCGCGACGGGTGCGCCAGCAGAGCCGCGAGACCAGCGGCACCAGCACCTTCGGCAATCGTCTTTTCGACTTCTGCATAGAGTGTGATGGCACGCTCAAGGTGTTCTTCCTCTACCAGCACAATATCATCGACTAGCTTTTGGCAGAATTTCCGTGTCAGCAGGCCAGCTTCCTTGACCGCAATGCCTTCCGCAATGGTTGCGCCGCCGGTTTTGGGGCTTTTGCCGTTCAGGGCGGCGTGCATGCACGGATACATGGCGGATTCAACGCCGATGATTTTGATGTCGGGCTTCAGCGCCTTGGCCGCCACAGCGATGCCGCTGATCAGGCCGCCACCGCCGATTGGCACGACCAGCGTGTCGAGGTCCGGATTGGTTTCCAGCATCTCAAGCGCGACTGTACCCTGGCCGGCGATGATGTCTTCATCGTCGAAGGGGTGAATAAAGGTGAGGTTCTCGCGCTCACACAGATCGAGCGCGAATTGCTTGGCCTCATCGAAGATCAAGCCTTCCAGCAGGACACGGGCACCATGATTGCGGGTGTGTTCCACCTTGCTGAAGGGTGTGGTCTCGGCCATCACGATTGTCGCCGGGATGCCAAGGCGGCGGGCATGATAGGCGACACCCTGCGAATGGTTGCCGGCAGAGGCCGCGATCACGCCGCGTTTCTTCTGTTCATCCGTCAGCTTGGATAGCTTGTTGAGCGCGCCGCGCTCCTTGAACGCTGCCGTAAACTGGTGATTTTCGAACTTCACCCACACTTCTGCGCCCGTAATCGCAGACAGCGTCCGAGACATGGTCATCGGGGTATGCACAATCTGTCCTTCGAGCACGCTGGCCGCGGCTTCGACATCGCTGAGAGTTACAGGCAGATCGGAATGCTGTGTATCGGGCATGGGAGAAACTTCCGGGGGGTCAAAATCGCGCGCACCCTATGCCCGGCGCCTTGTCAGAGCAAGGTTTGAACTACTGCGCAGGTTCGAGACTGGCGATCCATTCATTCACAATGGCGAGGCCACGTTCATCGACAACGCTGCGGCCGAGTTCCGGCATGGCAATGCCCGCTTCATCGGAGGCCATGCGGAAGCTCAGGATGGAGGTTTCAGGATGGCCGGGGTCAATAACGATGCGGCGTCCCCCGGAACCGCGCCCGGCGGCCGTCGGATGCTTGCCGACGCCATAGGTGACAGGGGTTTGCTCATTCCAGTCCAGGAACAGGCCGGAATTGGACGCAGACCCATCTGCCTTGTGGCAGTGTGCGCAATTGATATCGAGATAGGCGCGGGCGCGGCCTTCAATTGGCAGGCTGACATCCCAGACATCCGGCACGGCAGGCGGACGGGCGGGAACGCCATCCAGAATGCCGCGCGTCTGCCAGTCTGTCAGCTGGTTCAGTCCGGACGGGCCATCATGGTTCAGATTGCGCGCCTTGGGACCGATGGGTAGAACGGCATCGCCGCTCTGATGACATGTTTTGCACTGGTTCTTGTTGGGTACGGCGTAGCGAATGGTCAGCGGCTCACCCGCCGGGTCGGTGACGCTGATATCGGTCATCTTGCCTGCAGGGGCATATACGGCATCGGTGCCTGCTTCATTCCAGACATAGGGGAAGGCGGCCCAGCCATCTTCCTTGTGGATTAGCAGGCGGGTCTCGACCTTGTAGCGGCCTGTATCAGGCGTGCGCATATCAGGTGCGAAGGAGAAGGTTTTGACCAGAACCGTGCCGACCGGAAAGTCCAGTGCATCGGTCTGGGAGTATCTGGCTTGCTTTCCCTCTGGCACGAAGACGTAACGCGTCTTGAGCGCGTGATCCGAGAAGAGTGGATTGATCAGATCGTAAGGCACGACGCCCGGTGCCGGCTTAGCGGCAGCAAGGTCTGCGAACAGGCCATAGTCTGACAACTCAGCTGCCGCGATATCATTCAGGATGACTTCAAGATCGGGCCCTTTCGTCATATTCGGGCGCGCGCCACAGGCTGCGAGCAACACACAGGTGGCAAGGGCAAGGCGGCGTAGCATGCTGTGGCGGACTATTTCTTGTCCTGGGGAAGGAGGACTGGCGCAGGCTCATCTACAGGATCAGATTTCGGCCGCGTGGTGGATGGGGCCACTTGCATCGGGTCGACAGGATAGCGCCCGATTCCAAGATCTAGGTATCCAACAGAGCTTTCCTCTGCGATGACCAAATTTGGTATTTCGGAATTGTTTGCCCAGCTTGTGACACCATCTGCAACGATCTGGGGCAGGGTGCCGCCGACTGCCATGGCGAGGGGCTGCAATATGCCCTGAGGATCATTCCCGCCGCCGGAATAGCTGTTGTCGCGGACAACTATATCGCGTGGCAGCGGATTGTAGCGGTCATCCTTGACCTCTTCCGGATAGGCGGCCAGCAGTACATGTGCGCTGCGATTGTCCGTAAATGTGTTGTCGAAGACATGGACATTCTCGTTGGCCATGATCATCAGCCCGGTGCCTGAGGGGACGCTCGCCACGATATTGCCGGCAGGCGCGAAGTTGCGCGTATTGTTGGCGACAATTTGGTTGTCATAAATGCGTGTGGAGTGCCCGCCAACCTGCGGCAGGTCCGGCAGGTCGAACACCAGAATGCCGCCAGCATTGTGACGGGCGATGTTGCCATAGACATCTGCGGCGATAGAGTTTTCGATCTCGATACCGGCCACATTATATTCGGCGACAGAGTTGCGGACGATGATATTGTTCGATTGGCCAACATAGATGCCAGCATCAGAGGCGCCACGAACCGTCACATTCTCGATCAGAACATCATCGGACTCGACCGGGTAGACACCATAGGCACCATTTTTTTCATCCGGCCCACCTGTCCATTCCACGGTCAGATAGCGATAGATAATCCGGTCGGCACCTTTGGACTTGATGCCGTCGCCTTTAGTGTTCTGGATGGCAAAGTCTGTGAGTATTACGTCGTCTGATGTCACCAGCAGGCCTTCACCCGCGCCTGTCTGGCTTGTGAAGTCAAGAATCGTTTTGTCCTGCCCGGCCCCAACAAGTGTTACCTTGTCAACATCCAGAGAAAGGCCTGTCTCAAGCGAAAAGACGCCTTCCGGCATACGGATTGTCGTGCCGGGCTGGGCCTCGATAAGGGCTGCCTGCAAGTTTGTGGCGAAATCGCCATCGGCGGAAATTTCGACGGCTCCATCGGTTTTCTCCAGATGTGAGGCCTCAATTGGCTCGCTTTTCCCGTTCCCGCAGGCGGCCAAGGCAGCAAGGCTGGTGCAAACTGCGGAAAATACCAGATACTTCATGCCCGAACTCTCCCCCTGACAATATTTCTAGTTTTCATCTCAAGGGGAGAGAAAGGCAAGAAGTTGTTTGCGGTGAACGCGCTAGTGTACGCTCAAAGGCTTTAGATCATGCGCACGGGCGGCTGCAAAAGCTGCTTCGCGGCCCTGCACGACAGCCAACCGGACGCCATCGGCGGAAGCGACCACAAACAGGTCTTCCGGTTCTTCGATCCGTTCCATTGCATTTGCGGGCATGAGGCCCTGAATTTCGCCGGCATCCATGTGGCGGATGTAGACGAAGGCTTCGCTTTCAAACGGATTCGTTTTCAGTTCAGTTGTCATCGGTCCAATCCTTTCCGTCGTAAGACAGATACGCCGAACTCGGGAACGACAATGTCCCTTTTGTTCACTATAAAGGTGGGGCGTTCCAGGGTCTGTTCAAGAACCGGATTGGGGCCTTATCGGGGCGAGAGCATTCAGATCAGGTTCACATAACCGACCAAGTGATCAGCCAGGATATGCGGATCCTAGGGGTATTGGTGTTTCTCCGGGGGGAGTGGAGGAAATGGTGGAGCCAGACGGAATCGAACCGACGACCTCTTGCATGCCATGCAAGCGCTCTCCCAACTGAGCTATGGCCCCGAACCGGGAAGCGAGGGATTACCTCCCTCGCTCGCACCTTTCAAGTCTAATCTTCATCTTCTTCATCAATTACGAGATCATCATCGTCATCATCATCGTCATCGATGTCAAAATCATCGTCGTCGTCGGTGAGAATGACGTCGTCATCATCATCGTCCACGCCGTCCTCGGTGAAGCCTGACGGCACCTTGGCAGGTGTTTCGTCTTCCTCGTCATCATCTGCGCCGCCTTCGAGGATCACTTCCTCTTCGTCGCCGCCGAGTTCCTTGGCTTCTTCCTCGTCATCATCTTCTTCGTCGTCATCGACATCATCATCGTCGCGAGCTGCGGTGTCGACTTCGTCTTCATCATCATCGTCATCATCATCTTCGGATTTGACAGCGGCTTTCGCGGCCTTTGCCTTCACCTTGGTGATGGTGGTGCGGATGATTTCATCTTCCGGATCAAACTCCTCGCCGCATTTCGGGCACACGCACGGGCGTTTGTTCAGGTCGTAAAAGCGTGCCTCGCAGGACGGGCAGACTTGCTTGGTTCCAAGTTTGTCTTTGGACACGGGCGACAGCCTCCTTGGGGGTCTTCGCGGAAATTGTATGGCGGGGCGCTTGCCATGAACGCCTCACGCTGTCAAAGCCCCAATTCACGTGATCAATCAACTAGGAATTTTCCGGAAATGGTGTGGACCAGTCGTCCTGTAAAAACCCTGAAGGGAGCGATCCGTGCCCCTGGGGACAAATCGTGCAGTCACAGAGCCCTAATTATGGGCGGTCTGGCAGAGGGCACCAGCCAGTTCAGCGGCCTGCTGGAAGGCGAGGATGTACTGCGCACGGGATGGGCCATGGAAGCGTTGGGCGCGGATGTGAAACAGCTGGGAGGCGGCAAATGGCAGGTGACCGGCGTGGGGCGCAAGGGCCTGTCCCAGCCGGACAAGGTGCTCGACTTCGGAAATTCCGGCACGGGTTCGCGTCTGATCATGGGCGTTGTCTGTGGTTATCCGATCACGGTCGAAATGACTGGCGACGCCAGCCTGAGGTCGCGTCCGATGAACCGCATCCTGACACCGCTGCGCCTGATGCGCGGGCTGGATACGGCCGGGCCAGATGGCCGTCTACCTTTTTCCATGGTCGGGACGGATGATCTGAGAGCCATCACCTATTCGCCGCCGCAGGCTTCTGCGCAGGTCAAATCCGCCATCATGCTGGCCGGGTTGGCGGCCAGTGGAACTACTGTTGTCGAGGAGGCAAAGCCGACCCGTGACCATACCGAGCGCATGTTGCGCGGCTTTGGCGCGAAGGTGGATGTTGCACGTCTTGATAGCGGTGTGATGCGGATTTCAGTGGAAGGCGGTCAGACTCTCAGCGCGCTTGATGCGGCCATTCCTGGGGACCCGTCCTCTGCGGCCTTCCTGGTTGCGGCGGGTATTCTGTCACCTGAGGGTGATGTGATTGTTGAGGGCGTGATGTCGAACCCGACCCGGTCCGGCTTTTTCGATGTGGCAAATCTGATGGGGGCACATCTTGGGGCAGAGGAAGCGGGCGATGCAGCGGGCGAGCGCCTGATCAATCTGCATGCCGGGGCCGCAGCCCTTAAAGGCAAGGCTGTACCGGAGCGCCTGGTACCGTCCATGATTGATGAGTTCCCGATTCTTGCTGTCCTCGCCGCCTTCGCGGAGGGCGAGACGATTGTGACGGGCGCTGAAGAACTGCGCGTGAAAGAATCAGACCGTATCGGCGCGACGGTTGCCATGCTGCGCGCAAATGGTGTCGAGGCCGAAGAGCGCCCGGACGGGTTCGCCGTTCAGGGCTGCGCCGGCAAGGTGCCGGGTGGCGGCCTCGTGCAGACCCATCATGACCACCGCATCGCCATGAGCGCGCTGATCATGGGCACTGCGGCGCAAAATCCTGTCAGCGTCGATGACATCTCCATGATCGCGACGAGCTATCCGGATTTTCTGTCGCATATGACGGAACTGGGCGCGGATATTTCGCAGGGGTAATGCCGCGTCTCGCCCTATACCCCGGCAGTCTTCTGGACGTGGACGCAGACGTCATCGTCAATGCTGCCAATTCCAGCTTGCTGGGCGGAGGCGGTGTCGACGGCGTCATCCACCGCGCTTCAAAGAGGCTTGTCGCCCACTCGCCCCCTGCCCGCCGGGCGAGGTACACGTGACGGAGGGATTCGGCCTTGCCCCGCGACTCATTTTCCACACGGTAGGGCCGGTCTGGCGTGGTGGACAGGATGGTGAGGCAGACATTCTGGCCAATTGCTACCGCAACTGTCTTACCGAACTCAGCCAACGGAACATGCATCGCATCGTATTTCCGGCCATTTCGACCGGTGCTTATGGTTACCCGCCAGCACAGGCTGCGCACATTGCTGTCACCATCTGTGCCCGGCACCCAGCCGCCCGCGATGCCGAAATCGTTTTCGCGGTTATAGACCGAGAAAACCGGTCTGCGCTCGGTGCCGCCCTCAACGCCATCCGCTGAGTCCCCTGCCCCTACGGCAGAAATTGACCTTCACTCTTCCAAAGCCAAAGTGCAGCCATGATCGATCTCACCTCACCCCTGACCTTCGCCCATGGCCCGGCCATGAAGAATCGCTTCATGCTGGCGCCGTTGACCAATCAGCAGAGCCATAAGGATGGCACGCTCAGCGAGGATGAAATCCGCTGGCTGGAAATGCGTGGGCAGGGCGGTTTTGGCCTCGTCATGACGGCGGCGGCGCAGATTGATCTGCATGGCATAGGCTTTCCGGGTCAGCTGGGCGTCTATGATAACCGTCATTTGCCGAAACTGACCGAACTGGCGGCAAAGCTGAATGCGACCGGCACGCATTCGGTGGTGCAGCTGCACCATGCCGGCATGCGCACGCCGCATGATTTGATTGAAGGCCCGCCAGTCTGCCCGTCAGATAACGAGGAATTCGGAGCAAGGGCGATGACACTGGCTGAAGTGGAAAAGGTGCGCGACGATTTCATCGCGGCGGCGGTGCGCTGTGAGACAGCGGGCTTCCATGGTGTCGAAATCCACGGCGCGCATGGCTATCTGCTGTGCCAGTTTCTCAGCGCCGAGATCAACCAACGTGATGACCAGTATGGCGGGTCTCTGGAGAATCGCTTCCGCCTGACGCAGGAAATCGTCGACGGCATCCGCGCCGCCTGCGGACGTGACTTCTCGGTAGGGCTGCGCCTGTCGCCGGAACGGTTCGGCATGGATTTGATGGAAGTGCGCGATGTTGCGCAAAAGATCATGCGCGACGGCAAGATTGATTATCTCGACATGTCGCTATGGGATTGTTTCAAGCTGCCGCAGGATGAAGCCTATCAGGATCGTGACCTGCTTGGCTGGTTCACGGACCTGGAGCGTGGTGACGTGCGTCTGGGCGCAGCGGGCAAACTGACGACAGGCGAGACCTGCCAGAAGGCGATGTCAGCGGGGCTGGATTTCGTCGTGATTGGCCGGGGCGCGATCCTGCATCATGATTTCCCGCAGAAAATTGCCGCGGATGCAAACTTTGAACCCATCAGCTTGCCCGTTCCGGTTTCCCACTTGCAAAATGAGGGGCTCGGGCAGGCATTCATTGACTATATGGGCCGCTGGAAAGGCTTCGTGGACGCGGGGGAAGGTGAGACGGCCTGAGCTGCTTGACTTGGCCAGCGGGTTCGTCCACCTCCCGGCCCGATGATTATTGCCATTGATGGAACCACGGCGTCGGGCAAAGGCACGATAGCGAAACGGCTGGCAGCCCATTACGGACTGCCGCACATGGATACCGGCCGGCTTTACCGGGCAACTGCCGTGGCGGCCCTGAAAGCGGGTATCCCGCTGGATGATGCCGATGCCCTGGCAAATATGGCCCGCACGCTGGATCTGGCTGACTATCAAGAGGCGGAGTTGCGCACAGCTGAGGCAGGCAAGGCGGCTAGTGTGGTTGCGGTCATTCCGGAAGTGCGTCAGGCGCTGTTCGAACTGCAACGGGCCTTTGCCACCCAGGATCTCGGCGCCTTGTTGGATGGCCGTGATATCGGTACCGTGATTGCGCCGGACGCTGATGTGAAGCTCTGGATAGATGCAAGCGTGGAAGAGCGCGGCTATCGTCGCTGGAAGGAATTGCGCGGTCAGGGCGAAGACGTGACATTGAAAGCGGTGATCGAACAGCTTCGCGTGCGTGATAAAAGAGACCAGTCTCGTAAGGATGCTCCGGCAGAAATGGCGGTAGATGCTGTCTTGATTGATACGACTGAGCTCTCTATAGAGGCCGCAGTGGAAAAGGCGCTGGCAGCTGTAGAGGCCGCTCTCGCCCGTGGAAACCGCACCTGAAGGGGCTTTTCAGCCTCAAATCCAAACAGGTTGCACCACTTCAAATTCAAGAGACCACGCTCTCGGGTCGTTCTGAGCGGGCTGCAATGGTGCATGTCCGCCCTGAGCCGTTCGATCCGCCGAAGGAACCCAAATGTCTGATAAAATGAACCCGTCGACCGATGATTTCGCAGCAATGTTTGAATCATCCACGGCCGCCAGCGCCATGCAGGAAGGCCAGGTTATCCCGGCAACTGTGATCCGTATCGATAATGATGCGGTGCTGGTAGATATCGGTCTCAAGACCGAAGGCCGTATCCCGCTCAAAGAATTCTCGATGGAAGACAAGGAGCCGGCATCCGGCGACATCGTCGATGTCTACCTTGATCGCATCGAAAACGCCCTTGGCGACGCTGTCCTGTCCCGTGATAAGGCCCGTCGCGAAGAGCGCTGGATCAAACTGGAAAAGAGCTTCAATGCCGAAGAGCCTGTCAAAGGCGCCATCTCCGGCCGCGTCAAAGGCGGTTTCACCGTCGATCTTGGCGGCGTGAACGCCTTCCTTCCTGGCTCCCAAGTCGATATCCGCCCTGTGCGCGACGTAGGCCCTCTGATGGGCGAAGTTCAGCCTTTCCAGATCCTCAAACTGGACCGCGCGCGTGGCAACATCGTTGTATCCCGCCGTGCGATCCTCGAAGAGAGCCGCGCCGAACAGCGTGCTGAAATCGTTTCCGATATGGCTGAAGGTGATGTCCGCAAGGGTATCGTCAAGAACATCACCGATTATGGTGCGTTCGTTGACCTTGGCGGCATCGACGGCCTGCTGCACGTCACCGACATGTCCTGGAAGCGCATCAACCACCCGTCTCAGGTGGTCGAAGTTGGTCAGGAAGTCGAAGTCCAGATCATCAAGATCAACCCTGAAACCCAGCGTATATCGCTCGGCATGAAGCAACTCGGCTCCGACCCGTGGGACGGCATCGACGCGCGTTACCCGGTTGGCGCACGCCTGAAGGGCCAGGTCACCAACATCACCGATTACGGTGCCTTCGTGGAGCTGGAAGATGGTGTCGAAGGCCTGATTCACGTGTCCGAAATGAGCTGGACCAAGAAAAACGTCCATCCGGGCAAAATCCTGTCGACCTCTCAGGAAGTCGATGTGGAAGTCCTGGACGTTGATTCCGAGAAGCGCCGCATCTCTCTCGGCCTGAAGCAGACCATGGACAATCCTTGGACCGCTTTCCTGGCAGAGCATCCGGTCGGCACCGAAATCGAAGGCGAAGTTCGTGGCATCACGGAATTCGGTCTCTTCGTAGGCCTCGGCCCGGACCTCGACGGTATGGTGCACATCAACGACATCGCTTGGGACAAGTCCGGCGAGCAAGCCATCGAGTCTTTCAACAAGGGCGACATGGTCAAAGCCAAGGTCCTCGACGTTGACGTTGACAAAGAGCGTATCTCGCTTGGCATCAAGCAACTGTCCGGCGACCCGATTGAAGCCCCGGCTGATGGCGGCGCTGCCGTCAAGCGTGGCTCCACGGTTACCTGTACGGTTACGGAAGTGACGTCCGGCGGTATCGAGGTTGAGTTCGGTTCTCCGGCGATGAAATCCTTCATCCGCCGCTCTGACCTTTCCCGTGACCGCGCCGACCAACGTCCTGAGCGTTTTGCTGTAGGCGACAAGGTCGACGCCAAGGTGATCTCCGTGGATCGCGGCTCCCGCCGTGTGTCCCTGTCGATCAAGGCCTTGGAAATCGCTGAAGAAGCAGAAGCCGTCGCACAATACGGTTCTGCGGATGCCGGTGCGTCCCTGGGTGACATCCTGGGTGCAGCCCTGGCGTCTTCCGGTACGTCCAAGGAAACGTCCGACAAGGTCGAGCCGACGCCGCCGTCCACCGACGGTCAGGCTACGGCTGACGAATCCGCTCTTGACGACAAAGGCCGTCTTTCCGGCCCGCAGGGCGATGCTGATGATCTGAAGCAGATCAAAGGTGTTGGTCCGGCTTTCGAGAAGAAGCTGAATGAAGCTGGTATCTACCATTTCTGGCAGATTGCTGCGCTGACCGATGCCCAGATTGCCGTCCTCGAAGAGGAAGTTGGCACCTCTGGCAAAGGTGCGGAGTGGAAGGCTCAGGCCGAAGAACTCAAGAACGCCTGAGACGGCTGAGACGGTCTTCGGATACGTATTCTAAAATTGATGAAATGTTTGCGGCGGGGGCCTAGCGCTCCCGCCGCAAATGCGTGTAATATCAAAGACATGCTGAAGTCAGAACTGATTGCAAAACTCGCCATGGAATATAGCCATCTACGCCAGGAGGATCTGGAGCGGGTGGTCAATGTCATTCTGGACGAGATCGGTGCGGCGCTTGCCCGCGGGGACCGTGTGGAACTGCGCGGTTTCGGGGCGTTTTCCGTGCGCCAGCGTGATGCCCGCAAGGGGCGCAACCCACGCACGGGTGAGGCTGTCAGTGTGCCGGCTAAGGCCGTACCTTTCTTCAAGGCAGGCAAGGAATTACGCGCTCGCGTGAATGGCGGCGAGGACCCAGAGGCGAGATAAGGCTAACCGGGATCGCGTGCGTGATGAACGTGCTTGACGATTTTGCCGAATGGACAGCTAATCGCAGTTCATTCCAAGCGGCGGTATATTGAGAAAAGGGGCCTTTATGCTGAAGGAATTCAAAGAATTTGCGATGAAGGGAAATCTCATCGACATGGCCGTCGGCTTTGTCATGGGCGGTGCGTTTGCAACAGTCGTCACGGCTTTCATCCAAGGTGTTTTCTTGCCGCTCTTGGCGCCCATCATGGGCGGCATCGATCTGTCGGAAATTGCTTACACAATTTCCCCGGCCGAGATTAATGAAGCTGGCGAAGTGGCTAAAGAGGCCGCAGTGGTTGAACTCGGTAACTTTATTGCTGCCGTGATCTCTTTCATCATCGTGGCCTTTGTCATGTTTATGATCGTTAAGGGCATGAACAGAATGAAGAAAAAGGAAGAAGCCGCTCCGGCGGCGCCACCGCGCCAGGAAGTGCTTCTGGAGGAAATTCGCAATCTTCTTGCCAAGCAAAGCTGAAATCTGCGAAGAGATATTCATGAACGGTTAAGCAGTATTTGTTTACCTTCATGAATAGTAGAGTAAACGTGTAGAGTATTGAGGGGCAGCCTTATTGGCTGCCCTTCTTTTTTGCGGTCACGATTGTCTTGCCTGGCCGACCCCTTCGCCTAGTTATTAGAGCATGAGCGCAGTTGTTTTTGGTGCTTCAGGAGGAATCGGGCAGGCCCTGGTCCAGCGCCTGCTGGAAAGCTCGTGGTATGGTTCTGTCTTTGCCGTTTCCCGGTCCGGCCGTGTGCCGGAAGGGGCGGTCAGCATCCAGGCGGATGCGCTGGATGAAGCAGCGCTGGAAGCAGCCGCCAAAGAGATCAGTGCGAAGACGGACAGGATAAGACTCTGCGTGGTTACGGTCGGCCTTCTGCATGAGGGCGCCGGTCTGACGCCCGAAAAATCCTATCGCCATCAGAGCCGCGATGCTTTCGAGCGCGTCTTTGCGGCCAATACGATTGCGCCTGCGCTGATAACTAAGCATATGCTGGGGCGGATGCCCCCATCAGGGCGCTGGGTGTTTGCCGCTCTTTCAGCGCGGGTCGGATCCATAGAGAATAATGACCTTGGCGGCTGGCATGCCTATCGTGCCTCAAAGGCGGCGCTGAATATGCTGATTCGAAACTATTCCATCGAGTGCCAGCGACGGAATGCAGATTCCATCTGTGTCGGCCTACACCCCGGTACAGTGGACACAGGCCTGTCAATGCCTTTCCAGACCAATGTTCCGGACAGCCAGTTGTTCTCGCCCGAGCAATCGGCGACTTATCTGTTGGAGGTCATCGACAATCTGACAGCAGCCGATAGCGGCAAGGTGCTGGACTGGGCCGGTAAGGTCGTTCCTGCTTGAGGGGCGGCAGACCGCAACTGAACCTTAAGCCTGCTCTGACAGGATGACCTTATGGAGACCCTGGCCGCTTTCACATCATACCTTCAGAATGAGCGCCGCATGGCGGCCAAGACGGTCGAGGCCTATCAGAGCGATCTCGCCGGGTTTCTGGGCTTTCTCCGGACTTATCTGGAAGAAGAACCGACACCGAAACGTCTTGGAAAATTACGTGCGCGCGATGTGCGGGCCTTTCTGGCGCAGCGCCGCCGTGAGGGCCTCTCCGATGCCTCGATTGCGCGACTTCTGTCTTCGGTGAAGGCACTTTACCGCTGGCTGGGCCGCACGCATGACATAGAGAATGCAGAAATCGCCTATCTGCAGGGCCCCAAACGTCCGCAGCGCTTGCCGCGCCCGGTTTCTGTCGAAGCAGCGAAGGATCTGATCGAGGAGGCCGCGTCGGACCCGGACACTGAAGCCTGGGTCAATGCGCGGGACGCGGCCGTCCTGTCGCTGCTGTATGGCGCAGGCTTGCGTATCTCCGAAGCGCTTAGTCTTACTGGGTCTCACATCCCCGCGCCTGAGCGCCTGAGGATCACGGGCAAGGGTAACAAGATGCGGATTGTACCCCTGCTCCCGGCCGTGCGGCAGGCGATGGAGACATATGCGGAGCTGTGTCCGTACCGGCTGGGGCCGAACGATCCGATGTTTCGCGGAGCCAAGGGCGGCGCCTTGAACCCTCGTCTCATTCAGGGTCTGGTGCAAAGGCTGCGCGCAATCCTTGGTCTGCCTGATACGGCGACACCTCACGCATTACGCCATGCCTTTGCAACGCATCTTCTGGCTGAGGGCGCAGACCTGCGGGCGATACAGACCCTGCTGGGCCATGCATCGCTCTCGACGACGCAGGTTTACACCGGCGTGGACAGTGAACGCTTGCGGGATGTCCACGCGGCGGCCCATCCGCGCGCCTGAATTATCCTTACAAAACCCTTTTAAATTGCCCATTACTGCCTCAATTGGCGGTAATCCTGATGCTGTAAGCTCTTGGCAGGAGTGCAGAAAGGACTGGCGCCATGGGTGTCAAAAGAAATGTAATTCTGGGGATTCTGACCCTTGCAACCTTTATCGGTTGTGGACTCATGGCTCAGGCTCAGGAAGATCAGGTCGACTATGATGGCTTTGTCGCGCTCGCAGATGAAGTCTCTGCCTATCGCGTAACGCGGCTGGTTGATCTGGAGACATTCAACCAGATGAAAGCGGAAGGCGGGACACTCGTTTTGGATACACGCAGCCAGGCGGCCTATCTGATGGGGCATATCGACGGCGCCATTCATCTGAACTTCTCCGACTTCACGGATGCCAAACTGGCCGAGACAATTCCCTCCAAAACCACGCGGATTCTGATCTATTGCAACAATAATTTCGTCGATGATGTTGCACCGGTTCCGGTAAAGAGGATGGAGTTGGCGCTGAATGTGCCGACCTTTATCAATCTGTATGGCTACGGCTATCAGAACATCTATGAGCTGGACGGCAGCTATCAGATGGCCGATCCAAACATTCACTGGGTCTCTGGAGCGGCGTCGCTTTAGGGCAGTTTTCCTGCCTATGTGCGCCAGAAGCGCACATTACGCAGTTTCCACTATTGCAAATCGTTCTCAAATTTGCCTTTAAGGCTGTACTTGCGATGCAGCCGGACTCTTCAGTAAATCTGAAGTGTTCGCTGCGCGCATTGCATTTGTCCGGCTAAGGCGTCATGTGACGCCGCGTACCCGTAAGGAGCAAGAGCCAAGACATGACAGCAGAAGCCTCCCCTTCCCCCGCGGCCGCCAAGAAGGTAAATCCGAACGCGCCAACCGAGGAAACCGTCCTTGAGGTGAAGCACTATACAGACCGGCTGTTCCGCTTCCGCTTGACGCGCCCGTCCACCTTCCGGTTCCGGTCTGGTGAGTTCGTGATGATTGGGCTTTACAAGGATGATGGTCGCCCGTTGTTGCGCGCCTATTCTGTTGCAAGCCCGAGCTGGGATGAGGAACTGGAATTCTACTCCATCAAGGTGCCGGATGGGCCGCTCACCTCGCGGCTGCAGAAGATTCAGCCAGGCGACAAGGTATTGCTGGGCAAGAAGCCAACGGGCACACTGGTGCATGATGCGCTGGTGCCAGGCAAGCGGCTGTATTGTTTCTCCACAGGTACCGGCTTTGCGCCATTTGCAAGCGTTGTGCGCGATCCGGAAACTTATGAGAAATTCGACGAGGTGATCGTCACGCACACCTGTCGTGAGGCTGCGGAGCTGGAATATTCCAAGGAGATTGTCGACGAGACGCTAAATCACGAATTCCTGGGTGAACTGGCCCAGGGCAAGCTGCGCCGCTATGGCAGCTGTACCCGTGAAGACTATGAGCATAAGGGCCGTATCACGACCCTGATCGAGACGGGTAAACTGTTTGAGGATCTGGCCGTTCCGCCGCTTAATCCGGAAACGGATCGTGTGATGATCTGTGGCTCCATGGAGATGATTCGGGACGTGAAAGAGCTGATGCTGAAGGCCGGCCTGACGGAAGGCTCGAATGCGGCGCCGGCAGAATTCGTGATCGAAAAGGCCTTTGCCGGCTAGCGCCTCCACACCAAACGCTTTGCGGAATCTGAGTGCCGTGGTTAACCTCCTGCCCGGGAGGACGACACCTATGCGCGCTACGCAGTCTCTGACGCTTGCCCTCGCGGCGATAGCCCTGCCCTTAGCGATGAGCGCTCAGGAGCGGACCTGCCGCGTGGACGATACGCCAAGCGGGGCGAAGGTTGTTGGCGGCGTCAGCGCGCATGTTGAAAACTGGCCGGGCATTGCCTCCATCCAGCTGCGTATGCGCGAGAAGACCTACCATGTCTGCGGCGGCGCGGCGATTTCTCCGCAATGGATCGTGACTGCGGCTCATTGCGTCGAAGGCTTTGCCGTGTCTGAAGAGAGCGGCCGTGTCTTTGCCTATGAGTCCACGGGTGAGGGGGCGCCCTTGCGCAAGGTGGCGGCCATCCGGGTTCAGCTGGGCACGGAAGATTTGGGCTATATGCCCGATAGTGCACATGGTTCTTTTGTGACGCAGGTGATCACCCATCCGGATTATGCCGGGGCCGATGATATCTATAAAGGGGCGGACATCGCCTTGCTGAAGCTGGCAGACCAGTGGACCGGCCCGATAGCCACGCTATCCGTTGATGCGTCGACAGATCGTTTGTCCAAAGCGGGGGAGGAGGCTTGGGTCGCGGGCTTTGGAAATCTTGAGGAGTTACAGCCGGGCGAGCGCACGAAATGGCAGAATGCACGTAATTTCGCGCTCGCCGCACCGAGTCTTGTTTTGCAGGAAACCTCCGCGCCAACTGTGGATGCGTCTGTCTGCCAGCAGCGACTTAGAAAAGCCTCCATGCTGGAAGGGTATCCGGCCTTATACCAATCATTGATTGTTGACAACCATCTGATCTGCGCCGGACTGGAGCAGGGCGGCAAGGATGCTTGCCAGGGCGATAGCGGCGGGCCGCTGGTCAAATATGCCAAGAATGGCTGCCCCTACCAGATCGGCATTGTGAGTTGGGGCGTCGGTTGTGGCCGCGAGGAGAGTCCCGGTGCCTATACGCGCATCTCGGCTTATGCCGAATGGATCAAATCCTATGTTCCGGATGCGAACTTCATTCAGGCGGCCGACGTGCCCGCGCCGACACGCGGCGTACCGGATCTTGTCGCCAGTGTGCAGCAGGATTTTGAGCAAATCGTCATGGATATGCCCGTGACGTTGGTGAATGCAGCGGGTGAGCCTGTGTCTGTTATCGAGAATGGCGACATGGTGGATTTGAAAGTCACACTGCCCGTGCGTGGCAAGCTGGTGCTGTTCGATTACAATTCCAATGATATGCTGACGCAGCTTTACCCAAATCCGATGGAGGCTGCAGGGGAATGGCCTGTGCGGGAAGCGGGTGATGAAATTTATCTGGCCAGGGACATTTTCGGCGAGCCAGGCTTGCAGGCAGGCCCGCCGCTCGGGCCTCAATCCATGATTGCCATGGTTGTGCCCAAAGATGCGCGTCTTCCCGTCTCTCCGCAGCGTGGGTTCAGCGAGATTTCTGCACCGGTGGATTATATCACACGGCTTGTGCGCACGGCGCTGCGCCAGCAGGAAAGTGTGAGGGGCCTGTTCCGCATTGCGGCAGACGAAGAGGCAGATACGGATGAGGCTGCTAATCTGACGCCCCATCTGGCGATGGGCGTACTGAATTACTGTATCGATTCTCGTATTTGCGGCGCTCAGGATGCTGCGGAGAACTAAAGGTCGTTTACCCCTCAGTTGAGAGATAGGTGAAATTCGCAACACCCTGTTCAGCGGGCAGTTACTACACCCATGCTACGCGAAGGGATGCTTCGCCGTCTTATTGCCATCCTGCTAACAGTCTATGCAATCGCCTTTGCCTTTGGCGCGCTGACGGCTGTGCGCTGGCCTTCGATCATGATGGTGATGAGCTGGATTGTGAAGGATGACATTGCCTCAGGTCTTGAGAGTGTCGACTGGCGCCAACTCGGCATCGCCCATGGCGGACCCTATCTGATAGCCTCACTGTGCTTTTACAGCTCCGGTGTCATGGTTGCGGCCCGACGCCGCGGTGGTGTGCTGTGGTATCTTTATGGGGCCCTCGCAGGCATTCCCTGTCTCTATCTGGTGACATTCGAGCCCGGCTGGTGGCGTGATCCCAGTCCGGAAGAAGGTGCGATTGCCGGGGTCTGTGTAGGTGCGATATTGTTGTTCTTTGCTGTGTGGGAGCTTCGTGTGCGACCGGGCCGCGAGGTTCAGCCAGCCCAGGCGACGGACGTCCCCTTGATACTGACCAAACCGCTTGCCCCGCAGGTTCAGGCGCATAGCCCGACCCCGGATGTTCCGGCCGTTGTCCGCAAGCCGAAGCCGACTTTCGTGCCCGCCGCGATTGCGCGCCAGCGCGCGAGTTTTGCGGTGCATGGCCGCAAGATGCAGGCCCGCCGTCGCCGCGCCAGCTAGGCCAAGTCTGGGCAGGCATATCTCTTTCCATTTGCTGTAGGTGAGGCTTAGCCCTACCCTTGCCGGACAAAGGATAAGGGGAGGATGCAATGTCTATCATATGGCGCTTGCTCGCAGTTCTGATCACATTGATTGCGGGCTGGTTGTTCTGGGGTGGCCTGCATGCCGTGAATATCGTTGTCAGCCGGGGCAGTAGTGTTTCGGATGCTTTGTTGCAGCCACCCACCAGTCTGGTGCGGCTTGTTGCAACGAGTGTCATGCTTATTGGCGGATTGCTGCTGATTTTCCGCCGATCTGTCGGAAAATGGATCCTTCTGGTGGGCATATTGCTGTTCACGTTGCTCGCTGGCCTTATGGCAGCGTCAGGGGCCGACCCGGTGCTGTGGATGGATGAGGCCATCACAACAGGCGTTCTGTGGCTGCTTTTCGCGGGCCTTGTCGTAACGAAACGCAGCTAATCCAATTCTGCAGACCCTGCCGCATTGATTTCAGAAGTAAAATGCCTAGTTTGGCGGCTCATTCCTTTGAGCCCATAGACCAAGGCAGATTTCCCCATGGCTGAGACATACGACGTCGTCATTATCGGTGGCGGCCCCGGCGGCTACAATTGCGCAATTCGCGCAGGACAACTCGGGCTGAAGGTTGCCTGTATTGAATCCCGTGGCACGCTTGGCGGCACCTGCCTGAATGTGGGCTGCATCCCCTCGAAGGCCTTGCTGCACGCCTCAGAAATGTTCGCTACGGCGCAGAATGACTTTGCGGCTATGGGTATCAAGACCGGCAAACTTGAGCTGGATCTGGACCAGATGATGGCCCAGAAGACCGATGCCGTGAACGGCCTGACCAAGGGCATCGAGTTCCTCTTCAAGAAGAACAAGGTCGACTATGTCAAAGGCCGCGGCAAGATCCTCGGCAAGGGCAAGGTCGAAGTAACCGGTGAAGACGGCAAGACCCAGACGCTGGATACGAAGAATATCGTGATCGCCACCGGTTCTGAGCCGGCAAACCTGCCGGGTATCGAGATTGATGAAGAGCGCGTTGTTACCAATACTGGCGCCTTGTCGATGACCTCCGTTCCGAAGCGCCTGATCCTGATTGGCGCCGGGGTGATCGGTCTTGAGATGGGCTCCGTCTGGTCCCGCCTCGGTTCTGAAGTGACAGTGGTTGAATATCTCGACCGTATCATGCCTGGCGCCGACAATGAGATCGCCAAGGAAGCCCAAAAGGTCTTCAAGAAGCAGGGCCTCAATTTCCGCCTCGGCATGAAAGTGACGGGTGTCGAAAAGCTGAAGTCCAAGCTGAAGCTGAGCATGGAGCCGGCAGCTGGCGGTGAAACGGAAGTTCTGGATGCTGACGCCGTGATCGTTGCGATCGGCCGCAAGCCCTATACTGAAGGACTTGGCCTCGAATCCGTTGGCGTGAAGACGGACAAGCGAGGCGTTGTGCAGGTCACCGATGGTCACTTCATGGCCGCTGATGGTGTCTGGGCTGTTGGTGACTGCATCCATGGTCCGATGCTGGCCCACAAGGCAGAGGACGATGGTGTTGCTGTTGCCGAACTGATTGCCGGCAAGGCAGGGCATGTCGATTACAATCTGGTGCCGAGCGTCGTTTACACCAAGCCCGAAATCGCCTGGGTTGGAAAGACCGAGGAACAGCTGAAAGAAGAAGGCGTGGAATATGTGAAGGGCAAATTCCCCTTCATGGCCAACTCCCGTGCGCGAACGAATCACGAGACCGACGGGTTCGTGAAAGTTCTGGCAGACAAGAAGACGGATCGTATTCTCGGTGCCCACATGATTGGTGTTGGCGTTGGCGAAATGATCGGTGAACTCTGTGTCGCAATGGAGTTTGGCGCCGCGTCTGAAGACGTCGCCCGCACCTCCCACGCGCACCCGACCCTATCGGAAGCGATACGTCAGGCTGCGATGGCTGTCGAAGGCTGGACGATGCAAATGTAGGCAGAGGCAATTTTTTGCTCTTCCTCTTTGCGATAAAATCTGGACCAGCCTGCTGTTCGGGCTCAGGCTCGGGATATGTATACGCATCCCGCAGCAGGCTGGCGCATCCGACCTTTTTCACGGCGTGACTACAGGCCGTGCTATCAATTGCTTCGCGACTGTCTGACAGAGTTCCCCTGGCGCAGCCCTGCGGCGCCCTATTTGCGGAAATTGTTCAATTCCCTGCCAAGCGCACGCGCCTGGGTCGCCGAGGAGCCGAATGCCGGAGTGGTCGGTTTTCTCACACTTCGGCCAGAGGTCTGCTATATTGATCATCTCTTCGTGGCACGGGACTGGCGGCTATGCGGGGTAGGGCGCGGCTTACTGGACGTGGCCCGGCAGGAAACGGGCAGGCCGCTAAGCCTAGATGTCGACATGCAGAATGTGAATGCGCGCAAGGCGTATGAGGCGCTCGGCTGGAAGGTTGGCGCGAGGACCGGAAGTGCAAAGGCCGAGCAGATACGCCTGATCGGTCCTTGAGATAGTGTACTATTCTGCAGCCTTCATCAGGGCCTGCATCCGGTCAAGCCAAGCGAGCCAAGCCTTGCGGCCCGTATCTGTCAGGTGGACCCGTGTCTGGGGTTTTCGGCCCACAAACAGCTTTTCGAGGTCCACATAACCCGCCTCTTCCAGTTTGCGCAAATGGGTCGACAAATTGCCGTCTGTCGCGCCAACCTTTTCTCGTAACTCCCCAAAAGTCGCGGGGCTGACCGTGGATAGATAGGCCATGACGCCAAGGCGCAAGCGGCCATGAATAACATCGTCAATATCGGAATGGTCAAAGGGATTGCTGTCCGTCATGACGGACCTCAGACAGTTTCGCTGGGTTCACGGCGCATCAGGATAATGCCGGGCACCAATACGCAAATCGCTGCGACGGCAGCCCCGAATAGCCACATATAATTCGTCCCGCTGAGCAGGATGGCGGGGACGACACTCAGCATGGCCGCAATACCAGCCAGCTTGAGGGGAGCGGTATTGGCGATCACCCCGGATACATATTGCGACAGACCATACAGGCCAACGACCATAGGAACAGACCAGATAAACGGCGAGAAGACATTTAACATCATTGCCGACAAAAAGGCGCCAAGGAAGTAAGCACCGAGGAAATATCCAGAGGCTTGCCACACCAGCGCAGAGACCTTGTTGCCCGTAGAGGCGCGCCCCGGTTTGCTGTTGGGGTAGCTCATCTTCATCAGGTACATGCCGCCGACACCGAGGGTGACATAGGCAATCCACATGATTGCGAAAGCCACGGGTTGTAGGCCGAACATGCCCTCGGCGATGGCGTAGTGGCCGAGATAGGCGGCTGCGGTCAGGGCGCCCCACAAGACAAGAAACCGGCCACCCAGAAGCGGGGCGTTTTTCCCGGCCTCAGCCAGGTCACGGATGTAGGCAAGATCATCTGCCATGGTTTGAGGACTCATTCTGATCTCCATAGAGTACTTTGAAAAACAAAGTATATGGATAAAAAGAACCGTCAAGGCCTTGCCCAGGGAATTGCAAAGATGTCCTGTAAGCAGGAGGTAAGGGCGCCTAGTTCTCGGAAAGGCGCGCCATTTCCTCATCAGAAAGTTCGGAATTGTCATAGACGTTCGAGACGTCGTCCAGGTCGTCCAGAACATCGAGCAGCTTCATCAGCGTGTCGGCCTGGTCACCTTCAACGGGAACCGTGTTCTGTGGTTTCCAGATCAGCTTCGCGGACTTTGCTTCGACGGCATCGCCGAAATGTTCTGCCAGTGCGTCAGCAACCGTCTGCAGGTCTTCGCGTGCCGTATAGATCCAGTGGCCTTCCTCGTCAGACTCGACATCTTGTGCGCCGGCCATAATGGCGGCTTCCATCATCTCGTCTTCACTGCCGGCCTCTGCCGGATACTGGATTTCACCAACCTGGTCGAAGCCGAAGGAGACAGAGCCTGTCTCACCAAGGTTTCCGCCATTCTTGGAGAAAGCTGTACGGATGTCAGTTGCCGCGCGGTTCTTGTTGTCTGTGGAGGCTTCCACAATGATGCCGACGCCGCCGGGGCCAAATCCCTCATAGCGGATGTCGATATAGTCATCGCCGCCGCCGCCTTGGCCCTTGTCAATGGCGCGCTGGATATTGTCCTTCGGCATGGACTGGCCGCGCGCGTTCTGGATGGCCAGACGCAGGCGTGGATTGCCGTCGGGATCAGGCCCGCCCATCTTGGAGGCGATGGTGAGTTCCTTGGAAAGGCGTGCGAACAGCGCGGCGCGCTTCTTGTCCTGTGCGCCTTTGCGGTGCTGGATGTTTGCCCATTTACTATGGCCGGCCATGAGAGTCCTCGTCGGATCGGTTCGGAAGATGGAAAGTGTGGCGTTTAGCGCAGGTTGGCGGGATGGCCAAGGTGGAGGATGCAAGCCATTTTCACTCCCATGAATGCGAGTGTCTGTAGAATTTGCAAAAATTTTCCGCGCCAAATTGACACTTACGTCAACGTAAACCTTGCGTCTTTTATTTGGGGGCGATAGGCACAGTCCACGAAGTCTAGAACCCCAACAGATATCTGGAGC
This sequence comes from Hyphomonas pacifica, assembly GCF_000682675.1. GTDB lineage: Bacteria > Pseudomonadota > Alphaproteobacteria > Caulobacterales > Hyphomonadaceae > Hyphomonas > Hyphomonas pacifica. The sequence goes on along the minus strand of NZ_AWFA01000024.1, from coordinate 5,534 downwards.
GCTTGTATGAAGGTCCTCGTGCCCGTCAAACGCGTGATCGATTATAATGTGAAGGTCCGGGTCAAACCTGACCAGACCGGCGTCGATCTCGCCAATGTCAAAATGTCCATGAACCCGTTCGACGAAATCTCCGTCGAAGAGGCTGTTCGTATGAAGGAAGCCGGCACGGCGACGGAAGTCGTCATCGTTTCCATCGGTCCACAACAAGCTCAAGAAACCATCCGCACGGCGCTTGCCATGGGTGGTGATCGCGGAATCCTGATTAAGACGGATGAAACGGTTGAGCCGCTGGCCGTTGCGAAACTGCTCGCTAAGGTCGTGGAAGAAGAAAACCCGGATCTCGTTCTGCTGGGCAAGCAGGCAATTGACGATGATTCCAATCAGACCGGCCAGATGCTGGCCGCTCTGCTCGACTGGCCGCAAGGAACGTTCGCATACAAGCTGGAAAAGGACGGTGACGCCCTGACAGTGACACGCGAAGTGGATGGCGGTCTGCAGACACTGAAGCTGACCACGCCGGCCATCGTGACCGTTGACCTGCGCCTTAACGAGCCGCGCTATGCTTCCCTGCCGAACATCATGAAGGCAAAGAAAAAGCCGATCGATGAGAAAGCACCGGGCGACTATGGAGTTGATATTGCGCCGCGCCTGTCCGTGGTGAAAGTGACCGAGCCGCCGGTACGTGAAGCGGGCGAGAAAGTCGAAGACGTCGCCACGCTGGTTTCGAAACTCAAAGCTGCGGGAGCGATCTAATGGCTGTTCTTGTTATTGCTGAACACGATAATGCATCCCTGAACGATGCAACCCACAAAGTGGTCACTGCCGCTGCCAAGTTCGGCGGCGATGTGGATGTCCTCGTGGCGGGTGAAGGCGCTGGCGATGTGGCCTCTGCGGCTGGAAAGATTTCCGGCGTTCGCAAGGTGCTGCATGCAGACGGCGCGTCCGTTGCCAAGCAGGTTGCCGAAGCCATGGAAGCCCTGGTCGTGCCGCTGATGGATGGCTATGATGCCGTCTTCATCCCGGCTACCACGATGGGCAAGAATATCGGTCCGCGTATCGCAGCCAAACTGGATGTGATGCAGCTATCTGATATTACCGATGTGATCGACACCGACACGTTTGAGCGGCCGATCTATGCCGGTAACGCCATCCTTACGGTGAAATCTTCCGACGCGAAGAAAGTCATTACCGTGCGTGGTACGGCTTTTGACGCTGCAAGCGAAGATGGTTCCGCTTCCGTGGAATCCGTTGATGCTCCGGCAGGTCCATTCAAATCGGAGTTCGTTTCCGAGCAAATGGTCAAGTCCGACCGTCCGGAACTGGCAGGAGCCAAGCGCGTCGTCTCCGGCGGCCGTGCCCTCGGCTCCAAGGAAGAATTCGATCGACTGATCGTGCCACTTGCCGACAAGCTGGAAGCCGCCGTTGGTGCTTCCCGCGCCGCCGTCGATGCTGGCTATGCCCCGAACGATTATCAGGTTGGCCAGACCGGCAAGATTGTTGCGCCTGAGCTGTATGTGGCTGTTGGTATTTCCGGAGCCATCCAGCACCTCGCCGGCATGAAGGACTCCAAGATCATTGTTGCGATCAATAAGGACGAAGAGGCTCCGATCTTCCAGGTTGCCGATTACGGCCTTGTCGCGGATCTATTCGTTGCTGTGCCGGAGCTGACCGAAGCGCTCTGATCACATAGAACAATTCCAGCTAAAAGCCCTTGGTGCATAACGCGCTGGGGGCTTTTTCATGAGGTACGCCTCTGTTGTGACCTTGTCCTTACAAAACCGGGAAAGAATGCTCACAAGCCGAAATAGCGGACCTTGCGTTTTGTTAAGGCCATTTCGCTATACAGGAGATTGCAATCCGGGGCTCAAGGCAGGCGCGCATCGTTTCTGCAGGCCGGGCGAGCTGGTGAGAGGTGATATATGGCTAAATCCGTCTTGCGATCCGTGCCTGCAGGTGCAGAAACTATCGACGCTTCAGATCTGCGAGATTTGAAGATTGCCATCATTCTTCCCTGCCACAATGAAGAGGCCTCAATCGCTCAGGTGATACAGGAGTTCAGGGAGGTACTGCCACAAGCGGACATTTTCGTCTGCGACAACAATTCATCGGACAGGACTGCAGAGATTGCCCGCGCGGCAGGAGCGGACGTTTTACAAGAGCCCTACCAGGGCAAAGGCAATGCCGTTCGCCGCCTGTTTAGTGATGTGGAGGCAGATATTTATGTCATGGCCGATGGGGACGCAACGTATGATGCGGAGGCGGCCCCACGCATGATCTCACGTCTGGTTCAGGATAGGCTGGCCATGGTGAGTGGCGCGCGCGTGAGTGAGCATATAGATGCTTATCGGTTCGGGCATAGGTTCGGAAACTGGATGCTGACTAGTCTCGTAAGAATGAGCTTTGGGGATCGTTTTAGAGACATGCTGTCAGGTTATCGCGTGATGACTCGACAATTCGTCAAAAGCTTTCCGGCGCTCTCAAATGGTTTTGAGATTGAAACGGAATTGTGTGTACATTCCCTTCGTCTCCAATTGCCTGTCATTGAGATGGACACGGCTTATCGTGCTCGCCCGGAAGGTTCTGCCAGCAAGCTCAGTACAATACGCGACGGCGCTCGTATATTGCGGGTGATCAGCCGACTTATCCGTGATGAAAAACCGCTTGAGTTCTTTTCTGCTGTCACAGGGCTTCTATTCCTGACAGCGTGTATCATGATCATGCCCATTTTGATGACATATGTTGAAACAGGCTTGGTGCCTCGCTTCCCGACGCTTTTTGTCGCGATGGGTGTCTTTGGCATTTCGATGTTGTCGCTTGCCGTGGGGCTCACACTGGACACTATCTCACGAGGGCGCACTGAAATGCGGCGCCTCGCTTATCTGGCAGTCTCTTCTTATGGCAGGTACCATCGCTAATCGAAAGCTGATGAGCTGGCCAGAAACCGAAGCAAGCCCAATGAACAAAAAGCTCAAGGTTCCAAGTGCCAGAAGTAGCGGGCTGCGATATTTAGTGGCCAACTTGTGTGCGCTGGGTGTGGATTATCTTCTCGCATTGTCACTGTTTCATTTTGCGGATGCAGATTTGAGCTTCGCTGCCGGAGTATCCTTCATATTGGTCGGCTTCCTGTTCTATTTCGTCCACGAGTTTTGGACGTTTAAAAGTGCTGACTCCCGGTTTTCCCGTCAGCGCCTCATCGGCAATCTCACCGTTCTGCTTGTGGCGGGTGCCGTGAGAGTGTTGCTGATTTTCGTGCTGGAATCCTGGAAGGCACCTATTGGTATCTTGGCGACCATTTATTTTGGAATTGGCGTTGCCGGATCTTTCGTGACGAATTTCATGTTAAACCGCTTTTTTGTATTTCGCCGCTGATTGTGTGGCCTGTGCTTGCAAAGCCACATCCAGCGATCCGCGACAGACCAGACTGCGAGATAGACTTGTGTTTGACGCACTGCACAAACACGATATGACATGTCTTTTTTGAACAAGCTTGGGACAAAAGCCAGATGACAGACCTGAAGACTATTGGCGTGATTGGCGCAGGTCAGATGGGCAACGGGATCGCCCATGTAAGCGCTCTCGCAGGATATGATGTTGTCCTGAGCGATATTTCCGAAGATGCGCTGGCGCATGGCATGGAATCGATCGAGCGTAATATGGCCCGCCAAGTTGGGCGCGGTCTGATCGATCAGGCTGAGATGCAGACCGCTCTTGCGCGCATCAAGCCGACTACGGTGATCAAGAATCATGAGTCAGCAGGCTTTGTCATCGAGGCCGCAACCGAAAAGCGCGAAGTCAAAGAGCAGATTTTCCGGTCTATTTGCGAGATCGTGCCGCCGGAAACCTATCTGGCGACGAACACGTCTTCTATCTCCATCACGCGCTTAGCATCGGTGACGGACCGGCCCGAGAAGTTCATCGGCCTGCACTTCATGAATCCGGTACCGTTGATGAAACTGGTAGAAGTCATTCGCGGTCTGGCCACAAGCCAGGAGACTTATGAGCTGGCTATCAATTTTGCCCGCCGCCTGGAGAAGACTACCACGAATGCCGAGGACTATCCGGCCTTTATCGTGAACCGTATTCTGGTGCCGATGATCAATGAGGCCGTCTATGCGCTTTATGAAGGCGTTGGCACAGTGGAAAGCATTGATACGGCCATGCGCCTTGGCGCAAATCACCCCATGGGACCGCTGACGCTGGCGGACTTTATCGGACTGGATACATGTCTGTCGATTATGCAGGTCCTGCATGATGGGTTGGCGGATACAAAGTATCGCCCGTGCCCGCTGCTGGTGAAGTATGTCGAGGCCGGATGGGTCGGCAAGAAAGTTGGCAAGGGCTTCTACGACTATTCCGGAGAACAGCCTGTTCCGACGCGCTAAGCCTGTTTCGATCTATTCTTGCTAACGGGTCATTTGATGCATCAGTAAGGCTTGGCATACGACTGCTGTGACCGTTTCTGTCTTGAAGGGCTTTGGGATCAGAAAGGTTGGCTCCGGCTTGTCTCCGGTCAGCAATTGTTCCGGATAGGCCGTGATAAAGATCACCTGCGTATTACAGAACCCTTGGATTTCCTCTACTGCTTCCAAGCCTGAACTCTCATCAGCCAGACGCAAGTCTGCAAGAATGAGGGAGGGGGTGTGCATCTTCGCCAGGGCGACTGCTTCGGCGTGGGTGCTTGCTGTCGCGGGAACTGTGTGCCCCAGATCTCGTAAGGCAGTGGCCAGATCATAGGCAATAAAGGGTTCATCCTCGATAACCATTGCCGTTGTGACGAGAGAGGACAGGAGTTCTTCAGAGGCATTGCTGATACGTGCCTGGACACTTTCAGCCTCAATATCCAATGCTTCGGCTACCTCTTCATCCGAGACATTCTCGACAGAAACTAGCAGCAATGCCCGGCGATTTGTTGTGTTTGCCAAGCGCAGATATTCCGGCAGAATGTCACTGGCCTCTATCTGAGCATCCACCAGCTGTCCCAGCGCCTTGTACAAGGCGGCTCGTGGGCTCGTAGTCTGATCAAGGTTGAGCCTGTCTTCCAGAAGTTGATTCAGAAGTTTCCCAACCAGTTTGTCTCCTTCGGTCTGGACCCCTGTCAGGGACCGCGCGTAGCGGCGTAGAGACGGCAACAGGGCCTGTAGCTGTTGGTGCAGTGGCATGGAGGGCCCCGTCGTATTATGCTGTTGAAGTCGTTAAACTCTTCAGATCAAAGTTGGTGGTTCGTTAACCCGAAGCTGTGATCATGTTGAAAGATAAAACAAAAAATTCTTTGTGAAGAGTGCGTTTTTTCCAAATCAACATGTCAGAAAGAGGGCACATGGTTCTCTGGATACACAGCACCGCATGTCAGGAAGAAATTGTAGGGTTCCACCTAAGGCTTCAGAAGGAACAGAAACGCCATTCTGGGCTGGCGGCACGAATAGTTCAGAAAGTGAGGCCACTCAGGAAGATGTGGTTTGGTTGGCAAGACAACCGGGGGACAAGAGGTCATGAGTAATAGCAATTGACCTGAGCCCTTTGGCTCCCTCATTCAT
>NZ_AWFA01000023.1 GCF_000682675.1 Hyphomonas pacifica | reverse complement strand
ATGAATGAGGGAGCCAAAGGGCTCAGGTCACGTGGTGAATTCATTTGAACGGAAAACGAACGCTTTTGTGCCGCCAGATACTGATCAATTTTCCAGAGACGGCCCGCAAGGCCCCTTTCGTCCCCCTCGCATTTGACCCGCCCGCTCCATTTACGGAGCGATATCCGCGCGAACCGTCAAATCGAGGACATTTTAAATGCAACAATTTCTCTGGGCCACCCTGTTTTTGGCTCTCTCTCTCCCTGCTCAGGCTCAGGCGGGATTCTGTGAAACCGGACCGGACTATAACAAGGCATCCGATATCGACGCTGAGGCGCCGCTCACTCTCGATGCCGTATTAAGCGAAATACGTCGGGCCTCGCCGGAAACGCGCGTCGCCGGTCTTGAAATATTGGCCCGCGCAGCAGACGCAGAGCAAGCAGGACGACCGCTAAATCCGGTGCTTTCAATAGAACTTGAAGAGTTTGCGGGAAGCGGGGCTTTGAGCGGATTAAATGAGGCAGAAACAACCATTGGCGTTGAGCAAACGCTCCAGCTCGGCGGAAAGCGCCAACGTGCCCAGGCTGCTGCTCGTGCCTTGACGGCGCTCGCATCCGCCGAGTGTGCTGTTATTTTGCGCGAAACCGAACTCCAGGGCACCATTCTCTTTTATGATTATGTTCATGCGCTGAACGACGCGGCCTTGCTCGAAACCGCAGCCGAGACGGCGGAAGAACTGGCCAGCACCGTTCGCAAGCGCGTCGCAGCAGGTGCCGCGCCGCCACCCGAACAGATCAGAGCCGAAAGCGCAGCGGCCAGCGCCGAGGCCTCTGCAAGCTTTGCCAAAGGCCTTTCTGAAAGGCGGCGATATGAGTTGGCATCACTCTGGGGTGAGGCGAACCCATTATTCACTTTGGCGGAGGCAGAGGACTCGGCCTTCGGCGCGAGGCTCAGCACAGAAACACAATTGGCGCATCCGGAATTGGACCGTGCAACAGCATCGGACAACGCCCTGCGTGCGGCCATTGATGTCGAACGCGCTGCTGCCATGCCGGATATTACTGTCTCTGCTGGCTTTCGCCGGTTTGAAAGCACCGGTGATAGCGCGGTTGTCGCGGGCGTGTCTGTTCCGCTTCCCTTATTTGACCGTAACAGAGGGGCGACCCGCGCAGCCGAAATCCGGGCTGAAGCCGGTCAAATCAACGTGATCGCCGTTGAAGCCCGGTTGCGGGCACAGCAACGCGGCGCGGTCGCGGCGGTCACGAGCGCTCGCCAACGCCTTGCCATTCTTGAAGAGACAGTTCTGCCGAGCGCTGTCGCCGCCTACGATGCGTCTATCCAGGGATACGCTGCCGGGAAGTTCGATCTGACCACGACCTTCGATGCACGCAACGCTTTGCTTGAGGCAGAACGCTCGGTTCTGGATGCAAAACATACGCTTCGTGTCGAAACAGCGCGCTTGAAAAGCCTTGTCGGTGCCGCGCCCTTCTCTGGAGAACAAAAATAATGACGTCTTATTGGAAAACACTTTGGATCATCGCGTTTGGTACCTTCACGCTGACGGCGTGCGGCAACGATCAAGCATCGAGTGGTCGACCGGAAAATCAAGTTTCATATGAAAATGAAGAAGCGCAGGACGAAGAGGCCGAAAGCGGTGTAATCGTCTTGAGCGACATCGCTGCCGAAGCGACGGGTATCAAAGTCGAAATTGCTGAAACGGGGCGGATGGGCGATCAGCTTAATTTACCTGCCGAAGTCCGGTTTGACGCCGATCGGGTCGCTCAAGTCTCTCCACAGATCGGCGGTATTGTTCGCGAATTATACGCGACAGAGGGCGACACCGTTTCGCGCGGTCAAAAACTGGCTTTAATCGCCAGCCGCGAGCTCGCCGATCTGAAGTCAAACTTCATCTCAGCCAGTGCAGCGTCCGATTTGGCGCAAACTACACTCGACAGAGAAGAGCGACTTTGGACGGATCAAATCACCTCGGAGGCAGATCTCTTGGCTGCACGAGCGGGCGCTTCTGCCGCCAATGCTAATCTGCAAGCCATCAAAGGTAAGTTGCAGACGCTTGGACTGAATCCCGCTCAAATAGGATCAGGAAGCAGCAGTGCAAACTATGTTGTAACCTCACCTCTTGCTGGGACCATCGTTCAGCGATCCGTGACACTTGGAGAAGCGGTCAATAGCGATGATGCGTCTGCTGAGCCCTTGTTTACAATTGTCGACGACGCCGTTGTTTGGGTCGACATTGCTGTTTTCAAGCAAGACCTTTCCCGTCTTGATGAAGGGGCGAAAGTCAACTTAACCAGTGATGCTGGCGACACAATCGCGCAATCTGAAATCGCGTTTATATCCTCAGTGGTAGATCAATCGTCGCGAACGGCGACGGCTCGGATGATCGTTGACAATACCGATGGCCGATTGCGTCCTGGACAGTTTATCCGAGCCAAAATTGAACTGGGCGAAGGCGAAACCGTCATCCGCGTTCCCCTCAATGCTGTTCAGCGTGTGAATTCCACGCCGTCGATATTTGTTCCGACGGAAGACGGGTTTGCCCCAAAACCCGTAGTGACTGGATTGGAACAAGACGGTTTCGTCAGTATCCTGCAGGGACTGGAAAGCGGACAAAGCTATGTGGCGGAAGGCGCGTTCACGCTCAAATCACAGTTGGAGAAAGACTCCTTCGGCGCCGACGACGATTAGTAACAGGATCATTGATTATGCAAAATTTTATGCACCGTATAGCGGGTGGCCGATTGCTTGCCGCTATATTCGCCATTGCCATGACAATTGGCGGACTGTTTGCATTTCGAGCGCTACCTGTTGACGCTTTCCCTGATGTTACGCCCGCAATGGTTCAGGTATTCACCGAAACCGACGGGCTTGGACCGGAAGAAGTTGAGCGCTACGTCACCTATCCCATCGAAGCGTCTATGGCAGGGCTCCCCAAAATTGATCATATGCGATCCGTGTCAAATTTTGGACTGTCCGTCGTCAATATCTATTTTGAGGACGGCACGGACGTCTATTTTGCCCGGCAAGTTGTTGGTGAACGACTGGCGCAAGCACGCGACGCTATTCCCGCTGGATACGGCGAGCCACAAATGGGTCCGATCTCGACAGGACTTGGTATCATTCTTTACTACAAACTGGTTGATGATACCGGCACGCGCAGTTTGGTCGAAATGCGAGAAATACAGGACTGGATTGTCAAGTATCAACTCCAAACCGTCACGGGGGTGACTGAAGTCTTATCTCTAGGGGGATATGAGAAGCAATTTCAGGTTCTCATCGACCCGGAAGCGTTGCAGTCTTATGACGTTCAAATCAATGAGGTTTCAGAAGCGCTTGAGCGCGGCAATCATACTCTTGGTGCCCAGTTTATTGAACTCGGAGATGAGCAATATACCGTGCGCGGTATTGGTCTGGCCCGCAGCGTTGAAGACCTGGCGGCTATAACTATAAAAACAATTGATGGGCGGCCCGTGCGGATGCGCGACATAGGTGATGTCCGAATAGGCGGAGGCGTGCGCCAAGGACTGGCGACGTCGAACGGCGAAGGCGAAGTCGTTGCCGGTATGGTGCTCAAACTTTACGGCACCAATACATCGGACGTCGTTGCGCGGGTAAAAACACGCTTTGACGAAATCAATACGACTCTCCCAGATGGTGTGCGGGCCATACCTTATTATGACCAAGGCACGCTTGTGAATAAGGCTGCATCAACGGTGACAACTGCGCTCTGGCAGGGCGCAGTCCTCGTTGCGATTGTCGTGTTTGTATTTTTGGGTGGATGGCGTCCGTCTCTTGTTGTTGTCATGTCGATACCGTTTTCAGTAGGTTTTGCCTTTGTGGCCATGAACGTCTTTGGCATCGGGGCCAATCTCATGTCTCTCGGGGGGGTGGCCATTGCAATTGGCATGATGGTCGATGGCGCTATCGTAATTGCTGAGAACGTGGACCGAGGCCTAAAGTCAGACCCGGATGAGACGCGGCGGGACGTCGTTGCACGCTCAACCGCCGAGGTCATCGCTCCGTTGATCGCTGCTGTCATTGTTGTAATTGTCGTCTTCTTACCGCTATTTGCGCTCCAAGGCGTCGAAGGCAAAACCTTCCGCCCCCTTGCTGCGTCTGCCGCGCTGGCCATGACAGGATCATTGATTTACGCGGCGTTGATTGCCCCGGCAGTAGCCTTCGGTGTGATGCGCCCGGCAAAAACGGCGCGCAAAAAAGATAACATGATGACGCGCCTGATAACGGTCTGTGCTGGCTTTTTTATTCGCTTTCGCACAGCCGCGATTGGGCTCGCCAGCATACTCTTGCTATCGGGGGCAATTGCCGGATCTCAACTTGGGTCCGAATTTACACCTGAACTTGAAGAAGGCGACATATTGCTGCGCGTTACGATGGCGCCCTCGATCTCGCTTACGCAAGCCGAAGACACGGTGACGCGCATTGAAACGCAGTTGGCTTCATCGTTCCCCGAAATCGAGTCGATCGTGACCCGAGTTGGTCGCGGCGAGGTAGGCGCGATGACAGATCCAACCAATAGTGCTGAGATATTTTTATCGATGAAACCTAAAACGGAATGGCGGGCGGGTATGTCACCTGAGACGTTCCGGTATGAGCTGTCTGAGTTTTTAGAAGACTACCCCGGAATTCTTGCCAATGTCGGCCAGCCCATTGCCATGGCAGTGGATGAATTGCTGACAGGGACGCGCGCAGAACTCGCCATCAAGATCTTTGGTCCTGACTCAGACCAACTCATACAATCATCCAATGAACTCCAGCAATTGTTACTCAGGGTCCCTGGGGCGTCCGATGTGCAAGCAGAACAATTAACAGGAGCCCCTGAGATAAAAATCACGGTTAATCGCGAAGCTTTGGGACGTTATGGCATCGACATCCTAGAGGCCCTGGAGGTTTTACGGACATCTGTAGGCGGAGCTGAAGCCGGTGCCCTTTTTGAAGGCGTTCGGCAATTCCCAATCATCGTTCGCCTGAACGAACAATCTCGGTCAAATCCCGAAGCCATTGGGCGTGTCCTGTTAAAATCAGAAGATGGCGCAATGATCCCGCTTCGCGAGGTAGCAGACATCGAAAGCGTGATCGGTCCGCGCCAGATTACCCGTGAAGATGGTCAGCGCTTTATTGCCGTGCAAGCGAATGTTCGCGGTCGTGATATCGGAAGTTTCGTTGCCGAGGCTCAGGCCCTGACCGACGCGGAGTTGCAACTGGCACCCGGCTACCGGCTTGTCTGGGGCGGTCAGTTCGAGCTTCAACAACAGGCAAATGCAAGATTTGCTGTCGTTATTCCTATCACGCTTGCCATTGTGTTTCTGATCCTGCTGATGACGTTTGGCCGCGTAAAATCAGCCATTCTCATTTTGCTCAATATTCCTCTGGCTCTTACGGGTGGTGCCTTGGCGCTCTGGCTCACAGGCCTTCCCGTTTCTGTGCCTGCCACTGTCGGCTTCATTGCCTTGTTTGGCATTGCACTGGGCAATGGCATGGTGCTTGTAAGCTTCATGGATGATTTTGCTCGCGCAGGCCGTGACCGAAATACTCTCGCCCTTGACTCGGCGCGACTACGAGCCAGGCCCGTCTTGATGACGGCCATGACGACCGCTCTTGGTTTGACGCCCTTGCTGTTTGCGACAGGCGTTGGCGCAGAAGTTCAAAGACCGCTGGCAACGGTGGTTATCGGCGGGCTTGTCTCATCGACTTTGCTGACGCTTCTAGTGCTGCCAGCCCTGCATCGTTGGTTCGCACCTAAGCCAGACAGCCATCACTCACTCTTGGAAACGCAGCACCAGGCCGGCACGGCTCCGGTAGAGTGAACCATTCGCGCCTCAGCGAGTTTCTTCGCTGAGGCGCATTTCATTTTTGGGGCTCAGTATGAATACGTCTGAACATAAAAATCACAATCAACATGAAGACCATTCCGGTCACAATCATGATGACATCGTAAGCAGCGTTCTCGGCTCCCGTGCAGAAGTGATATTTGCTGGATTGGCGGGTCTTTGCCTTCTTACGGGATGGCTCGGTCCGAAAATGAGCATCCTGCCTAACTCTATAGGATTTGGCCTCATAATCGGCGCTTACTTCTTTGGCGGGTGTCCGTCGTCAGGTAATTTGAGACTTCAGGCTGCCTGACTTAAGGAGGGTCTGGCGCATCTGGTTTGAGTTAAGCAGCGGATTGGGCGTGCTGCAAGCGCCGTAGTTTCATCGTCCTCCTTTTGATTTTCTCACGTTCGAGCAGGATGGTCTGGCCGCGGCCCGTATAGACATCTGCCGGAGTGAGATTGTTCAGGCTCTCGTGATAGCGCTGATGGTTGTAGTAACCGACGAACGCATCGATCTGCGCTTCAAGGTCTCCGGGCAGGAAGTAGATTTCCAACAGGATGCGGTTCTTCAGCGTCTGATGCCAGCGCTCGATCTTTCCTTGCGTCTGGGGATGATACGGCGCGCCGCGCGTATGCTGCATGCCTTTGTCGGCAAGATACTCAGCCAGATCGCCAGAGATGTAAGACGGTCCGTTGTCTGAGAGTAGTCTCGGGCGATGAACCACATTCACTTCATCGAGTCCGGAAGCTTCAAGCGCCAGGTTCAGCGTGTCCTGCACATCGCTCGCCGCCATGCCCGAGCAGAGCTTCCAGGCGATGATGTAACGGGAGAAGTCGTCCAACACGGTGGAGAGGTAGAACCATCCCCAGCCGATCACTTTCAGATAGGTGAAGTCGGTCTGCCAGAGCTGGTTGGGCGCGGTGGTTTTCTCCCTGAACTCATCGGCCGCTTTCATCACGATGAAGGCCGGGCTGGTAATCAGGTCGTGCGCCCTCAAAAGCCTGTAAACACTGGCTTCCGAGACGAAGTAGCGCTTCTCGTCCGTGAACGTCACGGCCAGTTCGCGGGGAGAAAGGTCCGGCCGGTCGAGCGCCATTTCCAGCACCTGCTGACGCACCTCATTCGGGATGCGGTTCCAGACCCGGCCAGAGCCGCCGCGCCGATCCTCAAGCCCGGCTTCACCGAACCGCCGGTAAAGGTCATACCAGCGATGTCGCTCTGTTTGGGGACCAACCGTCGAGCGCTCTGATAACCATCGCCGGTGTCATAATGATCTTTGTAAGGTTTGGAGCGGCTTTCCGGATAACCTTTTTAATGGGATGGAGAAATGCTTTTGGAGAACCGACGGGTTTACGCACGGAAGGCTGGTTCCAACACAGTCGAAATCCTGTTTATGTTGCCACCTGGATAGGTCTGATTGGATGGGGGCTTGTGATCCCTGATCCTTTTATTCGGGTCCTTTTGGCGTTTTGGGGGTTGTTGTATTTGCTGGCACCGCTCTTTGAAGAGCCGTGGCTGGAACGAGAATACGGGCAAGCCTATCTGGCCTATAAGAAATCTACACCTCGCTTTTTTGCGGGGTTCTAAGAATGACGGTTTATTTACGTCACTACCACGTATTGCTGGGACTATTGCTTATCGGCCTTGGGATTTGGACCTTCATAAATCCAGAGATTTTGAGGTATTACGGAGTGGATTTGGTGGACCCTGAAGCTCGAATTGCCGTTAGAGCTATCATCGGGGGTGGGGAAGTTGGCCTTGGGCTACTGCTCACTGTTGGGACCGTCGTAGCCTTCACAAACAAGGCGCTAAACAGTGTGGCAGCCACGGTATTTTTGTCAGTCGGGCTCGCTCGGGTTTTTGCGGTTCTTATCGAGCAAGGATCAGCGGTTGGTTGGCAGCCCTGGCGGGAAAGTTCAATCGAATTGCTGCTCGGAACGATTGCGCTTTTCGCGGCTCAACGGCCCGATACTTCAAAACCTCGAACGGCTGATGAATCATGAAATGGTAAGTGCGGAGCGTCGATATTCAGTCATTTTCACGGCGACTCTATTTGAATGCTTTTGCTTCGATTGGTCTAATGACGGCAAGTATATTCCTAAAAGTGGTTCGACGCGTTAACCGGGGGTCGAACCAGATCTCTTGAAATAATGAGATACAAATTGGATGCAAAGTGGGATACAATTTGGTTGCGAAAATTCTGCAAGTACTTGTAATTGTTGCAACTAAATTGCGATTTCGAGGCGCGTCACTCGCGGTTCGGAATCCATTGTCGGCTCTTGGCGAAAGGGCAACCTGGTTTCGCTGCGTACGAGCTTCAATTCATAAATAAATTGGACCCCAGACCCTTTTGTTTAGTACGGATTGTGCCATTCCAGTGATTAAGAGACCTGCTTCCTCATTCTATAAAACATCGTAAAATCAATATCTTGCACCTGTGTCGAGAGTATTTATTGTCTTTGTTGTGCATGACTTTTTAATAAGAAATGTTGCATAATATGGAGCATGACCCCTATATTGTGGGTGATGGAGACAGAACATGACCGCGCTTGCAAAACTAAAAAGGAAATTGCGCCCCGGACAGGTGTACCGGCGCAAGGAGCTTGCGACCTGGTCAAACGCTGTCGATCGACATGTTGGACAGCTGCTTGACGAAGGACGCCTCGAAAAGGTTGGGGCAGGGCTCTATATGGCTCCGAAGAAAACTCGGTTCGGGCAGGCACCCGCCAAGCCGGAGAAGCTGGTTGAGTCATTCCTGGGGGATGACCGGTTTCTTATGGTTTCGCCAAACGCCTATAACAGCCTCGAATTGGGAACGACGCAGCTCTACAATGAGCCGGTAGTTTATAATCGCAAACGGCACGGCCATTTCGAGCTGGATGGCCGACGCTATGACTTCCGCATGCGGACCTCTGTTCCTTCAAACCTCAGCGAAGAATTCCTCCTGGTGGATCTGTTGCACAACCTCGATCGGCTTCCCGAGGAAAAGGCAACCGTGCTTCCCAAGGCACTTAGGCGTGCGCGACGTATGGACCGCGCGCGACTGTCACGTGCGGTGAAGGATTTCGGATCGGCGCGGGCTGCAAGGCTCCTCAAGCCTGTATTGAACCCTGATCAGGCAACCGCCGCGTGACCCTCCTGCACGCACTGCCTGATTTTGCCGACCTCATCGCTGTTGCTGCGCGAAACAACACTATCGATCCGGGCCTCATCGAAAAAGACTACTGGTTGATGCACTGCCTCTGGGGACTGCAGCAGCTTGACTATAAGTTTGAGCTGAAAGGCGGAACTTCGCTGTCAAAGGGATACGGCCTCATCGACCGTTTTTCGGAAGACATCGACATCCTGATCCACCCAGAGACCGACCTCCAGTATGGCCCAAACCACAACAAGCCTGCGCAGGTAAAGGCGCGTCTCGAATTCTTCAACGGTCTGGCCGAAGCCATCAAAATTCCTGGCATTATCGAAGTGGTCCGCGACGAAGAGTTCGACGACACACGCCACTATCGCGGCGCAGGCATTCGATTGAAGTATGAGTCGGTGAATCCACTGCCAGAAGGGCTGAAGGCAGGCATCCTGCTCGAAGTCGGGTTCGACCAGGTGGCGCCGAACCGGCCATGTACGATTTCGTCCTGGGCTTACGAACTTGCAGTCGAGAGTGGGATTGCAGACCTGACCGACACCCGCGCGGTCGATGTGCCTTGCTATGAGCCGGGCTATACTTTTGTCGAAAAGCTCCAGACCATCTCAACGAAATTCCGAAAGCAGCAGGCGGACGGCGACATGCCTGTCAATTTCATGCGCCACTATTATGACGTGTACTGCCTGCTCGCTGACGCCTCAGTGAAAGAGTTCATCGGAACAGACGCGTACAAGGACCACAAGGCCAAAAGGTTCCGCAAGGCAGATGAACCGGACCTCACCAGGAACGAAGCCTTTCTGTTGAGCGACGCAGAAACGCGAAAGGCGTACGCGGACGCTTATGCGAAGTCACGAGCGCTTTACTACAGGGAGCCTGCACTCTTTGACGATATTCTGGCACGCATCAGCCGGCGCCTGCCGGAACTTTGAATGATCGTTGCTCGCAGGGAAACCTCTAACCCTCTGAAATAAAAGGAATTACTAGCTTACTCTTTTGTTGGGTGCGCCCTCGCGATTCCATCCTAAGGCTCGCGCGCGGCTTTCGAAAACTCAGGGACACTGAGGGGCGCGGTAGGGACGGTGGTAATTGGGACGAAGATTGATCGATGTGGGTAGGGACTTTTCGATAGTGAACTGGTTGCTGCGTTCATCAGAATCCTGTCAACTTGTATCTGGATCCGGGCGTCCATCATCGAAAACCCAGCGACGCGATTTAATCTGTGGAATGACGGTAAGTTTATCCACAGCTTTTTCTAAAATGTTGATTTAAAATAGTATTTTGTGCTCGTTCATAATCGAGTGGGAGTAGAAATTTACAGCTACAGGTGAGCAAAGCGCCGTCGGGGTTAACGCGATGGCGCTTTTTTCTTGGGGATGGAGGGTAAAGCCGCAGCCTGTAATGTCCTGAAAGGAAGGGGTGTTTTCGAGATTCCCCTGCCATTTCCACGATAGGGGGAAATTATCCCATCATTCGTTATTTCTGCGTATCAATTTGGGATGGATGCACAGATTTCACGATATACTTCACCCATGTTGAAGTTTACGCTCTGCTCAGACACTGCTCGCAAGCCTGCTTCAAGAATTGGCTACGTAGTCGTCGCTCAGGGAGGTCAGGAAGTTTCTGGCAGGCGGTCTCAGAGCGTTAGAGGATGGAAAGACATATCGCAGGACCATAGGGACGAATTCTTCAGAATGTCTGGAGAAACGTGTCAGTATTGCTCAGGGACAAGACGGACAATCTTCGGCACTTATACGCCCCGAACGAATGTGGCGGAGTTCCTTTTCCACGAAGCGATATATGCAAGGGGAGGAACTGGCCTCGATAACTGTCAGGCGCAGCGGACCTATCTTGGAGCCATAAAAATGAGTTCAAACATTGCAGGCCGCAAGAGAAGAGGCAAAGGCGGCATCTTTTCGGTTTTCCGGGAACAAGAAGCGGGATTGCGCCGCTTTCTCCGGCGCATCTCACCCTCAAGCTCCGACATTGATGATATCACCCAGGAAACGATCCTGAGAGCGCTGCAGGCAGAACGCGAGCGGGAAATTCTGCAGCCCAAAGCCTATCTCTATACAATCGCCCGCAATGTGGTTCGGGACTCTCTGGATAAAAAATCACGCTCGGTGATAGATTTCATAGAGGATTTTGCTCCGGAAACCGTCTCATCCAATGAGCCTCTGGTAGAAGACCAGGTAGATGGCCGTCAGCGTATGCTCCTGTTCTGGGAGGCTGTGGCCACGCTTCCTGCGCAATGTCAGCAGGTGTTTGTATTGAAAAAGGTGTATGGCTATTCTCATGCAGAAATATCCAGAGAACTCGGCATATCTGTCAGCACGACTGAAAAGCATGTTGCAGCAGGCCTGAGGCGCTGCAGTGAGTTTCTGGATAAGCGGTCGGTACGCTTCGGCAAAGAGTCTGAAAGCACCAGTCTGCAAGGTTGAGGATATTGTGCCTGCTACGTCAGGCACTGTGATTGGTGCGAGATGAAACAGAAAGACGTGCTCTCTTCCACCGCACCCGACCTTACGGCGGAGGCGGCTGCTTGGCTCGCGCAGCTGGAGACGGGCAAGCTGTCGAATGAAGACATGGCCGCTTTCCGCGAATGGATACAACGCAGCCCAAGGCATTATGCTGAAATCCGTCGGCTGGCAGGAGTGTCACTTGAAACCAATGTGCTGGCCAGTATGGCCGAGCCGTTGCAAGCCGCTGCAGGCAATCGCCAGGATTTACGCCGTACAGATAAGTCGTATCGCAGTCGCTCCTTTGGGGTGCCGCTGGGCGTTGCGGGCATGCTGGTCGCAACTGCGCTGGCTGTAGCATTCTATATCCGGCAGCCGGATGTATCGCCTTCGCCTCAAGACCCGATATATGCGGCGACTGAGGTCGGCCAAACGCAGGAAATCGCTCTGCAGGATGGTTCGCGCATAAACCTAAACACGGACAGCAAGATTGATGTGGCCTTCGTGAAGGCCGAGCGAAGTGTTTATCTGGAGAAGGGGGAGGCTTTCTTTGATGTCGCGCACGACCCCGACCGCCCTTTTACGGTGTATGCGGGCACGCATTCCGTCACAGCCATAGGCACAGCCTTTTCTGTACGCTGGACGGATGATGAGCTGATCGTCACTGTCTCTGAAGGCAAGGTTGTCTATGATGATGGATCGCCTGAAAAGGCAGCGGAGGGACTGAGGGCTGTCGCACGCGAGGCGGCACAACCGGCCGCGCAAAAGACTTTCCTGGCGGCTGGCGAGCGTCTTGAGATTTCTCCCGCCAGCCAGCAGGAGACGGTTCAGCAATTACCCGATCAAATGCTCTCACGGCAACTTGCCTGGCGCTCCGGCTTTCTGGATTTCGAAGATGCCCAATTGCGGGACGTCGTTCGGGAAATGCAGAGATACACTTCAAAACGCATCGAGATAGCAGATGAAGATCTCGCGGACCTGCGTTTTGGCGGGGTCTTTCGTATCGGAGAAACTGATGCGTTCTTTGAGGCCCTGCAGCTGTCTTTTGGTGTCCAGGTTCGGGAGGCAGAGGATGGGCACCTTATCCTCACTTCGGCAAAATGACCCTCGCCCGGCGTACGATCCATTCGTCTAAATGCCATCGGAATGTGATAGAAATACAACACCGTCATATATGATGAAAAAAAGTTCCAAAAAAAACGCGAAACGTATAGCGGGTTTTTGTTCCCGGTCAGTCTTACCCATGAGACGGCCAATTGGGGCAATCGACGTTCGTCGTGACGAGGAGGAAGGAGCGCTGAAAAATGCCAAATGAGGCTGTACGCATGGCGTGCTGTCTCGCGGCACTGGCTGTTGTGTCAGCCGGTGTGTCGGTGGCGCAGGAAGCATATGAGGTGGATATATCTTCGGTTCGGGCCGCAGATGCCATCAAGTCGCTTTCCTTCCAGACCGGGCACTCAGTTCTCTTTCAGACAGATGATGTCGGCTCGATCAGAACGAACGCGATCAAGGGGAGGATGACCCTTCGCGAAGCCATGGATGCGCTTTTCGAAGGAACAGCTCTAACCGGCGGTCTTACGGACAGCGGGATCATCACGATCTCGTTGGACGATGGTCAAAACCAAGATCGTTTGGAGAGCGATGTGAACATAAAGAATTCAAAGAAAACCCTTATGGCGACTGTGTCTGCCATGGTGTTCGGGGTCGCGGGCGCAAATGCCCAGGACGCCGCCACCGCTGCGGATGATACGCGCCGTGAGGAAGTTGTCGTCGTAGTCGGCAGCCGGATTTCAGGCGCGGACGTGGCCGGGACATTGCCGGTTACGGTCGTCGGAGCTGACGAGATTGAAGCCATCGGCGCGGTGTCTGGTGAGGATTTGTTCTTGGCCATTCCGCAATTTGGCGATGTCAGCTTCAACCAGACATCTGGCCAGGTCAGCAGCAACTTTGCACGCGGCGATGTTGGCTCTGTCGACCTGCGCAATCTGGGCGTCGGCAGCACGCTGGTTCTAATTAATGGCCGTCGAGGTGTGAACTATCCAAGCAGCCAAGCAAGCGACACGCTGGCCCCGGTTCTGACATTTAACTCCAATACGGTGCCTGTGAACGGGATCAAGCGTGTTGAAGTGCTGCGCGACGGCGCGGGGGCCATTTACGGCTCCGATGCTGTGGCGGGTGTCGTAAACATGGTGTTGCAGGATGATTTCGAAGGTGCCCGTGTGGAAGCGCAATATGGCGGTGCGCCGGACACCAATCTCAACGAGCTGACGCTAAATGGCCTGTTCGGGAAAGCCTTTGCGGGTGGCCGCGGGAATGTCACCCTGTTTGCGAATTACAATGACCGCTCTGCGCTGTTGGCGAGCGATCAGGATTTCTCTGCATCTGCTGACCTGCGCCCTTTCTTTGTGGGCACGGAATTTGAGGGTAGCAATTCTCTTCTGAACAGCAGCACCACGACCCCCTGGGGCGTATTCAGAACTGTGGGCGGTGTCCCGGTTCGCCAGGATGGAACACGCATCACCAGCGCCAGCGGGAGTTTCCACCTGCAGCCAGGCACGAATGCAGGGTGCTTGTCCGATGTCGGCAACGATGTCTGCATTGATGACGGCAATCCGGCGACAACCGGAGCGGACGTGAATCTGCGCTGGGATGCCCGCCAGAACTATCCGATCTCGATCACGCCAGACCTTCAGCGCCTTAACCTATTTGCGACGAGCAAATATGATCTGGGCAATGGCATGGAGCTGTTCGGGGAAGCTGCCTATTACCGTGCCGAAACAGAAAGTGTGCAGGATTCCATCTTCACAATCGGCTCTGTCAAGATGACCATCCCGGCTTCAAACTACTGGAACCCGTTCGGTCCTGTCAGGTTTGAAGACGGTACCCTGAACCCGAACCGTTTACCTGGCATTGATGCACCGGAAGAAGGTGTCCCGCTTGTACTGCAGACCCTGCGCTTTTCAGACCTTGGTCCGACCACGGTACGTGTGACGGCAGAGCAGTATCGTGCACTTGCCGGCCTTCGCGGCGATTTCAATGGCTGGGATTGGGAAACAGCACTCCTCTACAGCGAGGCGACTGTGGACGATCGTCAGGAAGGCATTGATGCAACGGCGTTCCAGGCCAATCTGGCACTGTCGACCCCTGATGCTTTCAACCCCTTCAATGGCGGCGACCCGCTGAACCCTGGCAGCGATAATACTTTCAGCTCTCAAGCGGCCATCGACGCCATTATGTTTGAGACGAACCGGAAGAACAAAACCACGCTGTTCCAATGGGATGCAAGCGTCTCACGGTCAGACCTGTTCCAGACCTGGGCTGGTGATGTCGGCATGGCTGCCGGCGTCGAGTTCCGCCGCGAAACGCAGCTGGATGATCGCGACCCAAATGTTGACGGTACGATCACATGGTATGACACCGTTCTGGGCATTACGCAGGAAAGCAACATGTTCGGTGTTAGTCCGACGCCGGACAATAGCGGTTCGCGCAATGTCACTTCGGTCTATACCGAATTTGCCATTCCGCTTGTCTCGGAAGAGATGAACATACCATTGGTGCAGGCACTGAACCTGCAACTTGCTGGCCGCTATGAAGACTATAGCGACTTCGGCAGCGTCGCGAAGCCTAAGGTCGCCCTCTCATGGGATGTTGTCGATGGCTTGAGACTGCGCGGGGCATATTCCGAAGGGTTCCGGGCGCCGAACCTTGAGCAGGTGAACGCCACGGTTGTGACGCGCGGCAACACCCGCACGGACTGGGTGTTGTGCGAAGCAGACCTTCGTGCTGGCCGTATCGCCTCGTTTGATGATTGTAACGCCTCTGTTGTCGCGACCGGCCGCCGGGCAGGGAACCCTGATCTGGAAGCCGAAGAATCCACGAACTGGACAGTGGGCACCGTGTTCCAGCCACAAGGCATGGCTGACTTCATGGGTAATATGACCTTCACGGTCGATTACTGGTCGATTGAGCAAACGGGTCTCGTCGGCGTGTTTGGTGGAGGCAATGCACTGATCGTCGACTATCTCAACCGTGTTGAGGGTTCGAGCAATCCGAATGTGATCCGTCTCGATCCGACAGCTGATGATATTGCCCGCTTTGCAGGAACAGGGCTCGATCCTGTCGGTCAGGTTCTCTATGTGGATGACATCTATCAGAACCTTCAGCCCCAGACTGTGGAGGGGGTCGACCTTGGCTTTATGTGGAGCCTGGATGATACTCGAGCTGGTGACTTTGATTTCAGCCTGAATGCATCGCGTCTGCTGACATATGAGCGCGGGGTTTCTCCTGACGTCGAAGCGATGTATGCTGCGCGTGAAGCTGGCCTGATCAACGAGCTGACCGAATTGCCGGAATCAGAAGACCTGATCGAGCAGAACGGCAACCCGAAATGGCGCCTGTCTTCCACGCTGACCTGGACCTACAATCAGTTCCGCGTTGGCGCCA
This sequence comes from Hyphomonas pacifica, assembly GCF_000682675.1. Taxonomy (GTDB): domain Bacteria; phylum Pseudomonadota; class Alphaproteobacteria; order Caulobacterales; family Hyphomonadaceae; genus Hyphomonas; species Hyphomonas pacifica. The sequence goes on along the minus strand of NZ_AWFA01000023.1, from coordinate 176,013 downwards.
GTGCTACCTATGTCGGCGGTATTGACGATACATCCCTGTCAAACGGCGCAGGTAATTACTACCGTGTGGATGATCACACATTGGTCAATCTGTATGCGCAATACAGTTTTGAGCAAGAAGGTCTGTTCGGAAATAGCCGTATCCGGGTTGGTGCGCGTAACCTGTTTGACCAGGCGCCGCCGCTGGCAGATGAAACATACGGATACAGAGGATCGCTCTATCCGGCGACCCCACGTTATCTGTATGTAAGTGTTCAGAAGGAATTCTAGCACTTGCTGGCCCGGCGTATCTTCCCCCACGCCGGGCCTTTTTCTTTTACATGAAATCAAGAGAGGGCCCGGATCATGACTCCGCGTGTCTTGGTACTTATTGCATCCCTGATGCTTGGCTTTTGTCAGGCATGGGCCGCACCTGAAACGCCATATCCATCAACTTACAAACCTGCTGACTCTCAGCCTGCGCTGATCAAGGGCGCTAATATCCTGACGGCAGAAGGCCCGGTTCAAGAGAATACGGATCTTCTGATACAGGACGGGAAGATTGTCGCCATCGGGCAGAATCTAAGTGCGCCTGCAAACGCGATCATCATGGATGCTGGCGGAAAGTGGGTTACCCCGGGAATTATCGACATTCACTCACATCTTGGAGTGTTCTCATCACCAGGCGTGCCGTCGATGCGCAATGGAAACGAGAAGACGGGCAAGAACACGGCAGAAGTTTGGGCTGAGCATTCCATCTGGCCGCAAGACCCAGGTTTTGAGCTGGCGCGCAAGGGCGGCGTTACGACACTTGCGATCCTTCCGGGATCTGCCAATCTCTTTGGCGGGCGCTCTGTCACTGTGAAGAACGTGCCTTCTGTCAGCGTACAGGGCATGAAGTTTCCGGATGCGCCCTATGGGCTGAAAATGGCCTGTGGAGAAAATCCGATCTTTTATGCGGCACGCGGCAATGACCCCTTTACCCGTATGGGCAATATGGCGGGCTATCGTAGCGCCTTTATTGACGCGCAGGCATATCTGGAGAAACAGCAGCGCGGCGAGAAACAGAAGCGGGATCTGCGTCTTGAAACTCTAGCCGGCGTGCTATCAGGCGAGATTACGACCCATATTCATTGTTACCGTGCGGACGAAATGATGCAGATGATTGACCTCTCTAAGGAGTTCGGTTTCAAGATTGGTACATTTCATCACGCCACAGAAGCGTACAAGATTGCAGATACGCTCGCGGAAGAAGGTATCGCGGTTGCCACCTGGGCAGATCGATGGGGATTCAAACTTGAAGCCTATGATGCCGTGCCCCTGAACGTGGCAGCCCTGGAGTGGGCAGGTGTGCATACAATGCTGCATTCGGATAGCGCTATCCTGGTGCAGCGCCTGAATCTTGAGGCCGGCATGGCCATGGCATCCGCCAGACATGCAGACCGTGAGATCAGCCGCGAAGAAGCAATCCGCTGGATCACGATCAATCCCGCCATCAAGCTTGGTATTGATGACCGAACGGGCAGTCTAAAAGAAGGCAAAATGGCAGATATTGTACTGTGGTCTGATGACCCTTTCAGTGTGTATGCCGTCGCAGAGAAAGTCTTTATTGACGGGGTGTTGCTCGTGGACCGGGAGGCCGACGAGGCGGAACCGGAGTCTGATTTCCTTGTCGGCCAATCAGTTCGGGAGATGGCCCAATGAATTTGAAGTCTATCTTGTTTTCAGCAGCCCTGGTTATCATGGGGCAGGTGGCATCCGCCGAAACAATTGCCTTGCGCAATTCCACAATCCTGACAGCCGATACGCAAGCGCGTATCGAGAATGGAACCATACTGATCGAGAACAGCCGCATTGTCGCTGTTGGGCAGAATGTGAGCATCCCGTCTGATGCTCGCATAGTGGACCTGTCAGGCATGACCGTCACACCGGGTTTCGTTGTAACTGATACTTTGTTGGGCATAGTCGAGATCAGTGGAGGGGCAAATGCTGCTGAAACATCCAGCCAGTCGAGTGATATAAGTGCCGGATATGATGTTCAGCATTCAATCAATCCTCTTTCCACGGCCATTCCTGTCGCACGGAAAGGCGGTGTAAGCCACGCCGTTGTCATGCCTTATCCCGGTGCAAATGGTTCAACTTTCGCAGGCCAAGCGGCGATCCTCGCCCTGAATGGTAATCTTGAGGGAGACATCTTGGCGCCCGTCGGAATGGTTTGGGACATGCGGACCAAAGAGTATGGTCGGGGTGCAACCTTCACACAATTGCAGGCAGACTTGGATGATGTCCGTAAATATGTCCGCGATGCGTCATCCCTGCAGAAGGGCAAACTGTTGTCACGTGACTGGTCGCGTGCAGATCTGGATGCGCTTTCCCCTGTGGTAAAAGGAGATATGCCACTGACGGTCAGAGTGGATCGTGCCTCAGATATCCTGACACTTCTCAATCTCGCAAAGGCACAAAAGATCCGTCTCGTGATCGTCGGGGCTTCTGAAGGATGGCTGGTTGCAAAGCAAATCGCTGAGGCAGGCGTACCTGTCGCGGTCGACCCGTCAGACAATTTGCCCGGCAGTTTCGATGCTGTGGGCGCTATGTCAGACAATGTTGCCAGGCTGCATCAGGCGGGCGTTCGCCTGATCATTCGGGGTGGATCTTCCGCACATGATGCCGGCAAACTTCGCTATTTTGCCGGCATGTCGGTCGCCAAGGGTGTACCTGGCGATGCGGCTTTGAAGGCCGTTACATCCACACCCGCAGAGGTCTGGGGCGACGGGACTTTCGGCATGATCAAAGCTGGCATGCTGGCAGATATCGCCGTGTGGACGGGTGACCCGTTCGAGCCAATGACTGACCTTTCAGCCCTGTATATTGGAGGGGTAGAGCAGTCGCTGGATAGCAGACAGGACGCGTTAGCGCGGAAGTACATTCCCTTTGCCAGCAAGTAGGCCGTAGTCCGGCCTACGCGTTTGCATCAATCTACATACCCCTGTTTTCGGACACGGATCTGAAAGCAGGGGTATCTGCATTTCTGTCGGAATCAGTGTAGAATCTGAACATCTCCTCACTCAGGTTGGGAACTGCGTAAGTCTCATCAGGTAAGAATTTTCGCTTGAGCCGCAGGCGTCTTCCACGCAAAGCTTCGCGGCAGGCCTAGCCGAATGGCGGCGTCCCAAGCCGGACTATTCGGTACGGGAATGCGGTTGGCCCATTTTCCCAATGCTCTGATCCCTTGCTTGCCACTACGGGTGAGATGGTATTCCGTCCCCAGCTCAAGTCTTTCCCGCACGGGGTTTGGTAAAAGGCTGACCGCCGCATCTGCCGCCAAGCCTTGCAAGCCTCGTGGGACAAAAGGGGCAGCCCGGCCGGACTTCATGATCCTCAAAAACTCCGTATTGATAGGATGCGCTTCGAAGCTCGGCATCAATTTTTCAAGTAACACCTGGAAGTCTGTTAGTGAGCTGAGGGGAGACTCAACTCCGTACAACTTGGCAACTGGAAATGACTCCTGAAGGAAACGGATTGTATCTTCATCGCTCAGCGGTTCAACAAACCGATCATAGGCTGTCAAAAACCCATAGCTGGCCGTAGCACTTACCCAGGCAAGCAGCTCTGGGTCGAGAGCATGATAAGGAACGCCATCAGGCGTCGTTCCGCTTACCTGTGCATGCATGTTGGTGACGCCCTGGATGATCCGACGCGCAGCGCTTTGGGGGCCATAAACACCGATCATGGCCGCCATGCCAGTTCTCCTTGAGCGCCCGGCCGGGTCAGCCTTGAAGGTTGAATAATCCCAGACACCAGAGCGGATTCTAGGATCGGCAAATTCAAGCAGAACGGCGCAGATGCCACCAATCGCCAGCGCCGCCGGATTTTTGAAGACACGCCAAGAGACAGAATCCGGTTGAGTAAAAGCCGGCTCACCCAGAGGGCGAGTGAAATCAACATTCCATCCCAGATATGTTGGCAGTGTCAGCATGGTAAATTAGTCCTTACAAACCTGGGTCTTTAAAAAATTTCTACCTTTGCGGCGCAGAAGTGCTATCTTGAGTATACCACGCAGTTAGCCTTGTTGACACGCGATGATGCGCGGTTGATAGGTGCGCGCAGGTGGGAGACAAGGATAGTTTCGTGCCGCAAAAACAACTCAGAAGAGTTGATGCAAAAGGCGTCCAGAATGAGACCGCTGACCGCATCATGATAACATCCATCCGTTTGTTCAGCCGCTATGGCTATGACGGTACCAGTACAACTGCTGTGGCGCGCGAGAGCGGGGTTTCCCAGCCAACCATTCATTATCATTTCTCTGACAAGATGACCCTCTGGAAAAGGGCGATGCGGCGTATGCTGCGGGACATGATGAAGGAAAATCCCTACACAGAGAAAATCCTGTGCGAAAAAGACCCTGTAAAACGTCTACGCCTCAGAATGATCGCCCTGATGGAGGCTGTGAGGGTGCACAAGGCATTCGGACGCGTTGTCATGCTGGAGGGCATTTCCGGGGGGGCTCGACTGAACTGGCTGATAAAAGAGGCGCTTTCGCCATTCTACGAACAATTTGTCGTAGACATTCAGGAATGTCAGGCGAGCGGACGGATCAAGAAAGTCGAGATATCAAAACTTGTGATCATCATGCATTCCGTGGCGACTATGTATCATAATATTGCGCCGCTCGTGAGAGAGGCATTCAACGAAGACCCGAGCGACATGGAAGAAACAGAGCGTTACCAGAAGCTGGCGCTCGACATCGTTTTCAAAGGCCTGGCTCCCGACTAGCGACGCGACGTACCGGCTGGACAGTCCGCGCCAGGACTGCCAGCTAGGCAGAATATGGAATCCAGGAAAGGAAAGCCTTGATGTCGATTATTCTGCTTGAAAAGCACGGCCCCATCATGGTCATGACTCTCAACCGTCCTGACGCGATGAACGCGCTGGGAGAAGAGGGGGATGGCCCGGCGATTGCTGCAGCCTGTAATGAGATCGTCGCCGATCCCGAAATTCGTTGCGCTGTGCTGACCGGGGCAGGGCGGGCCTTCTCGGCCGGCGGTAACGTCAAGGCGATGAAGGAAAAGACAGGGGCCTTCTCTGGCAAGCCGCATATCGTGCGCAATGGTTATCGCAACAACATCCACATGATTGTGAAGTCGCTCTACAATATGGAAGTGCCGCTGATCTCCGCGATCAACGGTCCTGCCATCGGGCTCGGCTGTGATGTCGCCTGTATGGCTGACATCCGAATCGCCTCCGAGAAGGCCAAGATGGGCGTAACCTTCCTGAAGTTGGGGCTGATCCCCGGTGATGGCGGGGCGTGGCTGATGCCACGTCTAATCGGAGCATCCCGCGCGGCAGAGTTGTTGTTCACGGGCGACGTAATCGATGCGCACAAAGCCGCTGAGTGGGGCCTGGTGTCGAAGGTCGTAGCTGCCGATGAACTAATGGATGAAGCCATGGCGCTCGCCGAGCGGATTGCGCAGCAACCGCCGCAAGCTCTGCGTCTGGCGAAGACGCTGATGCGCCATGGCAATACAGCCTCCTATGAGACCATCATGGAAATGTCTGCAGCAGCTCAGGCCCTGATGCACGAGACGGAAGACCACCTCGAAGGCGTCGATGCGATCCTTGAAAAGCGCGTGCCGGAGTTCAAAGGCCGCTAGGCCGCCTTGATCGTGCCGTTTTCAATCATGTTGGCAATTTGCGTTTCGGTGTAACCGAGAACTTCCATGACGGCGAGCGTATGCTGACCCGGTGCTGGCGATGGTCCTTTTGGTCCGTCATCGGCACCGGGAAAGCGAACTGGTGATGCGGGGGAGGGGTAGGTTGAGCCGTCTCCCTTTGCGCTGGGTGTCTGAACGATGGCCCCTGCAGCATGCGCTTGCGGGTCTTTCGCCACCTCTGCAAGCGTCTGCACCGGCGCCCAGGCAAGAGACTGGGCATCAAGACGCTTGGCAATTTCGTCTTTTGCGTATTTCGCAAAGCCCTCATCAATGATGTTGACCACTTCAGCGCGGTGCTTGCGCCGACTTTTGGCGGAGGTGAAGCGCGGGTCTGCGATCAAATCCTCCCGGTCTATCGCGCGACATATAGGAGCCCAGTCCACCTCACCCTGTCGCGATACCAGACAGATCCAGTTACCATCTTGGGTCTTGAAGAAATTAGTGATCGGCACATTTTGATCGTGTCGCGACTTGGTGGATGCAACGCGATCAAAGAAGAGCTGGATGGCGAAGTCGGACCCTAGTGCATAGAGGCCCGTTCTGAAGAGAGAGGCCTCAACCAAGCGACCTTTACCCGTGCGGCCGGCCTCGACAAGTGCTGCGCAAATGCCTGCGGCAGCCGACATGGACGTTGTGTGGTCGCCAAAGGCCGTGCGATTGGCAAACAGTTCCTCTCCTTTCGGAACAGTCAGGCGCGCAACTCCTGTGCGACTCCAGAAGCTTGCAATGTCAAAGCCGGGACGGTCTGCATCAGGGCCTTCCAGGCCATAACCTGTGAGGGAGCAGTAAACGAGCTTGGGATTCAGGGATTTCAAGCTGTCATAGTCCAGCCCCGAACGTTCTAGACCGCCAGGGCGAACATTGGTGAGGAACACATCGGCATCGGCCACAAGCTTGCGGATAATCTCCTGACCCTCATTCTTTGACGTATCCACGATGATCGACTTTTTGCCACGATTATCGAAATCAAAGACTGGATTATCCTGAATGTCTGTTCCGATGGTTCGGAAGAAAAGGCGGATCGGATCGCCGCCAGGCGGTTCGATCTTGATGACATCGGCGCCCCAATCCCGCAGGATAGCCCCTGCACCAGGCGCAGCCATGTAAGTGGCGTATTCGATGACCTTGATGCCCTCAAGCATTCCGTTTCCTCCTCTTATCTTCGTTGCGACAAAACTGGCGTATTCGCTTCGCAATAGCCAGACCTGTCGATGCGACAAGCAGCCAGCCTATGGACAGAATTAGACCGCCAGTCTAATTACCGCGACATTAGACTAGTGGTCTATAGGTCTCCATGAATGCAAATCACAGAACTTTCCAAGAGCAGCAAACAGCGCCAGCGCTTTCTCGCTTTGAGTGCAGAGCAACAATCTATTTGGCTGGACCCTGCTGAAAAAGAGTTTTCTAAACATGGCTTTAAAGCAGCATCCATGAATCAGATTCTACTGGAGGCGGGCGCAAGCAAGGGCCAATCCTATTATTATTTTCAGGACAAAGCAGACCTTTACAGGGCTGTGATCGAGCGGGCGTTCAAGCGGTTTCTAGCATTGGCGGACCTGAAATACCCTAAGCCATGCTCTCCTGAAGATTTCTGGCGCCAGTCAGCGGCCAATATGGCAATCGTCTCCACCATCATGCATCAGGATGCACGTCTGGCCGACTTGGCGAGGAGTATCCATCAGGACCTAGCGGCCCAGCAAGTCCTGGCTGAGTTCATGCAAATGCTGACACAGCGCCTGACCGTGCTGATTGTCATAGGCAGGGAAGCAGGGGCGGTGCGCCAGGATATACCTCTGGACCTGCTCGTATCGACAGCATTCTCGGCCATGCGGGAGGTCGACAACTGGTTCGCCAATCACATGGAAGCGGTGCTTCCAGACGAGCACGAAACCCTAAATCTGCGTGCGGCACAGATTATATTCATGATGCTCGCGCCTGCCGACATGTCAACTCGGCTCACCCACACACTTTCAACCAAATCAGGAGATCAGAAGTGAGGAAACCTCTGCATTGGGGCGTTGTCGCCCTGCTTGTCGCTTCAGCCGCTAATCTTTGCGTTATGGTCCCGGGCGGACCAATCGAGGAGCGGGATTTCAGCGCCATCTCACCCGTCATTTTAGGCAGCTTCAACCTGTTCCTGACTTTGTTGGGGCTCAGCAGTTTTGCGCTCGCCTACCTGATCGCATCGAAACGCTACAGCGGATACATATTGGCAAGCCTGATTGGCCTTGGATATTTCGCCGTTTATGCGCTGGATTTGACCTTTATCTTCCCCAAATCCCCCACACCCATGCCGGCTTTGCTCTTCAAACTGGAATGGCTGGGCATATTCCTCTCAGTTCCGCTGATTCTTGGTGCCGCCCTCATGTCCAAGCAGCATGCGCAGAACGGGCATGCCGCCAGAGGTGCTATATTCTCCATGCCAGCCATTCTGGGCGCAGGCGTGCTGATCTTGGCGATCGTAACCTTCTCAACCTATTCGGCCATGGGGCTTTAGGAGGAGCATTTTCCATAACAATGGCGGACCTCAGCTAGAAAGTTCAAACCGCCACTTGGAGATTCTGGAGGGGTGGTCGAGAATCCTATTGACACAAACAGGTCAATTATTCGATAATACTAGAAATGTCGAATAATATGACCCCGACCGCCGCCTTATCCAGTCTAGCGGCTCTCGCGCACGAGTGCCGCCTCGACGTGTTCCGCATGCTTGTCAAAGCAGGCACGGAAGGCCTGGCGGCAGGCCAGATCGCGGCAGCACTCGATTGCCCTGCATCCTCTCTCTCATTCCATCTGGCACAGCTCACCCGTGCGGGATTGCTTGAGCAAAAGCGGGAGGGACGTTCGCTCATCTATTCGGTTTCATTCGACCAGTTTGTGGCTTTGATGGGCTTCCTGTTGGAAGATTGCTGTCAGGGCCGATCCGAAATCTGTGCGCCTCTTGCCGAGATTGCGCGAACTGCTGCCTGTTGCAGCGAAACCGATGCGGGAAGCCAGCAATAATGTCGATTTTTGAGAGATATCTGAGCGTTTGGGTTTCGCTGTGCATCCTGGCTGGGATTGCCCTTGGATATCTTTTGCCAGACGTATTTCAATCGATTGCCGCTGCCGAGATTGCACAAGTCAATCTGCCTGTCGCGGTTCTGATCTGGCTGATGATTGTGCCGATGCTGATAAAGGTCGATTTCAAAGCCTTGGGCGAAGTGCGCAAACACTGGCGCGGCGTGGGTGTCACTCTCTTCATCAACTGGGCAGTCAAACCCTTCTCGATGGCGGCTCTGGGCTGGCTTTTCATCGGTTGGCTGTTTCGGGATATGCTGCCAGAAGGCCAGATCGACAGCTATATTGCAGGCCTGATCCTGCTTGCCGCCGCTCCCTGCACGGCAATGGTGTTTGTCTGGAGTAACCTCACCAAAGGTGAGCCGAATTTCACGCTCTCGCAAGTTGCGCTCAATGACACGATCATGGTGTTTGCCTTTGCGCCCATCGTCGGTCTTCTCCTCGGATTGTCAGCTATAACAATCCCTTGGCAGACCTTGCTGCTTTCGGTCGGGCTTTACATCGTGATTCCAGTAATTGCCGCCCAGCTTGTCCGTTCGCAGCTTTTACGAAGCGGCGGAGAAGGCGCGTTGCAGATCGCTCTTGATCGCATCCAGCCGCTGTCCCTGATCGCGTTGCTGGCAACCCTTGTCTTGTTGTTCGGCTTTCAGGGCGAGCAAATTCTCGCGCAGCCGCTCATCATTGTGCTGCTTGCCGTGCCGATCCTCATTCAAGTCTATTTCAATTCGGGGTTGGCCTATCTGCTTAACCGCGTGACAGGCGAGGCGCACTGCGTTGCCGCCCCTTCTGCTCTGATCGGTGCAAGCAACTTCTTCGAGCTGGCAGTTGCCGCCGCCATCAGCATTTTCGGCCTGCAATCGGGTGCTGCACTCGCAACCGTTGTCGGTGTCCTGATCGAAGTGCCGGTTATGCTCTCGATTGTCAGCATCGTGAACAAATCAAAGGGTTGGTACGAGCGCGGCAGCGCGGTCAGCCGCAATCAAATCTGATACAAAGGGAGCAGACCCCTGTCCGATCCGTTTCCCGTAACGATCTATCACAACCCCAAATGCGGGACTTCGCGCAATGTTTTGGCGATGATCCGTGCCGCAGGTCATGAGCCTGAAATCGTTGAATATATCCAGACGGGCTGGGGGCGCGAGCAACTGACAGAATTGCTTCACGTCATGAACGCGACCGCTCGCGAAGTTATGCGCGTGAAGGGAACCCCCGCCGAGGAATTGGGGCTAACGGATCCGAATACCGCAGACGAGGTCATCTTCGAGGCGATGCTGGAACATCCTATTCTCGTCAATCGCCCGATTGTTGTGACTCCGAGCGGTACAAGGCTTTGCCGCCCATCCGAGGCAGTCATCGCCTTGCTCGATAGCTTTCCCGACAGTTTCACCAAGGAAGACGGCGAGACCGTTTATCGCAAAGACGACGCCCCAACGCTTTAGAAATTGCCAAAATGACCGATTTACCCACTCTTGATCCTGATTATCTGTATACCCTGACACTGGATGCGCTGGACGTTGCAAGCGCCGCGCTTCCTGATCCCGTTGTGCTGCTGAGGAAGCTGGTCGCATTCTAGAGCGGTTTGGCGGCGAGGTGCGCTATTTCGATCATCACGGATTACCCCAACCCGATGATGCCGAGGCCGACCATCCCAAGGTCAAAGAACTGCGCAAGCTGCTTTTTTGGTCGGAAGGGCAGGTCTGGTGCAGCCCAAAGCGTCACGGGACGATCACAGGGATTATGAAATCGCAAATCGACTGGGTGCCGCTCTCGCTTAGCGGGGTGCGCCCTTCACAAGGCCGTACCCTTGCCGTCATACAGGTCTCGGGCGGCTCGCAATCGTTTAACACGGCCAATACCCTCAGCATACTAGGGCGCTGGATGCGGATGTTCCGCCATCCCCAACCAGTCATCCGTTGCCAAGCTCTATGAGCAGTTTGACGATGACGGGCGGATGGAGCCATCAATCTACTATGACCGTATCGTCGATGTGATGGCGGAGGAGGAGGGATTCGAACCCCCGGAGCCCGCGAAGGCTCAACGGTTTTCAAGACCGCCGCATTCAACCACTCTGCCACTCCTCCGAAGCGGGCTGTTTCGGACAAGGCGGCGCGTTTTGCAAGCCCCTATATGCGCCTGACGCATGGAAAATAGTGCGTAAAAGTATGGTTAAAGAGAAGTCTCAAACTCGTTAATCTGGTTCATCCTGTGTCCACCAAAGCGTGGTAAACAAGCAAGGTCGGCAGAAAAGCCAAAGACTTGGTGCAAAGCGCCAAAGATGAACTCAGAACGAGGTTGACCTGCGAATGTTCGCCAAACCACAATCCAGATCCCTTCATTTTTCCTCCCTCATGGCCATAGCCATGGTTGCCTTTAGCGTCGCTGGAACAGCTGAAGCAGGCAAAGGAAGCGCTGCGCCTATCGTGTACAAAGGTCAGTCCGTCGGTGGCGAGCGCATATCCAGTGAGCGCGAGACCGTTTTCATCTCTCCCGATCAGGCCCGCCCTGACCGCGATAAGGCTCGCGCGCGCATTCAATTTAACTATCCGGGGCAGGGCACTGGCGCCTCTACTATAAAGACAGCTCAGCCTGTCAAACGTGAATATGCCAGCATTAGTGCGCCGCTGAGTTCCATGCAGGCACCAGTTTATGACCCGACAGTCAGTCCAAAGGGGTTTGATGCAAAGGCCGCCGCGGCGAAGATTGTGCCTCAGCAAGTAGAGCCCTCCGTCGAAGCAGAAGCCTTGCCCTCACTTGCGGTTCCGGCACCAGGAGAGCAGGGGGCACCGCAACCTGCCCAGCAACGCGCACAACGGCAGACACCAGCCACCGCCCAAGCAATTTCCCTGGATCCTATCCCAGTCTTTGACGAAATGGGCCTGGCGACGACTTTCGGTGATGAGTTCGAAGGGCTGCCGACCGCCAATGGCGAAATCTTCAGCCAGAACGATCTGGTGGCCGCGCACCCGACCCTGCCACTGCCAAGCCTGGTGGAAGTCATCAATCCGCAAACAAATGCTCGCGTCATCGTCCGCGTAAATGACCGTGGTCCGTTTGAAGAAGGCGCCATGTTGCAACTTTCGAAGCGCGCCGCCAACGAGCTTGGTATCGGTGGAGCAGGGAGAGGCAATATCAAGCTGCGCTATCTGGGCGCTGCGCCGGCCATCGCACCAGGCACGCATCGGGGAACCCCTGCCGCGAGTTATCAAAGCGTGTCTGCCGAGCCCCCCCAAGCCGCCACACCTGCGCCGGTCTACACATATACACCCGTCGCTGCCGAACCGACGCCTGCTGCGGCAGCGCCAAGCCGCTACCAACCGCAAACCATGGGCGACTATTATGTCCAGGTCGGCGCATTCTCTGATATTTCCAATGCGCAGGATCTCGAAAGACGTCTGCCGGCTGGAATGGCGACCGTGGTCGTGCCTGCCCGCGTAAATGGAGCAGACTATTTCCGCGTTCGCGTGGGCCCCTTCATGAGCCGCGATAGCGCTGATCGCATCCAGGCAGACTTGCGTGCCTATGGCTTCGGCACTGGCCGGGTTGTCACCGCCAACTAGAGAAAACACTTCACAGCCACCATTGACGCTGACCACAAACCGGCCCTTTTTCCTGTATAGACAGGAGGAAGGGCCGGTTTCCTGTTTCGGCCCGGACATCAGCACATTCCGGAGGCCAGACATGCTGCCGAAAGCGAAGATTTTTTCCGCAATGCTCGCCACTGCCCTGATTGTGTCAGGTGCACGCGCCCAGATCATGGACACCCCGGCTTCGCATGCCGTGATAATGGATCATGCGACGGGCACGATCCTCTTCTCGAAAGACGGCTCGGAACCGATGATTCCAGCTTCCATGACAAAGATGATGACCGCCTATCTGGTGTTTGAGCTCATTGATCGCGGTGAGATTTCTCTGACGGACCGCCTGACGGTCAGCGAGGATGCCTGGCGTCGCGGCGGATTCCCGTCTGGAACCTCCACGATGGGGCTCGCCCCCGGCGACACGCCGACAGTCGAGGAATTGTTGCATGGCGTCATCATCATGTCCGGCAATGATGCTTGCATGGTGCTGGCGGAAGGCATCTCCGGATCTGAGGAAGCCTTTGCGCGCCGCATGACCGCCCTGGCCCATGAGCTAGGTTTGAACTCGGTAAACTTCAAAAATGCAACGGGCCTGGAAGCTGTTGGTCACGTCATTTCTGCTGAGGATTTGGCAAAGCTCGCCAAGCTCACCATCGACAATTATCCGCAATATTATGAGTGGTACGACATGCCGTCCTACACATGGCGCGACTACACTCAGGCCAACCGCAATCCGCTGCTCGAAGTATCCGGCGCCGACGGGCTGAAAACCGGACACTTGGAAGAGTCCGGTTATGGGCTGACTGCTTCCGCTGTACGTGATGGGATCCGCCGCACGATTGTGATCAACGGCCTCGACAGCAAGGCCGCCCGAGCCCAGGAAGGCGAACGCATGATGCGCATGGCCTTTCAAAGCTATGACCTGAAAGTCATCACGCCTGAAACTGTCGTCTTGCCGGAAGTCAAAGTCTGGCTCGGCGAGCGCAGTACAGTTCCGGTCTCACTGGCGAGCCAAATGACAATTGCCGGTCACAAGGCGGTTCTGGAAAAAGCCAAGTCAGAAATCGTGCTAGAGAACGCTTTGGAGGCGCCGATCAAGGAAGGCGATACGGTCGGAAAACTGGTCGTCACAGTTGACGGACAGCCGCCTGTTGAAACCCCAATCGTCGCTGAAGCAGACGTCAAGAAGCTGGGCTTCTTTGGCCGCGCTATCGAGGGACTTAGCCAGATGATTTCTGGTGGCAATGGCTGACACAGAGCGCACCCGATTAATCACGCTTGAAGGCGGTGAAGGCACCGGCAAGTCCACCTTGCAGCACGCCATAGCTGAACGTCTTGTCGCACTCGGCGGTGAAGTCATCACGACACGTGAGCCCGGCGGCACGCCCTTGGCCGAAGCAGTTAGGCAATTGGCACTGCACCCGCCAGAGGGAGAGTCATGGTCGGCCATGGCAGAGGCTTTGCTGATGAATGCCGCCCGAAGTGATCATTTGGACAAACTAATCCGGCCAGCCCTGCAAAATGGGAAATGGGTGATCTGTGATCGCTTTGCAGACTCCACGCGCGTTTATCAAAGCGTCAAAGGGGGTGTGGCTGAAAACATTCTTAGGAATATGGAGGCCTCTGTTCTAGCTGGCACGATCCCTGGCCTCACGCTGGTGCTCGACGCACCACTCGAAACAACGTCAGGCCGACGGGCGCAAAGAGGTGGCGAGAAGGATTCATTCGAGACGCGGAACGATGACTTCCATCACGCTGTTCGTCAGGCCTTCATAACGCTTGCGCGGTCAGAGCCTGAGCGCTGCGTTCTGATTGATGCTTCACGGGATATCGACAGCGTCTTCGATGCAGCCTGGACCGCGATCTCCAAGCGTTTTGCTTTGAAAGCGGACGCGTAATGGGCGTGGCTTGGCCCCTTTTTGGACACTGCGCGGCTGAAATGTCTTTTCACGCTGCAGCTGTAAGCGGGAAGCTGCATCATGGCTGGCTGATCGAAGGGCCGTCCGGAATTGGCAAGGCGCGACTCGCGCAACGGCTGGCGGCCTACATGCTTGGCGCGCGCGGCCCTGAGGATGCGCCGTTCGACATCAGCGATGATGATCCGGTGGCGCGTATTTGCCTGTCAGGAAGCCATCCTGATTTGCGCGTCGTGCACAGGGAACTCAACGACAAAGGAAAGCTGCGCCAGGATATCTCGGTTGAGCAGATCCGCGAGTTGACGCATTTCTTCTCTCTAAAGCCGGCCCAGGGCGGGTGGCGCATCGGCATTATTGATGCGCTGGATGAGCTGAACAGAAACGGCGCGAACGCTTTGTTGAAAACGCTTGAAGAGCCGCCTGAACACAGCGTGCTGTTCCTGGTCAATCACGGCACGATGCCTATTCTGCCGACCATTCGTTCACGCTGCCGCGTGCTGCGTCTCGGCCGTCTCAGCGATGAAGATGTGAAAGCTGCGCTCGACCTGGCGGATGCGCCAAGAGAGGCTGTCTCGCTCGCAAAAGGTCGGCCCGGTCTGGGCTTCAGGCTGTCCACACCGTCCGGACTGGCTGCCGCGAATGCGGCGCGCGCTCTGCTGCGCAGCTTGCCGAAGCCCAATGATGCACTCGTCACTGACGCCATGCAGTCTGCCAGTCAGGACGAGACGGCTCTGCAGGCTTTCCTGGAAGAGATTCTCGCTTGGCTGGCCGATCGAGCGGAAACGGATGCCCATGCCGCAAAAGTGTGGCTGGAGACGTCACGGCTTTCCGGTCAGGCGCGCGAGTTGAAGATGGATGCAGCACAGACCGCATCAAAGCTGATTGCCGGCCTTTATGGCGTCGCCAGAACGCACTAAGTCGCAGACATGTTTGATACCCATGTAAACCTGCACGGCGAGCCCTTCGAGGAAGACCTGGAAGATGTTCTTGCGCGCGCCCGCACAAGCGGCGTCCAGCGCATGCTGGCGATCTGCGACCGTCTGGATAATTTTCCGGCCGTCCTGCGGATCGCAGAGGCGCAACCAGATATCTGGTGTTCCATCGGCGTCCACCCGCACCACAGCAAGGACTTTACCGATCTGACCGTAGACGCGCTGGTCGAGGGCGCACAGAATCCGAAAGTTGTGGCGATAGGAGAAACCGGCCTGGACTTCCATTATGGCTACAGCCCGGAAGACGCGCAGGTCAAAAGTCTAAGAACCCATATCGAAGCAGCACGCCAAACCGGCCTGCCATTGATCCTGCATACACGCGAAGCCGACGACATGATGGGCGATATTCTGGAGGAGGAATTCGCGCGCGGTGAATTTGTGCCTCTGCTGCATTGCTATACGGGCGGCTTGCGGCTTGCGCAGCGCGGCCTGGCGCTCAGCGGTTTTGTTTCCGTGTCGGGCATCCTGTCATTCAAGAGCGCTCGTGACGTCAGAGAGGTGATCGCCGAAGTGCCGATGGACCGCATCATCCTGGAAACGGATTGTCCATATCTGGCGCCGGTGCCGATGCGAGGGCGGCGCAACGAGCCGTCCTATCTGCGCCATGTCGCTGAAGCGCTGGCAGCATTGAAGGACATACCGGTCGATGAGGTGATCGCGGTGACGGACGAGAACGCTCAGCGCCTGTTCTCGAAGGTTCGCGCATAATGGCGAGGAATGTATTCACCTTGCTTGGCACAGGGTCTTCTGGCGGCGTGCCAAGGGTTGGAGGCGATTGGGGCGCGTGTGACCCGGCAGAACCACGCAATCGCCGGACACGCTGCTCAGCCCTGGCGCAGCATTTTGACGATGTAGGCAATATAACGAATGTGCTGATCGACACGTCGCCGGACCTGCGCCAGCAGCTTCTGGATGCTGAGATCGGACATCTGGACGCGATCGTGTACACACATGACCACGCAGACCAGAGTCACGGCATTGATGATGTGCGGCCGCTATTTATTAAGATGCGGAAACCCATTCCGACCTATATGAGCGCGGAAGCCCGCAGCACACTGACCAAACGTTTCGCGTATTGCTTTGAGGGGAAGGGCGGCTATCCGGCCATTCTAGACCTTCAGGAGGATTTGCAGCCGCTCAAATCTGTTGAAGTTAGCGGCTTCGACATTTTGCCCATTGATATGGAGCATGGGCGTATACGCTGCATGGGGTTTCGCATTGGCAATCTCGCCTATTGCAATGATGTGAATGGCCTGCCTGAGGAAAGCCTGGAAGCCCTCAAGGGCGTCGATACGTTCATCATCGATGCGCTACGCTACACAGCGCATCCATCGCACGCCAATCTGGACCAGGCGCTGGAATGGATCCGCGAGATCAATCCAAGACTGGCTGTGCTGACCAATATGCACGTAGACTTGGATTACAGGACCCTGGAGCGGGAATTACCCAAAGGCGTTATTCCTGGATTTGATGGCTTAAGCCTTGAATTCACTATATAAGCCTGAAGAGCCATTTCCCATAATGTTGATTATGCGACTTATATATCAAAACTTCCGACCCTGTATGCGGTTTTGAGCGCGCATCGTTTTGTCTTGTTTCTTCGGCCTACGGCGCATGAGTATGCTGTCTGATTATCAGGCCCTCGGCGGCTGTATGCGCTGGAGTAAGATTTCGTTTACCCCTGCTCCGGCGTTTACAGTCGGAAATCCGGCATCCAGGTCAACAGCAATTCCTGTTTCTGTTTGAGGTCAGCGGCCGCTTCATCGGGTGTTCGCTTCAGGAACATGACGGAGTCGCCGGGTCTGATCTGCCCCATCAGGTGCCGATCTGATCGATTTACCTGCAGGATGTGCGGATAGCCTCCGGTTGTCTGGCAATCCGGAAGCAACAGGAACCCCCTTCCCTGTGGAGGCAGTTGCAAGGCGCCAGGGAAAATCCCGGCGCTCGGAAGGTTGCGGTTTAACTCGAGCGTAGGGAAATCGCCATCCAGTTCGATTCCAATGCGACTGGCTCGGCGAGTGGCCGAAAAACTCCGTGACCAGAAGTCAGTCTTACGATCAGGAAAATCTGGTCCAGATGTCGCGCGCAGAGCAAATGCGTTAGTAAACGGCAGTTGCAACTCAGACGGCGTTCTGAGTGGTTCGTCTGGCAAATGAAAACTCGCCTCACCAATCGCCAGTACATCCCCCGACATGAGAGCTCTGCCATCAAACCCGCCGAGATGCGCCGGAAGATATGTAGAAGGACTGGATGCGAACACCTCTCCCTTGAGCCCTCCGCCCACGGACACATAGGTCCGCAAGCCGGCGGTAGGATGTCCAAGTTTCAGGGTCTCACCGCTGCGGACTTTAAGTGTCTCATGAAATGGGACAGGTTTGTCATTAATATGGGCCTCTGAAACGGCGCCTGTCAGACTGATGTGCGCATTGCAATGAAAAACGGCTTCAAACGGCCCATACGTAATTTCAATTGACGCGCAGCTGATATCATTCCCGACCAGTCTGGCGCCCAGTGCGTGAGACACGGGATCAGCTGCCCCGGAAGCAGGAATGCCGACATGGCGCATACCGGTTCTCGGCGTCGCCTGAAGCGTACTTTGCGGGCTAGCCTGAATAATTTCGAGACTCATTGCGACACTTCCAGTTTGATGCGCGTACCAGGCGCAAGAAGGACCGGATTGTCTGACGTCTTGTCGAAAAGACGCTCCGAAACTTGCCCTATGATGGGCCACCCACCGGGACCATCCAATGCGTAGATCCCCAGGAATCCCTGAATGAATCCAACTGATCCCGCGTGCGTTAGCTGGCGCGGATGCTCAAGCCTTTTCCCGACCAGAGCATCACCAACGCCAGAGACATATGCAAATCCCGGCGCAAAGCCCAGCATATCTACCATCAGGTCTGAACCGGTTATCCGATCAAGGAATTCATTTGCGGACAGGCCATTGGCTTCTGCACAAGTTACAAGCTCTGGCGCGCTCTTTTCATCAATCCGCATACGTAAAGTAACGGAGCTGGCACTCTTTTGCGTCACCAGGTTCACCTGATCCAAAGCACTGAGGATAAGCTTCCTGGTAGCCTCTGGCGAGGTTTCACAGGGATCATACTGAACGGTCACGCTTTCACGACCGACGACAACTTCGCTCCAAACACCCTTGCTGCGGAGCGCTTCTGCGATCGCGTGGCGCTGATGATTATCTGATGGCATGAGCCTGTAGGCATCATCGCCGCAGGCAAGGATTTTTTGTAAGATCATAAGGTCGGCGTTTCAATCTCTATGTCGTGCGCATGCAATGCGGCGCGCAGCTCCATTGCACTTTGTATCGCCCCCGGAGTATCACCATGGAGGCAGATGGTTCGAACCTTCATCAGGATCCGTTCGCCTCTTGCGACTTTGACAGACCCCTGATCAACGAATTCAAGAACCTGCGCAATCTGGTCTTTTATGTCCTTCAGCACGGCACCTGGTTCAGACCGCGGAGTGAGGCTTCCATCAGCCTGATATCGACGATCCGCAAATCCTTCCGGAAGGTAGTTCAAATGAAACTCTGCCGCGGCACGGGAAAGCTCACTATTCGGAGGCCCCACTAAAACATTCAGCCGGGCCTCACGCGCAACAGCTGCTATGATGGACGCGAGGCCCGCATTACGTGCGGCATCATTATAAAGCGCGCCATGCGGTTTGAGATGCTCAACAGGCGCGCCGATATCTAGCGCAATACGCAGAAAGGTGCGCACTTGCTGGCGTAGAGTGTCCTTCAACTCTTCGGCTGGCATGGCCATGCTGAGACGTCCGAAATTTTCCTTATCAGGATAAGATGGATGTGCGCCGGCAATCACATTACGTGCTTTGGCTGCCTTGAGGGTCTGGCCCATGCTAGTTTCGTCACCTGCGTGGCCCCCACAGGCAATGTTGCAACGACTGACGACATCCAGAATGGCGCGGTCCATCGCCCGGCCGTTGTGTCCAGGCAATTCTCCGATATCAGCGTTCAGGCAGATTGTGCGGGTCATGGCCAGATATTTAAGGCGCGCAGCACCAGTCTCAAGCCGAGGCCAAAACATATTATCACGACGAAGCTGCCGATCAGATTAGCCGGCAGACGATTGGCATGTGCCCCCAGCAAAGCCTTCCGGTTCATCAAGATTAGCAAAAAACTCGCCAGTACAGGCAGGAGCAGGCCATTTGCGATCTGGGCAAACATGATGACGCTGACGGGCCTCACGCCAGATATCGCTACAAGAGTTCCGATAAGAAGGACAGCCAGCGCAATGAGACGAAAGCCCGCCCCATTGCGCTTCACTTTCATGATTTCGCTCATGGCGTAAGCGGTGGCCAAGGGTGCGGTAATGGAAGACGACAGCCCTGCCGCAAACAATCCTGCGCCCACCATATAGCGCGCGACCGGACCATATGAGGGCTCTATGGCCATTGCCATATCGCGCGCCGAGTTGATCGTCAGACCGCTACCGTAAAGACTCGCCGCAGCAGTGGTCAGGGCAAGGATGGATATCAGGCCGCCCAGGCCAATGGATAATCCAGTATCTCTCCGGGCTTCCTTGATAGCGGCCCCTGTATCGCCAAGCCATTTCTCTCTCACAGAAGAAGAGTGCAGGAAAAGGTTATACGGCACGATTGTCGTACCAATCAGCGCAACCGCCGTGAATAAGCCTGTGTCCGGAATACTAGGCTTAAGCCCAGCCAGAAAGGCCCCGAAGTCCGGCCGCGTGATGATGACACTACCGGCGAAGGCAAGGCTCATCAAAAGGACAAGGCCGATGAGTAGCTTTTCAATATGGCTGTATTTGCCGAAATACAGGAACAGGCCAGCCAGAAGGCTTAAGCCCAGAACCACGATGTTTTTGGGTGATTCAAAACTGCCGGTGACGGCTTCAATACCAAGCGCGCCACCTGCAAGGTTTCCCGCTTCATAGGCTGCATTGCCGACAGCCAGCGCAGACACGCTTAACAGAATGGCGATGCAGCGAAAGACCATCCCGTTCGATGGATGCACGAGCGCAGCCCCGAGCCCCATGCCAGCCGCAAGGCCCAGTCGTGCCGACATCTCCTGAAGAATGATGGTGGCAAACGTTGCGAAAACGAGTGTCCAGACAAGTGCATAGCCAAAGCTGGCACCCGCCACGGTGCATGCTGTCACGGTACCAGGGCCAATAAAGGCCGCTGCCACAAGCGCGCCCGGACCGATTGGCAGTTTCAGACGCACCGTTTCCCCTTATGGCTATGGTCCGAGATAGAGATCAGACGTGTATGACGCGTCCTTCGGCATCCAGAACGGATTCATGCATGGTTTCGGAAATGGTCGGGTGCGGAAAGATCGTGTGGATGAGATCCCGTTCCGTAAGTTCACCCTGCCGTGCTATGACATAGCCTTGGATCAGTTCTGTCACCTCAGCGCCGATCATGTGCGCGCCAAGCAATTCGCCAGTCTTCTTGTCAAAGATGGTTTTCACGAGACCTTCACTGGCACCCAGGGCGATGGCCTTGCCGTTTCCGATAAAGGGAAAACGCCCAACTTTAATGTCGTAGCCTTTTTCCTTGGCAACCTTTTCCGTAAGACCAACGCTGGCGACCTGTGGATGGGAATAGGTGCAACCCGGAACATTCCAGGGGTCAAACGCTTCGGCATGCTCCGCGCCCGCAATGCCTTCCACGCAGACAACGCCCTCATGAGACGCCTTGTGCGCGAGCCATGGCGGCCCCGTCAGGTCGCCAATTGCGTAAAGACCTTTGACACCTGTGCGTCCAAAGTTGTCCACGACAACATGGGTCTTCTCGACTTTGACGCCCAGATCTTCCAGTCCAAGATTTTCGACATTGCCGACAATCCCGACGGCTAGGATAGCGCGGTCGAATTCCTTCTTTTCCTTCTTGCCGGACTTGTCAGTGATTTCCGCCGTCACCGTATCTTTTCCGGCTTTCAGGTTTTCGACCTTTGCGCCCGTAACAATATTCAGGCCCTGCTTCTTGAAATCCTTCTCGGCGAGTTTTGAAATCTCTTCGTCCTCAACCGGCAGGATACGGTCCATAACTTCGGCCACTGTTACCTCTGCACCAAGTTCATGATAGAAGCTGGCGAATTCGATGCCGATAGCACCAGAGCCGATGACGAGCAGGCGCTTGGGCATCACGTCCGGTGTCATTGCTTCGCGGTATGTCCAGATCAGCTTCTTGTCGGCAACGAGGCCAGCCTGAGGAATGTCTCGCGCACGAGCGCCTGTTGCCAGCATGACATGCTTGGCCTGATAGCTCGTTTCCTTGTCGTCTTTGCCCTTGACGATAACCTTCGGCGCAGGCGTGCCTTTTTCCAAGCGCGCGGTGCCCTCGATGACATCGATCTTGTTCTTCTTCATCAGGAACTTCACGCCAGTGGACAACTGGTTGGCTACACCGCGGGAGCGTTTGACCACAGCCTCCAGATCAAAATCTGCTTTGTCGATCTTCAGGCCAAAATCCTTGGCATGTTTGGCAAGATGCATAACTTCGGCAGAGCGCAACAGCGCCTTTGTCGGGATACACCCCCAGTTCAGACAAATGCCTCCAAGGCTTTCCCGCTCGACTATAGCAGTCTTCATGCCCAGTTGGGTTGCGCGGATGGCCGCAACATAGCCACCTGGACCGGAGCCGATCACGATGAGGTCGTATTGGGTGCTCATTGAGTAATTCCTCTCATCTCGTCCCATTTCTTCCGGGCCTCGGCGACCCGTATGGCTGAACTTTCGAACATTTCCGGCGTGCAGATATATTCCGGTTCTTCAGTACTGATCTTGTTCATCATCACGACGCTGTCTGCCGCGATGCTCTCCCTGACCTCTTTGGAAATGCCACTATGGCGCAGCTCTTCCATGAAGGTGCTGAGATTGTCTTCACCGTTCGCCTCGCAAAGCAGATTCATGCCTTTTTCAACGGCAAGATCATTTGCGATGAGACGAATTTGCGTTTCGTTGATCCCTGCGGAGGAGTGTCTCTCTGATGTCTCTTGCTCGCAGCTTGCAACTGCCAGAAGGCACATCAGTGTAGCGGCCGCGTTCCGGATCAAAGCAGCATCGCCTCCGGCGTTTCAACGTAGCGCTTGAAGGCCTGGAGCCATTTAGCGCCTTCCGCCCCGCCAATGACGCGGTGGTCACAGGTAAGGGTAACGGTCATGATCGTGCGGGCAACGATACCGCCCTTGTCATCGACCACGGCGCGCTTCTGCCCTGCCCCAACGGACATGATCATGCCTTCAGGCGGATTGATGATGGAGGCAAAGCTCTTGATGCCGAACATGCCGAGATTGGAAATGCTGAATGTACCGCCGGTATATTCCTGCGGCTTCAGCTTCCGTTCGCGGGCGCGGCTGGCAAGATCCTTAATCTCTTCAGAAATCTCGGCAAGGCCTTTGGTTTCCGCCTTAAAGACAACAGGCGTGATCAGGCCGCCATCAATAGCAACTGCGACCGAAATATTTGCATGCTTGTGATAGGCAATACCATTGTCCGTATAGGACGCATTGCAATCCGGCTCGTCTTTCAGGGCCAGCGCAGCCGCCTTGATCAGCATATCATTGACAGATATCTTCACACCATCTTTGGCGGCCGCATTGATTGCCGCCCGGCTGCTGAGCAGTTTATCGAGCTCAACATCCACATTCAGCGGGAAGTGAGGCACCTGCATGAAGCTGGTTGTCAGCCGCTTGGCAACGGTCTTGCGCATGCCATCCAACGGCACAAGCTCATATGTGTCCGGAGCGTATATGCGGTCGTCAAGCACTTGCGGCAGGATCAGGCTGTCTGGCTGAGTCGGCGTGCCGGAGGATTTGGATGCGGCAGGCTTGGCGCTCTCGACATCACGCTTGATGATACGGCCGCGCGGACCGGTCCCTTCAAGGGTCTTGAGATCAATGCCCTTCATGTCGGCAATGCGGCGTGCCAGCGGGCTAGCCTTGATGCGGCCGTTATCCGTGTTTGCTGACGGCAGCGGAGTGGAAGCAATTTGCTTCGTGCCGGAAGGGGTATCAGACTTTGACGGTTCCTGCTTTTTCTCTTTGGGTTTCGACTCCTCAGCAGGTTTCTTTGCCTTAGCGTCTTCCTTTTTGGGCTCTTCTTTCTTGGGCGAATCCGATTTTACGGGCGCATCAATCGAAGAGGCGTCTTCTCCCTCTTCCGCAAGCACCGCAATCACTTCATTGACCTTGACGCCTTCGGTTCCAGCCTCAACCAGGATCTTCGCCATGGTACCTTCATCGACAGCTTCGACTTCCATCGTCGCTTTGTCGGTTTCGATCTCGGCAATGACGTCGCCGGAGGAGATTGTGTCACCTTCCTTGACGAGCCATTTAGACAAAGTGCCCTCTTCCATCGTGGGAGATAGAGCGGGCATGGTGATATTGATCGGCATGTCTGTCTCCTAGTCCACGTAGCAAACCTTGCGGGCGGCGGCGACAATGTCGTCAGCATCCGGAAGGCTTATGGCTTCGAGGTTGGCAGCATAAGGCAGCGGCACGTCTTTCTGGTGCACGCGGGCCGGCGGGGCATCGAGATAGTCGAAGGCTTCTGCCGTGACGGTCGCAGCGATTTCCGCGCCAACACCAAAGAAGCGCCAGCCTTCTTCGCAGCAAACGATGCGGTTCGTTTTCTTCACGCTTTCGACCACTGTGTCGGTATCCAGCGGACGAATGGTCCGCAGGTCGATAACTTCAGCATCGATCCCCTGCTCTGCCAGAATATTGGCGGCTTCAAGGGCAAAGCCAACCATACGCGAATGCGCGACCAGAGTCACATCTGTGCCCTCACGCTTGATGGCTGCCTTGCCGATAGGCAACACATGGTCGTCAAGGTCAGGCACAGGAAAGCTGTTCCCGTAGAGCAGCTCATGCTCAAGAAACACAACCGGGTTCGGATCGCGAATAGCCGCTTTCAGAAGGCCTTTGGCATCGGCCGCATCATAAGGGGCAACGACTTTCAGGCCGGGAACATGACCATACCATGCCGAATAATCCTGGCTGTGCTGAGCACCGACGCGGGAGGCTGCCCCATTGGGGCCGCGGAACACGATCGGACACCCCATCTGGCCACCAGACATATAGAGTGTCTTGCCGGCAGAGTTGATGATCTGGTCAATCGCCTGCATGGCGAAGTTGAAGGTCATGAACTCCACGATTGGCTTGAGGCCGGCAAATGCAGCGCCAACACCAAGACCCGCAAAGCCATGCTCCGTGATCGGCGTATCGACGACGCGCTTGGAGCCAAACTCCTGAAGCAGCTCACGCGTAACCTTATAGGCCCCTTGGTATTCGGCTACTTCTTCGCCCATGACGAATACGGCTTCGTCACGTCGCATCTCTTCGGCCATGGCATCACGCAGGGCATCGCGAACGGTCGTATCCGTGAAAGATGTTCCCTCCGGAATACTGGGATCGTTCAGCCGTTTTGCCTTGGGCGCTTCGGCTTGCTCGGTCTTACTCTCTGAGTCATCAGAGGACTCTTCCTTGTCGGAAGAGGCCGTATTTTCTTTCGCGTCAGCGCTCGCCGCATCCCCTTTTGCTTCGACAGAATGAGCGTCTTCGCCCTCTTCAGCCAGCACGGCGATGACGGCATTGACCTTCACGCCTTCGGTTCCTTCCGGAACGAGTATCTTGGCGAGTGTCCCTTCATCAACCGCCTCGACTTCCATCGTGGCTTTATCGGTTTCAATTTCGGCAATGACATCACCGGAAGAGATCGTATCCCCTTCCTTCTTGAGCCATTTGGATAGAGTGCCCTCTTCCATGGTCGGAGACAGGGCGGGCATAAGAATATCGACGGACATTAATTGGCTCCGGAAAACAGAATGACTATCAGACGCGACGTTTGTTCCAGAGGCATCAGGCGACCTCTACGTCTTTGAGGACATCCGTCCAGAGTTCGGAAGGATCAGGCTCCGGGCTCTCCAGTGAAAAGTCCGCAGCTTCCTTCACGATAGCTTTGATTTCTTTGTCGATGTCCTTGAGTTCGTCCTCTGTGGCATGACCATGCTCAAGAATCTGGCCTTTCAGGCCTTCGATCGGGTCGTGATGCGAGCGGATGTCATCTACTTCCTCGCGTTTGCGATATTTGGCCGGATCAGACATGGAGTGACCGCGATAGCGATAGGTCTTCATTTCCAGAATATAAGGCCCCTTGCCGGAGCGCGCATATTTCACGGCTTTCTCGCCAGCCTCGCGGACAGCCAGCACATCCATGCCGTCGACTTCCTCACCTTCTATTTCAAAGGATATGCCGCGCTTGAAAAGCTCAGTCTCGGAAGCGTGCCGGGCAACACTTGTACCCATGGCGTACATATTGTTTTCGATCACGTAGACTACAGGCAGATCCCAGAGCGAGGCCATATTGAAGGCTTCGTAAACCTGGCCCTGGTTTGCGGCGCCATCCCCGAAATAAGCCACGGCAACGTTGTCTGTGCCGCGATATTTGTTCGCGAAACCGAGGCCCGTACCAATGGGAACCTGGGCGCCCACAATACCATGACCGCCATAGAAATTCTTTTCCTTGGAGAACATGTGCATTGAGCCGCCCTTCCCCTTGGAATAGCCACCAGTTCGCCCGGTGAGCTCCGCCATAACGCCTTTCGGGTCCATGTCACAAGCCAGCATGTGGCCGTGATCGCGATAGCCGGTGATGATCTGGTCACCCTCTTTCAGGCAAGACTGCATACCTGTCACGACCGCCTCTTGGCCGATATAGAGGTGGCAGAAGCCTGCAATCTTTCCCATGCCGTAAAGTTGTCCGGCCTTCTCTTCGAATCGCCGGATCAGCAGCATGTCGCGGTAGTATTTCAGCATCTCGGCCTTGCTGGCCTTAGAGGGTGCTTTTTTGGTACTCTTAGATTTTGTCGCCATAAATCGCTCCATCCCTTTACCGACTTATGTAGGCGCAGATACGCAACGACAAGTCAGATCAACTATGTCAATTTGCAGGGGTCCGTTCAGACACAAGCAAAACGACCTCGTTTGGGTAGACAAAAGCCAGCTTCTCGCGAGCCATTGCCTCCACAAAGTCCGGATCGACAGAACCTGGCGTAAGACGACGAATATCCGTCTGAAGACGTGTGATTTCCGTCTCGATCCGGGCCAGTTCCGTCTTGCGGTCTTCCAGCTCTATCTGAGCATCTGACCACCGACCAAGCCCCTTCTCCCCCGCAAAGGCGTGGTAAGCAAAATAGAGCACAAGAAGACAAAGGCCAGCGGCCCCGAATCGGGATTTCATACCTATTAGCTAATACAGTTATGGTTAAGAGACCGTGACAGCGCAGATTGGCCGTCACGGTCTAGTATTTTTATTCAGCGTTGATGCGAGAACGGCCCGCATAGATACCAATTGGGCCTAGCTCTTCTTCAATCCGAATCAGTTGGTTGTATTTTGCTATCCGATCCGAACGCGAAAGAGAGCCTGTTTTGATCTGACCACAATTCGTGGCCACTGCGAGATCCGCGATCGTCGAATCCTCTGTTTCACCAGATCGGTGAGACATTACGGCTGTATAGCCATGCAGGTGCGCAAGCTCGACAGCATCCAGCGTTTCAGAAAGCGTGCCAATCTGGTTCACTTTCACAAGGATTGAGTTTGCTGCGCCCTTCTGAAGGCCGATGGACAGCCGGTCCGGATTGGTCACGAATAAATCGTCGCCAACCAATTGAACGCGATCACCAATGGCTTCCGTCAACGCAACCCAGCCATCCCAATCATCTTCAGCCATGCCGTCTTCGACAGACATAATCGGATAACGGCTGCAGAGGTCTGCCAGATAGGCGGCGAATTCATCGGAGTTGAGCGATTTACCTTCACCAGCCAGCTCATACTTACCGTTCTTGTAGAACTCGGTGGAAGCAGCATCCAGAGCCAGGGCGATGTCTTCGCCAGGTTTGTAGCCAGCTTTCTCAATGGACTTCATGATGAAACCAATAGCCTCATCTGTTGAGGCCAGATTCGGCGCGAACCCGCCTTCGTCCCCCACATTGGTGTTGTGACCTGCATCATGCAGCGTCTTCTTCAGGGCGTGGAAGACTTCAGCGCCCATGCGAATCGCATCGGCCATGCTCTCCGCACTTACCGGCATGACCATGAATTCCTGAATATCGATCGGGTTATCCGCATGTGCGCCACCATTGATGATGTTCATCATGGGCGTCGGCAGAACGCGTGCATTGGGTCCACCAATATACCGGTAGAGCGGCATGGCAGAGCTCTCTGCTGCCGCCTTGGCCATCGCCATGGACACGCCTAGAATAGCGTTTGCGCCCAGACGAGACTTGTTCTCTGTGCCATCCAGGTCGATCATGAGCATGTCGATCATGCGTTGCTCGGTGGCATCCAGGCCGGCAAGCTCGTTAAAGATCTCGCCATTAACAGCATCAACCGCTTTGAGGACGCCTTTGCCCAGATAGCGGGACTTGTCACCGTCGCGCTGCTCATGAGCCTCATAGGCGCCTGTAGACGCGCCGGATGGCACAGCTGCGCGGCCTACAGAACCGTCTTCCAGCGTCACATCCACTTCCACAGTCGGATTACCCCGGCTATCGAGTATTTCCCGGGCATGAATGTCGATGATCTCGCTCATGGGTGACTATTCCCTTTGTAAGTGCATATGAAAAAGCGCCCCCTGCGTGGCAGGAGGCGCTCGAACCCTTAAGGCTGTCAGCACAAAAGCGCAACAGCGGGCAATTTAGATATCGTCGCGCGGCTCAAGAACCTGACGGCCGCGATACATGCCGGTCTTCAGATCGACGTGGTGCGGACGACGCAGCTCACCGGAGTCTGCGTCTTCAATGTATGTGTTCATGTCGAGACGGTCGTGGGCGCGGCGCATGCCACGGCGGGACTTCGACTTTTTACTCTTGGGGACTGCCATGACAGGTATCCGGTGGTTTGGCGCGAAAATGCGCGTGAATTGGAAAGGGGCCTCATACATAGGCCGAAAGGTGTTTGCAAGGCATCAACCTCATTGGGCGCCGAATTTCTTCAGCGCCCTGTTGTGATCACTTCTTCTTGGCAGCTTCAACCTCGCGCAGAACCCGCAGCATGTTACCGCCCCAGATTTTCTCCAGATCTTCTTCGGTATAACCCTCTTCCAGAAGACGCGCGGTCACTTTCGGCAGAAAGGAAACATCTTCCATGCCTTCAACACCGCCACCACCATCCCAATCGGCGCCCATGCCAACATGGTCTGGTCCAACCAGTTTAAGGGCATAGAGCATCTGGTCCATAAACACGTCGAATGAGGACAGGGGTGCCGGAAATTCGGCATCAATTGCCTCATAGCGCTTACGGAAATCGGCCATTTGCTCATCCGTCAGGCCAGCCTCTGAGGCCGCATTATATTCTTTCTGAACGGCTTCGATAGCAGCCTTGCGCTCCGGGCTCGGCTCCAAATTCTCGATATAGCTGCCATAGGCATTGATATGAATCACGCCGCCATCATCCGCGACCTTCTTCAGCAGTTCGTCCGTTACGTTGCGAGGATGATCAAAGAGCGTGCGCACGCCCGTATGTGACAGGAAGATTGGCGTAGTCGATATGGCCATGATGTCTTCCACGGTCGAATCAGATGCGTGTGAACCATCAATCATCATGCCGAGCCGATTAGCTTCCCGAATCAGCTCCTCCCCCAGCGGGGTGAGACCGCCATAATCATTGGCCTCAAGATCAGTTGCACTATCGGCAAACTGGTTGTCACGGAAATGGACAGGCCCGATGAGACGTACGCCCTTGTCGTAAAACGTCTGCAGTAACGAAATATCGGTTCCGAGTGGGTAGCTGTTCTCGATGGACTGATAAACGACGCGCTTGCCCTCTCCGACGATACGTGCGGCGTCGTCAGCCGTGTAAGCCAGCTCAAAATTATCCGGATGGGCTTCGACCATCTGAATGATCTCGTCAGACCGATGCAGGGCTGCATTCTTGGCAGATTCATAAGAGGCGTCATCAAGCGGGCCTTGAGGTGTAAAGATGACCCAGAAACCACCATCCAGACCGCCCCGTTTCATTTTTGGCAGGTCTACCTGCACCTGCCCCAACTTAGAGGGATTGTCAGCCATGATGTCAAAATCAGGTTTTGAGAAATTGGCCGGAGTGTCCAAGTGCGAATCAAGCACCATCAGGCGTTCATGAATCTCCGCAGGCGTGGCCACCGCCTCCTGTTCAGTCTCTGGAACGGGTTCGGATTTCGGGGCTGACGGGCTGCAAGCAACCAAAGCCAGAACGGACACACCCAAGGCGAGATGTCTAATCATCTGTAATATATTCTCCAGTTTTCAGACTGGAGCCTAAGCCCTGTTTGCGCCGATGCAAGAAAAATGGCCGCCCATTGGGCGGCCAAGTTCAGCAAGAAGGACGTTAGACCAAAACCCGAAGCGGTTGCCTAAAGCTCAGGCCTAACAATTAGGATTAATAGCAGATCAATCTGAACAGCTACGCGCAGACGCGTTGTGTTTCATTCATGTTCACGCAGGGCTCAGTCCTCTGCACGCGTGAAGATGGCCTCCAGGCTACGCAGATTCATGCCATTCTTGAGATAGTTCGCCGGTGTAAGGTTCACGGCCTTGATCATACCGCGTTCTATCCGCGTGCCTGCATTATCGTCGTCTGGCACCAGATCGAAATCGATAATGTTGATGCATCCCGTATCCTGCTCAAAGCCAGAACAAGCCCCGAGCGGAGCTCCGATCACAGAAGCCAGCACCATGCGATTAACCACCTCATGCGCCACGATCAGCGCGCAGGCCCAGCTTGGTCGGTACAACAAGGCGCGCAAACCTTTTTCGATGCGCACCATGGCATCGGCGAATTTCTCACCCCCAGGCAGGAAGGTCGCATCAGGCTTTCCTGCGTTTTCAAAAGTGAAAGTCATCGTCGCGGCCAGATGCTCTGGAGATTTGAAGTCAATGTATTGGCCAGAGCGAAGCTCTCCGAATCGCGCATCCTCTTCGAGCGGTGGAGCATTTGGATGCTCCGCCAGCACAATCTCTGCAGTTTGGCGCGTCCGGCGAAGACCTGAGCAGATCGCAAGGTCAAACTCTACTTCCGACAGGGCAACACCTGCAGAACGGGCTTCTGCCTCACCCTGCTCTGTCAGATGCGCCACGGATGGATCGCGCGTGTCGCGCACCTCTTTAGAGGTGTAATCCACAAACCCATGGCGCATCAGATATATACGACGCCTACCGGTAGTTCCCGGCAAAGCACTCATTAGCGGCTCACATCCCAATCCTTGAGAATCTCGTCTGTATGCTCGCCAAGCCCTGCCGGCCGGCCCTGAATGGCGCCCGGTGTCACAGAGAATCTCGGCGCTGGCGCAGGCTGCATTACCCCTTCGATTTCAACAAAGGTCTGCCGGTCTGCATTGTGCTTGTAAGCCGGTGCTTCGGTCATGGAGAGAACTGGCGCAAAACAAATGTCTGTGCCTTCCATGATCTCGCACCACTCATCCCGCGTCTTGGTCTTGATGACATCCATGACCTTTTGCTTCAGCTCAGGCCATTTGGATTTGTCCATCTGAGCGTCGAATGACGTATCAGTCAGGCCAGCCTTCTCACGCAGTATGGCGTAGAATTGCGGCTCGATAGACCCGATGGAGATCCATTTTCCATCCGCACACTCATACGTGTCGTAGAAATGTGCGCCGCCATCGAGAAGATTCGACTCACGATCATCTGTCCATATGCCAGCGGCTTTCATTCCATAAAACATCGCGGCCAATGAGGCAGCGCCATCGGACATGGCCACGTCAATCACCTGACCTTCACCGCCATTCTTGACGTTCAGAATACCCGCCAGCATGCCCATGGCGAGATAAAGCGCACCCCCGCCATAATCGCCTACAAGGTTAAGTGGTGGCCGCGGCCGACTATTTCCGTCGCCCATCGCATGCAGGGCCCCCGTGATGGCAATATAGTTCAGATCATGGCCTGCGGAGTGTGAAAGTGCGCCATGCTGGCCCCAGCCTGTCATGCGACCATAAACGAGGTTTGGACTGCGCTTGAGCACGTCTTCCGGCCCTAGGCCATTGCGCTCCATAACGCCAGGCCGGTATCCTTCTATCAGACCATCAGCCTTCTCCAGCAATTTCAATGCAACTTCCACATCGGCTGGGTCCTTAAGATTCAGCCCAATAGAGCGGCGTCCTCGACCCATTACGTCAGCGGCCCTACCCGGTCGGCCATCACCCGGACGATCAATGCGAATCACATCTGCGCCGAGGTCTGACAACAACATGCCGCAAAAAGGCCCCGGCCCGATTCCGGCAAATTCCACAATGCGAACGCCATTAAGTGGTCCTTGGCCCATAATATTTCCTACCCTTACTCATTGTTGATCTTGAGATTAGCAGATCATTAAGCGGCGCACCCACAAAAGGAAGGGGTATCGTAACGTCGCCTTCTCCCCACGAGAGTATCCCTTTTTATGCCTGACCTGTCTTATCTGGACCCTCCTATCGAAGTGGCAGCGGAAAGCCCAAGACTGGAAATGATCCAGTCACGGCTGCGGTCAGGTCGCCTGCGTCCTTACAGGGCAAGCAAGTCCGTCTCGCGAAACTGCTCTGAGCCGCTCTTGGTAGATCTGGCAAGCGCCGACCCGGAAATTCTTCGGGCGCTAGCCAGCTCGATTTTCACGCGCCCGGTGGTTATTCTTGGGGAAGATTCAGAAGGTCGTACGCTCTTTGATGCACTCATCATCGATCGCGATAAGGATATCCCTCTATTGAGGGGGCGACTGGCAGCTCTATCACGCCGTAAAGCGCGGGCAACGGAGCTGAAATTGCGACGTGAGACAGCACGTGAGTTTGGCGTGGAATTCCCGTCCAGCCCGTCAGAAGTCGTTCCGGAACTGCTCTATCTAGGAGATGGCTCCACACGTTTTCTTGCGCTTCAGGCGGCATTGAATGAGCGCGGTGTATCTGTCACCGCGGCGCTTAGCGTTCATACGGCCACAGACTATATGAGGCATCGACGCTTTTCGGCTGTCCTGTTCGATGTCAGGCCCGCCTCGAAGGGACGCGCCAGTCTCGAACAATGGATTTCCTCTGGCGAAGCGGCTTTCTCAAACGTGCCACTGTTTGCATTGGTCGATTCCCTTCATGGTTTTGAGGAATCAGAGCGCAACATACTTGCGTCGACATCAGAGGTGCTGGAGCATGGCGTTGCTGCCAAGCGACTGGCTGAGCATATCGACATGATCAGCCGAAAATATCTTCATGAGGACTTGTTTGACACATCCCTAGACTATTCCGCTGACGTTATTGATGCTGACACACGTCTCCACGCCAGACCATATTTCGAGGCTCATCTGGAAAAGCAGATTGAAGTATCCATACAGCGGGGAGAGCCTCTGTCATTACTGATCGTAAAACACTCAGATAGTGGCTGGTTCGATCTCGGACAACGCCAGCGCTTGGCCGAGATCCTGACGAACAGTTTGCGCGATACAGACATGCCAGCCGTTCTGGGAATAGACTCGTTTGTCATCAGTATGCCAGCGACACCCTATCGGGGCGCAGTGACTCTATGCGAGCGATTCCTGCGATCGGTTGAAGAACACGACCCGCATCTGGCTACACAGATTGGCTGGCGCATCATGGAAAAGCGCACCTACCATACGGCCCGAACATTGGTGGCCAATACAGCCGCCGGCATATTCCAGCGTCTTCGTGTGGCCTAGACAGGCACGAGGCCCGCTGCAGCCTCCAGCTCTTTCAGAAAGCTCCGTATGCGTGTCAGTCTCTGCTCTGGTGTTCCGCCAAGACCGGAATGCACGAGCTTTGAATCCGGACGAATACGCAAAGCTGACGGACGGCTGCGAACGACTTCCAGCAGTTGGCCTGGATCAAGCACGGTGTCCTCCCGGAATGCGAAGACCGCTCCCTTCTCGCCCGCATCCAGCTTGCTGATGCCCAAGGCCTTGCACTGCACCTTGATAGCGGTGACTTCCAGCAATTGCTTGGTCTCTTCAGGCAGCGGACCAAAACGGTCAATCAGTTCTGCGGCAAAGGCTTCACGCTCCTGCGCGGTGGAGATTTCTGACAGGCGGCGATAGAGCGACAATCTGATATTGAGATCTTCAACATAGGTCTCCGGAATCAGAACTGCCGCGCCGATATTGATCTGCGGGGACCACTCGTCTGCAAAGTCCTCGTCCTCATTTGCCCCCGCCTTCAGGGCGTTCACAGCGTCCTCCAGCATGGATTGGTAAAGCTCCACACCAACTTCCTTGACGTGACCGGACTGTTGATCGCCGAGCAGGTTGCCGGAACCACGCATATCCAGGTCGTGACTCGCCAACTGGAAACCGGCCCCGAGCGAATCGAGGGACTGCAGGATCTTCAGTCTACGGTCGGCTGAATCAGTGATGACCTTATCTTTCGGTGTTGTGAAATACGCATAGGCGCGAAGCTTGGAGCGTCCCACACGTCCGCGCAGCTGATAAAGCTGCGCGAGGCCAAACATATCGGCCCGATGAATGATCAGCGTATTGGCTCGCGGGATATCCAGACCGCTTTCCACAATAGTCGTCGACAGCAGAACATCATACTTGCCTTCATAGAAGGCAGTCATGATGTCTTCGAGCTCTCCAGAGGCCATCTGGCCATGCGCCACGATAAAGGAAACTTCAGGCACATTGTCGGACAGGAAGCGTTCCAGCTTGTCCAGATCCTGAATGCGGGGTGCCACGAAGAAGGCCTGCCCGCCGCGATACTTCTCGCGCAGCAGGGCTTCCCGTATCGTTACGGTATCTTCTTCTGTAATGTAGGTTCTGACCGAAAGTCGGTCGACTGGCGGCGTCGCAATGATCGACAGATCGCGAATTCCTGTAAGCGCCATCTGAAGCGTTCTCGGGATAGGCGTCGCAGACAGGGTCAGTACGTGAACGTCTGACTTCAGTTCCTTCAAACGTTCCTTGTGCTTGACGCCAAAACGCTGCTCTTCATCGACGATCAGAAGGCCAAGGCGCTTGAATTCAATCGTCTTGGTAAGGAGGGCATGCGTGCCAACGACAACATCAACACTGCCGCTTGCTAGCCCGTCCCGTGTCTCTGCTGCTTCGCGTTGACCGACCAGACGCGACAGAGGGCGCACATTGAGTGGCCACCCGGCAAATCTTTCGACAAATGTCTTGTAGTGTTGACGCGCCAGCAGAGTCGTTGGTGCAATGACGGCAACCTGCTTGCCGCTCATCGCCGCGACGAACGCCGCGCGCAGGGCAACTTCGGTTTTGCCGAAGCCAACATCGCCGCAAACGAGGCGGTCCATGGGCCGACCTGAGCCAAGATCGCTGAGGACATCCTCAATGGCGTTTAGCTGATCATCTGTCTCTTCATAGGGGAACCGCGCAGCAAACTCTTCATAGAGCCCCTGCCCCGCATTGACGGCTTCAGCACGCTTAAGCTCCCGCGCGGCGGCGATGTGCATCAGCTCCGCCGCCATCTCCAGGATGCGCTTCTTGGCCTTGGCCTTGCGCGTCTGCCAGCCTGCCCCGCCCAGTTTGTCCAGTTGGCTTTCATCATCTTCCGAGCCATAACGGCTCACCAAGTCGATATTCTCGACCGGCAGGAAGATGGTATCGCCACCGGAATACTCAATTTGCAAACAATCATGCGGTGCGCCGGTCACTTCCAGCGTCTTAAGGCCTATATAGCGCCCGACCCCGTGATCGATGTGGACCACGAGATCGCCAGTATTCAGCGTCGCCGCATCGGAGATAAAATTGGCTGACTTCCGCTTACGGCGCGGAGCAGCAAGCCTGTCTCCGAGAATGTCGGCTTCAGAGATGAGGGCAAAATCCGGCGTTTCGAACCCGGCCTCGATTGGAATTTCGACAACCGTGAAATCTGTCTTGCTAGTCGCTTCCAGGCTATGCACAAGCGCCAGATCGGTTAGGCCATGATCTGCCATGACATTGATCAAACGGTCCGCGGATCCAGCAGACCACGCGGCAAAGGCAACCGGGCGACCCGAGCTGTTCAGAGCTTTTGCATGCGCTATGGCAGCTTCGAAAATATTGCTGTCCGTGTGTAGTCTTTCCGGAGCGAAATCCCGTCCCGGACGGCCTTGCAGGTCGAACGCATTTGCGCCCGGCTCTGCGGGATAGAAACGCGCCGTCGCGCTCGCAGCAAGGCGCTGTTCCAACTCCTTGGGAGTGAGGTAAAGCTCCTCCGGCGGAAGCACTTTCGCATGGCGGACATCCCCCCCGCCTGCTTCCAGACGTGCGGCATGATAGTCCTCAGCCTGCGCCAGTCGCTCAGACGCTGCTTCACCGGCCAGATGACCCATTCCTATCAGAGGCGCCTGGCCCAGATAATCGAACAGGGTTTCCATATGATCATGGAATAGCGGCAACCACGCCTCTACGCCTTGCCGGCGAATGGATGCCCGGGCCGCTTCATAGGCCGGATCACCAGATGGAGGGCCAAAGACGGCGAGATACTTCTCGCGGAAACGGGCCAGCACATCATCGTCGAATAGAATTTCGCTGACAGGAGCAAATGCGACGCTCTTTGCATCGCCTGTGGAGCGCTGCGTTTCGGTATCAAATGTACGGAGGGTCTCCAGCGCATCACCAAAGAAATCAAGCCGGTAAGGTTCAGGCGCAGTTGGCGGGAAGATGTCGATAATCCCCCCGCGAATGGCAAACTCCCCCTGCTCGCGTACAGTACTGGCGCGGAGGTATCCGTTTACCGCCAGATACTCTGTCAGATCCTTCTGGTTGACAGACTGCCCCACGCCAACAGCGAAGGAAGAGCGCTTGAGCACGCTGAGCGGCGGAACCCTTTGAACCAGAGACGAGGCCGTCGTGACGACCAGCAAAGCGCCCTGCTCCGGCTGGTATCTGGAAAGCCGCGCCAAGGCTGCACACCGACGCGCGGCCACACCAGCGGTTGGGCTAACGCGGTCATAGGGCAACGTATCCCAACTCGGTAGATCAACCTGATCCAGCTTGGGCTGAGCGAATTGGGCAATCCGGCGCGCCGTCGCCGCCGTCTTGTCGTCACGTGCGACATAGACGCCAACGCCGCCACGCTGGACCAGCGCCTTAGCGAAGGTAATGAGGTCAGCACCAAATGGAGCCCCCGATAGCGCCGCGGGCCCGCTGAGGGATTGCAGGAGGTCAACAGGGGTCATCTGAACCGAAACCTATGGAGAAAGATAGGAATTTGCGGCTCAATCAACCGCCCTGTGCGGCGTAACGGAATGCGATCAGTTGGTCCAGCACCGGGCCGCGATGATTGTCAGGCACAGGCGTCTGACCAATCAACCATGCATACACCTCCCAGTCCGGAACGCCGAGAAGCGCTTCGAACTCATCAAGCTCTTCAGCCTGATAAGCTTCAAGATACTCATCCGCGAATGAGCCCATCAGTAGGTCCATTTCACGGAAGCCTCTGCGCCAGGCGCGGAAATTGAGCTTGCGGCGGCGTGTATCAATGGATGTATCCTGCATGACTTCACCATATAGCCTTCCTGTCAGAGATAAAAAGCGACGATTGTGCACCCAGTGCAGCGCGCATAGTCTGCGTCGCATGCGAGATGAACGCCTCTTTCCACTCTTTGCCGAGCTCACCAGCCTTTCTGGCGTTGGACCGAAGCTGAGACCTGTGCTCGAAAGGCTGACAGGTGGGGAGACTGTCTGGGATCTGTTGCTGCATCTGCCTGAAAGGTGGGTGGACCGCCGTGTGAAGGACACGATCGAGGACACCGTCATTGGAGAGGTCACCACCCTGAAAGGCGAAGTGCATGCTTATAACGCCCCATATTCCGATAAATCCCCACACAAGATCACCCTCTATGACGGAACTGGATTTCTGACGCTTGCCTTCTTTCGGGCAGATGGGCGCTGGCTGCAGGGCCAGTTCCCTATTGGCAAGGAGCGGATCGTCTCCGGCATGATCGAGGAGTATCAAGGCGAACGTCAGATGACGCATCCCGATTACATCATGGACCCTGCCAAGGGAGAGCGGCCACCTGAAGTCGAACCTATCTATGGCCTGACTGCCGGTCTGACCAACAAGCGCGTTCATTCCCTGGCAGTGCAATCCCTGTCCAGAGTTCCGGAAGACCTGCCGGAATGGGCCGACCCGACATTGGTTGCTAACCGGCATTGGCCGGGGTTTCGTCAGGCCCTCTATGATCTGCATTCGCCTGATGAATATGATGAAGACATGTTTGCCCTGGCACGTGAGCGTCTTGCCTATGACGAGGCCCTGGCCCGCGAGTCCGCTTTCGCCCTGGCCCGCGCCAGCCGCGCTCGCAGGTCCTCGCCCGCCATTCCCGCCAATACTGCCGCACATCAGAAACTATGCAGGACGCTTCCCTACAAACCGACGGGCGCCCAGCAGAGAGCTTTTGCAGAAATTTCCGCAGACATGTCCAAAACAGCGCCAATGCGCCGGATGCTTCAGGGTGACGTAGGGGCAGGCAAGACACTTGTAAGCGCCATGGCTGCCGTCCAGGCTGCTAGCACGGGATTCCAGGCTGCCATCATGGCGCCTACGGAAGTTTTGGCGCGGCAGCAATACGAGACCATGGACAAGCTATTGTCGCCCTTAGGGTTCACCGTGGCGGCCCTGACCGGGCGGGACAAGTCGACAGCACGCGAAAGTATCCTGATGGGTCTTGCAGACGGATCTATAGATATCATTGCGGGCACGCAGGCCCTGTTCCAGCAATCCGTGACCTTCCGAAATCTAGGTCTGGTTATAGTGGATGAACAGCACAGGTTCGGTGTGGCAGACCGCATGAAACTGGCCGGTAAGGCTGTCAGCCCGCACATGCTGGTCATGAGTGCGACGCCGATTCCCCGCACACTCGCGCAGGCGGTTCATGGCGATCTCGACGTTTCCATCCTAGATGAAAAACCGGCAGGACGTGTCCCCGTGGAAACCCGCGCCGTCCCGGACACCCGAATCGAGGAAGTGGTCCAAGCTGTCGGACGGGCCCTTCGCCGGGGCGAGCGCGCCTTCTGGGTCTGCCCGAAAGTCGATGTGGACGATGATGATTCCACAGCTGTCGGGCGACATGCGGCATTGAGTGACCAGCTTCATGTTCCTGTAGGGCTCGTCCATGGAAGGATGAAGCCCGCTGAAAAGGATACAGCGCTCGAAGACTTCCGAGCTGGTCGTACAAAGATTCTTGTCGCCACAACGGTCATCGAGGTGGGCGTAGATGTCCCTGAAGCCACAATTATGGTCATTGAGCGCGCCGAAGGCTTTGGACTGGCACAGCTGCACCAGTTGCGCGGGCGCGTGGGGCGTGGAGACCGTCCCTCATACTGCCTACTGCTATACCGGCCTCCACTAGGCGATACAGCGCGCGACAGATTGGATACGCTTCGCCGGACGGAAGACGGTTTCGAGATTGCGGAAGCCGATTTCCGCCTCAGAGGTCCGGGCGACATGCTGGGCCTGAAACAGGCTGGCGCGACGGATTATAGAATCATAGATCTCGCCAGGCATGCAGGCCTGCTGGAGATTGCCCTCAAGGATGCCGAATCTGTTGTGTCCAAAGACCCTGAGTTGAGTGGTGATCGTGGCACGTCTCTCAGGCTGGTCAGAGAGCTGCTTACTCCGAAGATTCAGGCGCCGACTTAGGCGGCGGAACTTCAGATCCCTGCACCGCCTCAGCCTGAGCCGCAGGCCCGCTCTTTTTCGGCAGATGCTCTGGCACGACAAGCCCTGCGGAGAGGATCATCTTAGCGCCCTCCTCCACTGTCATGTCGAGCCGCACTACTTCGCTGGCCTCAATATACATGAGGAAACCGGATGTCGGGTTGGGCGTCGTCGGCACAAAAACACCAATAAATCCCGGCCCCAGCGTAGAGCGTACCTCGCCACGCGCCGGGCTGGACAGAAAGCCGAGACACCAGGTACCAGGCTTGGGAAACTCTATGAGCACGCACTCGCTGAATTGTTCGGTATTGCTGTTGGCAAAGACTTCGACCAGCTGTTTGAAAGCGGAATATACAGAACGGATGATCGGCAACCGCCCAAGAATGCGGTCAGCCAGACTGATAACAGACCGGCCAATCAGGTTGGTCGCGATGGCTCCCAGTATCGTAAGGAAAAGCACCAGGACGATCAAACCGAACCCTGGAACCGCATAGTTGAGATAGGTCTCGGGCTTCAGGGCAGCGGGAAGCAACGGAACGACACGCCGATCAATCTCGCCAATCAGAAACTGAAGAATGAGAAAAGTAACCACGACTGGCAGCGCGATAACCATGCCCGCAAAAAAGCGGCCCCGCAGCCAGGCAAACAGGCTCGGCTTGCCGAGTCGCTCCCCTTGTAAAAGGCCGCCGTCCTTATCGTCGCGTCTGGACATGTCACACTTTCCTCAAACGAGATTTGCGTAGCTTACTCTGGGTTATGCCTTGGCCCAGATGTTGTTCCGCGTAATTGTGGCGAAGATGGGTAATGCAGAACAGATTCAAAAGGCCTTAACGGCATGGGCAGAGCAATTCTATGGCGCTGAAAGCTCTTTGGAGCATGTAGCGCGTCTTTCCGGGGGTGCCAGCCAGGAAACCTGGGCGGTCGATATCGCCGCAGACGGCGGAAAGTACGAGCTGATTCTCCGCCGTGTTCCGGGTGGCTTCAAACAGTCCGCGCGTAATTCCGAGGCAATTGGCCTAGCCACTGAGGCGCGTCTGCTGGAGTGTGCCTCAGGCACAGTACCCGCCCCGAAAGTCATGGGCGTCTTTTCCCCAGACAGCGATATGGGCGAAGCCTTCCTGATGAACCGCATCAGTGGCGAGACCATCGCGCGCAAGATCCTTAGGGATGATGACTACAGCGTTGCGCGGGAGAAATTGACAGTACAGTGCGGTAAGGCGCTGGCAGGTATCCACGCGATCCCGGTGTCCGAACTTCCCGACCTGCCGGAAACTCCAGGCCTCGCGCAACTCGACAAGTACGAAGATATTTATCGCGGCTTTGACATGCCCCGCCCAATCTTCGAACTCGCCATCAGTTGGTTGAGACAGAATCCGCCTCCCCCTTCTCCCGCAGTTCTGGTGCATGGGGATTTCCGTCTTGGAAATTTAATTGTCGACGAAAGCGGCCTGGCCGCGGTGCTGGACTGGGAACTCGCGCATTTGGGAGATCCCCGCGAAGATATTGCCTGGTTGTGCGTCAATTCATGGCGCTTTGGCCATACTGAAAACCGTGTCGGCGGCTTCGGCCAGCTAGAAGACCTGCTATCGGCCTATGCGGATGCAGGAGGACAGAGTTTCTCACCTGAAGATATCGACTGGTGGGAAATATTGGGCAGCCTCAAATGGGGCATCATGTGCATGATTATGTATGAGGCCTATCGTTCTGGCGCCGACCCTAGCGTGGAGCGGGCCGCCATAGGCCGTCGCGTCTCGGAAACAGAGATTGACCTTTTGAACTTGCTGGAAGGAAAGGCCTGATCCCATGCATGATGCTCCCTCCCAGAAAGAGATGATCCAGGCGGTGAAAGCTTTTATCGACAATACAGCCATGCCCTCCCTAAAAGGCCATGCTGCATTCCACGCCCGCGTTGCCTCAAATGTCCTTGCGACCGTATTGCGGGAGATGGACATCCGCCCCGAGGCGGAATCAGAAGAGGTTCAGAGACTGACTGAGCTGCTCGGTACAGAACCAGGCCAGTCAGCTGTCGCCCTGAACAAACTACTGTGCGAGCAAATCCGCAGTGGTGAAATGTCGCTCACGAGACCGGGCCTGTTAAGCCACCTCAAAACGACCACAATTGCACAGTTGTCTGTCGACCAGCCTGGTTATTCCGGGCTGAAAACGAGCTAAACGGCCCGGCAGGCCAGAAATTCAGGAAGAGCTATGAAACGCTTGATGTTACCCATCATTGTTGTGGCGCTATTGGCTATTGCCGGTGGATATTGGGCTTGGACTAGTATTATCTCTCCCCCGCCTTATTTGGAACTGGAACCTCTTAATTACACGGAAGATTCAAGCTGGTCTGCTTTACCCGTGGAATCGCCTCCTGCGGTATGGGTCGATGGTTGGGGTATTGATGTGTTCATCATCAGCAAGGATGCCGCTCTGAAAGGGCGCAGCCAGTCTCAGCTAGAAAAGCATGAGCGCAAGGCCAGAGAGCAGGCCCAAGCCTTGAAAACGAGTCTGCAGCAGATTGGCGAAATCTACGCCCCTCTCTATCGCGATAATGCTCGCAATGATGATATCACGCGCGCCTTTGAAACATATCTTCGGTCGGACAATCTGGGGCGAGCACTGATCATCGTCCAGGATAGCCCTATCCCGCCTTCCATTATCGCACGTCTAGAGCAAGACCCGGATCTGCGAGACCGCTTCGGGGGATTCCTGGCCATCTCTGACGCAAAGGACGGTGTTCCTCCTCTACAATCAGCTCAAACCACATCTGCCACCCCAGATAGCGAGACCAATTCTGAAGAGACCTACTGCCCCGAACGCCTCAGGGATCAGGAAAACTGCCAGATCATCGTACCCGCTCACAAAAGCAAAGGCATCTGGATGATCACAAGTGATAGCGTCCCCGGCGGCACGCTAATTGAAGAATTTCCAGAATGGCTTGAGGGCAATGTTGCCAAAAGCGCAGAACCGCTCGGCGACTTTGAGGAAGTGGAAATTGTTGATATTCGCCGACCAGGCGAGACAGATGAGCGCCGCGATCGCGAAACAGACAATTAAGCGTCTGGAGCGTTGGGCCTCGACTTCCTGAAGGCTTCAAGCGTGTCACAGCGCCGCTCTATTTCCAGCAATATCGAATAGGCCGAGAGGTCCATATCATAGCGACGGGCATTATAGAGCTGGGGCACCAGAGTAATCTCGGCAATGCCCGGCGCATCGCCAAACAGATAACCGGCTTCGGGTAGCGACCTGGCAATTTCTTCCAGAGCATCAAAGCCTCTGCGGATCCAGTCCTGATACCAGCCTGTGATGGCAGCTTCTTCTGCCCCATATGTTTGGCGCAATTCCTTCAAAACTGAAAGATTGTTCAGGGGATGAATGTCACATGCAATCGTATCCGCAAATGCGCGGGCTTGCAGACGTGTCCACGCATCTTCCGGAAAAAGAGATGGCCCTGGCAGGGTTTCATCCAGCCACTCAATAATGGCCATCGACTGGCCACAGACGCGCCCATCTACTTCAATAGCGGGAACCCGCATCTGGGGATTGGCTTTGCGATAGTCTTCCCCGAACTGCTCATCCGCACCTGGCGCAATATTGACCTGCACGGTTTCATAATCAGCTTGCTTCAGATTGAGAGCAATTCTGAGCCTGTAAGACGCCGACGATCGCCAATAATCGTAAACGCGTATGCTCATGCGAGTTCTTCCAGATCAAGGACTTTCAGTAGCTCTTCCCGCGCAAGGCGGCATTCATTGGCAAACTCGGGGTCTGTAAGATCGGCAGGAGACAGCCGGTCACGGTAAGTGCGACGCACAACATCTTGCAGATCATCAATGGTTTCATCATCCAGCAGAACCCCCTGATGGCAGGCATCAATCTCGTCTTCGGTCATGACGACGCGCAATCGCAGGCAGGCGGGCCCTCCCCCGTTTCGCATGGATTGGCGCACGTCGGCATAGATGACTTCCCCAATGGGCCCATTCCCTGAAACCATCTGTTCACAGAACTTACGCGTTGATTCTGTTTCCTGCGTCTCCATGGGTGCTACAAGAACAAGGCGATCCTTTCCCGGCATGGCCAGGAGTTGCGAATTGAACAAATAAGCCTTGATGGCATCGCCGATCGGCACTTCCCTGCTGGGCACCATGACGGGCTTAAGTTCGAACAATCCTTCGGCGGATCGGCGAAGAGTGTTCAATGTCTCATCCGTATTCTCAAAGGCCAGTTCATGGAAAAACAGGGTGTCCAAAGCCCCTACGCTAACCACATCATTATGGAAGGCCCCCGCATTGATAGCAGCCCGGGACTGTCTGGCAAATACTGCTCGCTCCAGACCATGGGATCTCGCTATCGCTTCCGAAGCAAGGCGTGTTTGTCTTGCCGGAAAGCCCACAATGCTCTCGCCCGCATCCCGACCGTACACGAACAGCTCAACACCAACAGCCCCGTGGTTCGCGCACAGGCGTACATGGTTTGCGGCACCCTCGTCTGCGAAATCCGAATGCATGGGCAAGGCACCATGTACGGCAAACATCTCATCATTGGCAAAAACGCTGACAAGACTTGCCGTCGTGTCCGGATGCTCCTGAGCACGATGCAGCATGGTGGAGAGATTAGCCGCAGTGAAATGCAACCGTCCATCCTTTGTATCAACTGAGGGAGATACCGTCGCCGCATTGGCTGTCCACATGCTGGAGGCTGAGTAAGCCGCTTTCAGCAAGCGCGGATCTGTCCTGGCAGCGGTTTCTATAATCTGCGCATCACTTCCATGAAAACCCGCCGACACAAGCAAATCAAAATTGGGGCGAGGCAGAGGTGGCAGAACACCCTGGACCAGACCATATCCAATCAACATGCGCATCTTCTCCAGCCCCTGAAGCGCTGCTTCACGTGGATTGGAGGAATCCCCTGCATTATAGGAGCTTGCCAGATTGCCATCAGACAATCCGCCATAATTGTGGGATGGGCCAATCAATCCATCGAAGTTTACTTCATGGGCTGAGGTCATGCGGTCTCCTTGGACTATTTGGGAAAGCCTTGCGCTGACATTCTTTCAGCAGTGCCGGATACCTGACTGGCTTGCGGCCAGGCGCAATAGTCTGCGGCATAATAAGCGCCAGGGCGGAAATTACCTGACAAGCCAGGCCCTCCAAATGGCATGGCCCCACTGGCCCCTGCCGTCGGACGGTTCCTGT
Source organism: Hyphomonas pacifica (assembly GCF_000682675.1). Classification (GTDB taxonomy): domain Bacteria; phylum Pseudomonadota; class Alphaproteobacteria; order Caulobacterales; family Hyphomonadaceae; genus Hyphomonas; species Hyphomonas pacifica. Next base: position 131,958 of record NZ_AWFA01000023.1, on the reverse strand, counting down.
TCAGGATGCCCGCGCGCATTTCCTGATGCGCACGCACCCACAAGGCGTCATCATCACTTACCAGGCCGCCTGAGAGGCCGTACTTCGTCGCATTAGCGCGTTCCAGAGCCTCATCAAATCTCTTCACCCGAACAATCTGCATCAGCGGTCCAAACAATTCCTCATCTGGAATGTCTTGTGCATTTGTGACATCAATGACACCTGCAGTCACAAACCCACCGCCTCGATCCATGCGCTTGAGACGGCGAAGGCTCTTGCCACCTTTCTTGGAAAGCATAGCCTGAAATTCGGTAGCGTTCGCTGCGGCCTGCTCAGACACAAGCGGCCCCATGAAGATGTCTTCTTCATTCCACGCCCCGATTTTCAGACTCTTGGCCCTTGCGACAATAGCTTCGACAACGTCATCACCAAAGCTGCCCTCAGGAAGAATGACCCGGCGCGCGCATGAGCATCGCTGGCCAGTGGTAAGAAAGGCAGACTGCGCCGCGATATCGGCAGCAGCCTCTATGTCGGCCGGGTCCCAGATGATCAGCGGATTGTTTCCCCCCATCTCCAGCGCAAGAATGACTTCTGGACGTCCCGCGAAATGCTTGTGGAAGAACGTACCAGTTGCGGCTGATCCTGTGAAAAGCAGACCATTTATGTCTGCATTCAACAAAGCGCCGCCGGTCTCACGCGCGCCATGAACAATATTCAGACATCCTGCCGGCAAGCCGGCGGCCTCAAACGCTTCCGCCATCAGCGCAGCCACACCGGGCGCTAATTCGGAGGGTTTGAAAACACATGTATTACCAGCCAGAAGTGCCGGCACAATGTGTCCATTCGGCAAATGACCTGGAAAGTTAAAAGGGCCGTACACGGCCATTACACCATGCGCCCTGTGCGTCAAATGCACGGAACCAAAGGCCGCTTTCTGATTCTTTGATCCGGCACGCTCGACCTGGGCGGCAATTGATACCTGCACCTTGGCTTTCATCGTGGCCGCTTCGGCTTTCGACTCCCAAAGCGCCTTGCCCATATCACGGCTGATTGTTTCAGAAATTGCGTCAGTTCTTTTCTCAATCTCAACCGCATAGGCTTCTAGAACAGCTGTTCTGTCCGCCTGCGGACGCCTGGACCAATCCCTGAAAGCATCCGCAGCAGAGACTACCGCCTCTTCCACCTGTTCTAGACTTGCCGAAGCGCCTTCCCAGACAACCTCCCCCGTTGCTGGGCAATGGTTGCTGATAAGCGCTCCATGTCCTTCACGCCACTTGCCAGAGATATAAACAGCGTGTGCCATACTAGCTCCTCAGCCAGATGCGCACCTTGTCACCCGGCTTGATTTTCAATTGTTCAAATATGTCTTTCGATGTGATCGCCACATCATCCTCCTGACACAAAATCTGTGCCTGGCATGCGCGGAAATCTGGATATTTGTCAGTCGAGACCAGTCCCTTACGTGCTTCCGCATCAGAATGCACGTCTCCGGACTCCAGCTTCACGACGCGACTCTCTTGTATCGTTCGCAAGTGGCGTTTCTGCGTTGCAACAAGAGGCCCACCATCGAAGATGTCGACCGTTCGATCAAATTCAAAGCCTTCCCACTGCAACAATTTGTAAGCCCCAACACCATCAGAGTGACAACGGCCAATAACTTCTCGCGCCTCTGGGGGAAGCAAGTCTACATAAATCGGGTATTTCGGCATGAGATCACAGATGAATTGATTGTCCGTGGTCGCAGATAACCTGTCGGCCTCCTTGAAATCCATCCGAAAGAAGTGACGTCCAAGACATTCCCAAAAGGGTGAAACCCCATTTTGGTCAACAACCCCTCTCAACTCGGCAAGCACTTTCTCACCAAACCGTTCCGGGGCAGCAGCCATCATCAAGTAACGCGACTGTGCAGCAAGGCGCCCTGCCCCTCCACCCCTATGATTGGCTTTCAGAAAAAGCGTACCGACTTCCGTACACCCCACATATTCATTAGTAAGCACCAACGCATCCATATCGAAGCGTAGATTGCCGGCAGCATGGCTCGCCTGCGCGAGAGTAATGATGCGGTAATTGAAAAACGGCTGGTCGATGCCAACGCCTGCCTTCACAGCAGAACACCCGACAACTTCTCCGGTGTCGGTATTGTCCATCATCAGAAGATATTTACCGTACTCAATACGCTGCAAGCGCGCATGAAAAGCGTCTTCGGACTTTTTCAAGCGATCCTTGAGAATGCCCTCATCCACAGGAAGGCTCGTAAAGCCCGGGCCCGATAGTTCCGCCATCTCCATAAGAGCAGGTAAGTCATCCATCCGTGATGGACGCATTACATAAGGGATCGACATACTAGTTCCCCATGAGTGACTTGATGCGCTTTGCATCGAGCCGTCCGTCCGCCAGACGATGCAGAATAAGCGCGGAAAGCGTTGCTCGCTCAGAGAAGCTGTCCGTCATGACAAACTCTTCGTGCGAATGAATTCGTCCACCCCTGACGCCTAGCGTATCAACATTTGGCACTCCGGCGGCAAAGATGTTGTTGCCTTCACACACTCCCCCTGTGTCGACAAATTCCAGGTCCAAGCCGATCGCCTGCCCCGTCGCATGGACGGCGTCGAACAAGGCCTGTTGCGCCCCATTGCGGGGTTTAGGCGGACGATAGAAGCCACCATGAAGATGACCCGAAATCCCGTCACGAGCGGTGGTCTTCTCAAATAGCGCCTGGATTTGAGATGTTGCCCACTCCGCGCTTGCCGCATCAGGCGCCCGTGCGCCAAAACGCACAATCGCCAGATCAGGGACGATGTTTACAGCAGAACCAGCATCAATGCTGCCAACGTTCAGCGTGACGCCTTCACGTTTTCCATTCAGGCCTTCGAGGCCCAGAACCATTTCCGCAGCAGCCTCAATCGCACTGCGCCCCTCTTCTTTGGCCCGACCCGCATGCGCTGCCTTGCCGTGCAGGACAATATCAAAAACGGCGGACCCTTTTCGACCGCCGGACATCGCGCCGGTTTCCATGGCGGGTTCATATGTCATGCCAATCAGCGCACCGGCTTGGGCGGCGCGTGTTAAATACTCCGAACTTGCGAAATTCCCTATCTCTTCATCCGGTGTGACGACAATGCGATAGCCAAGCTTGTCTTTAAGAGGGCCGGCTTCAAAAGCCTTCAGCGCCTCAAGCATGACGCAGAGGCCGCCTTTCATATCTGCAAGACCAGGACCATTAAGACGGCCGTCCCCCAGATCAATAACGCCCTCAAAAGTACCCGCCGGAAAGACAGTGTCATAGTGGCCGGAAAGTACGACCTGGACTTCAGCTTCGGGGCGCGCCGTAATTTGCAGGACAGGTCCCGTCTCCTGGGCTTCCGCCTTGCCATTGTCCGCGACAGCTTCGAATCCATCGGTTTCAATAAGCTCCACATCAGCTTCAAGCTCCGAAAAAGCACTCGCAAGCGTTGGGGCAAAAGCTTTCAGGCCGGCTGTATTCCAGCTGCCCGTATTCACGTCGGACCATGCAGACGCTCGCGCAATCATGCCTTCAGCAGCGTCATTCAATCGCTCGCGTGCCGCCTCATCAAGGCGGGTGAGGTCCGTCAGATTTTTGAGTATCGTCATAACGCCTTGGTTTCACAGGTAACCAAATTCGGCAAGTGTCATATCTATGACCGCACAAACAAAAACGGCCCGGCTGTTAAGCCGGGCCGCTTCTAAGCGTAAACAGTTCTTACTGAACCGTGATCGTGACTTCTGAACGACGGTTCAGAGGTTCGCGAACACCGTCACGGGTTGCCTTGGCAAGATCCGTTTCACCTTTGGCTTCCTCTTCGATGATCGCAGAGTCGATGCCACGGGCAGCAAGTGCATTCGCAACAACGTCAGCACGACGCTGAGACAAGCGCAAGTTGTATGCACTTGCACCAGAGGTATCCGTGTGACCTGCAATCGTCACGCTGTTCGGCGCACAACCAGCTTCACCGCTGATATTGGCCACAGCCTGGTCGATGACTGCAGATGCCTGACTCGTCAGGTCAGCGCGATCCCACTCGAAGTAGACCACGAATTCCTGATTAAGGCTTGAGCACACAACTTCCGGAGCATCTGTCGTCGTTGTTGGCGGCGGCGGAGGCGGCGGCGGAGGCGGCGGTGGCGGCGGCGGAGGCGGCGGAGGTGGCGGTGGTGGTGGCGGCGGCGGCGGCGGAGGCGTCACACCAAACGCGTAGCGCAGACCAACGGAAGCCGTGTGGCTCGTGTAGCTCGCATCATAATCAATGCCGCCATTGTAGCCAGCAAGCTCAAGGTCCTCAACGACGCGGTAACGATACCCAACGTCAAGCATCAGGCGATCAGATACTTTATAGCCGAGACCAAGGAGTCCTTGGTAAGCCAGACCAGTGTCTGTATCGCTAAAACCATTAGCAGCAGCCGACTGAGTGCCGTTTGTGAAAACCAAATTATTGGCTTTGGCGTTCGCGCGGACGAAGCCGACACCAAGACCGACGTAAGGCTGCAGAGCGCCCTGACGATTGAAGTCATACAGACCGTTCAGCATCAAGCTGGCTTCTTGAAGGTAGCCAGAGCCGCCAGAGAATGCCGTAGCAGGCGGGTTGAAGAGCCCTGAAACATCAATGTTGCCGCTGCCATAGCCAAGGACGCCTTCAAGGCGCAGGCCATTATCGAAGCCATACCCGAAGCCAGCATCAGCGCCCCAGATCTCGTTGGCGTCAGAGTCGCCAGCCATGGAACCAGGAACATTCTGAACAGCCGGATCGTGGTCAATCGTTCCGTCAAAGCTATAAGTTACATCAGCACGGGAATACCACCCGTCTTCTGCATGTGCGACAAAGCCAGCAGACGCAAAAGCGGCCGCGGCTGTCGCGCACATAAGAGTTCTTTTCATACTCAATCCCCTTTAGTGTGCCGATGACGGGATTGTCCTCGGCCGCAGGTTCATACGGGTAACACCGCGTATGGTTCCTGAATAAACACATTTCTTTCTTGGGGCGAGCCTTTTCGGGAAGTTTAATGAGTAAAAACCGGGCAATTCTTGATTAGCGCGACCCATTTGCAACAGATTGTTACATGCGTTCATAATTGGGAAATATTTGACCGTATTTGCGCCACAAACTGCCGCAATTATTCCACATTTGGGGGAAGATGGTACCGCCTCCCCGGTTCGAACGGGGGACCTCTAGATCCACAATCTAGCGCTCTAACCTACTGAGCTAAGGCGGCACGATGAGCGGGAAATAACGCCCAAAGAAAAGTGTTTCAAGCAAAACTAGGCGATCAACTGCTACGGAGATGATTCGCCTAATTGGCTTATAGTTTTGCGACCTGTTCGAACTCCAAATCAACAGGAGTTCCGCGGCCAAAGATGGATACAGTCACCTTGAGGCGGCCATTCTCTTCGTCGATCTCTTCAACAGATCCTTCAAAGCCTTGGAACGGACCGTCATTGACCTGCACCTGTTCGCCGATCTCAAACGAGATCTTCGGACGCGGACGCTCGGCGCCTGTTTCCGTAGCTGTGCCAAGAATGCGGTCGACTTCGCGCTGACGCACATGAAGGGGTTTCTTGCCACCTTCTGCACCAAGGAAACCGGAAACTTTCGGTGTATCTTTCACAAGGTGATATACATCGTCAGTCATTTGGGCTTTTAGCAGAACGTATCCCGGGAAGTAACGGCGCTCTACGGTCTTCTTCTTGCCGCGTGCAACCTCAACAACTTCCTCGGTGGGGACCTGAATGTCCTCGATAAGGTCTGACAGTCCCTTGCGCTCAGCTTGCTCGAGAATGGTCGCAGCGACCTTCTTCTCGAAGTTTGAATAAGCGTGGACGATATACCATTTGGCTTCAGCCATGAGGCCTACGCGCTCCCTAATGAATTGTTGCCGGTTTGGTTACTGATGAATACCCGTAATGGACTTTACGGCCAGACTAATCACCACGTCAGCGGTAAAGAGAAAAAGAGCGATCAGAACAGACATGATGACAACGAAAATCGTCGCCTGGATGGTTTCCTGGCGCGATGTCCATGTCACCTTGTTACCTTCGGCGCGAACCTGCCGCAAAAAGGTAATCGGTCCTACTCGTTTCTTCTTCGCTTTATCGGCCATTCCGACTCTCTCTTGAAAAACGGGGGGTTAGCGGTTTTGCGCCGTTTAGTCCACGGTTAAGTACACTCACTGGGCTGGTCTGCATGTGAGCGTATTGCCTCGAACATGCAAGGGCTCCACTCAGTCCGCCTTGCCGAACTCGCGGCCTGCCAGCCCTGGAACGGACACACGTACGGAAAAGAGGCTGCCTGAAAGGGGCCGGGAATCCAGCTCCGGAAAGGACATTCCTGCCCGCGCAGTCGTAATGAATAGCGTCCTTAGATCATCGCCCCCAAATGCCACACTTGTTGGTCGCGGGGCTGCCAGGACAATCACCTGATCGATCTCTCCATCCGGCGTGAAGCGCACCACACGGGAAGACTCCCAAAGGCAGGTCCAGAGGCAACCTTCCGAATCAATTGCCGAACCATCCGGATATCCATTGAAGGAGAATGTATTGGCCAGAACCCTCCGCCCCGTCAGGCTGTCACCACCTTCTTCGTAATCATAAGCGAGTATCTCCTGCTCTGCCGAATCGCAGGTGTAGAAGGTCTTGCCGTCTGGAGAGAATTGAAATGTGTTTGTCACCATTACGGAGGGCAGCCGCAATTGGCTTAATGCGCCATCGGCTGAATAGCGATAATATTGACCCTGCGCTTCTTTCTCCTGGTCATCCATTGTCCCGAACCAGAAAGAACCGTCAGGAGCGACTCCCCCATCATTGGTGCGATTTCCTTTCGGCTCATCATCCAGAGTCTTAAGACGCTCATATCCCTCCGTAGACGGATCATATACGCCAATTTCCCTATCCCCCACCATCAGGAGATTTCCGCCATACAGAGCCATGGCACTCGCCTTGATCGGCAGGTCATAGCGCCGCGTATTGCCAGTGCGAGGATTGTAACGGTGCAGCTTGGCCCGCTTTACATCCACCCACCAGAGAAAGCCCTCGCTAGGGCTCCACAATGGCCCCTCTCCCAGCATACATCCGGTCGGGGCGACACATTCCGGCGTAATAATCATTGGCGTTCCATATCCAGACGGCCCAATCACCTGCTTCAGACGCTACTCATCGAGCAACCCTGCGACCTCCGCGATCTCCAGCAAGCCTTCGCGGCGGGTCTCTTCTGTTGAATATTCAATAATTTCGGCCCCAAGGATTTCCAAGGCCAGGCCATACTGATCCAGCAAATCCCCATCGGCGATGAGAATCACATCATCACCGGGTTCGTAATGCGCAGCTATGTCAGCCCCGATCATCAGACCGGCCAAAGCGCATTGGTACAGTTGTGGCTTCAGCTTCCCAATCCTACACGCCGCATGCACGGCGAAGGGAGAAACAGCATTCTCTGTATCCAGCGACTTCTCGGCCCACTCGCGGAAAACGGCCCCTGAAAAGATCTGTGCTTCGGTGTGATGCTGTTCCTTGAGTACAGCCTGCATCAGGCTGACGGTCATTTCCGTCGTGATGCCAACAATCCGACCATGTTCCACAGCAATGTGATGGGTGAAGCGCCCCGGCATACAGACCAAACCATCTGTTTCCTCAATGCCGAAGAGACTTGTCTCCGAACCTAGCAGAAAGTCCGGAGGGCTGGTCTGCTTTATGCCCGGTACAAAATGCAGCCCATGCCTGGACACTAGTCCTGCCGTAATCGCATCTGTGCGGCAAGGGACGGACACTGTATTTGCAATTTCTTCGGCCTGTGGGGAAAAGGATGCCCCGGCGACGATGATGGGACAGGCAGGCATCTCGCCCAGCCATTCATTCAGGAAATAGGATGTCCGGCTGGCACCGTCCGTAGCCGAATCTGCTGATCCTGCCTCTCCCGAATGGGCTGCAATAATCTCGCCATCACCACCATAGGACCAGGCCGAAAGAGTGCGGCCTGAAATAAAAACACCGATAAGTGCTGGATCTTGCGTCATACTGTTGGGGCTCGCTTTTGTGTTCCAGCAAATCTTGCCTGTATTGTGCTTGCGTTAGTCGCGTACGATGTCAATTGGCTTCTCTACTTACAACTCCTGCCTTACGCCCCGCTCATAGTCGCTTTTGCGACTGATTCAGTTTAGGAAACCATATGTCCGATATTGCCCTGAAAGACGAAAAATTGCGCATCGCTGAGAACATGCAGCGGCTGGTCGACATCATGGCTCAACTCAGAAATCCTGAGGGCGGATGCCCATGGGACCTGGAGCAGGATTTTTCCACAATCGCGCCTTACACAATTGAAGAAGCTTACGAAGTGGCGGACGCCATTGAACGCAATGACATGTCAGATCTTCGGGAAGAACTGGGCGACCTTCTCTTTCAGGTCATTTTCCATAGCCAGATGGCTCAGGAAGCTGGTGCGTTTGATGTGGCCGATGTTGCAGAAGCCATCTGCGAGAAAATGGTCCGCCGCCATCCTCACGTCTTTGATCAGGGAGACGACCGTAGCGCCGAGGAGCAAACCGTCGCGTGGGAAGCCGTGAAAGCGGCAGAGCGGGCCGCCAAGGGCATACCTGAGGCCAAAGCGAGTGCTCTTGATGGCGTAGCCCTGTCCCTGCCCGCCCTGCTTCGTGCCGAAAAGCTTCAGAAGCGTGCCGCCCGTGTCGGCTTTGACTGGACAGATCCGGCACACATCTTCCTGAAACTGGATGAAGAGGCAGACGAAGTGCGCGAAGCAATCGCCAGCGGCGAGGCAGAGAAGATTGAAGACGAAATTGGAGACCTGCTTTTTGTCGCCGCCAATCTCGCGCGCAGGATGAAGATCGATCCCGAAGTCGCCCTACGCAGGGCCAATGGAAAATTCGAGCGCCGGTTCCGCGCCATGGAAGCTTTGGCGGAGAAGAATGGGCAGGATTTTACGAAGCTCAACATCGAAGCGCAGGAGGCGCTCTGGCAAGACGTGAAGCGGCTGGAGCGCGAGTAAGCCGTCAGTCCGCCTTCATGTGCGGAAACTCTGCAAAGAACTGCCCCAGCCTGTCATGGGTCAACCGGACAAGCAGTTCGACATGACCGCTCTCGGTAGGCTCTTCAGAGATCACGTCCCCGTTGCGATGAAGCCAGGCCCTGGCCCGGCCGTCGGCAGGAGCAAGATCCAGCATGAGTTCGCTAGCGCCCCGTAGCAGGGCCCCTTCGATCTCGGAGAGCAGCTCTTCAATGCCTTCCCCGGTCAATGCCGAAACCAAAACCGCAGAATGCTCCCTGTCACCATGCGCGGCATAGGAGAGCGCTTCGGCCCGCTCAGGCGGAAGGGCGTCACTCTTGTTCCACGCCTCAATCATGGGCGGCAGCGGCAGGCCGGTCTCTTTTTGAAGGCGCTCCAGAACCAGCATCACATCATGCGCCTGATCCAGGTCAGCAGGGCTTGAGCGATCCCGCACATGAACCAGCAGGTCCGCCTGCATCGCCTCTTCCAGCGTCGCCTGGAAGCTATCAATCAGGTGTGTCGGCAGATCCGTGATGAAGCCGACCGTATCAATCAGTGCCGCTTCGCCTAGAGTGGGCAGGTCAAACCGCCTGATAGTCGGGTCAAGTGTCGCGAAAGGCATGTCGCGCGCAAAGACATCGGCACCGGAGATCCGGTTGAACAGAGTCGACTTGCCAGCATTCGTATAGCCGACCAGAGCGATAACTGGCTTGCCACTCCGCTTGCGCCCTGCCCTCTGAACCGCGCGTGTACGCTTCACATCTTCAAGATCGCGGCGCAGCCTCAATATCTTCTCATCCAGCATCCGCCTGTCAGCTTCCAGCTGGCTTTCACCAGGCCCGGATAGGAAGCCTCCACCGCCACGCTGACGCTCTAGGTGTGTCCATGTGCGCACGAGGCGGGACCGTTCATAGAGCAGCCGGGCGAGTTCCACCTGAAGCCGCCCTTCCTTGGTCCGCGCACGAAGGCCGAAGATTTCCAGAATCAAACCAGTCCGGTCGATTACCTTCACCTCAAGACGGCGCTCAAGATTGCGTTGCTGTACCGGGGTCAGATCGCCGTCGATTACGGCAATGGTGCACTCATGCACCTTAAGGTCTTCAGCGAGACGGTCGAGAATACCGCCAGACAGCAGGACAGAAGAATTGACCTTCCGCACATGCTCAGGCCGCAGGAAGGCCAGCTCACACCCCAAAGCCTCAACCAGGCCAGCAGTCTCCTGCAGACGGTCTTCCGTTGGACGATTGGCAGGTGTGAACCACGGAATAACCGCACCGGCCACCTCTGGCGCCGGCGTGCGATCAATCATCTTGTCGTTCAAGAGGACTTATTCCTCATCCATTTCCTCATCAAAGAGCTGCACAGGAGCGCTCGGAGCGATGGTGGAGATGGCATGCTTGTAAACCAGTTGCGGCGGACGACCGTCGCCACGCAACAGGACGCAGAAATTGTCGAACCACGTCACCACACCCTGAAGTTTGACACCGTTGACAAGAAACACGGTCAAAGGCGTGCGGGATTTCCTGACGGCATTCAGAAATGTATCTTGCAAGTTCTGCTTCTTGTCAGCTGACATAACGTCGGTCCAATCTGGCTTGTTCTTCTTATGTGTCGCGAGCTAACGAGATTACAGGGCTTGTGCAAGTGCGAACAACCGTTAGCCCCGCCAAAAACTCACAGAAAGCGCAGGAAAAAGGGCAAGGATTTCCAATCGGCCAAGGATCATAGCAAAAATGGTTAATAAATCGGCAGCCGGATTGAGATTAGAGGCATAATCCCCCACCACCGCCCCGGAATTGGTGAGGCTGCCTATCGCAAGCCGAATAGACGGCTCAAAACTTTCTCCCAGAAAGCTATATGCGATCATTACGGCGAACACCGCAAATATATAGGCAATCAAATACACCCAGACGCCAATCACGCTGCGCTCGTCCAGTTCGCGATCCCGAAACTGAAACCCGAGAATGGATCGCCTGTAGCCCAGTTGCCGAAATTCCTGACCAGCACGCCGTGACAGCACGATAAAGCGCGCAATCTTCACGCCGCCGGCGGCAGACAACGCTGAGCCCCCGATGAGAGCTGGCAAAACAAGAACCGTCAGAGGGATACGCTGATAGTCATTAGGATCAGACAGGGCCAATCCTGATGTAGAAAGTGCTGAAAGTGCCCAGGATAGCCCCTCAGTAAGGTTGAGATTCGAGAACAGAGCTGCGACGATAAAAACCCCGATCAGGATAAGGAACAGTACGAGTTCCGGGTCCGTAATGGCTTTTAGGGGCTTCCAGTCCCGCAGGGGCAGCCAGATGGCAAGCCCCATGGCCCCGAAGATCAATCCGATGCCCAGCACGATTGAGGGGCCTGTATCGAGCGGCTGTCGGCCTGTTCCTGCCGGATCGACCAATCCCGTGGTCAAAACGCTAACTGCGTCACCCAACGCCCGCTCTGGAGCCACACCAAGAAGCACTAGGGCCGCAAACAGCGCCAACAAACTGATGGACATCATGGCGCAAACGACGCGTGCGACACGCGGCACTGCATCAAAAAAGCTGGTTTCTGGCACAGTAAACAACACCGTCCGGTGAATACCGGGCCCACCTAAATTCAGGGCAGCAAGAACGCTGGCGGCCGTCACAATAGTCGCGAGGCCGCCCAGCAAGTGCAGCATTCCGCGCCAGACGACCAAGCTTATCGGCCACACATCGTCCTCAACGTCTATCACTGACTGTCCGGTCGTGGTCAGGCAGGAGGTCGCCTCATGCAATGCCCTGACAATACTGTCATTATCGACGCCGAGAATGAAGGGGAGTGCCGTCACGACTGGCGTGATAAACCACCAGAGTATGACCGTGCCGAGCGCGTCTGAGGGCATGGCCTTGCGGGTCGGCTTGGGGGTGAGGAGAAGCACGCTGCTTGCCACCACAATAATAGCCAAAATCATCGCGATAAACGCAAAGGTTTGGCTATGTTCGCCTGCGAAAAAGGCAATCACCGCAGACGGCACAGCTGCCGCTGCCACGATCAGCATGAGAAGAGCCAGTACCCGGACGACAGACGCGTAATACATGAGATCAGAAGAAGTCGGGACTGACCCGGAAGTACTTCTCCACCTTTCTTACCAATTCGCCTTGATAGAAGATAATAAGATGGTCTTCAGCCCGTACGGTAACATCCGGACCGGCAATCAGAACCTCCTTGCCGCGGATCACTGCGGCGGCCGTCACCCCTTCCGGTAGATCATCATAGCCTAAAGACTTGCCGATAAGGCTGGAGGATTCCAGCGTAACGCCTTCAGCCACTTCTGCCTTGCCGTCTTCAATGGATTGAAGACCCAGAATACGACCACGCCGCATACGCAGCAGAATTTGCGAGACAGTCAAAGCGCGCGGATCAAGCACAGCGTCTACCCGCAGATCACGCGCAAGTCCGGCCAGCTCGGTGGCATTGACGAGGGAAAGCGTGCGCTTCGCCCCTGCCCGCTTGGCAAGATTGGAAATCAGCAGATTGGCCTTGTCGTCATTAGTAATGGCGATGACGAAATCGGCCTTTGCCGCGCCTGCTTCGGATAAAATATCCGGATTCAGACCATCCCCCTGGATGACAATCGTCCGCTTGACTTTTGAAACGACATCATTGGCGCGGTCCGCATCATTCTCAATAAGGCGGATACGATGTCGGCCTTCCCGCTCCAGCGCGCTCGCAACGTAAAGACCGACATTGCCGCCGCCCACAATCACGACATGGTCCGTACGTTCGGTGTCGCGATTGAAGATAGAGGTCAGCCTGTCTGCATGCTCATCCAGCACCGCCACATAGGCGCGATCACCAGGCTTTAGAACATCTGTAGACCGCGGCGCGCGCACGGACTCGCCGCGTCCGATACCGACAATCCGGGCAGACAGGTCAGGAAACAAACCTCTAAGCTGATCTACAGCCGTATCCAGAAGCGGATTGCTATCATCAATCTCAAGCCCCAACAGACGGATCTTGCCATTCCCGAAGGTCGCACTCATGATGGCGCCAGGTGTACGGAATCGCTGGAGAATGGCTTCTCCAACTTCGACCTCTGGCGAGATCACCATATCGATCGGCAGGCCCTCACGGGAAAAGATGTTTTTCCAAGCCGGCTCAATATAGGATTGGTCGCGGACACGTGCGATCTTATAAGGCACCGAAAACAGCGTGTGGGCGATCTGACAGATTACCATGTTGATTTCATCGAAGTGCGTTACCGCGATGATCATCTCACAGTCAGCTGCGCCAGCCTTCTTCAGCACATCCGGATGCGCCGCGTGGCCGGTAAAGCCACGCACATCCAGATCCGTCGAAACCTGATCCACCAGGTCCGGATTTTCATCAATGATGGTGATGTCGTGTTTCTCTCGTGCAAGACGTCGGGCGATTCCGTGCCCCACACGGCCTGCTCCGCATATCAGAACTCGCATTGTTTACAGCCCTTCGACAGCGTCAGCCGTCCTGACGAGTGAGATTGGAGTTAACGCCCAAAGCCTTTAATTTTCTGTGCAGGGCGGAGCGCTCCATTCCAATGAATTCAGCAGTTCGCGATATATTTCCGTTAAAGCGCGTAATCTGAAGCGCCAGATATTCCCGCTCGAATTGCTCGCGCGCATCCCGCAAAGACAGCCCTACCAGTTCAGCAGATCCGGCCTTGGACATATCAGCGCCTTGGGTAGCCGAATCCTTCGGCAGCTCGTCAACACTCACGGGCCGACTAGCATCAGAGGGAGAGAGGATAAGGATTCGTTCCACCACATTCCGCAATTGGCGGATGTTCCCCGGCCAGTCCATCGACTGAAGAACAGCCATCGCTTCTTGCGAAAACGAGCGTGGCGTAAGGCCAGAAGAATCGGCAATCCGATCCGTGAAGTAACGCACCATGTCGCCAATATCATCCCGGCGTTCAGCCAGGGACGGAACACGAAGCGGCACAACACTTAGGCGGTAATAAAGGTCCTCGCGGAAGCGCCCTTCATCAATTTCTCTTTTGATGTCTTTCGTGGTGGCAGACATAACCCGCACATCCACACTCACATCAGAGCGGCCACCGACGCGCTGAAAACGCTGTTCCGTCAGCACACGAAGAATTTTGTTCTGCGTTCCCAGCGGCATGTCCGCCACTTCATCCAGCAGAAGAGTTCCATTATGCGCCTTCTCAAAAAGACCGATGCGAGTCGTGCGACCCTGGGAGTCCTCTTCTCCGAATAGCGCACTTTCCATCTGGTCTGGCGCGATGGTTGCCGCGTTAACCACAACGAACGGCCCATTCTCACGCTGGGAGTTACGATGAATCAGTCGCGCAGCCAATTCCTTACCGGAACCGGCCGGTCCCGTAATCATCACGCGGGAATTTGTCGGCGCAACCTTGTCGATGGATGCGCGTAGATTCGCAGCGGCCTGGCTGTTGCCGATCCACTGCTCATCATCGCCCGCGCGGTTCTTAAGGGCCGCGTTCTCGTATTTCAGTGCAGCCGACTCGATGGCGCGTTCTATCAGGTGCAGCAGGCGATCAGTCTTGAACGGCTTCTCAATGAAGTCATATGCCCCGCGCCGGATCGCTGCGACAGCCGTTTCGATATTGCCGTGCCCACTGATCACAATGACGGGCAGGATCGGATCAATCGACTTGAAATATTTGAGCAGTGACAAACCATCCATACCACTGCCCTGCAACCAGACGTCAAGGACAACCAGCCGTGGTGTACGTGCGCGCACCTGCTCAATCGCGTTTTCCGCCGTGTCCGCCGTTCGCACGGAATAGCCCTCATCGCCCAGAACGCCCGCGATCAGTTCACGAATGTCCGGTTCGTCATCAACAACAAGAATGTCCAATGCCATGATGTTGGCTCCTCTACACTAAACCGGCCGATACCGGCGGGGTCTCATTATCTTCATTTTCTGCCGTAGTCTGAGGGATCTCAGCCGACAGGGTATCATGCGGCAACCAAACTCTCACACGTGCTCCGCGCAGTTCGTCGAGACGATTCTGCAGAGATATAGAGCCACCGTGGTCGGCAATAATTCTGTTCACAATTGCGAGCCCTAGCCCGGTGCCCTTCTCCCGCGTGGTGACATAGGGCTCGAGCAATCTGTCGCGCGTATCCTCTGGGAATCCCGGACCATTATCCTCAATAGTGATTTCGATGCCCGCATCATTCTGATCCAGCGTGACCCGAATGTTGCCCAGAACTTCCATGTCTTCAGGCATCCCCTCAATGGCCTCAGCTGCGTTCTTGAGCAAATTGCCCAGGGCCTGGCCGATAAGTCTTTCATCCCCCAGATAGCGAACTTCATCCTCATCGCAGACAAAGCTGACATTGATTTCCGGCGTCACGACGCCCTGAGAAAAACTCGTCGCCTGCAACAGCGCCTTCATGTCAAAAACATCTGCACTGGGCTTGGGCATACGCGCAAAGGAAGAAAATTCTTCCACCATGCGGCCAATATCTCCCACCTGGCGGAGAATCGTCTCGATGCATCGGTCGAAGACACCATCATGATCATCAATCTTGCTGGCATAGCGTCTGCGAATACGCTCCGTAGACAGCATGATCGGCGTCAGCGGATTACGGATTTCGTGCGCGATCCTTCGAGCAACATCCCGCCAGGCCAGCTGGCGCTGCGCATTCACGAGCCGGGTGGTGTCGTCAAAAGTCAGAACACAGCCGCCAGTCGGGTCTGGTGCAGTCTTGAGCCGGAAGTGCCGAATGCTGCCGCTGCGATTGAGATCAATGGAGGCATCAACCGGCGCGCCGTGCTCCAGAGTATCCTTCACATAGCGTATAAAATCCGGCGCCACATCCTGCAGCTTTTCGCCCGGCATGATCTCCTCGATGCCAAGCAGATCACCCGCTGAGCGGTTGGCCAGCGTCACCGTCATCTCCGGATCCATCCGGATCACACCGGCGCTGACTTCTGCCAGCAATGTCTCGACAAATTTCCGCCGGTCTTCCTCAACCTCGCGCGCGCTGATCAGTGCGTGGCGCTGCTCAGACAATTGCTCCGTCATTGCATTGAATGAGTGACTTAGCGCGTAGACTTCATCCTTCGGGCCCGAAACCGGAACGCGCACGGTCAGATCTCCATCGCGTACAGCATGTGCCGCAGTTGCCAGGCGCCCAATCGGTCCAGTCACCCGTCCTGCGGCTTCCAGACCAAGGCGCCCTGCCAGCAAAAGTACAAGCGCAGCGATTTGAGCATAGCCGATAGCAAAGATGGTCTGCAGCCGTCCGCCTTGCCGCTTGGCGTTGTTGTATTGAATGATCTCGGCTTCCGCCTCACGCAGACGCACCGCAGCGTTACGGTCAAAATTCTTTACCGTGTAGATGTAACCATCGACTGGTTCTGAAATCTTTATGAGCGCCGTGGCTACGCCGCGATTCTCGTAAAGCGTTGTCGCAATCTCTCCCTTGTCAGCCTCCTCAAAGGCAGACGCTGGCGGAGGGATCAGGATGGCATCCTGCACACTCTCCTGGGCGAGCAATTCAACCCCATCCGCGCCAAGGATCGCAATGGTCAGAAAATCCCGGAAGGCGAGTTCGGAGCGAAGCCCTTCGGCAAAAGTCGCAGACGCCTCGGAGGTCAGCGTCAGCTGGCCATCCTCATCAGACATGCGCGCTTCCACCTCACGCGCAAAATTCTCCACATCAAGTGCAGCAAGACGTAAATCCGCATCAAAAGTCGTTTCGAAATTATCAACATAGTTGCGGAAAATCTCAGCGTTCTTCTCCATCACGGAGTCGACACGCTCACCCAACCATTTGTCGATCCCCTGTGTGAAGACCGCTCCCAGAAACACGGCCACAATCGCTGATGGTACAAGCGCCGAAAAACCGAAGAGCATAACGAATCGTCGCGCCAGCCGTCCCTTGCCTTCGCCCTCGCTGCTGGATTGAATCGACAAATACTCACGCACCACAATCGTGGTCAGTACGATGATGACAACAAAGTTCAGACCCAAAAGCCAAGGCGTTGCGCCAGCCGTTGGATTGTCCGGATCAACACCGGAAATCGCCATAAAGGTTGCAAACACCGCCACCAGAGCAGCGATGATGAAGAGGCCTTCGAAAAGCGCCCAACTTGCCTTTGTAGCTTGCTGACTAAGGGTATTCGACAACTACACACCGCTGGTACATGGCCACCCCGGCCCGTTGCATTAGGGGAACACATGCGTGCCCAGAACGCAACACTGAGGTATTTAAGCCACAGCTGGCAGAGTCGTCAATTAGTCTTCCGCAATACCCAACGCGTTGATCTTCGCCCTTAGGGTGTTCCTATTCATGCCGAGTAGTTGCGCAGCCTTCACCTTGTTACCAGCCGTGACGGACAGAGCCAGCCGGATGAGCGGTCGTTCAACCTGGTCAATTACGCTCGAATAGACGGACGAATCGTCTTCTTCACCGCTCGCAATCAGATCGCCCATTATGTAGCGGTGCAACAGCGTTTCGATGTCTTTCTCAAATCCTGCACTAGAGCCCTTTTGCTCGCTGGCACCTGCTCTCAGCTCCCGCTCCACATCCCGCAGGGTAATGGTCTCGTCGGGACACAATACCGCGAGCCGAAGGACCAGGTTTTCCAGTTCCCGCACATTCCCCGGCCAATCGTAGGCCGTCAGCAGATCAAGCGCGGATTTATCAAAGCTCTTGGCGGCAAGTCCCTGACGCTGCGCGCGAATCAGGAAGGCGCGAGCCAGTTCAGGAATGTCCTCTTTGCGAAGGCGCAGTGGGGGCATGGTCAGACGCACCACATTCAGCCGGTAATAGAGATCCTCCCGGAACTTGCCATCATCGACCAGACGGCCAAGATTGCGGCGTGTGGAGGCAATGATGCGCGCACCGCTGGAGTCCCGCATCAGCTTGACCAGCTGTGTTTGCGCCTCTGCCGGCAAATCGCCAATCTCATCCAGATAGAGCGTTCCGCCTTTCTGATGCACCGCCCCCTGCTCACCATTCGCGCCGAACAGTTGGCGGTTGATCTCGGATGCTGGCAGGGCTGCCAGGTCCAGCGCAACAAACTTACCGTCCTTGGCATCTCCCAACTGGTGAATGGCGCGAGCGGCGAGTTCTTTGCCTGTGCCGCTCTCCCCCTCAATCAGAACGGTCAGGTCTGTGTTCATTACTTTGGCGATAATACGGTAGACTTCCTGCATCGCGTCAGAGCGACCGATCAGAGGTAGCCCCGCATCGCTAATGGCTTTTTGGGATTCCGGATTAATTGATCGCGCAGAAACCTTTGGCTGCGATTTCAGGGCGCGCTGAACCAGTCCTGACAGCATGTCGATGTCGAAGGGTTTCGGCAAATAGTCAAAGGCGCCGTGTTGCGCAGCGGAAGCTGCCGTCAGGATTGTGTTCTGGCCACTCATCACGATGAAGGGCAGCTCAGGGCGGGCCAGCTTCAGAGACGGGATCAGATCAAAGATGGATGCGTCGCCCAGATACACATCGGTGACCACCACATCGCCTTCACCATTGCGAACCCAACGCTCAAGCGCTTCAGGAGAACTGGTCGCGCGAACTTCATACCCTGCCGCCACCAATGTCTGGTTCACGATCAGTCGGATGCTTGCATCATCTTCCGCAAGCAAAACAGTCTTCTCAGCCATGAACTTTTTCCTCTGTGCCAAGCGGCAGTAAAACTGCAAAACGTGTAGAGCCCGGGACGCTGTCGACCCGGATTTGCCCGCCATGGGCGGTTATAACTTCCTTCACAATCGACAGGCCAAGGCCACGAGCCCCCGACTTGCTGCTCTGGAAGACTTCGAAAATCGTGCCCTGGCGATGCCGCGGGATGCCTCGGCCATTGTCCTCAACGGAGACCAACATGGCCCGGCGTAGGCCTGACCCAAGACGCGCCTGTCGGAAGGACAGACCCGCTGCATAGGATGTGCGGACCGTAACCTTTCCGGAGGCGCCTTCTTCGCTGGCTGCTTCGGCCGCATTGCGGATCAAATTCTGGAAGGCCTGCTGCAGATGATCAGAATCGCCCATCAAATGCGGCAGCGAGGGATCGAAATCCCGCTTGAACTCAACTTGCGCGCCCATCGCAGCTTGCTCTGACGCCAGGACACGATCAAGCACGGCGTGAATGTTGAACGGCTCCATCTGCGGTGCCGAGAAAAGCTCAAATGCAGACAGGCGGTTCACAAGACGCTCAATACGGCGCGCTTCTTCCTTGATGATCTCCAACAGCTCGGCCTGGCCATCCACACCGTGCCGCTCCAGCAGCTGGGCCGCCCCAATGATACCGCCAAGCGGGTTTTTCACTTCATGTCCCAGGATACGACCAAAGCCCGCAACCCCCGCAGCAGAATCATTGGCATCGCGCGTGGCTGCTTCACACAGGGCGATCATGTAGCCATTATCATCGGTAGAGCGCACCCATATGTCACAAATCTGGCGAGACAGCAGGCCAGGACCGCTAACCGGTGTACCCGGTGCAGCAATGTCGCCTACTGTTCTCTGGGCCCGGTCTAGCAACTCGAAAACGGGCGAGTCATGATAGACAATCTCGCTCAGCGGCTTGCCCTTCATGGCACGGCGAGAGAGCTGCAGCAGGCTTTCGCATGCGGCATTCACCTCAACGATGCGCCGCCGCTCATCAACCAGTATCAGCGCTATCGGAGACAAGTCTCCCAGTCTTGGCGGCGAAAGTGAAGTATTTGTTGCCATCACACAGGCTCCATTTCCAAGGACAGCGCATAAGCCTCCCGCAGGCCAATCACGAGGTCAGTCACATCATCAATCCGGCAAAGACGGGACCGCAGCGCCCGGCGCTCTGACGGCTCCATGGGCAAATCCAGCGCATCAATGGCAGCAGAGATATGCTTGCGCACTGTCCGGATGCCCAGCAGCTCTCCGTAAAGATCAACGCTGTCGAAGACTTGTTCGATTAAGCTGTCATGCTGCTCACTCAGCGACGGGGTCTGATACGCGCGCCCTTCAAGCTGAGCCGCGATCTGACCGGGCAGCCAAGGTTGACCCATCGCTGCCCGGCCGACCATAACCCCGTGCGCGCCGGACTGCTCCAGCGCGACGCGGGCGTCCCCCACGGACGCAATATCTCCATTGACGATGACCGGCAGACTCACGGCCTGTACCGTGTCCGCAACCCGCTTCCAGTCCGCCTTCCCCTTGTAGAACTGGCACCGCGTCCGGCCATGCACTGTGATCATCTTCACACCAAGACGCTCGGCCTGTGAGGCAAGCTCTGGCGCATTCAGCATGTCATCATCCCAGCCGAGACGCATCTTCAATGTCACTGGGATTCCATCTGCCCCTTCTAGCGCAGCAGAAATGATGTCAAGGGCGAGCGGAATGTCACGCATCAGGGCTGACCCCGACTGCCCCCCTGTCACCTGACGCGACGGACACCCCATATTGATGTCGATGACATCAACGCCGGTCTCGCGCAGCAATTTTGCCCCCGCGAGCATGTCTTGCCGGCGTCGAGCAGCAAGCTGGACGATCCACGAGGCTTCGCCTTCGTGACGGCAAACACGGCGCACAACATCAGGACGAGCCGTCGCGAGCATTTCTCCGGCAACCATTTCAGAGACAACGGCAGGCGCCCCAAAGCGCACTGCCTGTCGACGCATGGGCGCATCGGTGGCGCCGGACATCGGCGCGAGCCATACCCTAGGTGCTCGAAATTTAATCATTTGCCTATCTTTCCATTTTTTTATCTTTTCGCAAGTGCACAATATGCGTGCAGCCGCATTCCGCCGATGCAGATTTGCGGTATAGCCACACTCTCCGCGCTCGCTTAAAAGGCGGCCAATGAGCAAAACCGTCGCGATCATTGTGGCAGCCGGTCAAGGGCGCCGAGCTGAAACAGCTACGCCAAAACAATGGCTAAGGCTGAATGGCAAGCCTGTTATCAACTGGTCCATCGAAGCGTTTCGTAGGCACCCACGCATTGATGAAATCATCATCGTTACGAATGCTGACATCCCGGGTGACATCGAACTTGCGGGGATAAAGATCGCCCCTGGCGGCGAAACGCGGACGCTCTCGGTCATAAGCGGACTTGAGGCGATCTCTTCGCCTGCCGATGACACAGCTGTGCTGATCCACGACGCAGCCCGCCCCGGCCTGACGCACCAAACAATTGATGATCTACTGGCAGCACTTGAAACATCTGACGCCGCGGCACCCTCATTGCCGGTTCAGGATGCCCTCAAACGCAAGAAGGGTGATGCCTTGGAGACTGTCTCCCGCGACGCGCTGTACCGCGTACAGACACCGCAAGCCTTCACCTATGACACAATCAGCAAAGCACTGGAATCTGCGACAGATCTGGTAGACGATCTCGCTGCCGTCGAAGCCCTTGGCGCGACCGTTACGCTGGTGAAAGGCTCAGATCGCCTGCACAAGATAACCTATCCCGAGGACTTTGACATGGTTTCACGCCTGATGAGCTCGTCTCACGTCCCCGTCAGGATGGGGAGCGGCTTTGACGTTCACGCCTTTGAGCCAGGCGATCATGTTACGCTCTGTGGTGTCAAAATCCCACACAGCGCGGGGCTGAAAGGACACTCCGATGCGGATGCGGCTTGGCACGCCCTGACCGACGCCATTCTGGGCGCCGTCGCGCTTGGAGACATCGGCGACCATTTCCCGCCAAGCGACGATCGCTGGAAGGATGCAGACAGCGGCATCTTCCTAAAGGAATCCCAGCGCCTCGCCCTGGATGCTGGCTATGCCATCGCGAATTGCGACATCACGATCATCTGTGAAGCGCCGAAAGTGAAGCCCCACCGGGAAGCAATGCGCTTCTGCACGGCAGAACTGCTGGGCCTTCCCCTCGATGCGGTCAGCGTAAAAGCTACCACGACCGAAGGCCTTGGATTCACCGGACGGCGAGAGGGCATTGCTGCAGAGGCCGTTGTCTCTCTCATCCGCACTGAAGGCTGAACCCATCCATCGCAGATCTGGAAAGTTTCCGGCTTCACGCCAGACGGAACTACCCCTAACCTGTTGCCATGTTTCCAGATCGCCTCCGCAACCTTGCCATGCTCATCCTCGACGATGCCGAACAGGCACGTCTTCGCATCTGCACCGCCGAAAGCTGTACAGGCGGCCTGCTGGCCGGGCTATTGACGGATATCCCCGGCAGCTCTGCCGTGTTTGAGCGTGGCTTCGTGACCTACTCAAACCGCGCGAAAGAAGAGATCCTCGGCATTCCGGGCGATGTGTTGGCAGACTATGGCGCCGTCTCAGAGCCTGTCGCCCGGATGATGGCCGAAGGCGCGCTTGAGGCCAGCCGTGCGAACATTGCGGTTGCAATCACCGGCGTTGCAGGCCCTGGCGGCGGTACACCGATGAAGCCCGTGGGCACAGTGCATGTTGCCTGCGCCCGCGAAAACCGCGCGGTCGTGCACGAAATGCTTCAGACGGGTAACATTGGCCGCGAACAGATCCGCCTGGCCGCAATGGAATGCGCCCTGAGGCTGATCCAGCTACAAATCAGCTAGCGCCCGCCCCATAGCGACGGCCAGCCTCCGCCATGAAGGCTGACAGGATCTTGCTAACAGCAAGATCATGATTGGCCGCGGCCAGCATGCCAATGAACGGATTCTTGAAGTCGTAATCGATATTGAGAGAGATATCACTGACATGCTGGTCAGCAGACAGGATACGCCATTGCGCTTTCAGCTTGCGGAACGGTCCCTTGATCAGGGTTGCCGTCACGACGCCTTCTTCAGGATCACCCTCAACCCTCGTCGAAAAACGCTCAACGAAGCCTTTAAAGCCGACGACCGCCTCGCCCACGCAGTCAAAACTGCCATCCGGCTTACGTACTTCATCGGAGACGCGCATGGCGGTGATCCATTTGATGAAGTCCGGATAGCGCCGGATATCCGAGACAAGCTCGAAGGCCTGCTCCCCGTTATAGGGGACGCGAACGGATTTTGAAAATTGCGGCATGCCTATTGGGCGGCTGCGAGCTGAGCTTCACGGGCCGCACGCAGCTGGGCGAAATCTTCCCCGGCATGGTGCGAAGAGCGCGTCAGTGGAGACGCCGAAACCATCAGGAAGCCCTTCGCGCGCGCAATCTCTTCATACGCCTTGAACTCTTCCGGAGAGACATACCGGTCAATCGCGGCGTGCTTGCGGGTCGGCTGAAGGTACTGGCCAATCGTCAGGAAATCGACACCGGCAGAACGCATATCGTCCATCACCTGCATGACTTCTTCCTTTGTCTCACCCAAGCCTACCATCAGGCCGGATTTAGTGAACTGGTTCGGGTCACGATCCTTTACCTTCTGAAGCAGACGCAGCGAGTGGAAATAACGCGCACCCGGACGGATAGAGAGATACAAACGCGGCACCGTCTCAAGATTGTGGTTGAACACATCTGGCTTGGCGTCGATCACGCGGTTCTCCCAGCCATCCTTGCGCAGGAAGTCCGGCGTCAAAATCTCGACTGTCGCCTCTGGAGCCGCGGCTCGGATTGCTTCGATCGTATTGACGAAGTGCATGGCCCCGCCATCGACCAGGTCATCGCGGTCTACGGAAGTGATCACCACATGCTGCAGGCCCATTTCGGCGACAGCTTCGGCCACACGGCGCGGCTCGTCTTCATCTACACGGCCGGGCGTCAGAGGTTTGCCCGTGGAGACATTGCAGAAACTGCAGGCCCGGGTGCAGATCTCGCCCAGAATCATCATCGTGGCGTGCTTCTTGTCCCAGCACTCGCCAATATTCGGACAGCCCGCTTCCTCGCAAACTGTGACGAGCCCCTTGGACTTCACAATCTGGCGCGTCTCCGCATAGCCTTGAGACGTCGGCGCTTTCACCCGAATCCATTCAGGTTTGCGCATCACCGGCGTGTCGGGCCGGGACTGCTTTTCCGGGTGGCGGTGTTTTCGACCCGCTGGGGTAAGATCAATCAGGTTTGCCATGGCGCGAAGATGGCCTTGAGAGCGTGTTACATCAAGGGAAATACACTGCAGAGTGTATATGCAAACTTGCAATATGGCTTGCAGCATAGTCCTTAAGTGACAAAATATTACAGAAAGTGAGGCATCGCCTCGGAGGAAACAAAGGCCAACATGACCGGACACACCATCCCTGCGCCCCTGCCGTACAAGCCATCCCGCACACGCACAGACCTTTTCAATGCGCTCTACCGCGCGAAAAAGGAATTTGGTGGCGACAAGATTGCCATTATTGACGGGGACGAGCGCGAACTCAGCTATAACGAAATTATCCGCGCATCCTTTGCGCTTGGCTCAGCCCTGCGCAAAGGGACAAAGCCAGGCGAATCGGTAGGAATCATGTTGCCAACCGGCGCCGGTGCCGTGATCGCCTTTTATGCCCTCAGCGCTTTCAACCGAATCCCTGCCATGCTGAACTTCACGGCTGGCTCAAAAAATCTGAAGGCCGCCATGCAGGCAGGTCAGGTCAAGCGAATTATTACCGCTCATCGCTTTGTTGAACTCGGTGAACTGGGACCGCTTGTCAGCGAACTCTCCAAGCATGCTGAAATTGTCTACCTTGAGGATGTCCGCGAGAACCTGTCCCTCGGCGACAAGGTGGCTGGCGCACTCGGCCCGATTCTGCCCGGGCTGGTGCGAAAGCAGGCGCGCTACAAGACACCTGGTGTTGTGCTCTTCACATCTGGCACCGAAGGCGAACCCAAGGGAGTTGTTCTCAGCCATGAGAATGTCATCGCGAATGTGGAACAGGTACGGGCCCATATCGGCCTGGATGCGAATACAGACAAATTGTTCAATCCCCTTCCCACATTTCACTGCTTCGGGCTGACGGTAGGCGCCGTCTTGCCGCTGATCGCCGGTATTCCTGTTGTCTTCCACCCTTCCCCTCTTCAGCCGCGCGAGATCGTCAAGCGCATCCGTGCAACAGCCTCCACCATCCTGCTCGCTACGGACACCTTCATTTCCCAGTATGCCCGTGTTGGCGCCGACGGGGATATGAGTTCCATACGGCTAGCGGTGTGCGGCGCTGAACGCGTGAAAGACGAAACCCGCGCGCTGGTACGCCGCAAATTTGAAATCGAGATCCTCGAAGGCTATGGCGCAACCGAAGCCTCTCCAGTCGTAGCGGCTAACCAGTGGGAGCGTAACAAGCCCGGCACGGTGGGCCTCCTCATGGCCGACATGGAATCCAAGCTCATGCCGGTAGACGGAATCGAGCATGGCGGCAGGCTGCACATTCGCGGCCCCAACATCATGATGGGCTATCTCCGTCCCTCCAATCCCGGTATTCTTGAGAGCCCTGACGATGGCTGGCATGACACAGGCGACATTGTTGCCATTGATGAGGAAGGCTTCATCCGTATCATGGGACGCGTGAAGCGCTTCGCGAAGATTGGCGGAGAGATGGTTTCTCTTGCCGTCGTGGAGAATTGTGCCAGCGCCATCTGGCCCGACAATCTTCACGCAGCGGTCACCCTTCCCGATCCGCGCAAGGGAGAGCAGATCATTCTGCTAAGCGATACCAAAGCCTGCAATCGCGATGACATCCTGGCTTGGGCCAAGAATCATGGCGTGCCGGAATTGTCTGTGCCCAAGCGGGTCTATCATGTCGAAGAGATTCCCGTCCTTGGAACGGGCAAAATCGATTATGGCGCGGTGCAGAGAATGGCGGAAAGCCTTCTGAACGATTAGGCGGAGGTCGTGCGTCGCACGGGCATATGCTTCTTGCCCCAGTCGCGGAGGGTCAGAAGCGCTGGTGCGAGTTCCTGTCCCTTGTCCGTCAGCACATAATCATACCGTTTTGGGCTGGTGCTGTAGGCCTTGCGCTCCAGAATTCCGGCCTCAACAAGCCTCTTGAGCCTGTCCGCCAGAATGTGGCGCGTCATGCCACTTGATTCGATAAATTGCTCAAAGCGCGACATTCCCAAGAAGCAATCACGCAGGATCAAAAGCGTCCAGCGGTCACCCACGATTGAGAGCGCCCGCGCGACAGGGCACCAATTATCGGAAAGATCGGACCATTTCATGCTGACAAGCCTACCCTGATTTGCCATAGTTCCAAAACGAAACTTACCTTGAGGGTAAACATGTCAGGCAAGCTCGAATTCTTTTTCGACTATATTAGTCCATTTTCATATGTGGCGAATGCGGCTGTAAAGCAGGTGAAGGCCAAAACAGGCGCGGAAATCGTGTTTCGTCCCATTTTCCTGGGAGCGATCATGCGTGAGACAGGCAATCGCCCACCCGGCATGGTGCCTGCCAAAGGCGCATATATGGTGAAAGACCTCGCCCGCTGTAGCGCCCATCATGACCTGCCGTTCCGCATGAATCCCCTCTTCCCGATGGTGGATACTCGGAAGCTGTTGAAGGCGACCTGCGGGATGGCAACAGATCCAATTCGCCAGCAGGCCTTTATCGACACCTGCTTCCATCACATGTGGGCGGCTGAACCTGCGCTAAACCCTGCAGACTACGTCTCAATCGAGGCCATGTGCAAAGAGGCAGGTATCAGCTTTGATGAGATCACCACCCTTGCCGAAGAGCCAAAAAATGGCGACGCGCTGAAGGCCAATACCGCAGATGCCATTTCACGCGGTGCCTTTGGAGCGCCAACCTTCTTCGCTGGTGACGAGATGTTTTTCGGCCATGACCGCTTGGACTATGCGGCCCAGGCGCTGACTTCTCAGGCGTAAATGCCAGCCTTCTCGGCAAGCGCCTTGTAGGGCGTCTCTGGTCGCGGACCGAAATGGCTGATCACTTCCGCTGCTGCGATGTGCCCAAGATGCGCACAGGTCGCTAGAGGCAGGCCGCGTGAGACGCCATACAGGAAACCCGCTGCATACTGATCGCCAGCCCCAGTTGTATCTACAACCTTTTCAACAGGTTCAGCCGGCACAGAAATCGGCTCACCATCGCCGATGACCACTGATCCCTTCTCGCTGCGCGTTACAGCAGCAATGGCCGTATCCGATTGCAGCGCAGCAAGCGCCTTGTCGAAATCATCGGTCTCATAGAGCGCCAGCAGTTCTTCTTCATTGGCGAAGACGATATCGATATTGTTGCGCACCAGCTGCAGGAAACTTGCGCGGTGGCGGTCTACACAGAAACGGTCTGAAAGTGTCAGTGCGACTTTGCGACCAGCCGCCTTGGCAACTTCAGAGGCAAAGATAAAGGCTTCCTTGGCCTCATCCTTATCGAATAGGTAGCCTTCAAGGTACAGGATGCCACCCGCACGCACGACAGCCTCATCCACATCATCCTTTGAAAACAGAACGGACGCACCGAGGAAGGTGTTCATGCTGCGATGGCCATCATCTGTAACGAAAATGATGCTGCGTGCCGTCGCCGGGCCAGATTCCAGCGGCTTTGTTGCGAAAGGCACCCCGCCCGCGGTCATTTCCCGCGTAAACTGGCTGCCCAGTTCATCCTTGGCGACCTTACCGATATAGGCGGCCTTTGCGCCAAAGCTGGCAATACCTGCAATCGTGTTCGCGCCACTTCCACCAGACGTGTAGAAAGGATCGATTGCTGCCTGCGTCAGGGCCTCTGCCCGGTCTTCCTCGATCAGATTCATTGCATTCTTGTGAATGCCCCATTCTTCCAGAAACGCATCTGTTGCGCGAGACAGAACATCAACGATTGCGTTGCCGAGACCAACAACATCATAGCGGGCTTCAGTCATGTAGGCATTTCCCTTCAAGCAGGCTGCCAATTGCCAGACAGTCCCGCTGGACGCAACTGTCGGACATGCTAAAGCACATCGCATGAAAATCGCTTACCTTTGTTCTCCAGTCACCCATCCCGACTCGCCAAATCGCCGTTCTGATGCGTTTGAGCATGATTACATGATGCGTGCGCTTCGCCCGGAGTTTGGTGAGCGTGGCATGCAGATTGTAGATGTGTGCTGGGACGATCCGAATGTCCAATGGACGGACTTTGCGGCGGCCATGATCGGCACGACATGGGATTATTGGGACCGGCAGAAGGAATTTCTGAAAACACTGGAGCGGGTTGAGCAATCAATACCCCTCTACAATGCCTCAGCCCTAGTACGCTGGAACAGCCATAAATCCTATCTACGTGACCTGGAATCCAAGGGAGCGAGGCTGATCCCCACTCTCTGGATCAATCTGGTTACGGACGACAATTATTCTGAATCCTTTAGTCTGCTGGACAGTGACGATCTGGTCTTCAAGCGTCAGGTGGGAGCGGGCGCTGCGGGCCAGTTCCGTCTCTCGCCCTCAGACGCAAAGCCTGACATGCCACACCCGATGATGGTGCAACCCTTCCTGCCAATGATACAGGAAGAAGGAGAATTGAGTTTCATCTTCGTCGATGGAGAGTTCTCACACGCCCTAATCAAGCGCGCCAAGACTGGCGACTACAGGATTCAGTCATCCTATGGAGGGCAGGAAGAAAAGATCACACCAAGCATATCTGACCTCGAAGCCGCCAGACAGATCATGCAGACGCTGGACAGCACGCCTCTATATGCACGTGTGGACATGATCCGGGATACAGATGGTGCCCTGCTCCTGATGGAACTCGAACTGATCGAGCCCTATCTTTATCCGGAACAAGGCCCCCAGCTGGGGGGACGACTGGCCAAGGCTGTTGCCAGCCGCCTGAAGGCCTCTGCAGGGCTTTAGTGCCCCAGCTTGTAGACGATTGAAAACTTGGTCGCCGTGTCTGTCGCCTCGAATTCAGGCTGCGGATCAGTGTCATGACGCACGTCAAAGGAAATCCGCGCAGACAGATGCCCATTCAGCGCGGCCGTAAGACCAAGGCTGTTCGTCAGCTGTGTCGACTCCTCACCATAGACAAGACTGCTCTTGTTGCTGAGAGACACCGCATCATTGAAAGCCAGGAAATATTCGGACTGCGCGACCGCACCCAGAGAACGTTCGGTTGTCGCAGGAATGATCAAGGCTGCACCATTGTCGTCAACAGTGATGCGACGTTTCACTTCGTCAATCTTCAAGCCTGGACCGCCACGAATGGTCCAATTATGTTCTTTCTTGTCCAGAATGTGCCAACCGACACCGCCACCAATAAAGCTTCGGCTATCAAAGCCGGTGAACTGATCGACCTCATATGAACCACGGGCAAAGGCAAACATCGTGTCATTGAAGTCGTGGTCTATATCGGCTGCAATCATGTAGCGGTTGCGACTCTCGACGCCATCTTCCTCGCCATAATCACCGGAAAGCTGCAGGCCGAAAGTCCAGTCACCTGCGTTACGATCAACATCCACACCGAGGCCAGCTTGAGTCGTCTCGGTATTGCCTGTGGTCATCCCGGCACTTATGGATGCTTCACCAACCCATCCATCCTTGTCTTCTGCGAAGGCCGGCGCGCTCGTCAGCGCTGCAATTACGGCTGTGCCGAGGATCATCTTACTGTAGGCGGTCATCAATACGCTCCATATTACACACTGTCGCCCTGTAGGGCGCCCGTGGCAGCTGTTTAGCGAAAAAAAGGCAGACTGAAGGCAACTGCGATTCGGTGCATCAACACCACACCCGGCCTGATGCCTACGCCCCTTTCGGGCCCAGCGAGGAAACCTTTGTAGGATCAGGGGTCTTTGGCTTGAACTTGCAGAGGTCTGATATCACACAATGCCAGCATTCAGGTTTGCGCGCCTTGCAGACATAACGGCCATGCAAAATCAGCCAGTGATGCGCCCCCTTCTTGAACTCCTCCGGGGTCGCACGTTCCAGACCGGCTTCCACTTCATCAGGAGTCTTGCCGGGAGCCAGACCTGTCCGATTGCTCACGCGGAAGATATGCGTGTCGACGGCGATGGTGGGCTGACCAAAAGCTTCGTTCATCACGACATTGGCTGTCTTGCGCCCAACGCCGGGTAGTCGCGTGAGTTCATCACGTGTTTCGGGGACTTCCCCGTTAAACTCCTCGATAATCATCCGGCTGAGCGCGATGACGTTCTTCGCCTTGTTGCGCCACAGGCCTATGGTCTTGATGTGCTCGGCAACGCCTTCCTCGCCCAAGGCGAGCATCTTTTCCGGCGTGTCCGCGATCTTGAACAGCTTCTCGGTCGCCTTGTTCACTCCAACATCCGTTGCCTGCGCAGACAAGGCGACAGCCACTACCAGCGTATAGGGGTTCACGAAATCCAGCTCCGTCCGCGGATCAGGACGGTCTTCCGCCAGCGCTGCATACAACTGCGTTGCCTTTTCCTTGCTAAAAACGCGCGGCACTCGCTTGCGGGATTTGCTTGAAGAGGCAGATGAAGTTTTTTTCATGGCCCCTGTCTATAGTCCCCTTTCCTGCATACAAGAGCGTGATAGATCTGATCTGTGTCCGAGATGCAGGAAATCATCTATATGGACGCTGTGTTGCGTCCCAACCGCTCGCTCAGCCAGCGCGGGTTTACAATCGTCATGGCGATTGTCGGCGGCGTCAGTTTTCTGACGGGCATGGCCTTCATCTCCATGGGCGCCATTCCGGTGATCGGCTTTTTCGGGCTGGATGCTCTGGCCTTCTATCTTGCTTTCCGCCTGTCTTTCAAACGTCAGCAAGAAGAAACCCATATACGTATCAGTGCTCGGGAAATGTGCCTGACCCACACCAAGGCAGATGGCTCACGCAAAGAGGCCAAACTTCCGACCGCCTTTGCCCGTGTCGAACTGGACGAGCCCCTCACCCCTAATAGCTGGCTGCGCATCGAATATGGCAAGACAGCCTATATCATTGGACGCTTCCTGACACTTCCAGAGCGAAAGTCTCTGGCCAAAGCCCTGAGAGCGGCCCTTCACGAGGCCCGGCTGGAACGAAACCCCGCTCACTAAAAAAATGACGCGGGCGTCATGGTTTTTTCATGGCAGCCATGCTATGGCTATTTTCGTAGTCAGAAATCGACCTCGAAGAAGGTCACTGCCGGAGGAATAGACATGGCTGCCGATACGGCCCAAACAATTGATCACCCAGCCTTGCAGCGCCCCAAAGTCACGGAGCGCGAGCCCCTTCATCCGGGCTATCTGCGCCTTGGCGAGGAAGTTCCGCCTGCAAGCGAACTTGATA
The DNA here is from genome assembly GCF_000682675.1 of Hyphomonas pacifica. Classification (GTDB taxonomy): domain Bacteria; phylum Pseudomonadota; class Alphaproteobacteria; order Caulobacterales; family Hyphomonadaceae; genus Hyphomonas; species Hyphomonas pacifica. Next base: position 100,977 of record NZ_AWFA01000023.1, on the reverse strand, counting down.
TGGAAACGCTGGATCTGGTCGACCCTGAAGTCTGGCGCCAAGGGAAATACTGGGACCGCTTCGCCCGTCTTCGCAAGGAAGACCCGATCCACTTCACGCCGGATTCCTTTGTTGGCCCGTACTGGTCCGTCACTCGCTATGAAGACATCATGGCTGTGGATACAGATCACAAGCGCTTCTCCTCAAGCTGGGAATATGGCGGCATCACGCTCGGCAGCCCGCCGCCTGACTTTGAACTTCCCATGTTCATTGCCATGGACGAGCCGCGCCACTCCGAACAGCGCAAGACCGTCTCGCCGGCCGTTGCCCCGAACATGCTCAAGGAATTTGAGCCTCTGATTCGCGAGCGCACCGCGAAAGTGCTCGACAGCCTGCCAATTGGCGAACCTTTTGACTGGGTGGACCGCGTCTCCATCGAGCTGACCGGCCTGATGCTGGCAACCCTGTTCGATTTCCCGCAGGAACGTCGCCGTGAGCTGACCCGCTGGTCTGACATCGTCACCAACATGAACAATCCTGACATCTGCCCCGGCGGTGAAGAGCAGTGGAAGCAGGAGCTTCTGTCCTGCCTGACCGTCTTCATGGGCATCTTCCAGGAACGTCAGGCCATCCCGCTTAAGAATGATCTGATCAGCCTTCTGGCGCATGGCGAGAAGACCAAGAACATGACGCCGATGGAATTGCTCGGCAATGTGATCCTGCTGATTGTCGGCGGCAACGACACGACCCGTAACTCCATGACTGCGTCTGTCTATGCACTCAACTCCTTCCCGGATGAGTACAAGAAGCTCAAGGCCGATCCTTCCCTGATTCCAAACATGGTTTCCGAAACGATCCGCTGGCAGACCCCGCTGGCTCACATGCGCCGCACGGCGGTTGAGGATGTCGAACTTGGCGGCAAGCTCATCAAGAAAGGCGACCAGGTCGCTATGTGGTATGTCTCGGGCAACCGCGATGAGGCGTTCTGGGAACGCCCGAACGACTACATCATTGACCGCCCGAATGCCCGTCGGCACCTCTCCTTCGGCTTCGGCATTCACCGCTGCGTCGGCAACCGTCTAGGCGAGCTGCAGCTGCAGATCCTGTGGGAAGAACTGATGAAGCGCTTCGAGCATATTGAAGTCCTCGACGAGCCATCCCGCACCTCTGGCGGCTTCGTCAAAGGCTACACCTGGATGCCGGTGATCCTGCACGGCAAATAAGGCTTTGGCTAACGCAGCGCCAAGCCGCTAAACCTCCTGTCAGAGCATGACAGGAGGTTTTTTCATGGATGTCACACAGGCTGTCGATCAGCGTATTTCCACGCGCGCCTTCCTGCCGGATGCCCTGCCGGAATCCGACGTTAGGGAATGGCTGGAACAGGCGCAGCGCTCCCCTTCTGGCGGCAACCTTCAGCCCTGGCGCACGATAGCTGTCACCGGCCAGGCCAAGGATGACGTGATCGCCATGGCAGCGCCAATTCTGGCAGCAGATCCGCGCGGCCAGAAGACGGAGTATCCGATCTACCCCAAGGATCTCTGGGACCCCTACGAAGCCCGCCGGCGTCAGGTTGGCGAGATGATGTATGAAACACTGGAGATCCCGCGCGAAGACCGCGCAGCGCGGATTGCCTGGTTCTCCAACAATTTCCGTTTCTTCGGCGCGCCTCTCGCCCTTTTCATCGTGATTGATGAACGCATGGGCCACGGCCAGTGGGGCCATACCGGCATGTATCTGCAAACGCTCGCCCTACTGGCGGAAGAGCGCGGCTGGGGCACATGTATGCAGGAATGCTGGGGTGTTCTGCGCCCTGCCCTGAAGGAACATTTCAAGCTTGCGTCCACGGAAATGATCTGGTGCGGCATGGCCGTCGGCAAGCCCGACCCGAACCACCCAGTCAATCAATTGCGTAGCACTCGTGCCCCGCTTTCAGAGGTGGTCGAACTGCACGGTTTCTGATTCCCGCCGTAAAACAAACAAATCTAAGTGGCGTACTGGCTTGATGCTGACACGCCGTTCAACTCTTCTTGGCTGCTTTGCCCTGCCCCTGGTGCCCAGCGTTCTGGGCGAGAAAAGCCTGCCTTGGTCAACCCGGCTTGTCCGGGCGGCGCGCAAGCAGATCGGCGTCACACGCACCTATGACCCCGCCTATGTCAGGCTCGCCTATCCGATGGGCGATGTACCCCGCGACAGAGGGGTCTGTACAGATGTTATCATCCGCGCCTATCGCGACGCTTTCGATATCGATCTTCAGGCCATTATTCATGAGGACATGAAGGCTGCCTTCACTGACTATCCCGCCAATTGGGGCCTTAGCCGCCCCGACCGGAATATTGATCACCGTCGTGTCCCAAATCTGGAGCGCTATTTCGAACGCAAAGGCCTGGACAAACCCTTTCCCGCAAGCCCTTCAGGTTGTGACGCCGGTGATCTTTATACGATGCGTTATAATGGGCGGCTGCCCCATATCGGGATCGTCTCGGATCGAAAGACCCGCACGGGCGAACCACTCGTCATTCACAATATGGGCTGGGGTACATCAGAAGATGACATCATAGGGCGGTTCGGACAGGAACGGCGCTTCCGATACGAACCACACTCCCAGATTTAGCGACTTATTCGTCGTCGCCCCATTCATCCATTTTCTGCTCAGGGATCCGCGTCTGCGATTTCAGCTGGATGACGGCATTCTTGATATCCGCACTGTCGAATTCATCACGCTCGGCCTCGCTGCGTTCCGGTGCGCGCGTGTACGAGAAGACGCTAACCGTGCCTTCGTCTTCAGCGTCCTCATCAGAAGCGATATCCAACTCGGCATCTTCGGCATCAAAGCTTTCATAGCCATCGGCAGAAAGTTCATCTTCGGCCTCATCCTCATTATCGACTGACCCTTCAGCCTCAGACTCATCCAGTTCGTCACCCTCTTCCATGAAGTCAGTGACAAAGGATTCGGTCTCATGGCTTTCATCCATGTCGTCGATCAACCTGTCCTCTTCGGTCAGCGCTTCTTCATCCGGCATCTGGAAGCCATCCGGAATGACATCGGACAACAGGCCCTCTGCTTCAAGGTCTGCCTTGCCGGGTAATGTGTCCAGATTTTCCAGCCCGAAATGCTCCAGGAAGGCATCTGTCGTGCCATAGGTCAGCGGCTGGCCCGGTGTCTTGCGGCGCCCCTTAATCTTCACCCATCCGCTTTCCAGCAGCGTGTCGATTGTCGTCTTGGACACAGCCACGCCGCGAACAGCCTCAATCTCGGCGCGCGTCACAGGCTGACCATAGGCAATGATCGCCAGGGTCTCCATGGTGGCCTGGCCCAGCTTCTTCTGAACCTGACGCTCTTCCACAAATAGATAGGAGAGATCCTGTGCCGTCTGGAACCGCCACTTCCCTGCAACCTCAACCAGGTTCACGCCACGATTGGTATACAGTGCGCGCAAGGCCATAAGAACTTCAGGCGCCTCCACGCCATATGGCAGGATTTCGGCAACCTGATCCGCAGACAGGGGCTCTCCAGCGGCAAACAGAATGGCCTCAGCACGGCGAACACCTTCAGCCAGCGCCTCATTTTCATTGTTAAGCAGGGCCTCTTCCGAACGCCGATAGGCAAACGAAAGTTGGGTTACCGGATCGTTTTCCGTTTCCGGATTTTCATCAGTCATCTGAAGTTTCTCAAGCGGTTGCATTACTGCCCCCCTCTGGGCTGGTCCCTGCATTACGCAGATATAGCGGCGCAAAGTGTTCATCCTGCCGCACATCAACTTCGCCATCCCGGACGAGTTCAAGCGCAGCCGAGAACACACTGGCCGTTACGGAACGTGCTGGCAGTTCCGGATCCACAGATGTCATGGTCGTGCGGATCTCTTCCAGAGTGTGCCATTGTTCCAATTGCTGGCGTAGGGCGCGTAGGCTGGTGCGGGCAAGTTCAAGTGGCAGCACCATCTGCTGCTCGATTGTATGCGGACGTTCCTTCTCGCGGCGATCGCGGATCGCGCCAAAGGCCTGGGTCAGTTCGTAAAGGCTGGCGCTGAACTCAGTATGCTTGACCACTTTGGGCTGCTCCGGAGAGCCTCGCAGGAAAACGACATTGTTGAGGACAGGACCTGCTTCCAGCTCTTCCACAGCGCCGCGCATGGCTTCCAGCCGCTTGAGACGGAAAGCCAGCCGCGAGGCCATTTCCTCACCGCTCGGCTCTTCCTCTTCTGCCTTTTCAGGTTTTGGCAGAAGCAGACGAGACTTCATGAACGCTAGCCATGACGCCATCAGCAGATAGTCAGCCGCCAGATCGATACGCTTCGCCTTCGCATCCTCGATAAATTCGAGATACTGCACAGCCAGCGACAGCATGGAGAGGTGCAGCAGATCGACCTTCTGCTTACGCGCCAGTTCCAGCAGCAGGTGTAGAGGTCCCTCATAGCCACCCACATCCACGGTGAAGAGATCACCAGCTTCAGCGTCCTGTACGTCAGCAGACAGCGCATCTATGGAGATCACATCAACGCTCATGCGGTTGCGATCCTCTGCAATTGCGGGAAGTATTCATAAAAGCGCTGCCAACTTTCCTGAGCATTGAACTCCTGCGCATGAGTAGACATCGCTTCGGCACGCATGGCCCGCTCAAGAGCCTTGCCCTCCAGTTCAGGCGATACGGCGGCAACATCTGCCATTTCGGCCAGAATGGCATCTGGATCCTTCAGGAAACCGGAGCAATGAAGCAGCACGTCGCATCCGGCGGCAATTGCCGCAGTGCCCCGCTCTCTCAGGCTTCCGCCCAGCGCCCGCATGCCCAGATCATCCGTCATCAACAATCCATCAAACCCGATTCGGCTGCGGATCACGTCTTGAATCATCACTTTTGACAGAGTTGCGGCCACACCGGCGTCAAATGCGTCATAAGCAATATGTGCGGTCATCGCCATGGAGGCATCGGAAAGGCGCGCAAAGGCCTCAAAATCCTTCGCCAGTTCATTATCACCCGCCGTAACCCGGGGCAGCTCCATATGGCTGTCAGACATGGAACGGCCATGTCCTGGAATATGCTTGATAACGCCTGCAACACCCCCATCGGCCAAGCCTTTCAGGGCTGCACCCGCGAGGTCTGCCACAGTTTCGGGCTCAGTCCCGAAAGCACGATCGCCAATGACGTCATGCGCGCCCGGCACCGGCAAGTCTACGACAGGAGCACAATCGGCGTGAATGGACATGGCAGACAGCTCCGCCGCAATCAGTCGGTGGCTCAGCCAGACGGCTTCCCTTCCGGCCAGGCGGTCCTTCGCGTAAAGCTCTGCATAGTCGTGCCCGCGCGGGAATAGCGGCCATTCCGGCGCTTTCAGTCGGGCAACCCGGCCACCTTCCTGATCGATGAAGATCAGACACGGGCGACCCATGGCATTCCAGATATCATCCACCAGCCGACGGACCTGTCCCCGCGAAACGCAGGAGCGTCCCATCAGGATCAAGCCCCAGGGTTGATGCGCAGCAAACAGCGCGGCCTCATCTTTCGTAAGCACAGGCCCCGAAACGCTGAGGATGCACGCCTTCGCCACTATCCTGTCACCACGATGCAATTCTCGCCGCTAGCCTTCACGGCATCGCAAAAAGCAGAGGCCTCAGCTCGTTCGGCAAAGCTGCCAACGCGCAGCCTGTAGAACACGCCCTTGGCACCCAGATCGGCCCGCTGAACCTGCTTGCGCGCTCCGCGATACAGATCTGGCCGGGACGTCGTCGCCTTGCTCCAGGCGGTCTCCGCCGCTTCCTGAGACCGGAATGCCGCCAGCTGCACCAGATAGGTGCCGCCATCGGTAAACGCGAATTGCGATGTCGGCGCGGCAGGCGCGGCCGGCAATTGCCGTGTGGCTGGCAGCTCGATCGGCGCATTGGAGGCAACCTCCACGCTGTCCTGAGGTTCTTCCGGGCGGTCATCCAGCTCTGCCAGCGCGCGAACCTGATCTGCCACAGCGTTCGGCATACCGTTTTCCGGGTCCGAATCATCCATTTCACGTTCCTGTCCGGGGCGAAGCTCTATTGGCGGTCCCCCCTGCAGCATCTCGCCGCTCTCTTCATCCGTGCCGCCGTCTGCATAGTCACGTATATCTTCTTCAGCACGTTTAGAGGCGTCCATCTGATCGTAGAAGCGCTTATCGACATCCGGCACGGCCACACCACCCCGATCTTCAGGCGCGCGTTTGTAAGGCTGCTTTTCTGCAATAACACTTGGGATTCCCGCCCCATTGGAACGAACACCTTGACGATAGGTGTTCCACACCACCGCGCCAAAGACGAGCAGAACGCCAATAGCGAGCGCCAAGATCAGCGGCCCACGGGCCGTTTCCTCGTCCCGGACCTCAAATCCGCGGTAATCGTCTTCGAAGGGAGAGTAATCACCCCCACTATCCCGATATCGACCCATGGAATCGCCCTTCAGAATGCTGTCACAGAGTTAATATTATGGGGTGTTTCGTTAACGGCACTTGAATGGAACTGCGCTTTCACACCCATACAGGCGTTGAACTGCTTAATGCCCGTAAACCATAAGCCAGTGACTAACGCAGAGCCTCAGGGTCGTACAACCGGCGATATTCATCCATCGCAAATCCGTCAGTCATACCGGCAATATAGTCACACACGATACGGGCGCGTTTGGCCTCAGTGGCCTGAGAGGCATCCATCCGCCAGGGCGAAGGCAGCGTATCCGGCTCATTCAGGAAGATGTCGAACAGGTCTTTCAGCATCCGCTTGGCTTTGCTGCGCATGCGATTGACCTTGTAATGCTTGTACATGCGCTCATACAGGAAAGCCCTCAACGCGCGCTGGCGGCTTTCCAGCTCAGGCGAGAATGCGACAAGCGGTACATCCATCGCTCGCACAGCCGCCGCGCTCTGAGGATTGTACTCCTTGATACGCCGCATCGTCTCCCCGGTCAGGTCGTTGATCCACAGACCAATCAACCGTCGGACAGCCTCATAACACACCATGCGGTCATTCAGATGAGGATACTCTATGCGAACAGCGCGGAACTCATCGCCGACAATCGGCAGGTCCATCAGCTCGTCAATCGTGAACAGTCCAGCAGCGATCCCGTCATCAATATCATGATTGTTATAGGCAATATCATCTGACAAGGCCGCGACCTGCGCTTCTGGCCCCGCGAACTGTTCCGGCTCCAGATCCTTAAGATAGGGAAACCCCCGAAAAGCCGCCGGCAGTGACTCAAAAGGCGTGTCGGGGCCAACCACCGGGCCATTATGCTTCACAAGGCCTTCTAGCAACTCCCAAGTCAGATTGAGCCCGTCATAATTGGGATAGCGTACTTCCAGCTTTGTCACGATGCGCAGCGTCTGGGCGTTGTGGTCAAAGCCTTCATACTCCGCCATGCACTCGTCCAACTGGTCCTCACCGGCATGGCCGAAGGGCGGATGGCCCAGATCATGCGCCAGTGCCAGCGCCTCGGCGAGGTCCTCATCCAGGCCCAGCGTGCGGGCGATACTGCGGGCAATCTGGGCCACTTCTAGGGAGTGCGTCAGGCGGGTGCGGAAATGGTCCCCCTCATGCGCGACGAATACTTGCGTCTTCTGCTTTAGACGGCGGAAAGCCGTGGAGTGGATCACCCGGTCGCGATCACGCTGGAACGGCGTGCGTGTGGCCGACGGGGCCTCGTCATAATACCTGCCCCGGCTGTCTTCATGCCGCGTTGCGTACACTGCTCTCTTTTCCATTGGCCAGAGAATCCCTATCTGTAGACTATGAGCACGATGACGGCCCCTGATGTGACCCTTACAGCCTCTGCTGCCAAGCGGATTAACGCGATTCTGACAAAACAGGACGGCGTAGACTATCTACGTGTGTCAGTTGAGGGAGGCGGCTGTTCCGGCTTCTCCTACAAGTTCGACTTTGACACCGCCGCCAAGGAAGATGACCTCGTCATCGAACGCGATGGTGCGAAGGTGCTGATCGACGAGATGAGCATGGAATTTCTGAAAGGCTCAGAGATTGACTTCACGACAGAGCTGATCGGCGCGGCCTTCAAGATCAACAATCCCAACGCCACAGCGGCGTGCGGCTGCGGAACCAGTTTCTCGATTTAACTTGCATGGCCCCACGGCAAGCCCCCTAAGTGATCCTGTCTTAGGGAGGGACATGCATGTCTAAAGCTCAGCCGTTCCGCATTGAGGTGCCGCAGGAAAAGCTCGACGCCATCATGGCGCGCGTCAAGAACTATGACTGGTTCCCTGCCCCGGCCAATGAACAGGGCTTTGCTTATGGCATGTCCACCACGATGATGAAGGACATTCAGCGCTACTGGATCGCCGGTTATGACTGGCGAAAGGCCGAAGAGAAGCTGAACCATTTCGCCAATTACAAGGCCAGGGTGGACGATATGGAGATCCACTATGTCCATGTCATTGGGGAGGCTGGCGGCCAGCGGCCCTTGCTGATCACGCATGGCTGGCCTGGCTCTGTTTTTGAATTCTGGGAATGTATCGGACCGCTGGCTTTCCCATCGAAATATGGCGGCCGCAAGGAAGATGCGTTTGACGTCATTATCCCCTCGCTACCCGGCTATGGGTTTTCGGAAAAACCCAAATCCCCCATAGGCCCGCGCGCGACGGCTGCCCTGTGGGATAAGCTGATGAGGGAGGTTCTGAAATACGACACCTATCTCGCCCAAGGCGGAGACTGGGGCGCAATGGTCACCTCATGGCTGGGCCTGAACCATGGCGCGACAGACGGCAAAGGCGGCTGCAAGGCCATTCATCTGAACATGATAGGCTTCCGCCCGTCCCCTGCCACACCACAGAATGATGAAGAGGTTGCCTGGCTCACCCGCACACAGGAAGCGATGCAGCGTGAGGGCGCATACTTCATGGAGCAAGCCACCAAGCCCCAAACGCTGGCCATGGCCCTAATGGATAGCCCCGTCGGCACGGCAGCCTGGATCATCGAAAAGTTCCATGGCTGGTCAGATCTATCTGATGGCGGCCTGCTGGACGCCTATACCAAGGACCAGTTGATCACAAACGTCATGATCTATCTGGTGAACGATGCCATCGCGACCAGCGTCTGGTTCTATAATGGGTTCATGCAGGAAGGCGCCAATGTGCTGCCGGAAAATACCCGCTGCGAAACGCCGACAGCCTTTGCCAACTTCCCAGGAGAGTCCGTTTACACACCTGCCCCACGCAGCTGGTTCGAACGCGCATACAATCTGACACGCTGGACCGATATGCCCCGCGGCGGGCACTTCGCGGCCATGGAAGAGCCCGAGGCCTACGTGGAAGATGTCCGCGGCTGGGCGAACGAGTTGGACTAAAAGCCGCCTCTCCCCCTGGTTCCAGCAATGCTGCCAAGGGATTCAGGCTACCCAATCCATAGGAGGGACGCCCGCCCTATCTTGCATCCGTCGCCGCAGCACCAGCATAGCGGTGGCAGGTCCGGAAAGGCGCTGAGTGGCCCACCGCTCATGGCTTTCCGCGCGGATGGGAGCGGGCCCCAATGCATGGGGGCACCAGACTATCCAATACAATTGAATAAACGTCCTCGTGCCACGGAAGCCCGGCTTCCATCCGCAAGGGCCTTATCAATCAGGCAAAACCGGATGGCCAGAAGCCAGTCCGGCTATTGGCGCAGGTCCTTGGCCAGATTGTCGAGCACGGCGTTTGCGAACTTGGCTTCCTGCTCTTCGAAGAAGTCATGTGCCAGAGAAACATATTCATCCAGAATGATCGCATTGCTGAGATGGGTGTGGGCGATGAACTCCCCCGCACCAGCCCGCAGCAGGGCGCGCATCGTGGCGTCCAGACGCGTCAGCTTCCAGCCCTTGGCAAGACGCGCCAGAATGGCCTTGTCGATTGCGGCCTGATGATCGACCACGGACAGGACGATGGATTTGAAGAGATCCGGATCGGCCTCTTCCACAGGCTGCTCATCCGGGCCGATGCCCAGACGATCTTCCATGAAGGCCCGCACGGTCGCCTTGGCGGACTTGCCGGTCTGCTCCATCTCGTAGAGCGCCTGAACGGCAGCGAGGCGTGCACCTGCCCGCCTCGCCCGTGTAACCTCAAAAGGGATTTTGTGATCGCTCACCGAATGAGTTCCTTGCGAAACTTGATCATGGCGAGACAGGCCTCGGCCGCATCCGCGCCCTTATTGCCTCGCTTGCGGTCAGCGCGTGCCAGCGCCTGCTCTTCATTCTCGACGGTCAGGATACCGAACCCGATGGCCTGACGGCGCTGCACGATCAGGTCCATCAGGCCCCGTGCGCTCTCACCGCAGACATAATCATAGTGTGTGGTCTCGCCGCGGATAACGCAGCCAAGCGCAATCGCGCCATCAAAGCGTCCGCTATCGGCAGCCATAGCGATCAGGCCCGGCAGTTCAAACGCGCCCGGCACTTCCATGACGGTGACCTTCGCACCGGCTTTTTCCAGCACTTCCAGCGCGCCGGCTTCCAGCTCGTCAGCGATGTGCTTGTAATATCTAGAAACGGCGACGAGTACGCGGTCCACCATCATTCAGTCTCCTCATTAAGACGGCGCCACCCCTCTATGGTCAGGCCGTATCCGTCAAGTCCTGCAACGCGGGTCGGCTGCGTATCGGACAGATAGATCATGCGGCGAACACCCAGCTCGCGCAGCATCTGCGCGCCGACGCCGTACTCACGCAGCGGTGCCGTAGGATCGACCGGCGCAGATGTTTTAAGACCCAGCCGCTCGGCAATGATGTTCGGACGCATCGTGTTGACGAAAACGACAACGCCCGGCTCATCCGCTTCGGCAATGATGCGCATCGCCCGCTCGACAAGCCCCTGACGCGGCCCGGTCTCACCCAGTACATCGGCCAGAATGTCGGTGCGGTGGACACGTACAAGTGTCGTGGAGTCCGGCGTGATCTCACCATGGACGATGGCAATATGCTCGGAATTGTCGAGCGCATTACGGAAGCAGACCGTCTTGAATCCTTCGCCAAAGGCAGAGGTTAGCGTTGCTTCCACGCGGCGCTCCAGAAAGCGGTCATTCTGGCGACGCCAGGCGATCAGGTCCGCAATCGTGCCAATCTTCAGATTGTGAAGCTGGGCAAAGCTGACCAGCTCCGGAAGACGTGCCATGGAGCCATCTTCATTCATGATCTCGCAAATCACGCCTGCCGGAAACAGGCCGGCCATGCGGGAAATATCCACCGCAGCTTCGGTATGGCCTGCGCGCACCAGCGTGCCACCATCGCGCGCGACCAGCGGGAAAACGTGGCCCGGCGAAACGATGTCGTCATGATCCTTGGTCGGGTCGATCGCAACCGCAATAGTTTTCGCCCGATCATGCGCAGAAATGCCGGTCGTGACACCTTCCTTGGCTTCGATGGAGACCGTAAAGGCCGTGCCCATGCTTTCCCGGTTATTGCGGGTCATCATGTCTAAATTCAGCGTATGCGCGCGCTCCTGCGTCATCGCTAGACAGATCAGGCCCCGTCCATGGCGCGCCATGAAGTTCACATGCTCAGGCGTGGCGAAATTTGCGGGGATGATCAGGTCGCCCTCATTCTCCCGGTCTTCCGCGTCCACCAGGATGAACATCCGGCCATTGCGGGCATCCTCGATGATCTCATCAATGGAGGAAATTGCGTCGTGAAATTCGCTCGACATAATCTGGTGCCTATCGCCCTTCCGGCGCATCCGCGCCAATCATCCGCGCCACGTAGCGCGCCAGCATATCAATCTCAAGATTGACCCTGGAGCCGGGCTGCAGATCGCTGAGTGTCGTGACCTCCCATGTGTGCGGGATGATCGCCAATTGAAAATCGCCATTCGGCAGGGCAGCTGCGACGGTCAGGGACACACCATTCACCGCAGCAGAGCCCTTTGTCGCAAAGTATCGCGCAATCTCTCCCGGGGGGCGGATCGTCAGACGGTAGCTCTGACCTTCCGGCTCAATCGAAACCACTTCGCCAACACCGTCGACATGGCCGAACACGAAATGCCCGCCCAGTTCATCGCCCAGCTTGAGGCTTTGCTCCAGATTGACGCGTGCGCCCTCTTCCCAGTCGCCCAGAACGGTCCTGGACAGCGTCTCCGGTACGGCCTCAACCGCGAACCATGCGCCACGCTTCCCCTCGCCCATATCGACGACGGTCAGGCACACGCCCGAATGCATGATGGAGGCGCCCATGGCGATGTCTTCCAGCGGATAGCCGCTTTCGACCTCAAACCGGCGCAAGCCATTGCGGTCTTCGGCCTTGCGTACGCGCCCGACGTCAGTGACGAGTCCTGTGAACATCTTTTGTTGCCCTCAAAAACCTGCTCAGGCCCGTACATAGGTATCGAAGACGTCATCCCCAATCCGTTCCGTTGCGACAGCGCGCCACCGTGACGCTGCGCCAAGGTCGGACAGACCGAGAGAGCCTAGCGCCGGCAGTCCATCACCGCCAATCAGGATCGGTGCGCGGAACCAGGCGATTTCATGTACCAAGTCTGCGCGAATGAAGCTGGCCGCCAGCGTACCGCCGCCTTCCAGCAGGATGGATGTGATGCCTTCCGCTTCAGCCCGGCGGACCAGCTCTTTCACATCCACACGGATGCCCTTGCCGCACCGCCAGATATCGACCCCACTCGCCGCCAGAATGTCCTGTGGCTGGCCATTTGTGGCAACCACAACACGGCCGCTTGAAATGGATTGCACTAAACGGGAGCTGCGCGGTGTGCGCCCATGGGAGTCGGCAATGATGCGGACAGGCTGGGTCTTCGGCAGCGGCACCGTCCGCGCGGTGAGCAACGGATCATCCGCCAGAACCGTACCGATGCCGACCAGCACGGCATCATGCGCCGCCCGCAATTCATGCGCCTTGGCACGAGACCCGCTGGAAGTAATCCACTGGCTCGTGCCGTCTGCTAGGGCAATTCGGGAATCCAGAGACGTAGCAATCTTGAGGGTGATTTTCACCCCGCTCATTCCTCGTCGCCTTCCTCGTCAAGGTCGAGGGAAGTTTTCTCTATGAAGTGAGCGAAATCGTTCGGGTCGCGGAAATCCTTGTAGACGCTGGCAAACCGCACATAGCCGACGGGGTCGACCATGCGCAGGGCTTCCATGGCGAACTCGCCCACATCATTTGAGGACACTTCCGTTTCGCCTGCGCTTTCAAGCTTGCGGACGATGCCGGAGACCATCTGGTCGATCTGCTCCCGGTCCACGGGTCGTTTGCGCAAGGCAATGGTGATGGACTTGGCCAGCCGCTCGCGGTCGAATGGCACGCGTTTCCCGTCGCGCTTCACGACAGTAATCTCACGCAACTGGACGCGCTCGAATGTCGTGAAACGGGCTCCGCAGGCCTCGCACACCCGTCTGCGGCGCACAGCAGTGTTGTCTTCAGCCGACCGGCTGTCCTTCACCGATGTGTTCTCGGAACCGCAGAACGGGCAGCGCAAGGTCTATCAGCCCCCCAAGCCGTTATAGATCGGGAACGCTGCCGTGAGGGCTTTGACTTCCTCACGCACCTTGTCTTCTGTCGCAGTGCTGTCGCCGCCTGCAACCGCGTCGACAATCTCGCCGATCCAGTTACCGATCTGGGTGAACTCATCTTCGCCAAAACCACGCGTCGTACCGGCTGGAGAGCCGACACGGATACCGCTGGTGATGGTCGGCTTCTGCGGGTCGAAAGGCACGCCATTCTTGTTGCAGGTGATGAAGGCGCGCTCCAGAGCGTGCTCGGCGTCACGGCCAGTCACATTCTTCGGACGCAGATCAATCAGCGCAACGTGTGTATCCGTGCCACCGGAAACAACATCCAGGCCACTCGCCTTGCAGGCCGCCGCCATGGCGCGCGCATTCGCAACAACCTGCGACGCATATTGCTTGAATTCCGGCGTCAGCGCTTCGCCGAACGCAACGGCCTTCGCCGCGATGACATGCATCAGCGGCCCGCCCTGAATGCCCGGGAAGATCGCAGAATTGATCTTCTTGGCCAGCGCTTCGTCATTGGTCAGGATCATGCCGCCGCGGGGGCCGCGCAGAGTCTTGTGCGTGGTCGTTGTGGCAATGTGGGCGTGGTCCAACGGGTTCGGATGTGCGCCGCCGGCAACAAGGCCGGCAAAGTGCGCCATGTCGACCATGAACAGCGCATCCACTTCGTCCGCGATTTCACGGAAGCGTTTGAAGTCAATCTCGCGCGGATAGGCAGAGCCACCGGCGATGATCAGCTGCGGACGGTGAGCCTTGGCCAGACGCTCAACCTCGACAAAGTCGATCCGGTCATCTTCGCGGCTAACGCCATACTGAACAGCATTAAACCATTTGCCAGACTGGTTCGGACGTGCGCCATGGGTCAGGTGGCCACCGGCATCCAGGCTCATGCCCAGAATGGTGTCGCCCGGCTTCAGGACAGCGTTGAATACACCCTGGTTTGCCTGGCTGCCGGAATTCGGCTGCACATTGGCAAAATTGCAATTGAACAGTTTCTTGGCGCGCTCGATGGCCAGCTCTTCGGCGATATCAACAAACTCGCATCCGCCATAATAACGCTTGCCCGGATAACCTTCGGCATACTTGTTGGTCAGGATCGTCCCTTGCGCCTCAAGCACGGCGTTGGACACGATGTTCTCGGACGCAATCAGCTCAATCTGCTGCTGTTGGCGTGTGCGTTCCTTCTTGATCGCGTCGAAGAGTTCCGGATCGCGATCTTCCAGAGACTGGCTGAAGAAAGCCGTGGTATCAAACCGGGCCGGCTGCGCTGTATCTGCCATGGGCGAATCTCCTGCTGGGTTCCCGCGGTGTTTACGCTCAGGCGGCCCAAGCTGCAACCATTGCAGCGCCTTGGCAGCACAATAACATACCGCTTCATGTTGGCTTAGAAATATCTTGAGGTATTTGATGCAAATACTTGAAGAAGTGTGATAATTCAGCGATTAGGTGAACATAAAATCGGCAATTTGACTTCTTTTACCTGCTGGATTCTTGGTGGACGCATGAGTGAGACACAGCAAACCGATTTCCTGACCATGACCAGCCGGATTGTTTCCTCTTATGTGGCAAACAATACACTTGGGCATGAACAACTGCCCGACCTGATCCGCACGGTGTATGAAACCTGTGCCACCCTGTCAGAACCGAGCCCGCCCCAAGCCGAGACACCAGAACCAGCCATCGCTGTTTCCAAGTCTATCACACCTGATTTCCTGATCTGCCTGGAAGATGGCCGCAAGCTGAAGATGCTCAAACGGTATCTGAGGTCACGCTTTGACATGACCCCAGACGAGTACCGCGAAAAATGGAATTTGCCGGCGGACTATCCGATGGTCTCTCCGAACTACGCAAAGCTCAGATCGAAGCATGCCAAGCAAATCGGTCTTGGCAAAAAACCACCGGCGAAAAAGTCCAAATAGATCAGGCTGCCTTGTCGAGGCCCAGCTGTTTCCAGACAGCCAGAATTGAGGCGACCAGCTCGTCCATCATCACCTCATCGTGCACCGGGCTCGGCGTGAAGCGCAGGCGCTCCGTGCCACGCGGAACTGTCGGATAGTTGATCGGCTGAACGTAGATGCCGAAATCGAAGAGCAGCGTGTCGGACAGCGCCTTGCAGCGTTCCGGGTCACCCACCAACAGCGGCACAATGTGAGAGGGTGAATCCATGACCGGCAGGCCTGCATCGCGGAATTTCTGCTTCAGCGATGCCGCATTGGCCTGCTGCATCGAGCGCAGCTTACGGCCCTCATCCGTGCGCAGCTTGCGGACGCTTGCCAGCGCACCAGCCGCCATCACCGGACAGGTGGAGGTCGTGAAGATAAAGCCGGACGCCATAGACCGGATTGCGTCAATGACGGTCTCATGGCTGGCGATGTAACCGCCCATCACGCCGAATGCCTTGCCGAGCGTACCCTCGATAATGTCGATACGGCTGGCGAGGCCAAGCTTCTCTGCAACGCCCGCACCATTGTGGCCGTACATGCCAACCGCGTGAACTTCATCCAGATAGGTCAGCGCGTTAAACTCGTCGGCCAAGTCGCAGATCTCTTCCATACGGCCGAAATCGCCATCCATGGAGTAGACGCTTTCGAATGCGATCACTTTCGGACGGTTCGGATCGTCATTCTCCATCAGCGCGCGCAGGTGATCAACATCATTGTGACGGAAGATGCGGCGGTCTGCGCCGGAACGGCGAATGCCCTCGATCATGGAGGCGTGGTTAAGCGCGTCGGAATAGATGATCAGGTTCGGCAGGATCTTGCCAAGCGTAGACAGGGTTGCGTCATTGGATACGTAGCCAGACGTGAAGAGGAGCGCAGACTCCTTCTCGTGCAGGTCAGCCAACTCCTGCTCCAGATCCACGTGGTAACGTGTCGTACCAGAGATGTTGCGCGTGCCGCCGGAGCCAGCCCCAAAGCTGTCGATCGC
Source organism: Hyphomonas pacifica (assembly GCF_000682675.1). Taxonomy (GTDB): domain Bacteria; phylum Pseudomonadota; class Alphaproteobacteria; order Caulobacterales; family Hyphomonadaceae; genus Hyphomonas; species Hyphomonas pacifica. The sequence goes on along the minus strand of NZ_AWFA01000023.1, from coordinate 84,628 downwards.
ATCATGCATCGAATTGATGACGTGATCATCCTGGCCCATGCCAAGATAGTCATTGGAGCACCAGATGGTGACTTCGCGCTCGCCATCCTCAAACCGCGCTGTCGCCTTGGGGAAACGTCCCTTGTGACGTTGCAGGTCGACGAAGACGCGATAGCGGCCTTCACCATGGATTGCGCTCAATGCGTCTTCAAAGGCCTTGAGGTGTTTCATCTGCACAGTTTCCAAAATTACATGGCGCCTACATAAGCGCGTGAGGGAAATTTGATAATGGTCCCTTACGTCACACCCTACAGCAAGCGCATACGTATATTTCCTTAAGCATCATAACCCGGCAATTGCCGATCCAGCTTCCGCATCAGCGCAGGCCAGATCAGTCGCTCTGTCAGCATGCTCATACCGGAAGAATCCTCAGTCAGGCCACCCTGCCCAGCCACCTTCTGCTGCAGATCATTTCCGCACTCCAGCACACCGTCGCGCCCCGCTGAAAGGGCCATGATCTGCATGTTGCAAGCGCGTTCCAGGAAGAACATACGTGTGAAAGCTTGCGCAGCGGTTTCGCCAATGGTCAGCGTACCGTGGTTGCGCAGCAACATGGAATGCTTTTTCGGGCCGAGGTCTGCCACCAGGCGTTCACGCTCATCAAGGTCCAGCGCAATGCCTTCATAGTCGTGATAGGCAATGTCCTCACGCACAACCATGGCCGTCTGGCTTAACGGCATCAAACCTTCTTTCTGCGCAGAGACGGCCACACCCTGGTCGGTATGGACGTGAATCACCACTTTTGCGTCTTCGCGCGCATCGTGAATCGCGGAGTGAATCGTGAAACCCGCCGGATTGATAAAGTGATCTGTCTCCTGGACGATATTGCCCTCCAGATCGACCTTAACGAGCGAGGACGCTGTGATCTCATCAAAGAAATAGCCATACGGGTTGATCAGGAAGTGGTGGTCCGGCCCTGGCACGCGATGGGAAATATGCGTGAAGATCATGTCATCCCAGCCATGTAGCGCAACCAGACGGTAAAGCGCCGCCAGATCCACTCGGGCCTTCCATTCTTCTGCAGAAACGGATGAGCGAATATCAACTTTCTGTGCGCCGTCGGCCATGTTCCGGGTCTCCCTCAATATTGTTTTCTGCAGATTATCCGAAAATACCCGCAGACGCCAGCTGATGTTGACGCCTGCGTCACCTTCCTGTGGCTGCCTGTATTGCCAGAACATTCGCCGCAGTGCTTATCCTTGACGCCTGTAGCAAACCCAAAGCAGATGGCTGCCATGACCGGGATGAAACTTCATTTCTTCGCCTCCAAGCGTCCTGAAGCTCAGGAAGCGCTGCCCAAATTCATCCAGATGTATGGCCAGTGCGACGAGGAAGACGCCGATGTGATCGTGGCGCTAGGCGGTGACGGCGCCATGCTTGATTCGCTGCGCCGTCAGTTTGATGTCGGCAAGCCCGTGTATGGCATGAACCGCGGCACGGTCGGCTTCCTGATGAATGAGTATCAGGAAAAGAATCTGCCGGATCGCATCAATGCCGCAGAGCGCGCGGTGATCTCTCCCCTGCGCATGACAGCGAAGGATGTTCACGAGAACGAGCATCATGCCCTGGCAATCAATGAAGTTTCGATCTTTCGCCAGACCGCTCAAACGGCCCGACTAAAGATCACCGTCGATGGCCGGGTGCGCATGGAAGAGCTGGCCTGCGATGGCGTCATGGTCGCAACGCCCGCAGGCTCAACCGCCTACAATCTGTCAGCCCATGGCCCGATCCTGCCGATTGGCGCCGGCCTGCTAGCGCTCACCCCAGTCAGCGCCTTTCGTCCGCGCCGCTGGAAAGGGGCACTGTTACGCCGGGACGCGTCCGTTCAGATCGAAGTTGTCGCGCCAATGCTGCGACCTGTCGCGGCCGCGGCCGATAATCAGGAAGTGCGCGACATCGTGAGCGTCCATGTCCAGGAAGACCGCAGGCGCCTGACCATGCTGTTTGACCCCGGCCATGCGCTGGATGAACGCATTCTGCGCGAACAGTTCGGATTTTAGAGCCTTTTCAAGACGGTGCGTCAGCACAATGTTAAGTCTTAGGGCATATGGTTAACCTGAATTATCGGGGAAACACGATGCTGAAAGACTTGCTGGAAAAGCTGAAACCCTCATCCAAGGGCAAAGGAGCGCAATCCACGACGATTGCGACCCCTGACATCAGCCGCGTCATCAAGATGCCAAAGCCAGAAACCACCACGACGCAAACACCCTCTTCCCCTATCCAAGACAAAGCCAGCCAAGTCCACGACCCTGAAGAAATGGGTGCCCTTGCCGAAGCGGCTGTCGATGACCTTTCAGGCCAGTTTGAAGCCTGGATGCAAATGGACCTGAATCGCCTGAAAGATGCCTGGGCCGCAGCCCAGGAATCAGATGCCACGCCGGAAGACTATCGCAACCTTTATACGTGTGCGCACAATATTCGTGGTGTTGCAGGCTCCTATGGCTACCCTGCCATCTCACGCCTTTGCGGATCTCTCTGCACCCTGCTGTCAGATACCGCGCCCGGCGAGAATTCCGCGTTGATCAATCTACATGTCGAAGCCTGCCGCGCGGCACACACCTCTATCGGCCGTGGCGAGTCCTCCCAGTCCGTTGCGGACGCTGTGTGCGATGCGCTGGAGCAACGCGTGGCGCGCAAGACATCCAACAGCTGATCAGGCGGCCTTTTCGGCCTCTGCGCCTTCCTCCTTAAGGAAGTCCAGGATGATGGCTGCGGTCTCTTCTGCCTGCGTCACCAGAAACAGGTGCCCCCCGCCCTTCATGATGTGCAAGCGGGCATCCGGCAGGCCAAACTTAAGAATGTGACCATTCGCGACCGGCACGATTGTATCCTGATCGCCCATAAGGATCAGCGACGGCATAGTCAGGAAGCGGATGAATGGCAGGCTGGACCAGCCAATGAATGCCAGCAACTGGTAGACATACCCCTTCGGGTCCGGCGCCATCAGATTGTTGATATGGCGGCCCGCTTCGCCTTCGACCGCGTCGCCATAGAGCGTTTCGAAACTCTCACGCATGAAATCGGGGTCTGAATATCGGCGCGCATCCACCATCTTGGACAGGGATTTGGGCCGCCCAGGCACCATGGTCATACCGGCGGTCGTCGCGCACAGGATCAGTTTGCCAACGCGTTTGCGGTACTGAAACGCATATTGCTGGGCCAGCGCGCCGCCCCACGAGACGCCCATCACATCGACATCTCCAATGCCGTAAATATCGAGCAGCTTTCGCGCCCAGCGGGCCAGCATCCAGGGCCGGTAAGGCCATTGGGTGACCGGGCTCTTGCCCACACCGGGCACATCAAAGGTGATGATGTCCCGATCCGCGAACATCTCACCCAGGCCAGCTGTCAGCTCCAGATTGGCACCAATGCCATTGAAGAACAGCAAGGGCCGATTACCCACCTCTATTTCCGCCTTCCAGAAAGCGGTACGTAACTGGATGCCGTCGACATCCTGCATCAGGATTTCGGGCGCTCTATCTATCTTGGCCATGTCGGTTACTCATCAAAGACATATCTTCCGGGTGCGTCACAGAGAGGCGGAAAACTGTGACTTCCGCAAGCCCTTGGCGCACTCTTCAGAGCACCTGACCTCTGCTTCAGCCATTCCCCCCATACGGGCCACCAACTGCCAGCCTCTTCTGTCGCACCTTCCGCCCAAGCCTCGGCTGTGGGCGTAATATTCGGGTTACGGAACATCTTGGCCTTGGGGTTTCCGGGCGGGTTGAGGAGAGACTGGATATGCCCACTTGAAGACAGGACAAACTCGATAGTCTCAGACCCCAGAAGACCCGTGGTGCGGTAACACGCCTTCCACGGCGTGATGTGATCCGTCAGGCCTGCAACCACGAAGGCATCTGCCTTGACCTGTGTCAGGTCCAGCTTGTGACCGGCCACATCATATTCGCCCGGATGATCAAAGGGCTGATTCAGGCCCAGGTCCAGATAATCAGAATGCAGCTGCGCTGGCAGATTGGTAGAGTCATTGTTCCAGTAAAGAACATCGAATGGTGGTGGGTCTTCACCCATCAGATAATTGTTTACGACATAGTTCCAGACCAGATCATTCGGGCGCATCCAGGCAAACATGCGCGCCAGATCATCCCCCTTCAGAATACCCTTGCGGCGCGAATATTTGCGCGCGACTTCAAGGCTAGCGTCGGAAACAATCTGACCAAGCTCGCTATCTTCACGTTGAGGGTTCAGTACACAGACCATGAAGGTGAGCGTATTGATGCGATCATCGCCCGCTGCCGCCAAAAGGCTGGCCAGCGTCGCGGTGGTGATGCCACCCGAACACGCGCCAGAGATATTGATCTTTTTGGACTTGGTAACCCGGCGGACCACTTCGCTCGCCTGGACAAGACTGTCGATATAATCTGACAGGCCCCAATCCTTGTGTTCCTTGGTCGGGTTGCGCCAAGAAACGACGAAGGGCTGCATTTCCATGGCGAGCAGGAATTGCACCATGGACACCATCGGCGAGAGATCCATGGCATAGAATTTGTTGATCTGAGGCGGAATGATGAAGATCGGTGTACGGTGAACCTTGTCTGTCAGCGGCTGATACTGGATCAGCTCCATCATCTCATTTTTCCAGATGACGGAGCCTTTCGTTGTGGCGAGGTTCTCGCCCACCTTGAAGGGCCTCTTGTCCACCTGGCTGGGCAGACCGCCATTCCTCGTCAGATCGGTATAGGCGTTTTTCAGCCCCTTCAGCAGCGACAGACCGCCAGAGTCCACCACACGCTTCGTCGCCGCCGGATTGCCTAGCAGGGTGTTTGTCGGGGCCATGGCATCGGTGATCATGCTCATCACGAATTTGGCACGGGCATGCTCCAGCTCCGTCATGCTCAGCTCGGCCACCCAGTCATTCAGATGCTCCTGAGTCGCAAGATACGCCTGCATGCCACGCCGATAGAACGGATTGTGCTGCCAGGCGGGATCCTTGAATCGACGATCCTTCGGATTTGCCGCGCGGTCTGACTTTCCAAGCAGGATCTTTGCGTGTTCCGCGGTGATCTTTCCGGCAGTCTTGGCCGTGGTCACCGGGTTTGTCATGGTCGAGCGCAGCATCATCGCGACGGCACCCAGTAATTCCTGTCTGTTGACCCCCGCCATGAGCGGATTCATGGCATTCGTGGCTTCGGCCGCATTCTGGGCGATTTCATCCTTGGCGCCTGGCATTTCCCTTATCCCTCCACATGCCGGTCTTCTCTGACACAAAGGTCAGGCGCCGACTTTGTTTCTGACTTCTTTCCGCCTTGGAAAGAGTAATCATGAAACTTTGAAATAAAATTCGTTCCATAGTCAGAATTGCGTGTCAAACTACTTCGCAACCCATGAAGACCCGAGAGCGCATCCTTCACGTTAGCCTGCTTCTCTTCAATGAAGAAGGAGAAGCCCAGCAAACGGCTGTCGATATTTCGAATGCGCTGAACATCAGTCCGGGTAACCTATACTACCATTTCAAAGGCAAGGACGCGATCATTCGCGCCCTCTTTGACCGGTTCGAGGAAGAGATGCGGATCATCCTGCGCGGGTCCCGCGGCGGGGTGACGTCCATTCAGGACAATTGGGTCTATCTCTACATCATCCTCGAAGAGATCTATGATTTCCGCTTCTTCTATCGCGACCTCGGCCTGCTGCTGGATCGCTACCCCGACCTTGCCGTCCGCTTCCGCGCGATGGTGGCCGAGGAGAAAAAGACGATCCACCGCGTTCTGGATGAACTGACACGGGAATCCGTCCTGAACCTGGATCCACGCCTGAAGGCTGCCCTGGTTGACCAGATCATGATGACGCTGACCTTCTGGCTGGCCGGAGACAGTCTGTCTTCTGAGCATCATGATGGCCCTACCCTGATCCATAAAACCGTGTTCCAGGTGATGTGCCTGATCGTGCCCTATATGGGCGAGGCCGGTTTTGACACGCTGACCCACATGATCGCGCATTACGAAAAGGCGACCTCCTGAAAAAAGGGCGGCCCGTTGAGCCGCCCTGTCAAAGTGCTGTCTAGTTCTTGAGAACCTTGGCCTGTTTGACCCATTCGTCACGCAGGACACGCCCGCGCGCTGCAATGGTTTCATCCAGCTTTTCCGCCTCTGCCTTCGTCATGGCCGCGATCTGGGCAAAGCTTGTGATACCGGCGGCATTCAGCTTTTTCGCCAAGGCCGGACCAACGCCTGTCATCATGGTCAGATCATCAGATGTCGTCGCTTTTGCAGGCGTAGCCTTGGCCGCGGCAGGTTTTGCAGGCGCAGCCTTCTCGGCGACAGCAGGCTTTTCTGACTTCTTCGTCTTTTTGGCTTTTTCAGGCTTGGCCATAGCCTCCTTGACGGCCTTAGTTGTTCGCTTGGCGGCTTTCTTGGTCGTCTTGGTATAACCGGCCGTGGCTTCTCCGGCGACAGATTCAATCTCTGCTGTCAGACGGCTGATACGATCTTTTAGGTCAGAGTTGCGTTCCTTGGCCTTACCGCGTGCCTTGGCAACGGTTTCAGCAACTTCGTCTTCCAGCTTGTCGATCTTGGCGGCGAGCTTGTTGCCCTTCTTGCCGAGATCCTTGACACCCAGAAGATCACGCATGCGTTCCATGCGGGCTTCGAACTCATCGCGTGCCTGTGCCTGGAAGTCACGTGCGGCCTCGGCATATTTGGCAACAGATTGACCAGCCTTTGCGACGGTTTCATTCGTAGCCAGACGCTCGCGCACTTCGTTTTCGATTTCTTCGCCGCGCTTCACCAGATCATCAAAAACATCCGAGGACTGTTTGTTGAACTTGTTGGCGTTCGCCAGCGCCTTGTCATAGGCCTTGCCATAGGCGCCTACGCCAGCAAGCCAGATCTTGTGAGCCATATCAGCCGTATTTGCTTCAATGGCCTTCCCGACGCGTTCAGCCTTTTTGCGGGCCTTCGTCTTTTCTTTCTTGTTCTTTGCCATGAGAGGGCTCCTTCAAAGATATCTCAGCACCCCTGAAAATAAGAAGAAAGTCTAGAATCTGCATACTAATCGAGATCTCCCTTGAAACTGGGGGACGAATGCCCTGTATCTGTTAGAGACACATCAGGAGGATATATCCATGAGCGCAGTTGATTACACCGTCGATGGCAAGACCTATGAAGGCTATTACCTTCGTCCCAAGGGCAAGGATGTTGCCCCTGTCGTGGTGATTGCCCATGCTTGGGGCGGCCTTGGTGACAATGAGATTGAAAAGGCTGAGCGCGTTGCAAATGAACTCGGCTATGCCGCCTTCGCAATGGACGTTTACGGCAAGGGAAAGCGCGGCACGACCGTTGAGGAAAACCAGGCACTCATGAACCCGCTGGTCGAAAACCGCGCGGAATTGCAGAAGCGCCTTGCCGGCGGCCTTGCCGCAGCAAAGCAGCAAGTGGGCGTTGACCCGAAGAACGCCGCAGCGATCGGCTTCTGCTTTGGCGGCCTCTGCGTGCTGGACATGGCGCGCGCAAATATGGACGTTGCCGGCGTTGCCTCATTCCACGGCCTGTTCAGCCCTGCTGACAACATCCCGTCCCCGAAGATCACCGCCAAAGTGCTGATGGAACATGGTTGGCTAGACCCGATGGCCACGCCGGAAGATGTTATGGCCATCACCAAGGAAATGGGTGACGCTGGCGCCGACTGGCAGATGCATGTCCACGGCCAGTGCCAGCACGCCTTCACGACCAAGGGCGCCAACAATCCTGACATGGGCACAGTCTATGATGCCGATGCAGACCGGCGCAGCATGGAAAGCCTCAAGAGCTTCCTGACTGAACTGTTCTAGTCAGCGCGCAGCGCATACCCGGCGGAGCGGACGGTCCGGATCGGATCGTCCCCGCCTTCCTGGCGAAGGGCCTTGCGAAGACGGCCGACATGCACGTCCACAGTCCGCGCCTCGACATAGACGTCAGATCCCCAGACGGTATCCAGCAATTGCTCGCGTGAGAAAACGCGGCCCGGGTGCTGCATGAAATAGTCCAGCAGACGGAATTCCGTCGGGCCGAGGTGAATTTCGACAGTGTTGCGGATCACCTTGTGCGCCACGCGGTCGATCTCGATGTCGCCAACAACAATGCGGTCATCCTTGAGCCCTGGCCGAATGCGGCGCAGCACGGCACGCACGCGCGCCATCAGCTCTGTCGTGGAAAACGGCTTGGTGACATAATCATCTGCGCCGGTATCCAGACCGCGGATACGGTCGCTTTCCTCTCCGCGCGCCGTCAGCATGATGATCGGCAGATTAGGGTTTGTTCCGCCGCTGCGCACCCGGCGACAGACTTCGATGCCGCTGATCTTAGGCAGCATCCAATCCAGCAGCAGCAGGTCCGGTGCCCGCTCCTCGATCATCAGCAGGGCTTCTTCACCATCTGCAGCGATTGCCACCTCATAATCCTCCTTCTTGAGGTTATAGAACAGCAGTTCTGAGACGGCGCTCTCGTCTTCGGCGATGAGCACATAGGGCTTCATGTCAGATCCTCTCAACTAGACCTTTTCAGATACCCGTATTGGGTGTTTTCGGGCGCTCATGCGGAATGAGATATTCGCCAGTGATCTGAAAGTAAATGAATTCTGCGATGTTCGTACAGTGGTCACCAATGCGTTCAAGGTTTTTAGCCATGAACAGCATGTGCGCACCGGCACTGATCGTGCGCGGGTCTTCGATCATGTAGGTCAACATTTCCCGGAACAGGGAATTGTAGTGCTGGTCGATGTCATCATCGCTTTCCCAGACCGTCTTTGCGGCCTCGGCATTGCCGGTCGCATAGGCATCTAGAACCATGTGCAGCTGCAGCGAAACCGGGCGCGCCATGCGGGCCACGCCATGACGCATGGCGACGGGCACGGACTCATCCAGCATCAGCGTACGCTTGCCGATATTCTTTGAGAGATCACCGATCCGTTCCAGTTCACCTGCGGTCTTGAGCGCAGAGAAGACAGACCGCAAATCGTGCGCCATGGGTTGGCGCCGCGCAATCAGGCTGACGATCTGACGCTCGACCTCTTCTTCCAGGCGATCCACTTCCGGATCGCGCGTGATCACGTCACGCGCCATGTCATGATTATTCCTATCCACAGCGGTGCAAGAGTCGAGGATCATGGTTTCCACGATCCCGCCCATACGCATCAAATCTGCTGCGATCTTTTCAAGTTCGTCTGTGAAGGCAGAAACAATATGTTCTGACATGTGAAACCTGTCAGCCGAAACGGCCAGTAATGTAATCCTCGGTGCGGCGTTCGCGAGGATTGGTGAATATTTGGTCGGTGTCTCCCATCTCCACGAGATTACCAAGATGGAAAAAGGCCGTGCGTTGCGACACGCGGGCTGCCTGTTGCATGGAGTGGGTCACGATGACAATGCAGTAGCGCTTGCGCAACTCGTCGATCAGTTCCTCGATGCGTGCTGTCGCAATGGGGTCCAGAGCCGAGCATGGCTCATCCATCAGAATGACTTCAGGGCGAACGGCAATGGCGCGAGCGATGCAAAGACGCTGTTGCTGACCACCTGACAGGCTGGTGCCTGGCTGGCTCAGGCGATCCTTCACCTCTTCCCAGAGGCCCGCGCGGCGCAGGCTTTTCTCGACAACGGCGTCGAGGTCTTCCCGACTGTCGACCATGCCATGGATGCGCGGACCGTAGGCGATATTGTCGTAAATGCTTTTCGGGAACGGGTTCGGCTTCTGGAACACCATGCCGACGCGCGAGCGTAGCAGAACAGGGTCCACATCCGGCGAGTTGATGTTCTCGCCCTCCATGAAAATGTCACCTGTGACTTTCGCTCCCTCAATCGTGTCATTCATGCGGTTGAGGCAGCGCAAAAAGGTCGACTTCCCGCACCCGGATGGCCCGATCAGAGCCGTCACCGCACGATCGTGAATCGCAAGCGACACATCAAAAACAGCTTGTTTGTCATCATAATAGACACTGACATTTCGGCAATCTATACGCGGATAGGTCAGCGCCTGCGTCTTGTCAGCGCCCTCCCCGGTCAGCGCCAGGTCTGCTTTTGCCGGTCCGACCGTATCCATCACCATCTCCGTTCGAACCTGCGGCGCAGGAACACAACAACGACATTCATGATAACAAGAAGCGACAGCAATATGACAATGGCTGCAGCTGTCATGGGCTCCCACGCTCTTTCGGCGTTCGATGCCCAGCTATAAATCAGCACTGGAAGCGCTGTGGCCTCGTCTGTAGCAGAATTTGGTACTTCCGCCACAAAAGCCACCATACCGATCAGCAATAGCGGCGCCGTCTCTCCCAAAGCCCGCGCCATGCCCAGAATGGCCCCTGTAAACATGCCGGGCGCCGCCAGCGGCAAGACATGGTGAAACACGGCCTGCATGCGCGAGGCCCCAACAGCCAGTGCACCACTTCGAATGGAGGGCGGCACAGAGCGCAGCGAAGCGCGCGAGGCAATGATCACCACTGGCAGGATCAGCAAAGCCAGTACGAGCCCGCCCACAATCGGTGCTGACCTCGGCAGCGCGAAGGTGCCTAGCAGCAAAGAGGCACCAAGAAGACCAAACACAATCGACGGCACTGCCGCCAAATTGTTGATGTTCACTTCAATCAGATTGGTCAGCCGGTTGCGCGGTGCAAATTCTTCCAGATAAACCGCTGCGAAGATGCCCATGGGAATGGCCACACAGGCTGTGACCATCATGGTCAGCAGAGAGCCGACAATCGCGGCCAGCGTACCGGCGAGTTCCGGATAGGTGCTGTCTGTGTGGGTGACGAGGCTGGTATGTAGCACCTGGCGGGCATTACCAGCCTGTTTTAGGGCGATGGCCCAGGCAATCTGCTGGTCAGAGATCGGGCGCTCGGCTTCAGGCAGCGGAATGATGTGCGCCACCAGAGGTGCATTTGCCAGTTGTTCAAACGTACCCGTCAGCAGGGTCAGCTCTGCCGCATCCGGCGACAGGGAATCTATACGGGCAACCGCCTTGCCGCCCGCGAGCAGGACAGACCCCATTGCCTTCCCCTCCTCCAGCAAACTGCGTGTGCTTGTGACTTTACTGAGACCAGAGGTGCTGCTGATACGTGCCTTTCCCTCGACATCTGTCTCAATCGTTCCGGCAGAGCCGACCCGGACGGTCACATCTTTCGGAGAGCCTCCTTTGAGGTAGAGGTCCAGATCATCGGACAGCGGCACCCGGACCTCAAGTGATTTGCCAATCAGCGAGGGATTATCCGCAACGCGCCTGGCCAAAGACAGCACCGCCAGACGGTTCACAAGCTCGCTCAGATCCTGCCGAGCGGCTTGTGACTGGCTGGCCTCGGGAAACTCAGCGAAGAGCTTGTCACGGACGAGCGTGTAGAAACCTTCAATGTTGCGGGTGATCTCTGCCTCGCTCGTTTCGCCTTCCGGTGCGACGAGATCGGCGTCCAGCATTATCTCGGCCTGAAAAACATATTGCGTCGTGGCCGAATAGGCACGCGTGCCTATGGCGATGACCAGCAGGGTCAATGCGGACAAGGCAAAGACGATTGCGGCAATCCCATAGAGCCGGAAACGGGCATCCGCCGCGCGGCGCTTCTTGAGATGCTTCAGCGCCTTGGGAGTGATAAGTGAGGAGTCAGGCATCTTACTCATATTTCTCCCGATAGCGCTGAACGACACGCAGGGCGATCAGGTTGAAGCAAAGCGTTACCAGGAACAGGACGAGACCTAGCGCGAAAGCAGACAAGGTCTTCGGGCTGTCGAATTCTGTTTCCCCGGTCAACAGGGCGACAATCTGCACCGTGATGGTGGTGAGATCGGTTGAAGGATCAAGCGATATCCGAGCGCGCTGGCCAGCCGCCATGACAACGATCATGGTCTCTCCAATCGCCCGCGAAACTGCCAACAACAAGGAAGCGACAATGCCCGGCAGCGCGGCGGGCAGGATGACCTGTTTGATTGTTTCGGACTTGGTGGCCCCCATGGCAAAAGCCGCGTCCCGCAAGGTTTGCGGCACGGCATTGATCACATCATCCGACAGGGACGAGACAAAGGGGATCACCATGATTCCCATAACGAGACCTGCGGCGAGCGCACTGGTCGGCTGGGCGGCGAGTACGGGACCATTTGCCAGCCCGATATCGATCAGCGTTGCATTGATCCACAGAGCGATACTTCGCACCCCGGGGGCAACAACCAGCAAGGCAAAGAAACCGTACACAACGGTCGGGATACCCGCCAGGACCTCCAGCAAAGGCTTCACATAAGACCGGGTTTTCCTGGAGGCATATTCGGAAAGGTAGATCGCGGCGAACAGGCCTACAGGCGCAGCAACAAACATCGCGATCAGCGCGATCATGAATGTGCCGAAGAATAGCGGAACAGCCCCGAACTCGGCATTTGTCTGGGCATTCCAGCGCGTGCCGAACAGGAAGTCCGTCACCGGCACTTGGGAGAAGAACCGAATGCTCTCATAGAACAGCGAGGCAACGATACCGACCGTCGTCGCAATGGCAATCGCTGCGCAGAGGAACAGGAACAGCTCCGCCCCCGATTCGACCTGTTGCCGCGCGCGGAAATCCGGTGAGACATGCGAGCGCGCAAACATGACGCCCAGCACCGCGCTGAGCAGGATCGTCGCCAGCGTGGTGATCTTGAGACTACCGGACAGTTCCAGATAGCGATGCGTCACAGCCGTGAAGACACGATCTGATCCATCATAAGTTCGATGGGCAGACACGGCGGAGACAGCATCAAGATAGGAGACCAACTCTGCCTTGGGCAGTTTGTGAAAGGCTGCCGGCAATTCCCTGGTCAACAGTTCTCTGGCGATAGGTTCAGCGAGCAACAGGTATGCCAGCGCCAGAATCAGCGCAGGTGCCAGTCCCCACATGGCGACGTAATAGCCATGATAATTGGGCCGCGAATGAAATTTCCCCGAGGAAGACAGCGAATAGCGCTCAGCCCGGATGCGGCCAATAGAAAACCCGGCCGTCATCACGAAGAGTAGCAATGCGGTCAGCAGCCACCCCATCGGTAATTGGCCGAGCTGTTGCAACATTAAGGAGGAACCCCTTCCAGTGGCGCCCACATAGCCGGGCAAAGCTACAATAATGTGACATATCCTTGTTTGCTTGCAGACAACAGGTGCTGACTTGCACACCGCCCCCTGATCCTCCACATCAAAGCCCATGATGAACGACAAGAACAGTGACGCCATTTGGCACGGCACAACCATTCTGGCCGTGCGCAAGGGCAACAAATTGGTCATGCTGAGCGATGGCCAGGTGTCGATGGGACAGACCATCATGAAGGGCAATGCCCGCAAGGTCCGCCGGATTGCCGGAGGTGACATTCTTGCAGGCTTTGCCGGGGCGACGGCAGATGCCTTCACCCTGTTTGAACGGCTGGAGGCCAAGCTGGAACGCCACCCCGGCCAGCTGCAGCGCGCTGCTGTGGAACTGGCCAAGGACTGGCGGACAGAGAAATACCTCCAGAAACTTGAAGCCCTGCTGATCGTGGCCGACAAGGAGTCCACGCTAGTGATTACCGGTGCGGGGGATGTACTTGAGCCTGAGCACAATGTCGTGGCCGTCGGCTCTGGCGGAAACTACGCGCTCGCCGCAGCGCGTGGCCTGTATGAATACGAAGAGGATTCCGAAGTGATCGGACGCAAGGCGATGCAGATTGCTGCAGATATCTGCGTCTATACCAATGCCCACTTCACACTTGAATCGCTGGAGCTTTGAGGGGCCCAGACCGCCCTACTCCACCCGCTCCTCTGACACGCTTTCGGAAAGATATATGAAAGACCTTACCCCTCGCGAGATTGTCGCAGAACTCGACCGCCATATCGTTGGCCAGACAGGCGCCAAGCGCGCCGTTGCCATTGCCCTGCGCAATCGCTGGCGCCGGAAACAAGCGCCCGACAACATCCGAGCAGAGATCACACCCAAGAACATCCTGATGATTGGTCCCACGGGCGTCGGCAAGACAGAAGTTTCGCGCCGCCTTGCCCGCTTGGCCAATGCTCCCTTCCTGAAAGTGGAAGCGACCAAGTTCACCGAAGTCGGCTATGTTGGCCGGGACGTCGAACAGATCATTCGCGATCTTGTCGAAGCCGCCATTGGCATGGTGCGCGAGCAAAAGCGCGCGGGCGTCAGCCAACAGGCGCAGGACGCCGCTGAAGAGCGCCTTCTGGATGCCCTGGTTGGCGAGGACGCGCAGTCTTCCACCCGCGAAGTCTTCCGCCGCAAACTGCGTGCGGGCGAATTGGACGACAAGCCGGTAGATCTGGATGTCGCGGAAACAAACAACCCGATGCAGATGATGGATATTCCCGGCCAGGGCGGCTCCATGGGCATGATCAATCTGTCAGACATGCTGGGCAAGGCCATGGGTGGACGCACAAAGCGTGTACGGACGACTGTCCGCGAAGCCTATGAGCCCCTGACCGAAGAAGAGGCCGATCGCCTGCTGGATGAAGACGCCATTGTGCGCGAAGCCGTGGCAGCCGTTGAAGAAGATGGCATCGTCTTCCTGGATGAGATCGACAAAGTCGCCGCGCGCAAGGAACGTGGCGGGGCCGATGTCAGCCGTGAAGGCGTTCAGCGGGACCTGCTGCCTTTGATCGAAGGCACAACCGTTTCCACCAAGCGCGGCGCGGTCAAGACAGACCACATCCTTTTCATCGCGTCAGGCGCCTTTCATGTATCCAAGCCGTCAGACCTTTTGCCGGAACTTCAGGGACGCCTGCCCATTCGCGTGGAACTGGAAGCCCTGACGCGCGATGATCTGCGACGCATTCTTGTCGAACCGGAAGCCAGTCTGATCCGTCAGTACCAAGCGCTTATGGCTGCAGAGAATGTCACACTGGAATTTGAGGACGCCGCAATTGATCGCCTGGCTGATCTGGCTGAAGCGGTGAACAGCTCCGTCGAAAATATCGGCGCGCGGCGCCTACAGACGGTGCTTGAGCGCCTGCTTGATGAAATCAGTTTTGATGCCCCGGACAAGACTGGAGAGACCATCACGATCACGGCAGACTATGTGGATGAACGCGTCGCCAGCCTGGCCGGCAACGCAGATCTTTCCAAATTCATTCTTTAGCGCGCGTTACACGTTTACGCGTGAGAGCAACTCAATTGTCTGACCGTAACCTGCCTCTTCCGGAATGACGAGGCAGGCTTCGCCGTTTTCGGTCTTGTCCTGACGCGGCAGCACCGTGACAACAGGTTCAGCTGCGAACCGCTTGGCGGCATCGTGCACGGACGTCGCCTTTGCGAGCTTCTTTAAATTCATCCGTGTCGGGAATATGATGACCGACTCGCCAGCCTCTTCGGAATCCAGCGCGCCTTGGGCCGTGATCCAGACAGAGTCTGTAGTCTCCCGCCCGTCATGGGCAGCGATCTGATCCGGTGGCGCAGGCGCGATATAGAAATGCGTATCGAAGCGTTTGGGCATCAAGTCCGGCGTAATCCAGTGTCCGAAATAAACGAGGCTGTCGAGCGCGAGCACAAGATCATGTTCACGGATCAATTCAAGGAAACTTTGCTCACCCCTGTCCACGGCAGCCCGAAATGGGTCCAGCTTCTCCGCCACATCCGGCCCGACAAGCGGCATGTCTGTGCCCCGCTTCTGCCGGGGCCGCGCCAGCAGCAGGCCTGACTCCTCATAGGCCTCCCTGACAGCAGCAATGCGCGCATCCTGTTGCACGGGACCGAAATCCCCATCGGTATAGGGATCCCACCCCTCACTGGAATCTTCCGCCGTGGCTTTGCCGCCCGGAAAAACGAGTGCGCCGGCCGCAAAATCTATCTGATAGTGGCGCTTTACCATCAGCACTTCCGGCACAGTCTCGCCATCACGCACGATCAATACGGTCGCAGAGAGTTTTGGCTGGGCAGTTTCTTTATTCATTGTGTCCTCCCCCATTTGTTCAAATTTATTCAAAATCCAAATGGATTTGTCCGCGTGATCTTCAGTCCTCTCCGTTAGGTAAAGCAATAGGCACGGTCAGAAAGACGGGAAGAGTGATGCGGGAATTGCTACAAACAAGAGTTGTCGCCCACACTGGACAGAAGGTCCAATTCCGCTTCCACCCGGTCATGCATCTGCTTGACGGGGATTCGTTCGGTGCTGTTTGCGAGATGTCACAGACTTTTGAAGAGTCCGCATCTTTCGGCCCGATGAGCACCGCGAGCAAAGCTACAGATCCGGCCAGATGGCTTTCAGACAGACTCTCCGAAGTTGCCAGCGCCGCGCACCAGATGGACCAGCGCATGCGGCCCATCATTGTGCCCTCGCCTATGGCGGCCCTCTCTCACGCGAATACGGCTATCGCCTGCGATGCCACGATTCGCCGGACGACACTCTGCCAGCAGGAAATTTGCCTGGAATTTGAAGATGCCGCTTTTGCCGGCTGCCCGAATGATGTCGTGCGTCATGTAGCCCATCTGCGCCGCCATGGTTTCCGCGTGTCCGTCGACATGCGTAAATCCTGGCAGACGCCAATTGGCGAAGGCCTGCGCCTGCTGATCGACAGTTTGCGCGTTGATGCGCGCGATCTGGAAATGAATGAGAAATTGATGGACATCTGCGAAGCCGCATCCGCCTCAGGGATGCTCGTAATCGCAGAAAATGCGAATTGGCGTGACGGTGAATTCCTGAACCGCATCGGCATTCATGCGGGCTCGAAACTTCGCACAGATTCCTAAGCAACGCCGAAAGACGTGTCGCTGCCGCTTTCTTCCATGGCGGCCATTTCGGAATAGTAATCCAGCTTTTCCAGCAGGTATTCGAGGTCTTCGCGCGGGATGGCCTGGAACTGGGTCAACACACGCTCGATCATGCGAGCCCGGAAGCGGGCGCGGTCATTCGGTCCGCCATCATGGCTGGTCTCATGGAACACATTCACGG
Source organism: Hyphomonas pacifica (assembly GCF_000682675.1). Taxonomy (GTDB): domain Bacteria; phylum Pseudomonadota; class Alphaproteobacteria; order Caulobacterales; family Hyphomonadaceae; genus Hyphomonas; species Hyphomonas pacifica. Next base: position 67,728 of record NZ_AWFA01000023.1, on the reverse strand, counting down.
CAGCGCGGAAGGCCGGCAGCATCTTGCGCGGCATGCCAGCACGATCAAACACAGCCTGCAGGCCCAATGGCCCGGCGTCATGGATCATCAGCCAGACACGCTGATGGCCTACGCCTGAAAGCTCAGCCAGTGCATGTTCAACGAAGGGCATCTGGCCACAACACAAGGCGCGCATGATCAGCGAGTGCGTCAGGCGGCCGTTGAGGTTCAGCTGCGTCACAAAGCGCGGCAAATCATGGGAGCGGCCTGCCTGCTCGACCAGATCAATCGTTGCCCGCTCCCGCGCCCCGGACGCCAAATCAATCGCAAGCTGCGCTGGCAGTTCATGGCGGTTTACCAGCATGTCGAACAATTGCCCGGAGACGAGGCTGACCATCTTCTCGGCGATATGTGTCGGGATGTATTCGCGGCTGATCAGACCGCGCTGCACACCCTCATCCGTTCCGTAGCGCCGCATGGTGTCATCATATGCCTTGTCACTCCAATCCGCCCCTTCATTGGCAGAGAGTGCGCGGACGGCTTCCAGAGTGCCATGCTCCGACAACACTTCCGTCAGCGTAAGCGAGAGGGAATCACGTGAGGCAATGGCCACCTGCTTTGCAGCCGTGACCGAGAGCGCCAGTTCAATAAGGTCTTCATCGGTAAAGACAGGCGAATCCTGCAGCACCGGAATCGCGACCGCCTCAATATCCTGGGCCAGCTTGAATGCAATCTCGCGCGGCAGAATGGGCGAATTGCGTAGTGTGACAGACAAGGTACGGCGCACGAGATCAGCGGCATCTTCTGCCAAAATCCCCATGATTTCCTGCGCATAAGCCCGCTCTTCATCCGTCAGCACATCCAGGGCAATGCGGCGGCACAGCCTGTGCGCCACGGAAGCACGCTGTTCTGGCGTATCCCCCTTCATCAGGCGGTGAATGTCGTCTTCGGTCAGTTGCGGGCGTATACTTTGAACGCTCATCTTCTGATGCCTTTGCTTAATGATTCCCTGCAATTTCGCGGTGTGCGGTTAATATGCAGTTTACCTATTCGGGTTTGCGGCATCAAAAAAGCCGGTCACTGCGGACCGGCTTTCTTTAATCAGATTTTCCTGTGGAGACTTATTCTTCATCTTCCTTGAAGAGGTCTTCCCGAGAGACCGTCTCGTCAGACACTTCAGCAACGCCGAGAATGTGGTCCACGACCTTGTCTTCATAGATCGGTGCGCGCAGCTGAGCCATTGCGCCCGGATTCTGCTGGAAGAACTGTACAACCTGTTGTTCCTGGCCAGGATACTGGCGCGCTTCGCGGATCAGAGCCTGGTTCACTTCCTGCTCAGAGATACGGACATCATTCACACGGCCGATTTCTGCGAGCACCAGACCGAGACGCACACGACGCTCTGCAATCTTGTGGTACTCTTCCTTAAGTTCGTCCTCGGACTTGCCCTTGTCTTCTTCAGCGGTACGGCCTGCATCCATTTCAGCCTGCAGCTGCTGCCAGATCTGATTGAACTCCTGTTCCACCATGTTCGGCGGCAGGTCAAAATCGTGGGCTTCGTCCAGCTTGTCGAGCAGGTCACGTTTGGCCTTGGCGCGGGAAGCGGAGTCATGCTCGCCCTGCAGCTGATCTTTCACAAGACCGGTCAGCTGTTCAAGGCTCTCAAGGCCGAGACCTTTAGCGAACTCATCATCGACTTCCGGAGTCTTTGGCGCACGCACTTCATGGACTTTCACCTCGAAGGTCGCTTCCTTGCCGGCGAGGTTTTCAGCCGGGTACTCTTCCGGGAAGGTGACGGTGATTTCTTTTTCTTCGCCGGTCTTCACGCCTACGAGCTGCTCTTCGAAGCCCGGGATGAAGCGGCCAGAGCCAAGCACGAGGGTCTGCTGCTCGGCCGACCCACCTTCAAAGGCTTCACCATCAATCTTGCCGACGAAATCCATCACGACAGCATCGCCGTCCTTGGCTTTCGCGGTTTTGCCGCGCGGCTCGAACTGAGTGTTCTGCTCAGCAATGCGGCCGAGAGCTTCCTGGATCTGCTCTTCAGACACTTCAGCAACCGGGCGCGTCACTTTCAGCTTGGAGACGTCAGCCGGTTCGAATTCCGGCATCACATCGACATGCATGTGATAGGACAGATCAGCATCGCCCGTCACAACCTGCTCAATGTCGCCGTCCATATGGACATCCGGCTGGCCAGCCGGGCGCAGTTCGTTCTCTTCCAGCGCTTTCTGGTTGGTTTCGTCCACCAATTTGTTGATCAGCTCGCCCATCAGGTCTTTGCCAAACATCTTGCGCACATGAGAGGCAGGCACCTTGCCAGGACGGAAGCCTTTCAGCTTCATTTGCGGGCGGATTTCCTCGATCCGCTCATCCAGCTTTGCCTTCAGTTCCGATGCCGGCACTTTGACGGCGAACGTACGGCTGAGACCTTCTGCCTTGGTCTGGGTAACTTCCATCGGTTCAATCATCCGTTTTATTGGGTCACGGGCGCAAAATCTGCGCGCGGGCGCCCTGTGAATCCTGTCTGAAGGGGCGGCTTATGTCATAGCCGAAAGCCCCTGTCCACGCAGGACTCGGCCTGTTTTACAGCATAGAGATCCGCCCCGAATGGCCGAGCCGGATTCCCATGCCTTTTTGGTGCGGATGAGAGGACTCGAACCTCCACGCCTTGCGGCGCTGGAACCTAAATCCAGTGCGTCTACCAATTCCGCCACATCCGCTTGTGACGAGTTCCTACGCGAGCGTTTTCAAGGCATCAACAAGAAAGCTGCGACAGACTGCCAAATCAGCGTTTTTCACCGTGCAAAGCGCTCAAGATATCCGGCAATTGCTTTTCAAGGTCTTCTGAAATCAGACCAGCCCCGACCCGGAGGCCTGCTTCACCATGCAGCCAGCTCGCCATTGCCGCCGCCGTAAAGGCATCGACGCCTTGCGCAATCATACCACCAGCGATTCCCGCCAGAACATCCCCAGACCCTGCCGTTGCGAGCCAGCGAGTGGCATGAGTATTCACGATGGCTGTCCCATCCGGGGCGGCAATGACGGTATCCGGCCCCTTCAGCAAAACGACACAGCCCGCAATCTCAGCGGCTTTGCGAGTCGCCTCCACCTTGTTGCTGGATGTCTCCAGAAGGTCTCCGAAGATGCGTGCGAACTCACCAATATGAGGCGTAATCAGGTCGGACGGGCGCAGCAGCTTGTGCAGGGCCTCCTTGTCGTCGCCGAAGACGGTCAGCGCATCGGCATCCAGGACGGCTTTGGTCTCAGACCCGAGCAGGCACTCGACATTCTCGCGTGTTGTGGAGCTGACGCCCGCCGCAGGACCGAGAATCGCAACCGAGACCGTTTCCAGCGCGTCGCAGACATCTTCGCGCTTTGAAAACTCCTTCAGCATGATCGCCGTTAGGTGGCTTGCATTCACCTGAATCGCATCCGGAGGCGACAGCACCGTCACGAGGCCGGCCCCTGCTCTCAATCCAGCCTGGGCAGCCAGCCTGGCCGCGCCTGTTGCATGTGCAGGACCGCTGACCACGGCAAGGTGGCCGCGCTGATGCTTGTGCGTGCTTTGACCTGGTTGCGGCAGCCTCTGGCCCCAGAGAAGTGGACTGTTCTCCAGAAGACCAGATTTCACTGGCACGCCTATGTCTGCAACAAACACACCGCCGCAATACGCAGCAGCTGGCAGTAAGACGTGCGCGGGCCTTAAAGCCGCGAAGGTGATAGTGCCTTCAGCGCGGAAGCATGGCCCAAGCGGCTTGGCCGTGAAGCCATCTATCCCTGAGGGAACATCAATAGAAACGACTCTGCCCCCGCGTTGCGCCAATGCCGCCGCAGTCCCCTCTAGCGGACGAGATAGACCGCCACCAAACAGCGCATCCAGAACAATATCATGAGGCGCCTCAAGCGCGTCCTGTAGCGGCTTGATATCCTTTTCCCACAGGACTGCCGCCTTGGCGGCATCGCCTTTCAGCTCGTCGCGTGGAACAAGACAAAAGACATCGACATCGCGCCACAGCTTTGCGAGTTGGCTGGCGGCAACGAAACCATCCCCACCATTGCCGCCGGGTCCGCACAAGACCTGAATGCGGCCTTCCGGCCAGTTGGCATGAAGAAATTCGGCAACGGCGTTTCCGGCCCGCTGCATGAGTTCAAAACTATCGAGGCCGCCCGAGAACAAGGCTTGCTCGGCGTCACGCATTTCCTGCGGTGTGAGTATAGGTCTGCCCATGCGGAGATCTCATAGCACGCGGGTTGCGTATTCGCTGCCCAATTCCTTCACTTTCAGCAGCCCGTCTTCGCGCACCAATTGAGTAATGGAGCAGTGGCCAGGCCGGAAGACAATTGTCTCTTCAGCATTTTCGATCGCACTTACAATCGCATTGATCGCGACAAAATGAGAGAAGACGACAGTCCCATCTTCAATCTTTTGTAGACGTGCCATCATATGCTGACGCCAAGGCAAATGCTCGCTGCCTTCAGCGGCCCATGTGCCAGCCATATAGCGCTTCAGCCACGCAACACGGTCAGTTACATTATGCGGTGTCGCAATCTCCGAGACTTCGCGCACAACAGGGGCCGTGACACCCATAATGCGCTCAAAAGGCAGGGCCGTTTCCCGACAGCGTTGCATGGGACTGGTGATTGCCTGTGTAGCCCCAAGAGCCTTTAACTGATCTGCTACGGCTTCGGCCTGTTTGTGCCCAAGATCACTCAATCCCGGATTGGGGTGGTTGCCCCAGGCTGCGGCGGCTTCTCCATGGCGGACAAGAAAGATCATTCACTGAACCTCTGGGTGGCTTGAAGTTGGTCATGCCTCCGACCGAAATGGTCTAGGCGTTCTCGGGATGCACGCACATATAGGATGCACGCACTGCCAGGACCTGGACGGGATTCTTTGGGGCGGGTACGTGCCGCTAAAAAGAATAAAGACCATAGACCGGAAACCTTTGAGTTGTGTTGTATATACTGCAAAGGACCGCAGTCGCACCCTCAAAAGTAACCCACGCGCGGCTGTTCACATGACACACCAAGCATTGCGACGCACAAATATCGTGCAGCAAAGTCCAAAATCTAACCAGCAGTCCGTCGCCTGCCTATAAGAACCCATATCGCTCTCGCCTCAGCGCCAGAAGACGCATACCGCTTGGCTTATACGTGACTTCAACGGCTGGGAGACAAGGGCCATGAAAAAAATCGAGGCAATCATCAAACCGTTCAAACTGGATGATGTTAAGGAAGCCCTGCAAGAGATCGGTCTGCAAGGCATGACTGTGATCGAAGCTAAAGGTTTCGGTCGTCAGCGGGGCCATACCGAGCTTTATCGCGGCGCCGAATATGTCGTTGATTTCCTGCCTAAGCTGAAGATCGAAATCGTCCTTGCGGACACGGCTGTCGAGGGGGCCGTAGAGGCGATCAAAAAAGCAGCACACACGGACAAGATTGGCGATGGCAAGATCTTCATTTCTGATATCACTGATGCGGTGAGAATCCGCACCGGCGAGACAGGCGACGCGGCTCTTTAAGCTACGACGTACTGTAACAAGGTTACCCATGAATTCTGATTTTTACTGGAGGGCAAATTCCAATGGCTGAGAACCTACTGAAGCTGATGAAAGACGAAGACGTACAATACGTCGATCTCCGCTTCACCGATCCACGTGGCAAGATGCAACACGTGTCTTTCCACAAGGACATGGTTGAAGATGACTTCTTCACCGAGGGCCAAATGTTTGATGGCTCCTCTGTTGCTGGCTGGAAAGCCATCAATGAGTCCGACATGCTCTTGATGCCGGACACCAGCACAGCCATGATCGACCCATTCTTCCAGCAAACCACGCTGGCAGTGATGTGCGATATCCTGGACCCGATTTCTGGCCAGGCCTACAATCGCGACCCGCGCACCACGGCGAAAAAGGCAGAAGCCTATGTGAAGTCCAGCGGTGTGGGTGACACGGTGTTCTTTGGACCGGAAGCCGAGTTCTTTGTCTTTGACGATGTACGCTGGTCCACCGATCCGCATAAGACCGGCTACAGCTTCGATTCAACCGAGCTGCCAGTGAATACGGGCAAGGAATACCCAATGGGCAATATGGGGCACCGCCCTGGCCCTAAAGGCGGCTATTTCCCTGTACCGCCGGTCGATTCCGAACAGGACATGCGCTCTGAAATGCTGTCCGTTATGGCCGATATTGGCCTGGAGCCGGAGAAGCATCACCACGAAGTGGCACCTGCCCAGCATGAGCTTGGCTTGAAATTCTCCACGCTCACCACGATGGCGGACCGCCTGCAGCTATATAAATATGTGATCCACAATGTGGCCGCATCCTACGGCAAAACGGCGACCTTCATGCCAAAACCGATGTTTGCCGACAACGGCTCTGGTATGCACGTTCACCAGTCCATCTGGTCTGGCGGCAAGCCGCTTTTCGCTGGCGATCAGTATGCCGGCCTGTCCGAGCAATGTCTGTTCTATATCGGCGGGATCATCAAGCACGCACGTGCCCTGAACGCCCTGACAAACCCGTCAACGAATAGCTACAAGCGCCTGGTTCCGGGCTATGAAGCCCCGGTCATGCTGGCCTACTCTGCCCGCAACCGCTCCGCGTCGATCCGTATTCCTTTCGGCTCCAACCCGAAAGCAAAGCGTATCGAAACGCGCTTCCCGGACCCGACCGCCAACCCGTATCTCGCCTTCGCAGCTCTGCTGATGGCTGGCCTCGATGGCATCGAGAACAAGATCCATCCGGGCGACGCGATGGACAAAGACCTGTACGATCTGCCGCCTGAAGAGGCGAAATCGATCCCGCAAGTTTGCGGTTCACTGCGAGAAGCGCTTGCAGCGCTCGACGCAGACCGTAAGTTCCTTACCAAGGGCGGCGTGTTCGATGACGACCAGATCGATGCATATATCGAACTGAAAATGGAAGAGAACATGCGCTATGAACTCCACCCGCACCCGGTGGAATTCGACATGTACTACAAGGTCTAGGGGCCTTATCTCTCTCCCTTAATCCTTGTAGAGGCCGGTATCGAAGGATACCGGCCTCTTCTTTATCCAGAACTGACGCGTCTTTGGCGGTGCTGCAAACGTGAATAGTTTCGCCACCAATGGCGTTCTAGCGGAAACAAAAACGCCCCGAACCAATTTTGGCCGGGGCGTTTTTTGATTGGAAAGGCCAGGTTAGCGGATCAGCCCGCTTCCGGCTGGCTCTTCTTGGCGTGCACGTAGAGCGGCTCCGCATTACCCTCGACAACTTCGCCATTGATGACGACTTCCTCGACACCGCGCAGATTTGGCAGTTCGAACATCGTGTCGAGCAAAATGCCCTCCATGATGGACCGCAGACCCCGTGCGCCTGTCTTCCGCTTGATAGCGCGGCGGGCAACAGCCGTCAGAGCCTCAGGGGTGAAGTTCAGTTCGACATTCTCCATGTCGAAGAGACGCTGGTACTGCTTGAGCAAAGCATTCTTCGGTTCGGTCAGAATCTTGATGAGGGCTTTCTCATCCAGATCTTCCAGGGTTGCGATCACAGGCAGACGACCGATAAATTCCGGGATAAGGCCGAAACGCTGAAGGTCTTCCGGCTCCGTATTGCGCAGGATTTCACCCACGCCACGATCTTCGGAATCCTTGATGGAGGCACCAAAGCCGATAGATGCGCTCTCACCGCGGGACGAAATGATCTTGTCGAGTCCGGCAAAGGCACCGCCACAGATGAAGAGAATGTTGGTTGTGTCGACCTGCAGGAACTCCTGCTGCGGATGCTTGCGGCCACCTTGCGGAGGCACAGCTGCGACAGTGCCTTCCATGATTTTCAGAAGCGCCTGCTGCACGCCCTCACCCGAGACATCTCGCGTGATGGACGGATTATCGGACTTGCGGGAAATCTTGTCGATCTCGTCGATATAGACGATGCCGCGCTGCGCACGCTCGACATTATAGTCGGCGGCCTGAAGCAGCTTCAGAACAATGTTTTCGACGTCTTCACCGACATAACCGGCTTCGGTCAGAGTCGTGGCATCTGCCATGGTGAAGGGTACGTCGAGAATACGGGCAAGCGTTTGCGCCAGAAGTGTCTTTCCGCAACCCGTAGGGCCAACGAGCAGGATGTTGGACTTTGACAGCTCAACACCGTCCGTTTTCCCCGCATGGGACAGACGCTTGTAATGGTTATGAACGGCAACAGAAAGAATCCGCTTCGCATGAACCTGGCCGATGACATAATCGTCCAGGACATCGCAGATCTCCTGCGGTGTGGGGACCCCTTCGCGAGACCGGACCATGGAGGTCTTGTTCTCTTCGCGAATGATATCCATGCAAAGTTCTACGCATTCATCGCAGATGAACACCGTCGGGCCGGCAATTAGTTTTTTCACTTCATGCTGGCTTTTTCCACAGAAGGAGCAATAAAGCGTGTTCTTGGAATCGCCTGAGCCGTTTTGTTTGGTCATGCCGTCCTCAATGCCGGGTAAGCCTTAATTTCGTCTTTAAAGACGTCCCACCCGTTTACTAACAAGACAATAAGTTTCTGAGCCTGCACTGCAAGAGGCAGGCCGTTTTTGCGCAAGGGGTGTACCCTATTTGTCATCCTCGGCTGTCCGGCGCTCAAAAACCTTGTCCACAATGCCGAATTCCTGGGCTTCTTCAGCCGTCAAGAAGGTGTCCCGATCCAGCTTGCGCTCAATTACATCATATTCCTGGCCGGTGTGGCGGACGTAGATGTTGTTGAGACGGCGCTTAAGATCAATGATTTCCTCGGCGTGGCGCTCAATATCGGTCGCAACTCCCTGATAGCCGCCAGAGGGCTGATGCAGCATGACGCGCGCATTCGGAAGCGCGATGCGCATGCCTTTTTGACCTGCAGCCAGAAGAAGCGATCCCATGGAAGCAGCTTGACCGATGCATACGGTCGAAATTGGGCAACGGATGTACTGCATTGTGTCATAGATCGCGAGACCGGAGGAAACATAACCGCCCGGGCTGTTGATATACATCGCGATGTCTTTTTTCGGATTCTCTGATTCGAGGAACAGAAGCTGGGATGTGATCAGCGCTGCCATGCTGTCATCAATCCCGCCGGTGACGAAAATGATGCGCTCTTTCAATAGGCGGGAAAAGATATCGAATGCCCGCTCGCCACGGCTCGTCTGCTCCACAACCATGGGAACCAGGTTAAGAGCTGTCTGATAGGAAGTCGTCATGAATCGGGCCTTGCTCATCTATAGCGGGAATCTCTACCGGGCAGGAGTGGCAGAATGAAGTATATTTGTCCACGCATCTGTCACCGCAAGAGGTAAAGCGCTGTGGAAACTGCTAGCGAAACGGCCATTCAGGCGCATGGCTGGGTAGATCGCCAGCCGGATTGACCATGAAAGCCAGATAATCGGCATGCACTGTCTCTGCCTGCAAATCCCGAGTCAGCATGTGATAGCCATTTTCGTAATAAACTGTCCTGACATGATCCGGCAGTTCTTTCGCGGTCCGTTTCACGCCTTTGGGCGGCACAACATAGTCATTGGCGCCATAAGACAGCAGCACAGGCAGGTTGGGTGACAAACTCGCAACGCGCTGATGCGCCGTCTCCATCAAGGAGACCAGCCCATAGACCTGATCGATCCGGTTATCCCGCAGCATTAGCGAGTCTTCCCATGTTCGGCGCAACATCTCGATATTGTCTGACGGTTCGATGCGCACGAAACGCTCCGGAGGCCGCACAATCCAACCTGGTCTCGTATGCGTTGAGGCCCACAAGCTGGCCCTGTAGAGGAAATTCATCGCGCCCCACCCCCGCAAACCGGGGCCAGATGCGATCAGCCTGTCTGCATCTGGTGGATTGTCAGACCCAAAGGCAGATATCGCCACAGAGCCCCCCATGGATATGCCAACCACTGTGATCGTTGCATCTGGATGCGCCTTGCGCGCCAGAGCCGCCGCCGTGCGAAGATCTTGCCGCATGACCTCTTCCTCAGGCCAGAGGCCGCGCTTAGGAGATCTACCAAAGCCTCTCTGATCATAGGCATAGGTCGTCACGCCCTGCCCGGCCCAATATGGCGCCGCCATATGGAAAGCATTGGCATAATCATTCATGCCATGAAGGCCAATCACGACATGCTCAGGCTGAGCCGTCCCCTCAGCAGGCCAGACTGTCAGACCAAGATGCGCGCCATCGAAAGAGACGAAGGTGCTGTCTTCCGGCAGAAAGGCGGGTTCAGGCGGCGTCATGGGACTTAACCTGGCTTGTGTCACGGGACTGGCACAGCCTGACAGGAGAAATGCGAGATAGCATAAGATCAGGACTCCAAAGCCAAGCGAACTGCTCCGCGCCGTACGGGCAAAACGTCTGTTACGAACCATGGGCGGCGTCTCAGCCAAAACGTGCTCCTCCAACTTGGATGCCGCAGTATAAAGGTATGGTCGCTTGCAGATTCGATCCAGTTCATGACTGTTTTGGTCATGGTTTTAAAGATCTCGTGCCATAGCTACCAATTTGGCGATGAAATCTATCCGTCCAAGGGAGACTTCCAATGTCATCACCCATCACGCGCATAATTGAACCCCGCACCCGGGATCTCGGCGGTGGCTTCAGGGTTCGTCGTGTTCTGCCCTTCCATGCGCATCGGACTGTCGGCCCTTTCGTCTTTTTCGACCATTTTGGCCCCGTGGAATATGCGCCAGGTGAGGCTTTTGATGTGAACCCTCATCCCCATATCGGCCTGTCGACTGTTACTTACCTGTTCGAGGGCGCCATACGCCATCAGGATTCTCTTGGATCAGATCTCGTGATCCGGCCTGGCGCCATGAACTGGATGACGGCTGGCCATGGCATTGTCCATTCTGAGCATACGCCGGACGAGTTGCGCGCGCAGGGCCAAAGGCTGCATGGCCTGCAAACCTGGGTTGCCCTGCCGGATGAAGACGAAGACTGCGCACCATCCTTTGAGCATCACGCCGCAGACAGTCTTCCGGAAATCGAGATCGCAGGCGCGCACATACGAGTCCTGGCTGGCGAGGCCTGGGGGAAAGCATCCCCCGTGAGATTCCCCTCCCCCATTCTCTACGTTGCCCTGGAGAGCGAGGGTGGAGCTGAACTCACCCTATCCTCTCACCTAGCAGAGGAACGCGCGCTCTATCTCGTCTCGGGTTCGGCCGACGTTGCAGGAGAGTTTGTGGATGCGGGCGTTATGCTAATCCTTGAAGACGGAGTGGACGTTCCCATCAAACTCGGCGCTGGCACTACAGGCGTAATATGTGGCGGCGCAAAGCTGCCTGGAAAGAAAAGGATCGAATGGAATCTGGTCTCGAGCAGTCAGGAAAAGATAGATCAGGCCAAGACTGACTGGAGCGAGGCATTGCAGGCTGGTGGCAATGCCCGCTTCCCAGATGTGCCAGGCGATGAAAACGCGTGGATTCCTCTACCTGGCAAATGATGCTACTCTCAGAGCGCAGCTAGAGAGCCCTCCAACTTGCCGTCTTCAGGTGCCCGTGCCACACCATGGGCAAATTGAATTTTATCCCGAAAGCGACTCGTTATGAAGAAATATCTGATTTCAGCATCCCTGATCGTTCTGGCTGCCTGTGGCGCCGAAAAAACCGAAGCCCCGGAGCCAAAAACAGAAGCGGAAGCCGCGGAAGAGACCGCTCTTCTGATGCCCCTGCCGACAGATACGACGGCGGATATTACCTCTGAAGACCTCGCGGTCCGCATCAAGACGCTGGCCGATGATACGTTTGAAGGCCGCGGGCCAGGTACAGAAACCGGCGAAGCGGCCGCAGACTGGGTTGCAGCCGAGATGCAACGCGTTGGCCTGCAGCCAGGCGGAGAAGATGGCACCTTTTTCCAGACCGTAAAAATGATCAACCAGACCGTGGACCTGTCGGCCTCCAGCCTGACCTTCATCGCTGGGGATGGCACCGAGATGCCCATGGAAGCCAAGAAGGATGCGGTTTTCTGGACGAAACGTCAGAATACAGATCATGTATCCTTTGATCCGACGGATGTTGTGTTTGTCGGCTACGGCGCTGTCGCACCGGAATATGACTGGAATGATTATGGAGATCAGGAACTGACCGGCAAGACCGTCATCATCCTGGTGAATGATCCGGGCTTTGCTACGGGCGACACGGACCTCTTCAAAGGCAAGGCTATGACGTATTATGGCCGCTGGACATATAAATTCGAGGAAGCCGCACGCCAGGGCGCCGCAGCAGCCATCATCATACACGAAACTGAACCGGCAGCCTACGGATGGGATGTGGTGACAGGCTCATGGTCTGGTGCACAATCTGATCTGGTCCGCTCTAATGGCGGCGAAGACCGTGCAACGCTTGAAGGCTGGATCACGCGCGACGCAGCGGAAAAGCTGTTCTCCTCCGCCGGACTGGACCTGGAAGAGATGAAAGAGGCCGCAAAGACGCCCGGCTTCAAGCCTGTGTCTCTCGAAGGCATAAAAGCGAAGGGTGAAATCACACAGACCATTGAGCAATTAGAAAGTCGGAATGTGATTGGCACGCTGCCTGGCAAAACCACTCCGGACGAGTATATGATGTACACGGCGCACTGGGATCATCTGGGCAAAAAGCCGGAACAGAAAACCGGCGCCCCAGGCGAAGACTTCTACGCGGACCAAATTTTCAACGGTGCCGTGGACAATGCAACCGGCACTGCCGCGCTTCTTGAGATCGCAGAAGCCATGGCCGCGCAAGACTTGGACCGTTCCGCTATCTTTGCTGCCGTGACACTAGAAGAATCCGGCCTTCTAGGATCGGCCTATTTCGCCGAAAACCCGACCGTGCCTTTGAACAAGATTGTCGCCGGTATCAATATGGATGGCGCGCTGCCGATCGGGCGCACAAAAGACATGGTCGTCATCGGCTATGGCGCCTCAGAACTTGAAGATATGCTGAAGGATGTACTGGCAAAGCAGGATCGGGTCATCAAGCCTGACTCCAAGCCAGAAGCAGGCTACTTTTACCGCTCTGACCACGTCTCTTTCGCCAAGAAAGGCGTGCCAATGCTTTACGCCGATGGCGGCGAAGACAAGCGGGATGGCGGCATTGCTGCGGGCAAGGCGGCAGCAGCCGTCTACACCGCAGAGCGCTATCACAAGCCGATGGACGAGTATTCTGATGATTGGGATCTGGAAGGCTTCAAGGAAGACATCCAGGCCTTTTACGAAGTGGGTCTGCAAATCGCTCAATCCGACGAATGGCCGACATGGTATCCTGGCAACGAGTTCGAAGCGGTTCGCAAGGAAAGCCTGAGTAAACACTAAGCTTGGCGCCCTTTCAGGCGATATCAAGAAACCGGTGCGACCAGACTGGAAGACAAAATGCTTTCCTATCAACACGGCTTTCATGCGGGTAACAGGGCGGATGTCCTGAAGCATGCTGTGCTCCATGCCCTGTTTGGAGCTTACAGGAAGGCAGAAAAGCCTCTACTCTACGTAGAGACCCATTCCGGACGCGGACGATATGACCTGAAAGGGCCGCAGGCTCGCAAGGGCGGTGAGGCCAATGACGGCATCCTGTCCATGACCGGCGGGAATGCCCCCAAACCGCTGCAGCCCTGGGTCAGTTTTGTCGAACAGGAAGGGATACAAAACTATCCCGGCTCACCAGCCCACGCGCAAAAGCTGTTACCAGAGAAGAGCCGGTATATTCTCTTCGAAAGACACCCCGCTGAATATGAAGCCCTCACCACGGCGATGGCAGGTGATGACCGCATTCAGATTCGAAAAGCCGATGGTTATGGCAGCGCGCTAAAGCTCTCCCCACGTACGGGTGAGCAAATGGTGTGCTTGGTAGACCCCAGCTATGAGACGACACGCGATATCGACGCCCTCGCCCTGTGGACTCCGAAAGCCCTCAAACGCTGGCCGCGTGCTACACTGATCCTCTGGCTGCCTCTGTTCCGAGATGGCCGCGAGGCGGAGTTTGGCGAGTATCTAACAACTCTGGATGAGTGCTTTGTTGCAGGTGCCAGATGGCCTGTCGATGCTCTAAAGGAAACGGCCCTTGAGGGGTCGGCCATGGTGGTCTACCGCGCACCGCTTGAAACGCGGGAACCTTGTCTGAACATTGCATCCGCCTTGCAGTCCTGGTGGTCTGACAAACCCTTGGAAGGCTGAAGACACAATGAAGGCGCTGCTTCTCATCGGCGGCGGGCACGCACACGTAACGGCCTTGCGGTGGCTGAAGCAGAACCCGCAACCTCATTTGAAGATAAGCCTGCTTACACCTGATTATCGTTCAGTATACAGTGGAATGGTCCCCGGATTTGTTGCCGGGCATTTCGCCCGGAAAGATGTAGAAATAGACTTGGCAGGTCTTTGTCGGGATACGGGAACAGCTTTCATTGAAGATGCCGCCTCGTATCTTGATGTGCAGCAGCAATATGTAACGACGGCAAAGGGGATAAATATCCCTTATGACCTGGCCTCCATTGATGTTGGCATTGTATCGCACCCGCTTGCAGCGCCCCCTATTCCGGACAGCATTGCCGCAAAACCCATGGCTTGTTTTCTTGATAGCTGGGAAACCGTACGGAGCGCGATGCATGCACCAAACATTGCCATCATTGGCGCGGGCCTCGGAGGCGTGGAACTGGCGCTCTCTGTCAGGCATGCCATGAGCAGCAGATTCCGAGCGGAAACCAAAAGCGTTTCACTGATTGAGCGGAATACGGAAATTCTTGCGCAGGCAGCCCCATCATTAGGGCGGCAACTCAGAAAAAAGCTTGTAGAAGCCGGCATCGACCTTTTTGAAGGAACAGAACCAACAGCCTGGCAAGACAACGCCCTTCAGCTTTCCGACGGGCGAAGCCTGAAAGCAGATCATGTCTTCTGGGTTGCCGGCGCAGCGCCTTATGACTGGCTCAGCAGATCAGGACTGGAAACTGAGGAGGGCTTTCCCCTTACCCAGGCAAGCCTGCAATCGGTATCCCATCCCAATGTCTTCATCGCAGGAGATACGGCTCGTTTCGCAGACAAGCCCATTAGTCGCGCAGGCGTCTATGCCGTACGCCAAGGCCCTGTCCTAATAAGAAACCTTGCCGCGCAGGCCAAGGGTGATCCACTTGAAAACTATAACCCTCAAAAAGATTACATGAAGCTCGTGACCCTTGGCAGCAGAAAGGCTCTGGTCGAAAAATGGGGTATAACACTATCCCTACCCGGATTATGGGTACTCAAACGAAGGATCGATGAAGCTTTCGTTCGCGGTTAGGACGCAATCAAGCCAGCTGTATGCTTGGCCGCTTCTTCCAGGACAACGCTCGCAGCAATCTCTGCAGCGTCCCGGTCACCTTCCTTCATTCTATCAAGGGCGATGCTTTGATCGACCTTTTGTTGCGGCAGCGCGGTAGGATTGCTCAACCAGGCCCAGGCTTTATCAGCTATCAACTCAGGCTTTTGCTTGGTCTGGACAAACTCCGGAACAATCTCCTGATCGTCGCTCACAATATTCAGAAGAGTGATATGTTTGCGCTTGTAGAGCAGTCCCCGCGCAAGCGCCCAGGTAATCCAGCCCGTCTGATAGGACACAATCATGGGTGTGCCCTGCATAGCCAATTCAGTCGTTACCGTGCCAGAACAAGCTAAGGCCAGATCTGCCGCGGCCATGGCATCATAACGATCTGCAGCCTGACTTGTTAACAGAGCCCAGTCCTCAATATCTGGGAAAGCCTCAGCAAATTGTTCAGCAACATTCTTTGCAGGTGCAAAGACGACACGAAGCGAGCGGTCCTTTTTGTAAAGGATATGAGCTGCCTCCACCAAAGCCGGTGCCACACGCTTGATTTCACTTGATCGACTACCGGGCAGGACCAAAACCATTCTCTCGGTTTCAAAGATGTCGTTCAGACCCCTGAAACGTGCGCCATCCCCTTCGACATGACGAGATATTGCCGGGTTGCCGATAACGGTCGTAGCCAGATTATATGGTTCGTAAAATGGCACTTCCATATCGTGAATGCAAAGCAAATGATCCACGACGCTGGCGAGCGTCTTTGCACGCCCAGGGCGCGTTGCCCAAACCTGAGGGCCAACCAGCTTGACGAGACGAATGGAGGGATCGCGCAGTCTCACACGTTGCGCAACACGCAGCATAAAACCCCATGAATCAACCAATACCACGACATCCGGACGATCAGAAATAATGGCATTTGCGGCAGCATCCGCTAGCTTCACCACATGGCCATACGCCTTGATACCTTCAAAAAATCCGAGAACAGACAAAGGCGACACATCAATCGGAGATATAATCCCTGCGCTTGCCAGTTCATCACCGCCTATGCCGGATATGTGTACATCCGGATCTTTCTTCCGGATCTCTTCAACCACTTCCCGTGCCAGAACATCTCCTGAAGCCTCTGCCGCGACCATATAGATGCGACGCGCGCTCAAAGCCCCAACTCCGGCGGGAATCCGTAAATGAAGATGCCAAGGCGCTCGGCAGCTTCCTGCATGGCGGGCTTGTTAAGCAGCAACGCACCTTCGGCCTCGACCGCCAGCCCGGCAAGGCCCGCGGCGGCAACCTTTTCTACTGTTGAAACTCCAGTTGTAGGTAGATCAATACGCAACTCCTGCCCCGGCTTGGGCCGCTTGACCAGAACACCGCGCCGTTTTGTCTCCGTGCCCCGGAGCGTTTCAGGCAATCCGGCGCATCTATCCAGCATAGCGTCTGTGCCCTCCTGCGCTTCAACGGCCAGCACCAGTCCATCGCAAACGACAGCGCCTTGCCCGATATCGAGCGCGCCTGTCGCCGCAACGACGCGGGCGGCATGCTCAATATCAGTCATATCCGCGGGGTCGGGATCATTCCCAGCAATCAGGCCCGCTGGGGCCAGTAATTTCCCGTTGACTTCATGGCTGCCCAGCACATTGAAGCCCTGCCTCTCGAATTCATTCACAAGTACGCGCAACAAGGCGTCATCGCCCTGGCGTGCAGCGGACAGCACCTTGGGTAAAAGCGCCATACCTTTCATGTCGAGCTTCAGGTCTGAGAAATTCGGGCGATTGACGATGCCCGCAAAGACAACATCTTTACAGCCTGCAGTCTTGAGTCTCTTCAGTACACCGCCAACTTCACCAAGGCCGATAACGTCGCCTGGAAATTTCACCAGCGCTGGTTCCTCAAAGCCCTTCACACGGAGCACGTAAACGCCTTGACCGTTGGCAACCGCATTCTCCGCAATCGCCAAAGGAAGATCTCCCAAACCAGCTATAATTCCTAGTGGCGCCATGATACCCTCATGCAGGCTTGCAGATTGGCCTGTCACCTGCGTGACGGATAAAGTCGATCATTTCCATGGCCAGCGGTTTATCTGAAAATTTCTCCGCCGCCTGATCAACGCGTTCCTTAAACAAGCCCTCACCGAAGAAAACGGCTTTATATGCAGATCGTATTTCCATCTGTTCAGCCTTGGTAAAACCGCGTCGTTTCAATCCGACCATATTCAGTCCAGAGAGCTTCGCATGGTTGCCGACCACTGAGCCAAACGGGATGACATCTTCAACAACGATTGCGCCGCCGCCTATGAATGCGTTTCGGCCTATGCGAGAGAACTGGTGAATGGCGGAAAGTCCACCGAACCACACATTGTCCCCGACCTCGATATGCCCGGCGAGGGAAACATTGTTGGCCATGACCACATTGTTTCCTATCTTGTTGTCATGCGCGATGTGGGCACCGATCATGATGTAACAGTCATTGCCAACCGTCGTGACCCCGCCGAATTTCGGCATTCCAGAATGCGCCGTCGCATATTCCCGAAAGACACAATTGTCGCCTACGACCAGACGAGAGTCAGGGCTCGCTTCGAAACCAATAACTTGCGGAAGACCGCCCAGCACAGCATGCGGATGTAGGGTGCAGTTACGGCCAATCTGCGTGTGCCCCATGACGACGGAGTGGGACATCAGCACGCATCCATCCCCTATGCGGGCATTGGCAGCAATATACGAGAAAGGACCGATTTTGACGTCCTGTCCGAGGCTTGCGCCCTCTTCAACACAGGCTGTCGGATGGATTTGGGCTGTCATTGTATATCCCGATAGGTTTCAGGCTGAGGCGATGATGCCTAGCCTACCCCGTTTTCTTCGGGTTTGCATTCTTCTGCAACCATGCAACTTCGCGCATCCATTGGCGGATAGGCTTTGCAGGCGTGCCGCCCCAAGTCTCGCCCGGTTCAATGTCGCGGAACAGGCCTGCGGAGGCAGCAAGCGATACGCCTTCCCCTACCTTCACATGGTCAGCAATACCAACCCGGCCGCCCAGCATTGCGCCATCACCGACTTGAACAGATCCTGAGATGCCGCCAAAGGCCGCCACAAGTACAGACCGGCCGAGAACAACATTATGAGCGATCTGGCAGAGATTATCGATCTTCGTACGCTCGCCCACGATCGTGTCGTCAAAGACACCGCGATCAATGCAGCTATTGGCACCAATGGTGACATGATCTTGCAGGATCACACGGCCATAATGGGGGGCATCTTCTGCACCCTTGGGACCGGGCATGACACCGAAACCGGTTTCGCCAACCCTGGCACCAGCCAGCAGCTTCACATGATCGCCCAATAGCGCGCAATAAACACTGGCACCGGGCCCAATAGAGCAGTTGCGCCCGATCTGTACACCCGGTCCAATGATGGCATTCGCACCAATGACCGTCTTCTCACCAATGACTGCTCCGGGCCCAATCACAGCACCGGGGGCAATGATAGCCTCTTCATGAACAGAGGCCTCGGCGGAAATGGCTTCAGAACCATGCCAGACCAGATGAAGCGGTTGATACATCGCTGAGGCTGCAGCACTGTGGGCATAACGCGGAACGGAAGTGACAAGATAGGCCACATGTCCGGGGACATGCTGGACATTAGCCGCATTCACAAACAAGGCAGAAATATCTGAGCTGATATCAACGGGAGCTTTGCCATCCCCGTCAAGAAATCCGATATCTCCTCGGCGGCCCGTGCCAGCCGAGGAGAGTCCGGTTATCTGCACGCTTTCATCACCGTGCAGCTCCGCACCAGTATGATCCGCCAAATCCTTGAGCGTCAAAGCCCCCAAAGGCGCATAAAAACGGGGATCGACTGGCACGGTTAGTCCTCGCTACTACTGAGCAGGTTGATCAGGAATGCGCTTGCGCACGACATTGATGGTCGGCGTGGCAGCATCCAGCTTGGAGATGACTGAAGCCGTCACGTCAATTGACTCCGCACTGTAGACAACGGCGCTACGAGACATCACGACCTGGGCATTCTTTTCATTCACAACCTGCATCAGGACAGGCTCTAGAGCCTTGTTGAAGTCAACAAGTGCCTGACGCTCTGTCAGGGAATACTCCTGCGAAGCCTTCTGACGAGCACGGCCGAAATCAGCAGTCTTTTTGTCATAGGCCTGAAGTTTGCCGACTAGGGCAGCATCGCCGGCAACTTGCTCACGGGTCTTGCCCTGTAGCTGAGCGTTCAGACTCTTACCTTCGGTCTCAAGTGATGCGCGGGTGGGCTCCAGTTCGTTATTGATCTGAGCTTCAATGTTCTGAAGCTTGGTCTGGATGTCTTTGCCAGCCTTGCTGTCGCGCAGGATTTTTGCCTCATCAATTGTGATGACTGTCGTGCCTTGTGCACTCGCAGCCGGGGCTACAGCCACGAGGGCCGCAAAAGCAACCGCCATGGCAAGAAAAATCTGTTTTAGTCGGGACATTATAGTCTCCTCCTGGTTGGGGCTCGGAACTTAGAAACGGGTAGATGTGGAGAACCGGAAAGTTTCTGTCCGGTCATAGTCTTCCTTGCGAAGAATTTGCGAGAAGTCGAAGCGGATCGGACCGAACGGGGAATCCCAGAATACGCTCAGACCTGCCGAGGCGCGCAGCGATGCGGCTGTCTTGGTCATACGAACAGAGGGGTTTCCGCTTTGGCTTGTGTAGTAGATTGTCTGGCCGACATCCGAACCACGCAGCGTGCCCAGTGAGCCGACCTCAGTGAAAAGGGCACTGCGAATGCCATATTCTTCTGGCAGGAAGTTCGGCAAGCTCAGCTCAAATGTGCCTTGGTAGTATGCGTTACCGCCTTGGGAGTTCAGGCGGCGTGTACGGATAACTTCACCTGTCTCTGGATCAACTTCCTTCACGATCTCGCGTGGTCCCAGACCGGCGACATCAAAGCCGCGGAACGTGCTGCCACCACGGAAGAAGCGGTTGTTGATACGCACGCCCTGACCGTCTTCAAGCGGGAAAACATAGCCGCCAGAGAAGCGTGCGCTCGCGATCATGCTTTTCCAGATGCCACGATAGAATGTGGCAGACGTTTCCGTGCGCAGATACTTCACGTCACCACCGAGACCCGCAAAGTCCTGGCTGAAGCGGAAGTCAAATCCACGGGATGGTCTGATCGGATCGTTGGTGCGGTCCCAGTAGAAATTATAACCAATGATGCTGGAAATATCGCTACGCTCTGCACGACAGATCGTTTCGCGGAGAACATATTCAGGCGCACACCGGTCAACAACGCGTTGACCCTCACCAGCATCCCCGTCCTCAACAGCGCGATAACGGTCATCGGATCGATCATCGGGTGTGTCCGCGCCGGCGATCTGGATAACATCCGTAACGAAGAAGCCGTTCTCATCGATGATGTAGTTACGGTCTGTGACGTTCACATCATCCGACTGCAAGCGATAGCTGAGGCCAAGCTGCATGCGCTCCGTAAGCGGGAAGCCAACGCGAAGGCCGGCACCGATCGTTTCACTATTGAAGTAGGAGTAACGCTCATAATCCTGCTTGGTCGCAAACAGGTCGATCCCCCCTGAAAGATTGCGGTCAAACAGGCGAGGCTCGGTGAAACGGAAATCAACGATCTGCTGACGGCTGGAGGCCGACACCCGCGCGATAACCGACTGGCCCCGACCGCGCAAATTGCGCTGTGAAGCACTCACATCAATCAGATATGCGTCCGCTGACGAGAAACCGGCGGCGAAGGAAAGCTCACCCGTCGGTTGCTCCTGAACCTTGATATCGACAATTGTCCGGTCCGGCTCTTCCGCTGGCGTCTCCACGATCTCAACGTCCTTGAAGTAGCCGAGCGCACGAACACGGTTTCGCGAACGGTCAAGAAGGATGCGGTTAAAGGCATCGCCTTCAGAAATGCGGAGTTCTCGGCGGATAACACGATCCAGCGTCTGAGTGTTTCCGACAATATTGATACGGTCAATATAAACGCGCGGGCCTTCATCCACGGCAAAGGTCACGTCGATATTACCCGTTTCCGGGTTCACATCCAGTTGCGGACGAATGTCGACGAATGCGTAGCCGGCAATCCCTGCGGAATAGGTTAGCGCATCGATGGTTTCCTCGATGGCGTCACCACGGAACAAGGCGCCTTCCTGAATCGGAACAGCGCGGCGCAGCGCAGCCGGGTTTAGTTTCTCAAGCGCTGTCTCCACTTTGACTTCGCCGAAATTGTACTGGCGGCCCTCATCCACCGTCATGGTGATGTAGAAGTCTTTCTGATCAGGCGTCAGCTCAGCCACCGCTGAGGTAACACGGAAATCATAATAACCATTGTTCTGGTAGAATTGGCGCAGCAAATCTCGGTCATATTCCAGACGGCCTGGATCATAGTTGTCGTTGGAGCTGAAAAAGCGCCAGAACCGGGACTGCCGCGTGACAATTTCGCTACGCAGACGGGAATCGGAATATTCCTTGTTGCCGATGAAATTGATCGCCCGAACGCCGGTAACCGGGCCTTCGGTAATCTCAAAAATCAGGTCAACACGGTTTTGCTCAAGCGGTTTGTACTGAGGCTCAACCTTAGCGGCAAAACGGCCGGACTGACGATAAAGCTCCAGGATACGCTGCACATCTGACTGCACACGCGCCGCGGTGAAAATACCACGGGGAGCAGCCTGAATATCTTCTTTCAATTTATCATCATCAAGAGCGCGGTTACCTTCGAAGATAACGCGGTTAATGATCGGGTTTTCCACCACACGCACCAACAGGTCATCATTAACCCTGTCGATGGAAACGTCAGCAAACAGATTCGTCGCAAAGAGCGTCTTGAGGGAGAGATCGATTCGGTCAGGGCTGAAGGGGTCGCCCGGCTCGACGAGAAGGTATGACTGGACAGTCCGCGCTTCGATACGCTGATTACCCTCCACAATGATGGACCGGATCGTACCGCCATACCGGCTGTCTTCCTGTGCATCGGCAGTTCCCATAGGCCCCATAGCCGCATGGAAAGCTACGGCACTTGTCGCCATTAAGGTTGCTGCAAGAAACTTACGCATCGTCGACACACTCTCTGAATTAGTTCGGCAAACGGCTTACCCGCCTCTTGCTCCGAATAAGCCGGTCTCGATGATGTCACCCCAAGTGATCACCACCACCATTCCCAATAACAGGATCAAACCGAATGTCAGGGCCATTTCCTGCACTTTTTGCGGCATCTCCTTCCCTGTCAGGGCCTCATATGCATTAAATACAAGGTGTCCGCCATCCAGAACCGGCAGCGGCAGAAGGTTAAAGAAGCCCACTCCTACGGAAATCGCGGCGCATATGCTGATCAGCATCCAGAAGAGCTGCTCCAAGCGCTGCCAAGGCGTAAATTGATCCTGAGACCATACCTTATTAACCGTCCGGCGGGAGATATCTCCAATCCCGACCGGGCCGGTCATGGCATGCATTGACATCTTGCCTGTCACAATGCGACTCAGCATGGTGACAGTCCGGCTTATGGTTGATCCGGTTTCGACGACACCCTGCCCCAAGGCCTCTACCGGATTGTAGGTTATGCGGTCGCCATTAGTTGCAGCGCCGAATCCGATGCCAATCGTCGCTTGCGGAACTTTCTGGCCGAAATCGTTTTCGCGCGTAACTTCCACCGGCGTCACGGCCAGGTGCTTCTGCTCTTCGCCACGAGCAACCACAAAATCCATCTGCTTGTTGGGATTGAGCATAATGGCAACAACCACCTCACCTGTATTGGTGATTTTCTTGCCATTGATCTCGACGATGGTGTCTCCGGGCTGCATGCCAGCGGCGTCTGCCGCACCGCCTTCAGTCACACTCATGACACCAACCTGCATGTTGGGACGGCCATGGACCCCCAGAATGAGGGCGAAGATGAGACTGGACAGAATGAAATTCGCCAACGGTCCAGCCAAGCTGACCAACGAGCGCTGCCCCACGCCCAGTTCGGCATAAGGCTTTCCGACTGGGCCGGCTTCGATCTTGCCGACATCTCCCGCCATTTGGCTCTCGCCGACAAATTTCACAAAGCCGCCCAGAGGAATCCAGTTCACGCGCCAGCGTGTGCCCTTGCTGTCGGTACGCTCGTAGAGAGGTTTGCCAAAGCCAACAGAAAATGACTCCACGGCCGCCCCAAAAAACCGGCCAACCAAGTAGTGCCCAAATTCGTGGATTACGACGACAATCCCCATCATGAAGATAAGGCAAATCAGAAACAACGGTCCCTGGCTGAGAAATTCCCCCAAAGCTTATCCTCCTACTCGGCTCCGGGCCTTCTCAAGCAAGTCTGCCGCCACTTTCCGGCTGTAATCGTCCAGAAAGGAAATTTCTTCGAGCGTGTCACATGCCATCCCACACATGTTTCCCGCGAAATAACCATTCAGCGTCTCTTCTACCGCCCAGCTTATGTCGAGAAACCCGCATTGACCCGCGATAAATGCAGAAACGGCTGATTCATTAGCACAATTTAATACGGTTGTGGCGCCTGCCCCATGGGAATACGCCTCTCGTGCCAAGCGTATGGCGGGGAATCGCTCTGCATCCACCGGCTCGAAATCCAGTCGGCCAATCATCCCTAGGTCCAAGCGGTCGACTGTCGTGGCGATTCGCTCAGGCCACCCCAACGCGTAGGAAATTGGTGTACGCATATCCGGCGCGCCAAGCTGCGCGAGAACAGAACCATCGGTAAAATGCGCCATGCCATGAATGATGGATTGGGGATGAACCAACACCTCGATCCGCTCGCCCTCCGTACCAAAGAGGAAACCAGCCTCGATGAACTCAAGCGCCTTGTTCATCAAAGTCGCACTGTCGATCGAGTTCTTGATGCCCATGCTCCAATTGGGATGCGCTGCGGCTTGCTGAGGAGACGCTATGCGCATATCGGCAAGGCTGGATGTCCTGAATGGACCGCCTGACGCCGTTATCGTCAACTGCTCAAGCTGGCGCCCATCCCCGATGCATTGAAAAATGGCAGAATGCTCGGAATCAACCGGCAAGACTTTTACTCCCGCCTTGCGAGCCTCCTGGAGGATCAGCCTGCCGCCGCAGACGATGCTCTCCTTGTTGGCAATCGCAATATCATTACCAGCTCGCACTGCAGCCAAGGTGGAATTCAGCCCTGCGGCGCCAACAATCGCGGCCAGGACCCGATCAACCGGACGGCTCGCGGCTTCCTCAATCGCGCGATCTCCCGCAGCCGCTTCGATACTGGTTCCCGCCAGACGCTCTCTCAGCTCAGGTAGTTTGGATTCATCTGAGATGATAGCTATTTCAGCGCAGCAGGCCACAGCTTGACGAGCCAGAAGCTCTGCGTCAGAGCCTGCGGCAAGCGCACAAACCTCAAACCGGATGTTACCTGTCGCATTTGCGTACTGCACGACCTCCAGAGCGGATGTACCGATTGAGCCTGTAGAGCCCATGATACTGATGCGGCGCGTGTCCGTCATGACATAAACCCTAAAGCATCCCTGAGAGGCGGATAGAGCCACAGCGCCAGAGCGCCGATCACCGCCACTGCACCAAGACCGTCCACACGGTCTAACACCCCGCCATGTCCGGGTAACAGATTGCTCGAATCCTTGACATGAAAGCGACGTTTCAAACCACTCTCAAGCAAGTCCCCCGCCTGAGCTGTAATCGAAAGCGCGGCGGCGGCGAGCATCCACACAACAAGGTTGGATTGCTGAAGGTCTGCAGCAGCAATTCCGCAAATTGTGGTGAAAGCGATTGCACCAAGCGCCCCGCTCCACGTTTTGTTCGGGCTTTCCTGCGGAATGAGCCTGGGGCCACCCATGCCACGCCCAACGAAATAAGCTGATGCATCAGACGCCCAGACGAAGGACATGAAAAACAGGGCGGCTTCCCGTCCATCCCAGGGCCCCTCACGTAGATACCATAGGCCCGCCGCGATAGCCGTCACATAAACAAAGCCCATAATGGCGGTAAGCCGGTTATGATAACGCCCCACAGCACTCATGAAAGCAAAGATCGCGCCAAGCATCGCTATCAGCGCCTGGAGCCACAAGACCCCCGTTGGAAGGCTCAAACAATAGGCTGCCGCCATGAGGCAGAGCAGAAAGCCTCGGGGATGGCCACTCATCCTTGCCCACTCCCAGGCCATGATTGCCGCAAAGATTGCGCAGGCCATGGCAAGCCACCAACCGCCATACCACACGACAGCAAGGCCTATCGGAATGAGCAAAAGCGCCGTGAGCAAGCGCTGGCCAATTTGGGAAAACCGGCTTTCGGGGGGAGTCCAGTCACCCATCACAACTCCCCCGGAGAAACAGCTCCGAATCTGCGCTCGCGTTCATGGTATGCCTGAATTGCCTTTTCCAACCACGTCCTGTCAAAGTCAGGCCAGAGCACATCCAGGAAGACAAGTTCGCTATAGGCAATCTGCCATAACAGGAAGTTGCTCAACCTGTACTCTCCACTGGTGCGGACAAGCAGGTCAGGATCAGGCATGCAACCTGTGTCGAGATAGGCCGCGAACGTGTCTTCGGTGATTGTTTCTGGCTCTATCCTGCCCGTAGCCGCATCTGCTGCAACCTTGCGCATGGCGCGGACGATCTCTTCCCGCCCTCCATAATTGAAAGCAATGTTCAGATAGAAGCGATCATTATCATGCGTGTCGCGTTCAGCCTTCGCGACCAGATCTGCTATGTCCTTGGGAAGACCTTCCCGTCGGCCGATAATCGTAATCTTGACGCCTTCCTTGCGGAGACGGTTCAGATCCTTCTGCATGTATGTCTTAAGCAGACCAAAAAGGGCACTGACCTCAGAAGCCGGGCGACGCCAATTCTCGGTCGAAAAAGAATATACTGTAAGATATTTGATGCCGATCTCGCCGGCCGCCTCAACCACCTTGCGGAGGGCTTCGACACCGCGCTCATGACCCGCAGCCCGCGGCAAGCCTCGGGCCTTTGCCCAGCGACCATTTCCATCCATGATGATGGCGACATGCGTCGGCACAGGCGGTTTGCCACCCCCATCACCAGAGGATACAGAGGCGGCACCTGAGGACATTAGACCTGCATGATCTCGGCTTCTTTTGCCTTCAGTGCCTCATCGACACGGGCAACATAGGTATCCGTGAGCTTTTGAACCTCATCGGAAAGGGAATGCAGACGATCTTCGCTGATCTCACCATCCTTTTCCATCTTCTTGAGGCTATCCATGCCATCGCGCCGGACGTTGCGGATGGCAACACGCGCCGCTTCGGCATATTTGCCAGCCACTTTCTGAAGTTCAGCGCGACGCTCTTCATTGAGTGGAGGAATCGGAATGCGCAAATTCTGCCCGTCTGTCACCGGGTTTAGGCCGAGGCCTGAGTCACGGATCGCGCGATCTGTCGCCCCAACAACGGATTTGTCCCACACATTCACGGACAGCATGCGGTTGTCCGTAACTGTGACGGAAGCAACCTGATTGAGCGGCACTGTAGAGCCATAGGCCGGCACCATGACCGAATCCAGCAGATTCACAGAGGCGCGACCTGTGCGAAGGCCACTGAATTCCGTGGCAAGCGACGCAAGTGCGCCATCCATGCGGCGCTCAAGATCCTTCTTGCTGTAACTCATTATGCAGACGCTCCATTATTTGTAATTGTAGTCGATGTCCCTTTGCCGTGTAGCACTTTCAGCAAGGATCCTTCCTCTTTCAATGAGAAAACGACAATAGGGATGTTATTGTCGCGCATGAGGCTGACTGCGGAAGAATCCATGACGCGGAGATCCTTAGCCAGCAACTCCTGGTAGCCAACTTCATCATACCGCGTTGCGCTGGAGTCGAGCTTTGGATCTGCAGTATAGACGCCATCCACCTGCGTTCCTTTCAGAAGCGCATCGCAATTCATCTCGATCGCGCGCAGGGCTGCGCCCGTGTCTGTCGTGAAGAACGGGTTGCCGATACCAGCTGCGAAGATGACAACACGGCCTTTTTCCATGTGGCGCTGCGCGCGACGGCGAATGTAGGGCTCGCAAATCGCTTCCATCCGGATGGCAGACTGTACGCGTGTAGGTACGCCGAGGCTCTCCAGAACGCTTTGCATGGCCAGCGCGTTCATCACGGTGGCCAGCATCCCCATGGAATCAGCCTGAGCGCGCTCCATGCCCTTGGCAGCTCCTGCTACACCGCGGAAGATGTTGCCCCCGCCAATGACCAAGCAGATCTCAGCGCCAGTCTCCTGCGCCGCCTTAATGGCGCGCGCGAAATTCTCACACGTGGGGATATCGATACCGAATTGTCCGGGGCCCATCAGTGCCTCACCGGAGAGTTTCAACAAGACCCTTTTATACTTCAAGGGGGTGGTGTCGGCCTCATCACTCGGCATAAACGGCATCTCCATTATTTGAAGCCATATAGGCTCCTAAAAGATTCCCGGCCGCCTGTCATGGGCGACCGGGATGTTCAAAGCCCTTTGTGGGCAGAAAGGCAAGCCTGATCAGCTGCCTTTTGTCATGGAAGCAACTTCGTCAGCGAAGTTGTCTGCTTCTTTCTCGATGCCCTCACCCAGTTTGAAGTGCACGAAGCCCTTCAGGGTGGCGCCATTCTCTTCGAGGAACTTGCCGACCGTCTGGTCGGGGTTCATGACGAAAGGCTGCTCGACAAGGACAACTTCCTTGTAGAACTTCTGCATGCGTCCAACGATCATCTTCTCGATCACGTTATCCGGCTTGCCGCTTTCGCGGGCCTGCTCGGTGAGAACGTGCTTTTCGCTCTCGATCAGGGCCGGGTCCAGCTCGTCCGTTGTGGCAGCAGCAGGCGACGTTGCAGCAATGTGCATCGCAACCTTGCGGCCCAAGTCTTCAAGATCGCCAGAACCATCAAGAGCAACCAGAACGCCAACTTTACCCATGCCAGCCGTTTCGGCGTTGTGGATGTAGGAGGCGACCTTGCCTTCAGCCGTCAGCTTGGCACTGCGACGGAGAGTCATGTTCTCGCCGATCGTTGCGATCAGGCGCTTGATCAGGTCGTCAACCGAACCTTCGCCATCCGGAGACGGTGCAGCCGCAACAGCTTCAACAGAGCCATCCGTTTCCAGAGCGGCTTTAGTGATGCCAGCCAGAGCGGACTGGAACTTATCGTTGCGTGCAACGAAGTCAGTCTCGGCGTTCAGCTCAACGATAGCGCCCGTCTTGCCGTCTTCGGACACTTGTACGGAAACGAGACCGTCAGCGGCGGTGCGGCCAGACTTTTTCGCAGCTTTCGAGAGGCCTTTCGCGCGCAGCCAATCGATAGCGGCAGCTTCATCGCCACCATTCTCGACGAGCGCCTTCTTGGCGTCCATCATGCCTGCACCGGTTTTCTCGCGCAATGCTTTCACAAGCGCAGCGGTAATCTCAGCCATTGCTGTATTCCTTCAATTTCGTCTTCAGTTCGGATGCCCGAACTCAGGCACCCGTCGTATCTTCAGCCGTTTCGCCTTCTGCAGTTGCCACATCAGCTTCTGCAAGGGCGTCAACGTCTTCCAGCTCACCCAAGTCAACACCCAGGCCAGCGGTCGATTCTGCTAGACCGTCCAGGACCGCGTCAGCAAACAGGTTGCAGTAGAGCGAGATCGCACGAGCGGCGTCGTCATTGCCCGGGAAGCCATAATCGGCATCTGCTGGATCACAATTAGTGTCGAGCACGGCCACAACCGGGATACCCAGCTTGCGAGCTTCCTGAACGGCGATCGCTTCCTTGTTGGTGTCGATCACGATCATCGCAGCCGGCAAACCGCCCATGTCAGCGATACCGCCGAGGGAGAGTTGCAGCTTGTCGCGGCGGCGCTCCAGGTCGAGCAATTCTTTCTTGGTCAGTCCCTGACCGCTACCGCTCTCGAACATCGCGTTCAGCTCTTTGAGCTGCTTGATGGAGTGGGAAACGGTGGACCAGTTGGTGAGCGTGCCGCCCAGCCAACGGTGATTCATGTAGTATTGAGCGCAGCGTTGTGCAGCTTCAGCAATCGGCTCTGCAGCCTGACGCTTAGTACCCACGAACAGAACGCGGCCGCCTTTGGCGACAGTGTCGCGCACGAACACCAGCGCCTGGTGAAGCGCCGGAACAGTTTGCGACAGATCCATGATGTGAATGCCGGAGCGATCACCGTAGATATACGGCTTCATGCGCGGGTTCCAGCGGTGGGTTTGGTGACCGAAGTGAACGCCAGCTTCGAGGAGCTGACGCATGGTGAAGTCAGGTAGGGCCATAGATTGTCTCCATCCGGTTGGCCGTCACGAGTGGAACTTTGGACCCCCATGGCCCGCAGCACCGGATGCACCCGTGAACTGGTTTCTGATGGGGCGGCTTATACATAAATCCCCCCACGCCGCAAGATGCCGTGAACGCCTTTTGTCAGGCGGCTTTCAGCGGCTCGACACGTTCCACGCCGGGGGCGTCCTTCAGGGCGCGTTGGGCGCCAAGCCCGATCGTGTAGGTGGAAGGCAGCTTGAGGGTAACCAGACGGCCATCCTCAAGAGGCATTTCTATCAGGATTTCACCTCTTTCCGGGTCCGGCAACTTGGCCAGATGACCCACAACGCCAGCAATATCCCTAACAAGAGCCCCGACAGATAGTCTGATCTTCAATGCTCCCATGGCCTTGGATAGGCGCGCGGCCTCAAGCTTCAGGACGCGTTCAGCATTCAGGCGAATCTCTTCCGCATTCCGTTTTACACCAACTGTAATGGCGACTGCGTTTCCCACCTGAAGAAGATCATAATTCTGTGACAAGGTTTCAGGGAAAACCATCATCTCAATCTCGCCTGAGGGGTCAGACAAGGTGAGGAAGGCGAACTTGCCCCCATTACGTGCGGGCTTGTCATTACGGGCCCGCACCACCCCGATCATTTCGAGCGGTTTGCCGTCTGAGGCCCGCTCCTCAACTTCCATGGCCAAGGTGACACGATCGCGGTCCAGCCCTTCCAGAACGTCATCCAGAGGGTGACCAGAGAAATAGAAGCCAATCGACTTGAATTCGGCATCAAGCTTTTGCTGACCGTTCCAAGCCTTCACCTTTGGTAGCACAGGTCGCAAGGCTGGCTCTGCTTCCGCAAAAAGGCCGCCCTGCCCGCCCTGACGATCCTGAGCCGCCGAGACAGCCAGGTTTGCCAATAAGGGCGCAGCGGCCAGCACTTTGGCTCTGTTCGCATCAAGGCAGTCGAACGCACCGGCTTTTGCCAGGGATTCAAACGCCTTTTTATTCACATGACGCGGGTCCACACGCTCAGCAAAATCATAGAGGTCCTTGAAAGCCCCCCCTTCTTTGCGAACCTCAACAACATGCTTCATGGCCTCCAGGCCAACGCCTTTCAACGCGCCGAGGGCGTAAACAACGGCCCCATCACGCACATCGAAGTCGGCGGTGGACGTGTTCACATTCGGCGCCAAAACTGGAATCTTGAGGCGTTTTGCTTCCTGGAAGAAGGCCGCGAGCTTGTCAGTGTTGCCAAGGTCAAGGCTCATGGAAGCGGCGAGGAACTCCACTGGGAAGTGACGCTTCAGATAGCCCGTATGGTAGCCAATCAGGGCATAGGCCGCCGCGTGGGATTTGTTGAAGCCGTAGCCCGCAAACTTCTCCATGGTATCGAAGATGTCGTTGGCGAGCGGCGCCGCCATGCCTTTATTTGCTGCCGCACCTTCAACAAAGCGCTGGCGCTGGGCGATCATCTCTTCGATCTTTTTCTTACCCATTGCGCGGCGCAGAAGGTCAGCGTCGCCGAGCGAATAGCCAGCGATTTCCTGCGCCATCCGCATCACCTGCTCCTGATAGACAGGCACACCATAGGTGGCTTCGAGCACGGGTTTCAGGTCAGGGTGCTGGTAAGTAACCGAGGCAGGATCTTCCTTACCCTGCACATATATCGGAATGTTCTCCATCGGACCAGGGCGATAGAGCGAAATGATGGCGATCACATCTTCCAGGCTGTGTGGACGCACCTTTTTGAGGGTGTCTCGCATGCCCGCGCCCTCAAGCTGGAAAACACCGAGCGTGTCACCACTAGCCATCAGATCATAGGTCGCCTTATCATCGAGGCTTTGCCATTCCGTGCCGACGTCACGCCCGTCGCGTCGGATGAACTTCAGTGCACGGTCGATAACGGTCAGGGTTTTCAGCCCAAGGAAGTCGAACTTAACAAGCCCCGCTTGCTCGGCATATTTCATATTGAACTGAGTTGCCGGAAGATCAGCCCTAGGATCATTATAGAGCGGCACAAGCTCGACCAGCGGACGGTCACCGATTACAACACCGGCGGCGTGCGTACCAGCGTTCCGGTACTTGCCTTCGAGAGACAGTGCGATTTCTAGCAACTCCTCGACACGTTCATCCGCGTCGATCTCGTCCTGAAACTTCGGCTCGTCGTCAATCGCGTCCTGGAGCTTGGGCGGATTTGCCGGGTTGAACGGGATCAGCTTGGCCAGGCGGTCCACCTGCCCGTAAGGCATTTGCATCACGCGTCCGACATCACGCACAACAGCCTTCGCCTGAAGCGTACCAAAGGTGATGATCATTGCCACTGAGTCCGCGCCGTACTTGTCGCGCACATAACGGATCACCTCGCCGCGACGCTCCTGACAGAAGTCGACGTCGAAGTCAGGCATTGAAACACGCTCAGGGTTCAGGAAGCGTTCGAACAGCAGGTCGAAGCGCAAGGGGTCGAGGTCTGTGATCAACAGCACCCAGGCAACCAGAGATCCAGCACCAGACCCCCGGCCGGGGCCCACCGGAATACCGTTCTCTTTGGCCCATTTGATAAAGTCCGAAACGATCAGGAAGTAGCCAGGGAAACCCATGCGCTCGATAATTGACAACTCGTAATCGAGACGCTCGAAATACTTCTCACGCTCTGCATACAATTTGTCAGCCGCGTCGAGGCGGTATTCCAAACCTTCCAGAGCCTGTTTGCGAAGCTCTTCGGACTCCGAGCGCCCTTCCTTGGAGAAGTTTGGCAGAATGGGCTTGTGCGTTTCGGCCTTGATCGCGCATCGACGCGCAATTTCCGCAGTGTTCTCAATAGCTTCCGGAAGATCTGCAAACAGCTCCCGCATCTCTTGAGCTGTCTTGAGATACTGGGATGGATCAACGCGCTTGCGGTCTTCCTGCCCAAGATACTGGCCATTCGCGATACACATCATCGCATCATGTGCCTTGGCATCCCCTGCCTTCATGAAGCGGACATCATGGGTCGCAACAAGCGGCAGCTTCAGATCATAGGCAAGGCCGATCAGGTCATCTTCAACGGCGTACTCATCTGCAGTGCCGTGACGTGTGATCTCGACATAGCATCGCCCCGGATATGCTGCCGCCAGCGTAGAGAGCTCTGTGCGGGCATCCGTCAAGCGCCCCTTCAGCAGGTGGCGAGCCACCTCGCCTTCCGCGCCGCCCGTCAGCAAAATCAGGCCCTCGGTTTGCTCCAACAGCAAGTCGCGGGAAAGCTTCGGCACGCCATCCTCCGCATCCAGATAGGAACGCGAAGACAGGTACATCAGTCTTTTGTAGCCAACCTCATTCTGCGCATACAGCGAGATGCGCGTTGGATCGCTCTTCGGCACGCCATCCGTCACATCGAAGCAGCATGCCATGATCGGCTGAATGCCAGCATCCGTCAGGGTGAGCGATATCTCCAACGCGCCGAACAGATTATTCCTGTCCGTAATCGCAACAGCTGGCATGCCCTGCTCGACGCACCAGGCTTTCAGCCCCTTGGGCGTGATCATGCTCTCCAGCAGGGAGTAGCTGGACCTTACGGCCAGATGGATAAAGGGCGACTCAGACACAGGGCATTCTCCTGAAGACAGGATACGTTGCCAGCCCGCTTCAGGCCAGAGCAGAGGGGCACAGCCCGAAGGACCTTTTCACAGGTTTGAATCAGGCTGGCTGGTAGTCGATCAGCTTGCCGTCTGACAGCGTCAGGACGCGGTCCATGTGGCGGGTCAGGGACAGATTGTGCGTCGCGACCAGAACGGCAGCGCCCTCATTGCGCACCATATTGATCAGGGTCGCGAAAACACGCTCTGTCGTGCCAGGGTCCAGATTGCCTGTGGGCTCGTCAGCAATAACCAGCCGAGGATCATTGGCTAGCGCCCGGGCGATGGCGACCCTTTGCTGCTCGCCGCCAGACATTTGGGCTGGCTGGTGATGACCGCGATCTTCAAGACCCATTTCGCCCAGCAGATGCTCCGCCTTCTCGCGGGCCTCTGCTTTCTTCACGCCAGCAATCATCAGCGGCATCGCAATGTTATCTGCGGCGCTGAACTCAGGCAGCAAATGGTGGAACTGATAGACAAATCCGATCTTGCTGCGCCGGATAGCGGTGCGTCCTGCATCATCCAGGGACAAGCAGTCGATACCGTCCAGCATGACCTTGCCGGCCTCAGGACGCTCCAGCAGACCTGCCGTATGCAGCAGGGTCGACTTGCCGGACCCAGAAGGCCCGACGAGCCCCACAAGCTCTCCGGCATTCAACTGAAGGTCTGTATCGTTCAGCACATGCAGTTCACCCGCAGCCGTGCGGTAGTAGCGATCAATGCCGATCAATTCGAGAACAGGGCCTGTCATTATTCGAACCTCAGTGCGCTGACCGGGTCCTGACGGGATGCCCACCATGCCGGGATGATCGAGACAAGCATCGACATACCCAAAGCATACAGACCTGTGCGGAGAACTTCGCCCCAATCCAGAATGGCCGGCAGGCCCTCCAGCCCGTAGACTTCCGCGTCAAACACCTGCCCCGGAACGAACAGATTGATGAAGGCCTCCACAGCGCTGATATTCATGACGACCAGCACGCCGATCAGCATGCCCAGCATTGCGCCCAGCATGCCCAAAGTGGTGCCGACCAGAAGGAAGACGCGTAACACGCCCCCTCGGCCCAAGCCTATCGTCCTCAGAATAGCGATGTCACGCGTCTTGTTCTTCACCAACATAACTACACCAACAATTATGTTGAGCGTAGCAATGCCCATGATGACCATGACCAGCAGACGCACCATTGTGCGTTCCACCTGCAAGGCATTCAAATATCCTGCCCGCTGGCTTTTCCAGTCAAACGTGTAGAGGGCATTGCCAGTCGCCTGCGCAATGGCCTCCATGGCTTCGCGCGTTTTGTTGGGATCATCCAGCCGGATATCCAGCATCTGGTAATGATCCTTGGACTGGAACAGAATCTGGGCCTGATCCATCGGCATGAAGATGTAGAGCCTGTCCAGTTCCACACTGCCCGTCTTGAACACATCCCCGACCGTATAGGCCTTGCTGCGCGGTGTGGAGCCCATCGGCCCTGCATTGGTCTGGGAGGTGATAATCTCGACCTTGTCACCGGGTTTGACACCCAGACCCTCACGGCCTGCTGCCAGGAATGCCCCCATCATGATGACATCACCGCCATTGCGGCCTTCCCCGAACCCGGCCTCAATGGCCGCCTTTCCGCCATCTTTCAAGAAGGGCATCGTCGCCAGGTCTTCCTTGCGAATGGCCCGCACGGCAGCCCCAGTTTTCCGGCCATTGGCCGTGACGAGCACATATTCCTCGATATAGGGAGAGACACTCGACACGCCATTGATCTTACTTATCGTATCGGCGATCTGCTCAGCTTCTTCTTCCGTATAGGACGCAACCACCCCATAGACATGCGGCTGCCCCCCCAGCAGGGCATCCAGCAAGGTGGCGCGGAAACCACTCATGATCGACATGGTGATGATCAGCGCGGCAACCGCGAAGAAAATCCCCACAAAGGAAATGATAGAGATAAGGCTGGCTCCGCCATGCTCACGCTTCGCACGCAGGTAACGCCATGCCAGGGTGCGCTCCAGCTTGCCAAAGGGCGTGGCGGCGGAAGACAGCTCGCTCATGATGGACGCACCATCGCCAGAGCATCTGCCATGGGCAATTCGGATTTCTCGCTGGTCTTGCGGTTTTTCACCTCAACAACCCCATTCGCGAGGCCCCGCGGGCCAATCACGATCTGCCAGGGCAACCCAATCAGGTCCATTCGCGCGAACTTCGCGCCAGCGCGGTCTTCTGTGTCGTCATAAAGCGTATCGATGCCAGCATCCATCAGCGCCGCATAGGCTTGGTTACAGGCATTATCGCAGGCCTCGTCGCCAACGCGCATATTGATCAGACCGACCTGGAAAGGTGCCACTGCTTCAGGCCAGACGATGCCATTCTCGTCATGACACGCTTCAATTATACCGCCGACGAGCCGGGACACGCCGATACCATAGCTGCCCATTTCTACAGGCACCATTTGTCCATCTGGCCCTTGCACTAGGGCATTCATGGGTTCGGAATACTTGGTCCCAAAATAGAAGATATGTCCCACTTCGATTCCGCGCGCTGACACCTGCCGATCTTCCGGCAATTCAGCAAAGGCAGCTTCGTCATGCATCTCATCGGTTGCGGCATAATGCTGTGTACGCTTCTCGACCTCGACCGTCAGGTCCGCACCAAAGTCTAGATCCGCCCCTGGCGCCGGCATTTCAAGCAGCACCTTGTCGCAGAAGACGGCACTTTCGCCCGTATCAGCCAGGATGATGAATTCGTGGCTCAGATCGCCGCCAATGGGGCCTGTGTCAGCCCGCATAGGAACAGCCGTCAACCCCATCCGATCAAACGCGTTCAGATAGGCGCAGAACATGCGGTTATATGAGTGGCGCGCTTCTTCCGGGGTGAGGTCAAAAGAATAGCCATCCTTCATCAGGAATTCACGCCCTCGCATCACACCAAAACGCGGCCGGATCTCATCGCGGAACTTCCATTGCTGATGATAGAGGTTCAGCGGCAATTGCTTGTAGCTTTTGACATAGCTGCGGAACACATCGGTCACGAGCTCTTCATTGGTCGGGCCGTACAGCATTTCCCGGTCATGACGATCGGTAATGCGCAGCATCTCCTTGCCGTAAGCCTCATAGCGACCGGACTCTTTCCAAAGGTCTGCCTGCTGAAGCGTCGGCATCAGGATTTCAATAGCCCCGGCCCGGTTTAGCTCTTCACGGACGATCTGCTCGATCTTTTTCAGAACGTTCAGACCCAGCGGCAGCCACGTATAGATGCCTGCCCCGTTCTGGCGGACCATTCCAGTGCGTAGCATCAACTGGTGGGAGGCAATCGCCGCATCTGACGGCGCTTCCTTTGAAACCGGAAGGAAATACTTCGAAAGACGCATGGAATCTCCGTGATCACGCACTGAACGTGGCCCACCTAGCCGCAGCTATGCCTATTGCGCAAGAAGGCGTGGCACGACCACTGCGGCAATTGCTGTCAGGACTGCCGCCCCAGCAGAGGCCCATATTACTTTTTTTACCAGCATGGGATGCTTGGGAGCTGCTTCTTCGGTGCCAGGGATGGTGGAATCATCTTCCCACTGCCCCCGCACACCAATCGGCAACGCCACAAAAAAGCAGAGCCACCAACAAATCGTAAAAACGACCAAGGCACTTGCGATGGTCATCAGTGATGACCCTCGGGATTTTCCATCAGCTCGATCAGAACGCCATTGGAATTCTTCGGGTGTACGAAGATGATAAGCGTCCCGTGTGCGCCAATGCGTGGCTTGCCCAGAACAGTCGCTCCGCGCTTGCCCATTTCTTCTACGGCTTGATGAATGTCATCCACCTCAAAACAGACATGATGCTGTCCGCCTTTAGGGTTTTTCTGAATAAAATTATGGATCGGCGACTCTTCGTTGAGCGGCTCAATCAATTCGATCTGGCTGTTTGGCAAATTGACGAAGCAGACTTTCACTCCCTGCTCCGGCATTTCGAACGGCGTGGTGATATCTGTCGCTCCATAGAGCGTCCGGTAGGTTTCGCATGCCTCTTCAAGATCCGGCACAGCAACGCCGACATGGTTCAGAGGACCGATTTTGAATTCAGGCATGGTGATCAACTCCGTAATACAATTACTTCAATAATGGGCCGATGCCCGAAAGCTGCAAGGCATGCCTTGCGGATCGCGCGGCCAATCACCCGTTCGACATTATCGTCGTCCATGCGATCCCGGCGCTTCAGCTTGTTGATGGCATCCTCGGCGGCAATCTCCAATGGCTCGACACTCTCATCCGCCAAACGGCCATCTCCCTCGGACAACCCTTTGGTCACGATGACCGGTCCATCGAGAACGTCTCCATCATCGTCTAGCGTGAGAGAGGCAAAGACAATGCCGCCCCAGGACAGTTTGCGGCGCTCATCAAT
This sequence comes from Hyphomonas pacifica, assembly GCF_000682675.1. Classification (GTDB taxonomy): domain Bacteria; phylum Pseudomonadota; class Alphaproteobacteria; order Caulobacterales; family Hyphomonadaceae; genus Hyphomonas; species Hyphomonas pacifica. The sequence goes on along the minus strand of NZ_AWFA01000023.1, from coordinate 30,316 downwards.
GCCCTGCGCGCCTTCCGGCACCAGCTTGTTACCATCCAGATAGAGGCGGCCAGCCGGAACGAGATCTACAATTTCTGCTTCGCCGGGAGCCAGGCGGACGAGACTGCCATTGCGCGGTGCTACCGCTTGAGGAACCTGCAGCGACTTCGCATACGTGGCATGCTCCATAATGTGGCGCCGCTCTCCGTGCACAGGCACGGCAATGCGTGGACGTACCCACTGGTACATACGTTTCAGTTCATCCCGACAGGGGTGACCCGATACGTGGATCTTCTCAGGTACCATGCGCGGCGTGATGACCCGGACGCCCTGGTCCGCCAGAGAGTTCTGAAGCTGGAAGATACCCTTCTCATTTCCTGGAATAAGCCGGGACGAGAAGATAACTGTGTCCCCCTGATGCAGGGAAATGTTGCGATGGTCCCCGCGAGCAATACGCGTCAGGGCTGCCCGTGGCTCCCCCTGGCTGCCCGTGCACAGATAGAGAATGTGCTCTGCCGGAATTTGCGAGGCGTCAGCCTCGTCCACGAATTCCAGCGTAGGAGGCAGAATGCCGACGGCCTTCGCGGCATCCGTGATGCGATGCATGCTGCGGCCAACAAGACACACAGCACGCCCAGCCAGCTCTGCGGCTTCAATGACGGATTTCACACGCGCGACATTGGATGCAAATGTCGTCACCGCCACAGCCTGACGCTGGCTGGCGATCAACTGGACCAGCCCCTCGCGGACGGATTCTTCTGACCTGGACTCGCCCTCTTCAAAGACATTCGTGGAGTCGCAAACCATGGCGAGCACACCTTCGTCGCCGAGCGCCATCAAGGCCTTGATGTCTGTCTTCGAGCCGATCTGCGGCGACGGGTCAATTTTCCAGTCCCCTGTGTGCAGGATAATCCCTGCTGGCGTACGGATGGCCAGGGCATTCGGTTCAGGGATGGAGTGCGTCAGCGTCACATAGGTCACCTCGAAAGGACCTGCCTTGACTGTGCCGCCTAGAGCGACCGGTTTGAGAACAGACGTATCGACGCCCCGCTCTTCCATTTTGGTGCGCACCAGTTCCGCCGTGAAAGGCGTTGCATAGATCGGCGCGTTTGTTTGCAGGCGCGGATACAGAAGGCCGACCGCACCGATATGGTCTTCGTGCGCGTGCGTCAGGAAGATCGCCTCGATCTTCTCACCCACCAGAAAAGACGGGTCTGAGCAGATCAGATCAATGCCGGGTGTATCCAGAGAGCCGAATGTGACGCCAAGGTCCGCAAGTATCCATTTGCGATCATGGGCGGGCCCATAGCCATAGGCATTGAGGTTCATGCCTATCTCTTCACACCCACCTATTGGCAGGAAGACCAGTTCGTTTGCGATGTCTTCTGAATCTGCCATAAATCTCAACTGTTTCGACGATAAATTTCCAGTAGGCCGCGGATCGTAATATCCTGATCATAGTGATCTATAGTTTCGCTGGCACCTTCAAAGAGGGAGGCAACACCTCCCGTGGCGACAACCTGCATGGGTTTCCCATATTCGGCCTTGATGCGACGGACGAGCCCATCAATCAGATCAATATACCCCCAGAAGACTCCTGACTGCATGGCACTTACAGTATCCTGGCCAATAACATGATGTGGACGCTGAATGGCGATCCTTGGTAGCTGGGCCGCGGCGTCGTGCAACGCGCGGACAGAGAGGTTGATACCGGGGGAAATGATACCGCCTTCAAAGCCGCCATCTTCTGCAACGACATCAAATGTGGTCGCCGTGCCACTGTCGATCACGATCAGATTGCCCGGATAGCTGACATGAGCCCCAAGCGCACTGACAATCCGGTCCGCGCCGACTTGTTCCGGACGGTAAATACGGACCTCTACGCCTGTTTTAAGCTGCGGGTCGCCAATGAACATCGGCTCAATTTCAAGATAGCGACGTGCCAGATTGCGGAAATTAAACTGCGCTTGCGGGACAACAGTAGAGATCACGCAGCCTTTGATCTGGTGCAGATCAACCTTGTACATGTCAGCAAGACGCCACAGCCACGCGGCATGATCATCTGCGGTTTTCGTAGCGTCCGTCGCGCTCCGCCACTGATTAATCCAGTTTTCACCGTCGTGAATACCAAAAACTGTATTGGTGTTACCAACGTCGATCGCCAACAGCATGTATCTATGTCCTTCCTACCAAGGAAACATCACCCGCCCTTATCATCTGCCGTTCCCCATTGGGCAATCGCAGAATAAGAGCTCCATCTTGGGCCATATCCTCGAATACACCCACAACAGGGCTATCAGATACATTGACCCGAACGGTCTGCCCCAGACCTTCCGCTGCCTTAAGCCAGTCTTCACGAAGAGGCTCAAAGCTTTGTCTTGCTTGTTCCAGGCGACGCGCAAAAGTTTCCCTAAGAACGCTGAGCACGTCTTCTGCGCTGACCAGCGTGTCTCCCCTCAGCGCATGAATACAGGTAGCGGCCTGACCTGTACCTTCAGGGCTTTCGGTCACATTGATGCCTATACCGGCGGCAACCCAGAAATCTTGTCCCTGCCCGCCTGTCTCGATCAAAATGCCGGAAAGCTTCGCCTGGTCGACGCGCGCATCATTCGGCCATTTCAGCCTGACCGCTGCGCCCGGCGCAACAATGGCCGCCATGTCAGACACGGCGAGAGCTGTCGCAAAGGGCAATCGCGCCGCGACAGAGATACCTCCCGGTTCGCGGAAGAATGCGGTGGAAAACAGGTTGCCGGAAGATGATAGCCAAGGACGCTGCAAACGTCCCCGGCCTGCGGTCTGGGCTTCAGCAACCAGCCAGCAATTCTCGATCTGGCCAGCTTTGGCACGGCGCTGGGCTTCGGTGTTCGTGCTGTCGATGACGCCTAGATGATAGACGGGCCAGTCGAAGCTCAAATCGCCAGACCCGCAGCGGCGTTCCCGGCCCAGCCTGACAGCTGGTAGATAAAGATCAGGAACACGACACCCGTCAGCACCGCTGAAGCGATGACCGTAAAGGTTACAGACCCATCAATTGCTTCGAACTTCTCAGTCGGCTCATCAAACCACATAATCTTGATCAGGCGCAGATAGTAGCCAAGTGACACAACGGATGCGAGAATGAGGATGACCGCCAGTGGTAATAGCCCGGCATCCAGACCAGCATTCAGAACTTCCCACTTGCCGAAGAAGCCGCCGAAAGGTGGCAGACCCGCCATGGAGAAAATCAGGACCGACAGGGCAATCGCCAGCCATGGGCGCTTGCGCATCAGGCCGCCCAGCTCGTTGATGCCTTCAACCATCCCGCCTTTGCGACGCATGGATAGGACACCGGCAAACAGACCCAGCGAAGCAATGACATAGAGGGTCATGAAGACAAGCAGAGGCCCCGCGCCAAATTCTTTGCCTGCAGCGACAGCAACCAACGCGTAGCCGATATTGGCAATGGAGGAATAGCCGAGCAGTCGCTTGATGTTCGTCTGCGTGAGAGCGCCAAGTGAACCAATGATCATGGAAAGGGCTGCGATGATCGACAGGATCAGCTGCCATTGTTCAATGATGCCGCCGAAGACGGTGTACATCACATTCGCGAACACAACCATGGAAGCCATCTTAGGCGCGGTTGCGAAGAAGGCGGCAACCGGTGTCGGGGAGCCTTCATAAACATCTGGTGTCCACACGTGCATCGGCGCGGCGGAGACTTTGAAGGCCAGACCTACGATCATGAGGACCATGCCGAACATCATTCCGACAGAAGGTTCAGCGGCAGCAATCACCACATACTGAGTAGACCCTGCGAAGCCATAGACCAGCGAAGCGCCATAAAGCAGCATACCGGACGCCAGCGAACCGAGGACGAAATACTTCAGACCGGCTTCAGAGGAACGAATGGAATCGCGGTGGAACGCGGCCATCACATAGGAGGCCAGGCTAAGGGTCTCGACCCCCATATAGAGAGTCATCAGATCCGCTGCAGATAGGGTCATGCCAATGCCCAGGCTGGCAAAAATGGTCAGAAGAGCATACTCATAACGGATCGTGTTGTGACGCTTAAGGAATCCTTCGGACATCATAAGTGTGACGCCGCCAATGGCATAGCTGACAAACTTCGCAAAGTTCACGAACGTGTTGGTGCGCACCAGGCCATTGAATGCTTCTCCGCCCTGATAATTCATCAAAGAGAATGCGGCGGCGGCAAACAGTACGAGCGCCCCAAACTTGAATGCGAGCGCGTTGAACTTGTCCTTGAACGTGGCACCAAGAAGCACCCCGATCAGACCAGCCGCCGCGAGCCAGAGTTCAGGCCCGATTGCAAGGATCATGGCAGTGTAATCCAGCATAAGAGGTCAGCCTCCTGCCATCAGGTTCAGCACACGCAGCGCCGAGCCTTCAGTAATGTTGAAAATGAGATTGGGTGCGATACCGAACAGAATGGTCAACAAGGCCAACGGCACGATGCAGATCAATTCGATCAGGTTCATATCCTTGATGGCGTTCAGCTTGGGATTTGTGATCTGGCCAAACACTGTGCGACGATACAGGGTCAGCATGTATACGGCAGAAAAGATCACCCCAAGCGCGGCGCCAAAGGCGGCCCATGAGGAGGCCTGGAAGCCGCCGACCATGGTGAGAATCTCACCGATGAAGCCTGATGTACCTGGCAAACCGACATTGGCCATGGTGAAGAGCATGAACAGCGTTGCGTAAATCGGCATGCGGTGAACAAGACCGCCATAAGCGGAAATCTCACGTGTGTGCATACGGTCGTATACAACGCCCACGATCAGGAACAGCGCGCCAGAAATGATACCGTGGCTGAGCATCTGGAAGATGGCACCCTGCACACCGGCTTCGTTGAACGAAAATACGCCAAGCGTCACGAAGCCCATGTGCGCTACGGATGAGTACGCAATCAGCTTCTTCATATCAGTCTGACGCCACGCGACGAGCGAAGTGTAGACAATCGCCACTACGGCCAGCGCAAACATAACCGGCTGGAACAAATGGCTGGCGTCTGGGAACATGGGCAGCGAGAAGCGCAGGAAGCCATAGCCGCCCATCTTCAGCAGAACACCGGCCAGCACGACAGATCCCGCCGTCGGTGCCTGAACGTGCGCATCTGGAAGCCATGTATGCACGGGCCACATCGGCAACTTGACCGCAAAAGACGCCATGAAGGCAAGCCACAGCCAAGTCTGCGCATTGCGCGCGAACTGATAATTCTCAAGAACCTCAAAGTCCGAGCTGCCTGCAGCCTGGTACATGTAGACCACGGCCACCAGCATGAAGAGAGAGCCGATCAGCGTGTAGAGGAAGAATTTGAACGCCGCATAGATTTTGTCCGGACCGCCCCAGATACCGATGATCAAGAACATCGGGATAAGGCCAGCCTCGAAGAAAATGTAGAACAGCACCAGATCAAGTGCGGTGAACACACCGATCATGAAGGTCTCAAGCACCAAGAAAGCGACGACATATTCTGTGACGCGCTTGTTGATCGAGTTCCAGCTCGCCAGAAGACATATCGGCGTCAGGAAGGTTGTCAACAAAATCAGCGTCATGGACAGACCGTCCACGCCCATCTTGTAGCTGATATTCTGGTACCACCGATATTGCTCAACAAGCTGATAGCCAGGCTCAGCCGGATTGTAATAGGCAAACGCGGCAAGTGAGACCAGGAAAGTCGCGCCGGAGATAATCAGACCCGCCATAAGGGCCGTGCGCCCCTCAGAGCTTGCCTGGGTCTCATCCCGGCTACCCACCGTAGCCGCACGCACGACCATGATGATCAACGCCCCTGCAAGCGGCAGGAATGTCATCGCCGAAAGAATGGGAAAACCGCCCATTAGTTAACTCCTCCAGCGCGCAGCCACATAATTCCACCGAATACGAGTGCAGCGCCGATAATCACAAATGCGTAGTGGTAGAGATAGCCGGTATGCATCTTGGACAGGCGCTTGGCAGCGCCCTGTGTGAGATGCGTCACACCATCGGGACCAAGACCGTCGATAATCTTCTTGTCAGCTTTCCAGAAGAGATTGCCGAGCAAGGCCGATCCACGGACCAGCGTCGCTTGGTAGATCTCGTCAAAATACCACTTGTTATAGAACAGCGAGTAGAGAGGCCCACCGCTGTCGGCGATGCGTTTACCGACACCACGATTGAAGTAGTACGTGAAGGTCGCGATCAGGAAGCCCGCAATCGTGACGATGAGAGGTGCGTAGATCACCCATTCCGGCACATCGTGTCGATTGTGCAGAACATGGTTCTCAGCCGAGCGATAAATCGCTCCCGCCCAGAAGGCCTCATTATTGTGATCAACGAAGGCGTTGTAGAAATACAGGCCTGCGAACATGGCGCCAATGCTAAGCAATGCGAGCGGCACCAACATGAGCAGCGGAGACTCATGCGGGTCGCCATGGTGGCCATGATCATGATGATCATCTGCCGCCAGATGGTCGTCAGCATGAGAGTCTGCTTCCTCGTACACTTCGTCATCATGAGCCTTCGACGCCATCGGACCGTGGAAGGTCATGTAGATTAGCCGCCAGGAGTAGAAGCTCGTCAGGAAGGCTGCGATGATGCCGAACCAAAAGGCCACCTGGCCGAACATGACCTCAGCAGCGCCGCCGGCGAATGCGCTCTCCAGGATGGCATCTTTCGAGAAGAAGCCCGAGAAGCCGATCTTGGTATGCGGAATACCCAGACCGATGATGGCAATCGTACCGATCATCATGGCCGCATAGGTGAGCGGCATGTACTTCGCCAGACCGCCCATTTTGCGCATGTCCTGCTCGTGGTGCATGCCGTGAATGACGGAGCCGGCACCAAGGAACAACAAGGCCTTGAAGAAGGCGTGCGTGAACAGGTGGAACATGGCCGCCTCATAGGCGCCAACACCTGCCGCGAAGAACATGTAGCCGAGCTGGGAACAGGTTGAGTAGGCAATTACGCGCTTGATGTCGTTCTGCGCCATTCCGACCGTTGCTGCATAAAGTGCTGTAACCGCCCCGACGATCGTGATCATGCCTGCAGCATAGATCGTATATTCGTAGATCGGCGACAGAAGACACACGAGGTAGACACCAGCCGTAACCATGGTTGCGGCGTGGATCAGCGCTGAAACAGGCGTCGGGCCTTCCATGGCGTCCGGCAACCAGACGTGCAGGAAGAACTGCGCAGACTTACCCATTGCGCCAATGAACAGAAGCACACCGATAACTTCGAGTGCATTGAGATCCCAGTGCAGGAAGGAGATTTTCAGCTCGCGTACGGGGAAAGCTTCTGTAAAGCCAACCGGCACAACAGCTGTATTTTGGCGCACAGCATCCAGAACCGGGCCAAACTCAACAGACCGGAAGACGTAGAAGACTGCCATGATACCCAGCGCGAGGCCAAAGTCCCCGACACGGTTAGTCACGAAAGCCTTGATAGAGGCGTCGTTCGGCGCCTTGTTCTGATACCAGAAGCCAATGAGCAGATAGGAAGCAAGGCCCACACCTTCCCAGCCGAAAAAGAGCTGAATGAAATTGTCCGCTGTCACCAGCATCAGCATCATAAAGGTAAAGAGGGAGAGATAGCTGAAGAAACGCGCCTTGTGCGGCTCTTCACTCATATATCCCCAGGAATAGAGGTGAACGAGGCCGGAAACGCCAGTGATCACCGCCATCATGACGATGGACAGCGTGTCGACGCGGATCGCCCAGTTTGCCTGGAACTCACCGACATGGATCCAGGGCATCAGCGTAATGATGTGCTGCTTTAACTCGCTGGCCGTAGACATGGCAACCAGGCTGGCATGGTGTTCCTCACCGCCTGCAGCGTGACCACCAAGACCGGCGACATAGGCAAACAGCTGGAACAGCGACAGGGCACCGGCTGACAGGACAACAGCCGTCGTCAGCGTCATGACGAGCTTGTCACCAATAAATTTGTGGACCAGCCCTGTAAGAGCAATCAACCCCGGCGCCAGGACTATATAGAGAATAAGGAAATCGGGCAGCATCCATCTATCCCTTCATCAGGTCGACACTCTCAACAGAGATGTCGCCGCGATTGCGGAAATAGACGACCAGAACGGCAAGCCCGACGGCCGCTTCAGCAGCAGCCACCGTCAATACCAACATCGCGAATATCTGTCCTGTAATCGTTCCGGTAAAGACCGAGAATGCAACCAGGTTCAGGTTCACGGAAAGCAGGATCAACTCGATCGCCATGAGAATGACGATGATGTTCTTGCGGTTCACGAATATGCCGACAACCCCGATCGTGAACAGGGCCGCAGACACGGCAAGATAGTGGGAAAGCCCAAGGTCCATTGTCTCAGATCCCCTGCCCCGGTGTGGGGTCCTTCAGTTCAAAGGCGTCGCTACGGCGGCGCGAAGTTTGTTTTGCGATGTTCTGGCGTTTCGTTTCCGGACGGTGGCGCAGGGTAAGCACAATCGCGCCGATCATCGCCACCAGCAGGATGATCCCAGCCATCTGGAACAGTAGCAGATATTGCGTGTACATCACCTGGCCGATGGCCTCGGTATTGGTGGCAGCCCCCGGTGAAGCATCAAAGGTGGATGCGTTGGTGGTGGTTCCAAACACGGTCGCGAGCACGATCTCGGCCGCGAAAATCACACCAACCAGCACCGCGAAGGGCCAGTATCGCAACGTCCCCTGCTTGAGCTCAACAAAGTCCACATCCAGCATCATGACGACGAACAGGAACAACACCGCCACCGCGCCGACATAAACAACGACCAGAAGCATGGCGAGGAATTCCGCGCCGATCAGGACCAGAAGGCCTGCGGATGAAAAGAATGCGAGGATCAGCCACAACACGGAGTGAACCGGGTTACGTGCCATGATCACGGACAATGCCGAGACGAGCACGACCAGCGCGATCAGATAGAAAGCGTAGACTGCCACAGCCCTTCTAGGCCCCCTTCTTGGTGGAGCGAAGGCTCCACGAGTTTCAATTTATAGCGCCTTAACGATAAGGCGCATCGAGTTCCAAATTCTTCGCGATCAGCCGTTCCCAGCGGTCGCCATTCGCAAGCAGACGGTCCTTGTCATAGAACAGCTCCTCACGTGTTTCGGTCGCGAATTCGAAGTTCGGACCTTCCACGATTGCATCCACCGGGCATGCCTCCTGGCAGAAGCCACAATAGATACATTTCACCATGTCAATATCGTAGCGCGTCGTTCGCCGAGCGCCGTCGGCGCGGGGCTCGGCCTCGATCGTGATGGCTTGCGCCGGGCAGATTGCTTCACAGAGTTTACAGGCGATGCAGCGCTCTTCCCCGCTAGGATAGCGGCGTAGTGCATGCTCACCACGGAAACGAGGAGACAGCGGGTTCTTCTCGAACGGATAGTTTACGGTTGCCTTGCGGCGGAACATTTCCCGGGTTGCCACAACAAAGGCTCCGAGGAAATCTGTCAGCAGTGCACCGCGTATGGTTTGCGCGAGGCTCATGACTGCACTCCCATATAAGCGACATATCCCGCCACGATCAGTACAGCGACCAGAGATGTAGGGAGGAACACTTTCCAGCCCAGGCGCATCAGCTGGTCATAGCGGTAGCGTGGCACAATGGCCTTCACCATTGCGAAAAGGAAGAAGAAGAAAAGGATCTTGAACATGAACCAGAACAGGCCCGCAAAGGCGTTCAGGAACGGGTGATCGCGCACGAAATCCTCGCCCAGTGGGATTGGACCATGCCAGCCACCAAGGAACAGAATAGTCATCATGGCGCACATCAGAACGATGTTCAGATACTCACCAAGCATGAAGAGCAGGTATGGCGTAGAGCCATACTCAACCTGATACCCCGCAACGAGTTCAGATTCCGCTTCAGGAAGGTCAAATGGCGGACGGTTCGTCTCAGCCAGCGCGGAGATGAAGAATATCACGAACATCGGGAACATCACGATGATGAGCGGGAAATTCTGGAAGCTGAAAGCGTGCCAGTTCCAGAAACCGCCATCCTGATTGTTCACAATATCTGTCAGGTTCATGGACCCAACCAGCAGGATTACCGTCACGATTACAAAGCCGATGGAGACTTCATAGGACACCATCTGCGCAGCTGAACGCAGTGCGCCTAGGAACGGATACTTCGAGTTCGAAGCCCAGCCACCCATGATGATGCCGTAGACACCGAGAGAACTGATGGCAAAGAGATAAAGAATCCCGACGTTCAGGTTTGAAATGACCCAGCTGGTTCCACTGGTCGTGCCGGGCGCGACGGGAATGGCTGCCCATGACGCGAAGGCGAGCGTACAGGTGAGGATCGGCGCCATGATAAAAACGGTCTTGTTGGCGCCTGCCGGAATGACGATTTCCTTGATCAGGAATTTGCCGAAGTCAGCAAATGACTGAAGCAAACCGAACGGGCCGACAACGTTAGGCCCTTTCCGCATCATCACACCTGCCCAGACCTTACGGTCCAGCAGCAGAAGGAAAGCAATCGACAGCAGAAGGACAAGGGTGAACAGGGCAATCTGCCCCAGAACCAGAAGCGGCCCCCAAAGCTGTCCGAAAGACTCGACATAGTTGCTCATGGCGCCCGCCCTACTCCGCTGCTACCGGAGTGTCCAGCGCTGAGGCCAGCGCAGAACATTCGGCCATTGTCTTCGATGCGCGGGCGATCGGGTTGGTCATGTAGAAATCATCTACGACCGCTCCAAACGACACGCTCGTCAGCGTCGTCGACGCACTCGTCATTGGCTGTTTCAGAGCCTCAATCCCCCGCACGCCAGGCGCGAAGCCAAGGCCGGAGAAGACGGTGCTTTCGCCTTCTGCGCCGCGCAAAACGCCTCTCAGGGCGTCCGCCGTATCATAAGGAAGTGTCTTGCCCATCATATCTGACAGGGCACGAAAAATGGCCCAGCCCTCACGCGCTTCGCCCTTGGGCTGAACAGCCCTGGAGGTCATCTGGACCCGTCCTTCGGTGTTCACATATGTCGCAGCCATTTCGGTATAGGCGGCAGACGGCAGAATAATATCCGCCCGCGCAGCGCCTGCATCCCCATGGGAGCCGACATAGATGACTGTGGAATCACCCAAGCCGGATAGGTCCACCTCGTCTGCACCGAGAAGAACTACGGTCTTCATACCGCCAGAGAGGATCGCCGCTGTGTCTGCGCCGCCTTCTGCCGGAACGAAACCGACATCCAGTGCGCCAACACGGCCTGCCGCAGTGTGCAGAATACCGAAGCCGGCCCAGTCATCCTTGATCGCGCCGACTTCATTCGCAAGCTTCAGAGCAGAGGCAAGAACGGCTTCACCGTCTTCACCGCACAAAGCTCCCTCACCGATGACAATCATCGGACGCTCAGCAGAGGCGAGAGCCTTGCCGAAATCCGTATCACGAATGTTTGTCAGCGCATCCGCGCCCTGGCCTAGCCATTCATGATCATAGGTCAGGTCTGCAGCTTCGCCGATCCGGCCCACTTTCAGGTCAGCCCACAGCCATGTCTTGCGGATGCGGGCATTCCAGACGGCAGCTTCGACGCGCGGATTGGTTCCGATAAGCAGAAGCATGTCTGCCTCTTCCACACCGGCCAGCGTGCCATTCAGGATGTAGCGCTCACGCACACCGTCTGTGCCATACTTGGCCCCGGCTGGGCGGCAGTCGGTGCTCTTGACGCCAAGCGCGCGGAACAGGTCCAGCGCCGCCTTGGCCTGCTCGACTTCGATCAGGTCACCAGCAACGACACCAATCTTGTCTGAACTGACGGACAGAGCCTCTTTGACAGCAGCGAAAGCTTCCCCCCAATTGGCAGCGCGCAGACGACCATTCTCGCGAATGTAAGGCTTGTCGAGGCGTTGGCGGGCAAGACCGTCCCACACAAAACGGGATTTGTCGGACAGCCACTCCTCGTTAATTTCCTCATTGGTCTCCGGCAGGATACGCATCACGCCATCGCCCTTGGCATCCACGCGAATGGAGGCGCCCATGGCATCCATCACATCAATGGAGGATGTCTTGCGCAGCTCCCACGGGCGCGCATTGAACGCGTAAGGCTTGGAAGTCAGCGCGCCGACCGGGCAAAGGTCAATCACATTGCCGGACAACTCAGACGTCAGGCTCTTTTCGAGATAGGTCGTGATCTCGGCATTCTCGCCGCGGCTGATCATGCCGATCTCTTCAACACCGGCCACTTCAGCCGCAAAGCGTACACAACGCGTACACTGAATGCAGCGGGTCATGATCGTCTTGACCAGCGGGCCCATATTCTTGTCTTCGACGGCGCGCTTGTTCTCTTCATAGCGGCTGCCGGCACGGCCATAGGCCATGGCCTGGTCCTGCAGGTCACACTCACCGCCCTGGTCACAGATCGGGCAATCCAGAGGGTGGTTGATCAGCAGGAACTCCATCACGCCATTGCGGGCCTTATCGACATAGTCGCCTTTGGTGCGGATGTTCGGCGCAGAGCCATCACGGTTCGGACGCATATCGCCAACCGTTTGCGCACAGGAGGCGATCGGCTTCGGCGCGCCTTCCCACTCGACGAGGCACATGCGGCAGTTACCCGCCACAGACAGGCGCTCGTGATAGCAGAAGCGCGGAATCTCGGCACCCGCTTCCTCACACGCCTGCATCAGCGTGTAGTGACGCGGGACCTCAATGTCCTTGCCGTCGATATTCAGCTTGAAGGTATCGGACATATGCCTTTACTCCGCTGCCACGACTGCGCCCTGCACCATTGCGCGCGGCAGCCTGTATTGATTGATGCGGTCTTCGATCTCGTGACGGAAGTGACGGATAAGGCCCTGGATCGGCCAGGCCGCCGCGTCGCCCAGAGCACAGATCGTGTGACCTTCCACCTGCTTGGTCACATCCAGCAGGGTTTCGATCTCGTCATGCTCAGCTTCGCCTTTAACCATGCGCTCCATAACGCGCCACATCCACCCCGTGCCTTCACGGCATGGCGTACACTGGCCGCAGCTCTCATGCTTGTAGAAGTAAGCGAGGCGGGCGATGGCCTTGATAAGATCTGTGTCCTTGTCCATCACGATGACGGCCGCTGTACCGAGACCTGATTTCAGGTCGCGCAGCGTGTCAAAGTCCATATAGGCGTCCATGATCTGCTCGGCCGGAACCATTGGCACGGAAGACCCACCCGGGATAACCGCTTTCAGATTGTCCCAACCGCCGCGAATGCCGCCACAATGGGTATCGATCAGCTCACGGAACGTGATTGACATCTCTTCTTCGACATTGCACGGCTTGTTCACATGTCCGGAGATGCAGAACAGCTTGGTGCCGGCATTGTTCGGACGTCCAAAGCCAGCAAACCACTCAGCGCCGCGACGCAGGATGGTCGGCGCAACCGCAATAGACTCGACATTGTTCACAGTGGTAGGGCAGCCATAAAGACCCGCATTGGCAGGGAATGGCGGCTTCAAGCGTGGCTGGCCTTTCTTGCCTTCCAGACTTTCCAGCAACGCAGTCTCTTCACCGCAAATATAGGCACCGGCGCCGTGGTGAACATAGAGATCAAAATCCCAGCCGTTCACATTGTCCTTGCCGATCAGCTTGGCCTCATAGGCTTCCTTGACGGCCTTTTCGAGCGCGTGACGCTCATTGATGTATTCACCGCGAATATAGACATAGCATTTGTGCGCGCGCATCGCACGGCTGGCCACCATGCAGCCTTCGATCAGCAGGTGCGGATCGTGGCGCATGATTTCGCGGTCTTTACACGTCCCGGGCTCCGACTCGTCAGCATTGACGACCAGATAGTGTGGGCGCTCGCGTACTTCCTTCGGCATGAAGGTCCACTTCAGACCGGTCGGGAAGCCAGCGCCGCCACGACCACGCAGACCGGAAGCCTTGATCTGGTCGCAGATCCAGTCCGGTCCCTGATCCAGCATCTCTTTGGTCAAATGCCAGGCGCCGCGCTTTTTCGCGGATTCCAGATCCGGAGAGTGCAGACCATAGAGGTTTGTGAAGATGCGATCCTTGTCCTGCAACATGGCCTAGTCCTCATCATCCTGGCTGGAGGGGACATCACCCGCATCCACGCGCTTGGAGAATTCTGTTTCACCACCTTCGGCCAGTGTTTTCGCCTGACCAATCCAGTCTTCGCGTTCGATCCGGCCCGGGAAGCTCATATAGTCTTCCACCCAATCGACATTCTCAGGCGTCCAGGCCGCGATCTGCTTGAAGGTGGCTATACCCAGTTCGTTGAGCGCATCTTCATTTTTTGGGCCGATGCCCTTGATGCGCTTGAGGTCGTCTTGTCCGTCAGCAGTCACTTCGACCGTTTCCGGGCGTTCGCCAACCAGTTCTTCCTTCTCCTTATTGGAGATGAGAGTGGTCTCGCCGGTGTTGCTCTTCTCCGGAACTTCGCGCTTGGTATTTGTCGGCGCAGATTCTTCTGGCTTTCCGGCTGGAGAGACATCAGGGGCATCAGCCTCCTTTTCTTCAGCCAAATTGGGCAGGCGCGACACTTCATTGCGGCTGCCGTCGAACAGAGCCGGGTCTGTCAGGATGGCCGTACCGCCTTCCGGCGCGCTGTTTATACGATCAACCTGAGGGCCAGCTTGGGCCTCGACGCCATTCTTCAGCTTACCAATGATTTTCTGGAAAGAATCTTCCGTGAGATCTTCATAGTAATCATCATTGATCTGAACCATCGGCGCATTCACACACGCGCCAAGACATTCAACTTCTTCCCAGGAAAGACGACCGTCATCCGTGACATACATCGGATTGCCGATTTCCTTTTTGCAGACCTCTTTCAGGCTTTCAGCTCCACGAAGCTGGCATGGTGTCGTGCCGCAAAGCTGGATATGGTACTTTCCGACAGGCTGCAGACGAAACATCGTGTAGAAGGTCGCGACCTCATAAACACGGATGTATGGCATCTCCAGCCGGTCTGCGACTTCACGCATGGCCGGCTCAGACAACCATCCATCATTATCCTTTTGTGCCAGCCACAAAAGCGGGATCACAGCGGAACGCTGCTTCTCTGCCGGATACTTCCCCCGCCAGAAGGCAATCTTCTCTTCAGTTTCGGGCTTGAAGGCAAACGTGTCGCCTCCAGCCTCAAGATCAAAACGGCGCAGTGCCACTACTCGATCCTTCCTGCATAAAACGTTTCGGCTTCATCCCGGGACGGATGAAAAACATGTGTACGGCTGAGAAAGTCGCGTACGGAGATCATAGCCATATCAGGAAGCTCCCCGCGCAAAATCGACACGCGCGATCTTCCCGTTACGAAGGGTGTAAATCGCTGCAACCTGAAACCGGTCTCCATCAGGGCTACGCGATACGTCCTCATGATCGATCACAGTCGTGCCGAGATCGATCCGGTTGACCAGTCTGGCCTTATTCTCCGGGAATTCGGCAAATAGAGCTTCATGGCGTGCGCGAATGGCTTCTGTGCCAGCCTGCGTGACATCTCCATTTAGCCCCGACAGCACAGCATCGTCTGCGTAGCATTCGAGGAATGCCGCAAGATCCTGCGCATTATAGGCATCAAGTTGCCGCTGAACGAGATCGGAAGACGCACTCACCGGTCGATCTCCCCGAAAACGATGTCGAGAGATCCCAAAACAGCAGACACGTCTGCAAGCATATGGCCTTTGCAGAGGTGATCCATCGCTTGAAGGTGAGGGTAACCAGGCGCACGAATCTTGGCGCGATATGGTCGGTTCGTACCATCGGAGACAAGGTATACGCCGAACTCGCCCTTAGGCGCCTCAACAGCAGCGTATGTCTCGCCCTCCGGCACGTGAAAGCCTTCCGTGTAAAGCTTGAAGTGATGGATCAGCGCCTCCATCGAGTTCTTCATCTCAGCACGGCGAGGCGGCGCCATCTTCGATCCGGGCAGAAGAACGGGGCCGGGCCCCTCTTTCGCCAGCAGTTCGATACATTGCTGCATGATCTTTGTGGACTCGCGCATCTCTTCCATGCGGCAGACATAGCGGTCATAGTTGTCGCCATTGCGTCCGACCGGAATCTTGAAGTCGAGTTCGGAATAGCATTCATAGGGCTGGGCGCGGCGAAGATCCCATGCAAAACCTGATCCCCGCACCATCACTCCTGAGAACCCCCAGTCCATGATGGTTTTCTCATCCACAACGCCGATATCAACCATGCGCTGTTTAAAGATACGGTTTTCTGTAACCAGGCTCTCGACCTGATCCAGCATCTTCGGGAAGTCATCACACCACTCGGCAAGATCATCCAGCAGAGCCTGCGGCAGATCCTGATGAACACCGCCGGGGCGGAAATAGGCCGCATGCATGCGGCTGCCCGAAGCGCGTTCATAGAAGACGCACAGCTTTTCACGCTCTTCGAAACACCATGTGATCGGCGTCAACGCGCCCACATCCATGATACCCGTGCCAACGTTAAGCAGGTGGGACATGATGCGACCAAGCTCGGAATAGAGCACACGAATGAGGCTCGCCCGTCGTGGAACGGTAACTCCGAGCAATTTCTCGATCGCCAGACACCAGGCATGCTCCTGGTTCATGGGGGCACAATAGTCGAGACGGTCAAAGTACGGCATACCCTGAAGGAATGTCTTGTACTCAAGCAGCTTCTCTGTGCCTCGGTGCAGAAGACCAATATGGCTGTCTACACGAGTAACAACTTCTCCATCGAGATCGAGGATCATGCGCAACACGCCGTGGGCCGCTGGATGCTGCGGACCAAAGTTCAGCGTGAACTTGCGATCTTCCATTTCAGTCAGGTGAGCAGTATCGGCCATTATTCAGGGACCTCCTCGGCCTTCTCGTCACCGGGAATCTGGCTTGTCATCCCTTCCCATGGGGACAGGAAGTCAAAGTTACGGTATTCCTGAGCCAGCTCGACAGGCTCATAAACGACGCGCTTCTCGAGATCGTCGTAACGGACTTCGTAGTGCCCGGTCAGCGGGAAGTCCTTGCGCAGCGGATACCCCTCAAACCCATAGTCCGTCAGGATACGGCGAAGGTCCGGATGGTCTGAGAACTGGATGCCATACATGTCAAACGCTTCACGCTCGAACCAGTTGGCAGCGGGCCACAAGCCCACAATGCTTGGCACAGGTGTTTCTTCACTCGTCTGCACGCGAACGCGAACCCGGTGATTCATACGCATGGACAGCAAGTGGTATACAACCTCAAACCGCTCCGTGCGCTCCGGGTAATCCACCCCACAGACATCAATCAGGGTTTCGAAATTGCACTGCTGATCATCCCGCAGAAAGCGGAGCAGGCCAAGCACGTGATCGCGCTCAGCCAGAATGGTCAGCTCTCCCAAAACGACATCTGCAGCCCGGACAGCGTCAGGCTGGCGGGCTGAAATATGCGCCCCGAGATCTTTCAGGGATTCTATGGCTTCGGCGTCAATCATCATAGGATCCTTACCGCTCAATCGAACCTTCGCGACGGATTTTCTTCTGGAGCTGAAGGAAACCGTAGACCAGTGCCTCAGCAGTCGGCGGGCACCCAGGAACATAGATGTCGACCGGCACGATCCGGTCACAGCCGCGCACAACACTGTAGCTGTAGTGATAGTAGCCACCGCCATTGGCGCAACTGCCCATGGAGATCACATAGCGCGGGTTTGGCATCTGGTCGTAAACCTTGCGCAATGCCGGGGCCATTTTGTTGGTAAGCGTACCGGCGACGATCATCACGTCAGACTGGCGCGGTGATCCTCGCGGCGCCATGCCGAAGCGCTCAAGATCATAGCGCGGGTTACCGGCATGCATCATTTCTACTGCGCAGCAAGCCAGACCGAATGTCATCCACATCAGGGAGCCTGTCCGCGCCCAGGAAATCAGGTCATCGGCCGCCGCGGTAAAGTAACCTTTATCCGCCAACTGGTCAGACAGTCCAGTATAGAACGGATCGTCCTGTCCAGGCTTGAACCCGCCCTCGACGCCAGAACGTGAGGCACCAAGCGCATATGGTTTGTAATTGTCAGCCATTATTCCCACTCCAGCGCACCACGGCGCCATTCGTAGATAAACCCAATGGTCAACACGCCCAGGAAAACCACCATGGACCAGAATCCAACAAGCCCGATCGTGCCGAGGCTTATCGCCCATGGAAACAGGAAAGCGACCTCAAGGTCGAAAATGATGAACAGGATGGCGACGAGGTAGAAGCGCACATCAAATTTCATTCGAGCATCATCAAAGGCCGGGAAACCGCATTCATACGCGGAATTCTTTTCAGGATCCGGCTGTGACGGCGCCAGCAGCGTCGATCCAACGATGAAGAGGCTTGAAATAACCGCACCTATCACCAGGAAAATGATGACCGGCAAGTAATCGAGCGCCAAGCGTTCAATCTCTGACATGCTGTGTGGTCTCCTGCCAAAAGTTGGCCCATATCTGGCGCCGGATTAGGACGGTTTCGCTCGTGGCGCAACAGACAGGCGCAATATATCGCAGCTATCGAGTTTAACTCCTGTAAATGCCCAGTTCACGGGCAGTTTCCTGCGGCGCTCCGTCACGCCCATTCATCTCCTGATAGCCATTTGGGCGCGACTCACCTGCTCCCGGGAAAGGCACACACTCCATATCCTCAGTGTTAACAGCGAAACCCGCGTTGCCCTACTCGTTATAAGATATATCCAGAGACGCCAGCGTTTCCCGTGTAAGCCGCCCCAGCATAAGCTTTCTATGCTGCTGATAGGCTCTCATAGCGTTAAGTGTGCCCGGCCCGAGGATGCCATCATCCGCGACAGTATATCCCGCATTCTGCAAAGCGCGCTGCAGATGCAGCACCACTTCGCGCGTTATGGCCGAGTCGCAGACAATCTCGTGCTCGGAAACATGCGCTGGCTGAACGACAACCTGCTTCTCAACAGTTTTGTAGGCCGCAGGAACAGTCACAGCTTCCCTCCTCAACGGCGTCACGAGACGCTGCCTGACAATGGTCTCGTAGAGGACGCCAATCTCTGCAGCAGCCTCAGCAGAAGGCACCCTTACGATCTCCGTTCGTATGTCTTCGTAAACTGCGGGCGTAATGCTCGTTTCCGAGCGCTGCTCCCTCACAATGGCTCTTCGCGTTTCCGTACGATACTTCGCAGGCGTGATGACCGGGCATATGCCTAAGTCCCGCATGACTGACGTCTCCTCATCAGTCAGTTCATGGCTTTCCAGATCACATGGGCCCTCCGCGACTTGCCACGTCACATGCGCGGGACTGATGAGCACCTGCTCTGTATGAGTCTCGTACTCAGCCGGGAAAAGCTCAATCCTTGTCTTTTGAGGCATTATTTCCACCCTCTCCGTTACAATCTCACGAACGGGAGCGGCTACTGACTCATCGACAACGACATCCCGAACCAGGACCTGCTCTGTCACAGTCTCGTATACTGCGGGGATAACGCGGACTTCAACCTGCTCTGGAGCCTCGGGAATTTGCTCCGTAACAATCTCTGTGACTTCTGGAACGAGCACTTTCGCGACACATGTTTGTGGTCCCGCTTGCTCAGCAAAGGCTGAGCCGGTCAGCGTGCAGGCAAACATTGCCAGCCCCAAAAGTTTCCGCTGAGCGACCATATATGTCTCGTACTTCACCCCTGCCCACTCTCCCGTAGCACTCCATATACTAGCCCACACACAGCCCACGAGCCATAGAGTGCCCGAACAGGTTGGCTCTACAGGCTGCTTTTGTTGGGCACTGCCACTGGTTTTCTGCGCAGTACATACTATTACGGCGACAACAGAAAGCATCGAGGTTCCAGATGATCCCAAGATACACACGACCCGAAATGGCTGCCATCTGGGAGCCTGAATCCAGATTCGGCATTTGGCTGGAGATTGAAACGCTTGCCGCCGAAGGCATGGAGAAGCTCGACATCATTCCGCAAGGCGTTTCCGCTGCTGTGCGCGAGCGCGCCGCTTTTGAAGTGGACCGCATCGACGAGATCGAACGCGAAGTGAAGCATGATGTCATCGCCTTTCTGACCAATGTCGCCGAACATGTGGGCGAGGAAGCCCGCTTCCTTCACAAGGGCATGACCTCTTCCGACGTTCTGGACACATGCCTTAACGTTCAGTTGGTGCGCGCGGCGGACCTGCTGCTGACCGGCATAGACCGTGTCCTGGCAGCCCTGGAGAAGCGCGCCTTTGAGCACAAGCTAACGCCAACCATTGGCCGCAGCCACGGCATCCATGCCGAGCCGACAACATTTGGCGTAAAACTCGCAACCTTTCATGCCGAGTTCCAGCGTTGCCGAGCCCGCCTGATCGCCGCACGTGAGGAAGTTGCGACCTGTGCCATATCCGGCGCCGTTGGCACCTTTGCCAACATCGATCCGCGCATCGAGGAATATGTTGCCGAGAAACTGGGGCTAGCAGTTGAGCCTGTCTCCACACAGGTTATCCCGCGCGATCGCCATGCTATGTATTTTGCGACACTAGGCGTCATTGCGTCATCAATTGAACGTCTCGCAACAGAAGTGCGCCACCTGCAGCGCACTGAGGTTCTGGAAGCCGAAGAGTATTTCTCTGCCGGCCAGAAAGGCTCCTCGGCCATGCCGCACAAGCGTAACCCGGTGCTGACCGAGAACCTGACAGGCCTGGCCCGTCTCGTTCGCTCAGCCGTTACGCCGGCCCTTGAGAACGTCGCCCTCTGGCATGAGCGCGATATCTCCCACTCGTCAGTCGAGCGCGGAATTGGCCCTGACGCCACAGTTCATCTGGACTTTGCCCTGCACCGACTGGGCGGAGTGATCGAGAACCTTGTCGTCTATCCGGATAACATGCTGAACACGCTGGAAAGCATGGGCGGCCTGCACAACTCACAGCGCATCCTGCTCGCGCTGGTCGAGAAAGGCGTCAGCCGGGAAGACAGCTATCGCTTGGTACAACGCAACGCAATGAAAACCTGGAAGAAGGAAGGTCCGCTGCTAGAACTTCTCAAGAAAGACCCGGAAGTCAGCGAGCGTCTGTCAGACAATGAACTCGAGGCCTTGTTCGACCTCGACTACCACTTCAAGCATGTCGACACGATCTTCCAGCGCGTCTTTGGCAAAAGCTAAGGGCGCCTGATCACACCTTTTGCAACGCCGCCTTTGCCTTGGCTGTAATCTCAGACCAGGCAGAGGCGGCGATGTCTTTCTCGGTGGCAATCCACGATCCGCCTACCGCAATCACATTCGGCAGTGCCAGATACTCTGCTGCATTGTCCGTACTCACCCCCCCTGTCGGCATGAAGGTCAGATGCGGCAAAGGTCCGCCAAGGGCTTTAAGCGCCGGGACACCGCCCGCAACTGCCGCCGGGAACAGCTTCAGCATCTTGAAGCCTTCTTCATTACGGCTCATCGCCTCGCTCGCCGTGGCAACGCCGGGAATAGTGATATCGCGATACTCGGCAATTGCCTCAAGCAGTTTCGGGCTCATCCCCGGCGATACGAGGAAATCCGCGCCCGCCTGAATCGAATTAAGAACATCGCCGCCCGTCAGAACGGTCCCCGCCCCGACGATCAAATCAGGTTGCGCCTTCTTCATGGCCTCGATCACGGCGAGGCCACTGGCTGTGCGCAGCGTAACTTCCGCCGTGGTCAGCCCCCCCTCAACCAGGGCATCTGCCAAAGGCGCAGCAGATTGCACGTCCGGCACGACCAAGACCGGTACAATAGGCGCGCGGCGTGCAGCGGCTTTGAGTGTCTCAAGGGATTGGGTCATGAAAGCCTCTCCTGGGCGTAGTATGCTGCGGCCCCTATCAGAGGCGCTTCTGGGTCGTGCATGAGTTGTATGGGACAATCTGCCAGATAATCCGACATCGGGCCGCGATCGCGGAAGCGGGAAATGGCTTCAGGGCATTTGAGATAGTCAACGATGCGCTCGGTTACACCACCAGCGAGAATAATCCCACCCAACGCGCCATTGGCAAGCGCAAGGTCTCCGACAGCGCCCATGACGGCATTGGCGCGCATGGCAATCAGCTTGTCGAACATCTCATCGCCTCCATCTGCCCGTTCACGCATGGCCTGAGGTGAAATCTCTTCATACGGACGCTTGAATACTTCGCAGAAAGCCTTGTGCACATGCTCAAGCCCCATGCCAGAGGCGACGATCTCATTCGAGACATAGCCCTGCTCTCGCACGAGGATGCTGGCAATGTCGAATTCAAGCTCATCCCGGGGCGAAAAGGCAATATGCCCTCCCTCGCCAGTTATGACGCGCCAAGTGCCTTCACCTGTCGGCAACAAGGTCGCGACACCAAAGCCCGTTCCCGGTCCAGCAACAATTATTGGATAGCCAGGCAAGGACGTCCCAGGCAATACTTCCTCAAATGATGAGGCACTATGTTCGGGCACGGATCGCGCCATCGCGGTAAAATCATTGATAAGGCGGACATCATCAAACAAGAACATCGTCTTGAGCCGTTCAGACGCCACATGCCATTGACGGTTAGTGAGAAACACTTCCTCATTCTTGACCGGTCCGGCCATGGCAAAACATGCCCGGCGGACATTTACACCTTCCGTTTCAAGATATGACGCAAGCGCGCGATCGAAGGCCTCAAAACCATCCCCCGGCAGCTTCACGAATTTTTCGATTTCGACCTTGCCATCACATTTAGACGCAACAGCAAAACGAACGTTGGTGCCGCCGACGTCACCAACAATCATCTGCTCACCCATGTACTCAGTCCTCCCTGGCCCAGAAGCGGAACTGACTTGCCCCTGCAGCTGCCGGCCCGGCCAATTCGCGGAAGAAAGTGAACATCTCCCGTCCGAGACCCATATTGTTCTGATTAGGTCTGTACTCTGCGGCATCTCTTGCCGCGAATTCTTCCGGGTCTACCTTGATATCCAGGACGCCCTTCTCTGCGTCGAAGACGATGACGTCTCCATCGCGCACTTTAGCGATCGGGCCACCCCGCGCGCCTTCCGGACTCATATGGATCGCGGAAGGCACCTTGCCGCTAGCCCCCGACATGCGACCATCCGTAACCAGAGCAACCTTGAAGCCCTTGTCCTGCAAGACCGCAAGTGGCGGCGTCAGGCTGTGCAGCTCCGGCATGCCATTCGCGCTCGGCCCCTGAAACCTAACAACAGCCACAAAATCCTTGTTCAGCTTACCAGCATCGAATGCCTCTTTGAGCGCCTCTTGGGAATCAAACACCATCGCAGGTGCTTCAAGCACGCGCTTTTCAGGCTGCACAGCAGACACCTTGCTAACGCCAAGACCAATCGGTCCGGACATCATCCGCAAGCCACCGTCTTTGGAGAATGGATCGTAAGCATGGCGCAGAATGTCTGCATTGCCGCTCTCTTCTGGTGCTGGACGCCACTCCACCTTGCCATCGTTCAGGAAAGGTTCCTCGCAATATCTCGCGATAGGCCCGCCGACCCCCATGGCCGTGCCATCTAGAAGTCCTACATTCAGCAGTTCCCTGACGAGGAAGCCCATGCCGCCTGCAGCGTGGAAATGGTTCACATCTGCTGGACCATTCGGATAAACACGTGCGAGAAGCGGCGTGACTGCGCTAATCTCTGCGAAATCTTCGACGGTCAGGATAATACCCGCCGCTGCTGCCATGGCTGGTAAGTGCAGCGCGTGATTCGTGGAGCCACCCGTTGCCATTAGGCCGACAATACCGTTCACGATGGACCGCTCATCAATCATTTCACCCGCCGGCAGATACTCATCACCCTGCGCCGTCAGCTTTGCAGCCCGCTGCGCAGCTGCCCTCGTCAGCGCTTCCCGCAGAGGCGTACCTGGATTGGTGAAGGCTGCCCCAGGGAGGTGAAATCCCATGACCTCCATCAACATCTGGTTCGAGTTTGCCGTTCCGTAGAAAGTACACGTGCCTTGCGCGTGATAGCTTTCAGACTCGGCCTTCAGCAGAGCATCACGCCCAACCTTGCCCTCAGCGAAAAGCTGCCTGGCCTTTTGCTTTTCTGGGTTCGGCAAGCCGGACGGCATCGGCCCGGCCGGGACGAAGATAGACGGCAGCCAGCCAAAGCGCAGCGCAGCAATCACCAGCCCGGGAACGATCTTGTCACATACACCAAGGTGCAAGGCGGCATCAAACACATCATGGCTCAGGCCGATTGCTGACGCCATCGCGATCACATCGCGGGAGAACAGTGACAGCTCCATCCCCGTGAAACCCTGAGTAACACCATCACACATCGCCGGCACACCGCCAGCAACCTGTGCCACGGCATTCACCTCACGCGCTGCCTCACGAATGATACGCGGATAGTCCTCATACGGCGCATGCGCAGACAACATGTCATTATACGCCGTGATAATACCGATATTGGGCCAGCCTGCACCGAGCAGCTGCGTCTTTTCAATAACAGCGCAACCAGCCGTCGCGTGCGCCAGATTACTTTCCATCAGGCGCTGGCGCGCGAAGCCTTTTGGACGCCGTGAGCGTATCATTTCCAGATAGGCCTGACGCGAGTCCCTTGAACGATCGCGGATACGCTCGGTGATCTCTGTAATCTTTGGATTCATCGTGGTCATTATGGTGCCCAGATAACCGTCATTCGCGGTCCCAATGTGTCTACAGCGTGCCGGATTGGCCGGTCTTGCGGAGAGGCCTCAAGCGATGTTTCGAACACCCTTTTCTTGGACTCGCCAAAGATGAGCAAAACCGCTGCTTTTGCTTTGCCCACCGCAGCGCCTGTCAGCGTCATGCGGTCAGTATTATCGCCTGCTACGGGACAGCCCGTGGCATCAATGACGGCCACGGCCTGGTCTGTTTCGCAAGACATGGCCGCTTCGAGACCGGAAGAATTCGGAAACCAACTTGCGGTGTGTCCGTCCTCTCCCATACCCAGAAGGATGACATCGACCGGGCTGCAATGAGGGAGATAGGCCTGCTGTCTCTTTTGCACAGCCTGTCCCGCAGTTTGAGCCTCTGTCTTCATCGGAAGAAACCCCGCCGCACCGGATTTACCGGTCAGCAGTCTCTCACGCACGAGGCGCTCATTTGAAGCGTCCGATTCCGGTCCGACCCAACGCTCGTCCACGAGGCCCACAATGACCCTCTCCCAAGCAAGATCGACCTCCGTCAAATTATCGAAAACGCCGCCAGGCGTTGAACCACCTGATACCATCAAGGATGCAACCGGTTCATCCTCCAGCGCTTTTTCCAAGGCACGGGCAATAAACTCCGTGGCATAACGAGAGGCATCCTGCCGGGTCTCAAAGGACAAGAATTCATGCCTCATAGCGGTCATGAACCTTCCCACCATTTACGGCCATCCCGATCCATCATCATCGCCGCTGCGAGCGGCCCATCAGTGCCCGCAGCATAGGCCTCAGGCTTCTCACCGGAAGCTTCCCAGGCCTCGATCAGGCCATCAACCCATCTCCAGGCAGCCTCAACCTCATCCTTCCGCATAAAGAGGGATAGATTACCGCGAACGACATCCATAAGAAGGCGCTCATAGGCATCCGGGTAGCGCACGGTGAAGCTTTCTGCATAGGACAGGTTCAAAGGCAGAGACTTCACACGAAGCCCACCAGGGCCCGGCTCCTTAATCTGAACGAAGAGGCGAACACCTTCATCAGGCTGCAGACGAATGACCAGCCGGTTGGCAATGTCATTACCCTCACCGAACAGAGAGTGCGGCACATGTTTAAAATTGATAACGATGTCCGAGTGCCGGTGCGCCATACGCTTTCCGGTGCGCAAATAGAACGGAACACCCGCCCAGCGCCAATTGTCGATTTGTGCCTTGATGGCCACGAATGTTTCGGTTGAGCTTTCTTCGTCAGAAGACAGTTCATCCAGATAACCCTTGACCGGCTTGTCACCCTGTACGCCAGCCTTATATTGCCCGCGCACGGTCTGGCGCTTGGCTGCATCTCCCGTGATAGGCACCAGGGCATTCAAAACCTTGATCTTCTCGGTACGAACATCGTCATCATCCAGATGATTCGGAGCTTCCATCGCCGTAAGACATAGCAATTGAAGCAGATGATTCTGAACCATATCCCGCAGTGCGCCAGACTTATCATAATAATCTGCGCGCCCCTCAAGGCCCAGATTCTCTGCAACCGTGATCTGCACATGGTCAATATAGTTACGCGACCAGAGCGGCTCGAACAGCATATTGCCGAACCGAAGGACCATCAGATTCTGCACGGTTTCCTTGCCAAGATAGTGGTCGATCCGAAAGACTTGACGTTCAGCAAAAACCGCTCCCACACCATCATTGATGGCGCGCGCGGATTCCAGATCCGTTCCGATCGGCTTCTCCAGCACGACGCGCGTATTGCCGGACGAAAGACCGACAGTTCCGAGCGCCTCACAAATATCGACATAGAGACGCGGAGACGTCGCGAGGTAAAATACGCAAGGACGTGCAGGGTCTTCCGTCAGATGGGATTTCAGTGTTTTCCAATCCGCATCTTCAGCTGTCGCATCAATAGAAACATAGTGGATAAGTTTCTCAAACTTACCCCATGCATTTGCATCCCAGCTGTCCCCAGAGGCGGTCTTGCACGCCTCCTTGGCCATGGCGCGATACTCTTCGCTGGTCATTTCACTCCGCGCTGTCCCCACAACACAGCTTGAGGCGGGAATCTGACCATCCAGCCAGCGGTGATAGAGCGCAGGCAAAAGTTTTCTGCGTGAAAGGTCTCCTGTCCCTCCAAAGATGACGATGTCAAAGGGATCAACGGGTATGAATTTCGCCATCAGGCATCTCCACTTCATGCCGAGTCTAATCGGCAAAGTGCGCTCCTACCAAGGGGCACACCTGTATCATTTCAGATTCTGTCCAGACGCTCGCTTCCAGACCAGTTTGCACGAGATCTTATGGAAAGTTCCATCATATCTTCAACGCGTTTGCCTCCCTGAGGTCTCCCTCATGTAAATTTTGCGTTCTCATTACACTTGAAGCTGGACTTGCGCGCCAAGTTTGTGACAACGTTGTTTCAGGGGTAATACTCGGAGGAACCCTATCATGTCCAGCACAAGAACAAGATTGGAAGACTTGGCCGCAATTGCAGGTGTCTCAATCGCCACTGTTTCAAGGGCACTCAACAATAGCCCCGCGGTAAATGACGAAACAAAACGACGTGTCTGGAAGATTGCGCGGGAACAAAATTACAATTTTCGGCCATCCATGCCGGCGATTCTCTCAGGTGCTGCCGCGACAATTGCGGTCGTTATTCCAACGCCGCCCGGCCGCCACTCCGAAGTCTCAAACCCCTTTTTCCAGGAATTGCTGGCAGGCATCAGCGAGGCAGCGCGTCATGCCGGATGCGACATCCTCGTCTCCCACCTGCCCTACAAGAACCATGACGACCTCGTTTCACTCATGACGGCAAACCGCGCGGACGGGGTTATCTTCCTTGGCCAGAGTTTCCTGCATGAGCGCTTCAATCAGCTGGCTCTCACTGAAAATCGTTTCATAGTCTGGGGCGCTGACATGCCTGGGCAAAGATACTGTTCCATCGGATCTGACAATGTGCGCGGCGGTCTGCGCGCAACAACTCACCAGCTTAATCTCGGACGCAAACGCATTGTCTTTCTGGGCGACACAGCTGCTCCGGAAATTCTTCAGCGCTATGAAGGCTATATCAACGCGCACCGGCAAGAGGATATGGACCTGGACCCGGCCCTTACCGTTCCCGCGTCTTATGAGATCGAATCCGCTGAGGCGTCCGTCAACACGCTGCTCGAACAGGACATAAAGTTTGACGGCATCTTCGCTGCAAGTGATCTGATAGCGCTGGGGGCCGTGCGCAGTCTCCTTCGGGCCGGGGTGAAAGTTCCCGAAGACGTATCGATTGTTGGCTACGACAATCTACAGCTGTCTGCCTATAGTTATCCATCGCTCACCACGATTTCGCAGGACATGGCGAAAGCCGGTCGTATCATGGTGTCGAAACTGCTCTCCTCGAATGAGGCAGGACCGATGCGCTCAGAGCGCTTACCGACCGAACTGATTGTGAGGGAATCCTGCGGCCTGGCCTAGGAGATTTCGGCAATGAAGAAAGCATGACCTGGAAGGATGCCCCCAGGTGCGGAATCATATCCTGAAGAGGCCAGCACCTTTTGCACCCCATCGGTCTCTTCCGACGGTAGCGATATATCCTCCATACCAAGATTAAACACACAGCGCAGGGTCTGGCCTTCATGAAGTCTTTCAAAACTGAGGAGCGGGTCAGCCGTATCCCGGAAGCGTAAAAGCCCTGTCTTCAGTGCGGGCATTTCGTGCCTTAACCGGATCATCAGCCGCGTGAAATTCAGCACGGAGGAATCATCCTCCTCTTGGGCATCCACGGCATCTGCGGCATGGTCGGCACCGAAAGGCAGCCACGGCTCCGCGGTTGAGAACCCCAGAGCGTTTGCCTTGCTTTGCCAGGGCATGGGCGTCCGTGCGCCATCCCGGCCCAGTGTCAACGGCCAGTTTGCGATCGCCTCCGGGTCCTGAAGCCGCTCAAAAGGGATCTCGGCCTGAGACAGCCCCAGCTCTTCGCCCTGATACAGGATAGGATTTCCCCGCAAGCAGAGCAGTAACGTATTGGTCAGCCTGGCAAAGCGATGACGATCCGCCCCCTTCGCCCATCGGCTGACGCAACGCGGTGCATCATGGTTTGAGAAAGCCCACGATGGCCACCCCTCGCCCGGCGCACCCATCCAGGCCTCCTGCGCCTTGCGGACCCGCGCGAGCGTCAGGTCTTTTGCGTACAGGAAGTCAAAATTGTAAGCGGAACTCAGCCGCGCGTCCCCTTCCGTGAATGCCCTCATCTCTTCGAGCGGACGCGGCCCGGCGACCTCTGCCACAGAGAAGATCGCCCCATATTCATCCATCACTGCGCGCAGGCGCTCAAGAAATCTCGGGATATCCGGGTGGGACTGATTGTGAACATGCAACTGCAGATCAAACGGACGCGTGACAACACCATTCGGTTTGCGCGCTGGGTTATCCCTGAATTCTGGATCGAACATGGAGAAATTGATCGCATCCAGTCGAAAACCATCGACGTGCCTGTCCAGCCAGAACCGAGCGACCTTTAAAAGCGCTTGCTGGACTGCGGGGTTATGCAGGTTTAGCTGCGGCTGAGAGGACAGGAAATTGTGCATATAGTATTGCTGGCGGCGGGCATCCCATGTCCAGCCGGGCCCTCCGAAAACGGACTGCCAGTTTGTGGGAGGTGTCCCGTCGGGCTTGGGATCTTTCCAGACATACCAGTCTGAATACTCACTCTCCCTGTTCTGCCGACTGTCCTGAAACCAGACATGGTCGTCAGATGTGTGTGCATAGACCTGATCAATAATGACCTTCAGGCCCAGTCTATGCGCCTTTGCCAGCAAGACGTCGAAAGCCTGCAGATCACCAAACAGCGGATCCACGTCGCAATAATCTGCGACGTCATAGCCAAAATCACGCATGGGAGAGGTGAAGAAAGGCGAGATCCAGATACCGTCCACGCCCAAAGACGCGATGTAATCCAGCCGCTGCGCGATTCCGGGCAGGTCGCCCACTCCATCGCCATTCGTGTCCTGATAGGACCGTGGGTAGATCTGATAGATCACCGCACCTTTCCACCAACGGCTTTCATCACTCTCTCGCGTCATGAGGCTCGATCATCCCATATGTGCACGCCGCTACATTGCGGGATCAGGAATGCCACAGCAAACTCTTTTCAATGCATCGAGGATGTCGGGAAGTACCTGGCAGGGGCAGAGGGACTCGAACCCCCGACTTTCGGTTTTGGAGACCGACGCTCTACCAACTGAGCTATACCCCTTCAGAAGAGAGGGGTTTGCCTCAATTGCCGTCATGCCGCAAGACTACACCTTCAGCCCATGGAGAAAAACTGTGTCCAGAATCCCCTACCCTGATCCCGCCAGCCTACCGGAGGAATTGAACAGCTTCACCGAACGCCTAGCTCCTTTAAATATTTTCCGGATGCTAGGACATGCCCCGCACCTGGTGAAGCCCATTGTCGGCTTGGGCACAGCCTTTCTGCAACAGGGGAAGCTGGATCCGGTAACGCGGGAATGCGTCATTCTCAGGGTCGGGTATCTCTCCCATGCCAAATACGAAACAACGCAACACGAAGCGATCGGTCGCAAACTTGGTATGTCGGATGAGCTTTTCGAAGCGTTACGTCTGGAACCCCAGTCGGACTTGCTAACGCATGAGCAAAAGCTCGCCGTTTCCTTCACAGACCATCTTGTTACACACGCCCACCCTTCTGATGGCGCGCTGAAACCTGCTCTGAAGCATTTCGGGCCGGCGCTTCTCCAAGAGCTGGTTCTGTTAATCGGCTATTACATGATGGTCTGCCGCTTTCTTGAAAGCTTCGGCGTTGAAGTTGAGGAAGGGGGTCCCAAGAGCACTGAAATCAAACTCGATTAGCCAAAAACAAAAAGGCCGCCCTTTTGGGGCGGCCTTTC
>NZ_AWFA01000022.1 GCF_000682675.1 Hyphomonas pacifica | reverse complement strand
GCTCTTGCGAAAGGGCCCGGAAAGATCAGGATACCCGGATGGTTTCGGCCAGTCCGGCTTTAGGTGCAGGCCGAAGTGTTAATCTCGCGACCCAAAAATATATCAAAAATAGTTTTGAACGAAACTTAAAATTTATATTTCGGGGCTAAATCTCCAGACTATAAAGTAGAAAGTGGGGCACCAAATGATGCGTAAGCTGTTTTTCTCCAGCGCTATTCTTGCATTCGCTGCATGCACGTCTACACCGCAAGTCGCAGTGATCGAGCCATCCGATACGCACCTTTCCTGTCAGGAGATCTACCGGGAGAGCGCTAGTCTACAAACAATTATGGACGAGGCGCATCATAATAAAGGTTTTAACCTTGCAAACTTCTTTGCATGGCCCGGCCCGATTTACTCGCATAACTTCATAGAAGCTGACAATGCGGAAGAATGGGTTCAGCGTCGTCGCGTTGCTCTGACCGATTTGTACATCCAGAAGGGCTGTGCACCGGATGTTGCTGTCGCATCAGCAAGTACAAGTGACCTTACAGGTAAGGCTCGCGCCCAGCGCATCGTGGAAGATGTGATAAACAGAAAACCTTAGACACAATAGGTCTAGCTGAGCGCCAAAGCCTCACCCGCCACAATGTCCCCATCATAAAGCGCGCGGCCGAGGATAGACCCCGCAATCGGCGCGTCGGCGGCGATCAGGGCGCGGAGGTCGTCTGTGCTGGCGACACCGCCGGAGGCGATGATTGGGATACTGACCGTATTGGCCAGCTCTGCCGTGAACGGAACATTGACGCCGGTCTTCAGGCCGTCGCGGCCGATATCCGTCGCCACGATGGCGGCCACGCCGCAACCCTCAAAAGCCCTGGCGAGTTCTGTCGCCTTCATGTCGCTGGTCTCGGCCCAGCCTTCGACGGCGACCATGCCATCCTTCGCGTCGATGCCGACCACGATTCGGTCGGGCAGGGCGCGGGCGGCCTCTTTCACCAGCTCCGGGTCGCGCAACGCAGCGGTGCCCAGGATGACGCGGGAAATGCCGGCCTCCAGCCAGGCGTCGATCTGCGCGCGGTTGCGGATGCCGCCGCCCAGCTGCACCGGCGCATCGGTCGCCTTCAGGATCGCTTCCACCGCCGCGCGGTTCACGGCCTTGCCCTCAAAGGCGCCGTTCAGGTCCACCACGTGCAAATGCGTGAAGCCTGCGTCGCGAAAGGCTTTGGCCTGCGCCGCCGGGCTGTCGGAAAAGACGGTCGCCTTGTCCATCTCGCCGCGCAGAAGGCGCACGCACTGGCCGTCTTTCAGGTCAATGGCGGGGTAGAGGGTGAAGCTCATTTGGGGGTCCATGTCAGGAAATTGGCGAGCAGGCGCATGCCGACGCGCTGGGATTTTTCCGGGTGGAACTGCGTGCCGAACAGATTGTCCTGCGCCACCGCTGCGGTAATCGCCTCTGCGCCATAGCCCACTGTGGCGGCAATGCTGGCCGGGTCTTTCGCGGTGAAGGCGTAGGAGTGCGTGAAGTAGACATGCGGGTCTTCGCCCAGATCCTGCAACACAGGGTGGGGGGGCTCGCTGGCAAAGCTGAGGCCGTTCCAGCCCATATGCGGTACGCGGAACCCCTCGCCCGGCTGGATGCGGGAGACCTCGCCCTTGATCCAGCCAAGACCGGGGGTCGTGCCGTCTTCCAGGCCCGTATCGGCTAGCAGCTGCATGCCCACGCAGATGCCCAGGAACGGCCTGCTGCCCTTCAGGCAGGCCTCTTCCAGCGCCTCCACCACGCCCGGCTGGGCGCGCAGGCCTGCGGCGCAGTCTGCGAAATGGCCGACGCCGGGCAGCACAATGCGCTCTGCCGACAGGATGTCAGCGGGAGAGTGCGTGATGCGGATTTCATGGGGTGTGCCTGCCAGATTTGCAGCGGCACGCAGGGCGCGACCTGCAGAATGCAGGTTCCCCGATCCATAGTCGATGAGGGCAACATGGCTCATGGCCGCGCTCATAACCCTGCCTGCGTCACAGGGGAAGGGGTGACGTGGGTTGCAGGCAGGGGCAAGGTGCCGCAATCTCTACAGCTGAGAAGAAGTCAGGAGTCTCATTCATGCGTTTTGCCCTTCCCACCCTTGCCAGCGCGGCCATGCTGTTGGCCAGCGTTGCCCTGCCCGCCTCTGCCGATGTGGCCGAGCGAGAGTTGATCCAGCAGGTCGATAGCCAGGCTGAGCTAACAGCGGAACTGTCCGAGAAACTCTGGGACTGGGCCGAAGTTGGCTATCAGGAGGACAAATCCTCCAAGCTGCTGCAGGATACGCTGGCCGGGGAAGGGTTCACCGTAAAGGCCGATGTGGCCGGCATCCCGACAGCGTTCGTGGCGGAATATGGCAAAGGCGGTCCGGTCATCGGCATTCTGGCGGAGTTTGATGCCCTGCCGGGGATCAATCAGGCGGCTACGGCTGAACGCTCTGAAGTGCCGGGCAAGCATGCGGGCCATGCCTGCGGGCACAATCTGTTCGGTGCGGGCTCTGTCTCGGCTGCGATCGCCATTCGCCACTGGCTGGAAGAAAGCGGCACGCCGGGACGCATCCGCGTGTATGGCACGCCTGCGGAAGAGGGTGGCTCCGGCAAGGTCTACATGGTCCGCGCGGGCCTGTTCGATGATGTCGACATTGCGATCCACTGGCACGCCTCTGACCGCAACTCTGCGGCGGCGAATACGACACTGGCAAACCGGTCGGCAAAGTTCCGTTTCAAAGGCATCTCTGCCCACGCTGCGGGTGCGCCAGAACGGGGCCGGTCTGCGCTGGATGGGGTTGAGGCCATGGATATGATGGCCAACATGATGCACGAGCACATGCCACAGGATGCGCGCATGCATTATGTCATCACCTCTGGCGGCTCTGCGCCCAACGTGGTGCCGGATTTTGCCGAAGTTTTCTACTATGTGCGCCACCCCTCAGCCGATGGTGTGGAAGAAATCTGGGCCCGGCTGGAAAATGCGGCCCGCGGCGCTGCTCTGGGCACCGGCACGGAAGTCGAGTGGGAAATCATCCACGGCAACAATCCGCTTCTGGTGAACGAGACCCTCGCTCGCATGATGGATTCCAAACTGCGCGAAGTTGGCGGCGTGACCTACACACCGGCCGAACGGGAATTTGCCGAGACCATTGCCTCCACTTTCAGCAATCCGGGGCTGTCCCTTGGATCTGAAGAAGAGATCCAGCCCTTTCAGGTTTCCATGGGGTATGGCTCTACGGATGTGGGTGACGTGTCCTTTGCGGTCCCAACGGTTGGCCTGAACACGGCGACCTGGGTTCCGGGCACATCCGCACACAGCTGGCAGGCTGTTGCCGCCAGCGGCACGACGATTGGTCAGAAGGGCACGCAGGTTGCGGCCAAAACTATGACGCTGGCTGCGGTCGAACTGTTTACGAATGAAGAATTGCGCAAGCAGGCACGCGCTGAATTCGATAAAGCACGCGGGCCGAACTATCAGTATCGCTCGCTGCTGGGCAATCGCGCCCCGCCGCTCGATTATCGGAAATAAGCGCGCTAAGTCTCAATGCCCCTGGTCCGTGACCGGGGGCATCTCGTTTCTGATGGAGAAGGGCGCTTAGAGGCTGCCCTTGGTGCTTGCCGGTTTGCCGCCGAGTTTTGGATCAATCGCGATGGCCGCGCGCAGGGCGCGGGCCGTGGCCTTGAAGCAGGATTCCGCGATGTGGTGGCAATTCTCGCCGTAGAGGTTCTCCACGTGCAGGCACATGCCGCCATTGCCGGCCAGGGCGTGGAAGAACTCCTTGAAAAGCTCGGTGTCCATCTCACCGATCTTGTCGCGGCTGAAATGCACCTTCCAGACCAGATACGGCCGCTTGCAAAGGTCCAGAGATGTACGGGAAAGCGTTTCATCCATCGGCACATAGGCATGGCCAAAGCGGGTGATGCCGGCAAAATCGCCCAGTGCCTTCATGATAGCCTGACCAATGACAATGCCTGTATCCTCGACGCTGTGGTGCATGTCGATATGCAGGTCGCCCTTGCAACGCACAGTCAGATCAATGGCGGAATGCTTGGAAAAGCTTTCCAGCATGTGATCGAAAAAGCCGATCCCGGTTTCGATATCGGATTTGCCTGTACCATCCAGGTTCACGGTTACCGAAATATCGGTTTCCTTGGTGGTGCGGCTAACAGTGGCGGTGCGTTCTTGTGTCATGGGGCCCATATAGTGCGTAGCATTGCCTACAGCTAGCGCACTTTATTCACTGATTCCTAAACATATTCCGGAAACATAGTTACTCGCAGACCGGATTGGCCGGTTCAGCAAGGGCGTATGCAGGCTTGGACAAGCAGGGTTTCTTTCCCAGACTTATGGGCCGGATCACGATTCCGGTCTTCATTGCTACCGTTTCAAGTGGTCTTACGGTAGCACTATATAGCTCTGTTTGGGTCGCGGAGCAGGCTTACCGGATATATTTCGAAGGTGGTTCTTGGGCTGAGTGGGCCCTGCCGCTCTGGGCGATTGGCATCCTGATGGTGATTGCCGCGGCCATTTCAGGGTCTATTGCTTGGTTTCTGGCGCGGCGATTTCAGCAAATCCTGCTTGATTTCACCGAATACCTGTCTGAAGCGGGCAATGCCGGCGAGGATAGTAATGCGCATTTGACCGCCGTGCCATTTTCAGAGCTTCGCCGCTTGCGTGTGGTCGTCATGCGTTCTGTCGGCAAATTGCGGCGTGACAATGAAGCGTTGCGTGAGACAGCCTATGTCGATCCACGAACAGGTATGCCAAACCTTATCGCGATCGAGAAACTGATTGCTCGTACATTGCCGCGTGCACGATATGAGACGCCAGCGGCACTAATGGTTCTGGATCTGGATAATTATACGCGCGCTTCCGAGCGCTTGGGCGCGCTTGCCAGTGAGGCATTGCTGAAGGCTTCCGGTGAGCGTATGTCGCGGGCGCTGGCGGCGCTGGATGGGCCTGTGAGAAATGCGTTGAGGGCCTCCGAATTGGCTGCGATGCAGGCAGACAGTTTTGCCCTCTACCTGCCGACCGCTGTCAGCCGCGACCATGTTTCAAACATAGCCCGGGCCATTCGCCTCGCCTTTGCCGAACCCTTCGTGATTGCGGGCCAGTCCGTCTCATTGGGCATTTCCGGCGGTATCGTCATGGCCCCGGAAGATGCCGACACGGTGCAAAAGATGTTTCGCCATGCCGAACTGGCGTTGAAACAAGTGCGCAAGGATACAGGATCGGGCTTCCGGTATTTCTCGCCACGGCTTAATCGCGTAGCCCGTGGCAAGTACATGCTGGAAGCAGAGTTGCGGGAAGCGGTGGCCAATCACGAATTCAAGACGCACTTCCAGCCAAAGGTGGACTTCCAGACCGGCAAAGTTGTTGGCGCTGAGGCGCTGGCGCGCTGGATACGTCCGAACGGGAAGATCATTTCTCCGAACACGTTCATTCCGTTGGCAGAAGAAACAGGTCTGGTCACGCAGATTGGCGAGCAAATCATGGAGGCGGCCTGCCGCTCAGCCCGCATCTGGATGGATGAGGGCTTTGATGCCACCGTTGCCGTAAATGTTTCGCCGCGCCAGTTTCAGGCAACGGATCTGACGGAAACCGTGCTGTCCATTCTCAAACGGTCCGGTCTGCCACCGCATCGTCTCGAGTTGGAGATCACCGAAAGCATGGCGGTATCTGAACCGGAAAAGGTGGCACGTGTGATGCGTCCGTTGCGGAGTCTCGGTACAAAGCTGGCGATTGACGATTTCGGGACAGGCCATTCAAACCTGTCCATCCTGACCCAGTTGCCGTTTGATGTCTTCAAGATTGATCGCCAGTTCGTATCCGCCTTGGAATCGGATGAGCAGGCGCCGGCGATTATCGAGATGATTCTGGCCATGGCGGAGACGCTGGGCCTGAAAACAGTTGCCGAAGGTGTGGAGACCGAGCGGCAGGCAGACTTCCTGCGCAGGCGGGGCTGTACCATGGCGCAGGGCTTCCTCTACAGCGCAGGCTTGCCGCACGATTCTTTCCTTGAGTTTCTGCGCAAGTGGAAAGCCAAACCGTCCGTCACCAGACTACAGACGGGTTAGCGCTCCCACATGGCGGCGGTACACATTGACTGCTGCGCCTTTATACTCAGATGTCTGCCATAGTTCGTAGCCGCATTTTTCTGCTACGCGGACAGAGGCGATGTTTTCTGGCTCAATAATGCACACGGTCTGGCCGGAACGGTATGTGTCCAGCCAGTCATGCGCTGCTTGAACAGCTTCGGTTGCGATGCCCTTGCCCCAGGCGCTCTCTACTAGCGCCCAGCCTGCCTCCGGCCATTCGGACAGGTCCGGTGTCATGCCACGCATGAAATCCGAGAAACCGGCTTCTCCCAGATATGCGCCGGTCTCGCGATCCTCGATGACCCAGTACGAATAACCAAGAATGTCCCACATTCCGCGCATGCGGCACAGTGTGAACCAGGTGCTCTGACGGTCGCGGGATTGACCGCCGGTATATCGGGCCGTTGCTGTAGCGCCCCACATGGCGGCGGCGGCTTCGAAGTGGCGCTTGTCCGGCGCGCAGAGGACAAGGCGTTCGGTTTTGAGAACTGGAACGCTCATCGCAGCTTTTATGCGCTGGACTTCATCTTTTCCAGCATCGCGCCCATGGCGGCATGCACGGTTTGGATTGCCTTCAGGGGACGGACCATGACTTTGAAGTCAATGATTTGTCCGTCATCGTTCCATTCGATCATGTCGACCCCATTGACCTGGATGCCATCCATCACGCATTCGAATTCCAGTACGGCCCTGTCAACGCAATCGAAGACACGGGTGTAGCGGAAGGTGTCGCCACCCAGCGTCTGCCCGGCAGCGGTCAGGTACGCCATGGTAATGGCCTTGCCTTTCTGAGGCGTGTGCACCACCGGGCTTTTGAACACGACATCATCCGCCAGTTGTGTGCCCAGCCCTTCAGGGGAGTGGTCCCCATTCATCCAGTCAAACCAGCGCTGCAGGTTTTCGCTATGTCCTGTCATGGGGATGAGGTGCTCTGCCATGTTTGGTGTCTTCCCTTGTTTTTTATGTCTTATTCGCTGGCCAAAACCGGCTTGCCGACCAGATAATCTGTTGGATTGTTGAAACAGTCCCCGCGTAGCGCTACCCAGCCGCTGGGAAAGTCCGGCTCTGTGAAGACGATGTCTACGCGGCCCCAATTGTAATCAGACTCCGCCGTATCAGGATTGGTGATGGCGATGTCGCACATTTCGATCTTGGGATCGGCCGGAGCGATCCAGACGCCGGCATAGGCACCGCGACCTTCATGAACGCCAGCGAGGCCCTTCAGATAGATTTTGACGGGCCCATTATCTCCCTCATAGGACCATACGGCCCAGCCTTCAGAGGTATCGCTTTCATAAACGACATCCCCGACGAGGGTGGACCAGACTTCGTCCGCCAGAGCCGACTGGCTGATCAGGCCCAGGCAGAGACCTGTGAGAAGTGGCTTCATCATGGTGTATCCCTCCATTCGTCGCAGAGTATCATGCGATGACCGAACGGGAAGGAGAATTCCCTGTCGCACTGGCCATGCCCACGCGGCAGGGCAAGATCATCAGGAATCTTCTTCGTCCGGGCGACAGAAATTCACCGGCACGATGACATTCCGGATGGCCGGGCTGTCCTGGCCCTTGGCGGGGGTGAATTCCAGATCGGCAAAGATGTCCGCCGCGGCCTCATCAAAGCCAGGCAGGGAACAATTGGTCAGCACATCTTTGCTGTCGCCAGACTCGGTGACATTGAACATGACCTCGCAGGCAGCTTCGACGCCAAGCACTTCGTAAAGCGGGGGATAGGTTACTTCCAGCGCGCTTGTCGGCACGGGCATGGGTGTGTCACCGCCGGGACGGGTCGCGCTGGATTCGCGCGTGGTCCAGGCGTCCGGTGGGGACATGCTCACCGCCTGCGTACCGCCGCATGGCTCAATGGAGGTCGACTGGCTCAGAACTTCCAGCATGTTTTCGTTCAGCGGTGTTTCCAGCTTGGCGTTCAGCGCATCGACCGTTTCCGGGTCAAAGCCGTGATAGTCTTCCTGTGCAAGAGCACTTCCAGCGAGCGCGAGACTGCAGGCGGCGGCGATGAGAATGTGGGATGGTTTCATAAGGCGGGTCTCCTTGGTTGCCCTTGGATTCGCCCCCAACCCTAACCCGCCGCGTAGGCTTTTGCCAAATCGGGGTCTTTTTCCGCCACCAGATCGGCCAGATCGGAGATCACCTTGGCCTGTTTCCAGGTGGCATCATCTTGCATCTTGCCATCAATCATGGCGACGCCACTGCCATCGGGCATGGCGGCCAGGATCTTGCGAGCAAAGATTACCTCTTTCGGGTCCGGGCTGAACACGTTTTTCGCAATCGCGATCTGGTTCGGGTGCAGGCTCCATGTGCCGGAACAGCCGAGAAGGAAGGCATTGCGGAATTGCTGTTCGCAGGCGTCGAGGTCGGCAATGTCACCGAACGGGCCGTAAAAGGCATTGATCCCGGCCATGCGGCAGGCATCGACCATGCGGGCGATCGTGTAGTGCCAGGGGTCCTGCTGGGCCGAGGCGCGTGGGCTGCCGTCTTCATTCGGGTCGTCGATCACGCGGTAGAAGGGATGTCCGCCGCCAACGCGGGTGGTCTTCATCTTGCGATCTGCAGCCAGGTCTGCCGGGCCAAGGCTGATGCCCTGCATGCGGGGGCTCGCCAGTGCGATCTCTTCCACACGGGCCATACCTTGCGCCGTTTCGAGAATGGCGTGGAACAGGATGGGGCGGGTAAGGCCGGCCTTTGCTTCCAGTTGGGCGACATATTGGTCTGCGAAGTGAATGTCCCAGGGGCCTTCGACCTTTGGAAGCATGATCACGTCCAGCTGGTGGCCGGCTTTCAGAACCAGGTCCGAGACGTCTTCCTGGAACCAGGGAGAGTTCAGCGGGTTCACGCGGCTCCAGAAGCCTGTGCCTTTGCCCTGCCAGTCATACATGTTGGCCATTTCGATGGCGCCAGCGCGCGCGGCGTCCTTCGCATCGGCAGGAATGGCGTCTTCCAGATTGGCCAGCATGACATCCACGCCGCCTGCCATATCCGGCACTTTGGCGCGCACCTTGTCCAGATGCGGCGGCACGAAATGGATCATCCGCTCCAGGCGCACAGGCAACTCGCGCATCGGCGCCGGGGCACCAATCGCAAGGGGTTTGAAGAAATCACGCGGTGTTTTTTGAGACATCTTGGCCTTCCTCCTCCGGAAACGAGGTAGGCCTATGCCGAATGCTGCAGTGCGTCAAACCTGACTTTAGGGGAAGGAACCGGAATCCAATCCACACGTTGTGTGTGGGAACGCAAACAGAAAGGTCTGCCCGCCCGTGTCCCTCCTCATGATTTTGCTTACAATTTTCCTGCCCCCTGTCGCTGTCGCGCTGAAGGAGGGAATTGGCCTGCAATTTGTGCTGAATCTGATCCTGACGCTGATCGGCTGGTTGCCGGGCGTCATTCACGCATTTTGGGTTCTGACGCGTGGTGGCTCTGAGCCAGTTGCGTAACTATTCGTCAGCGTCGACTGTAACAGACTGAGCTTCCGACCGCATTGCACGGCGGAAGACGGCGACAGCGATAGCCGCGATACCGACACCCGTCACGACTTCACCGCCAATGATCACATTCAGGCCTGCGTGCAGTTCAGAAAGAATTGCCCAGGTCGCTGTCATGAAGGTGACGGCAGCAATCTCGGAAATGAGAACTGTCGGAATGAAGGCGTTCAGAAAGCGTTTCATCGGTCGTATCCAAAATCTGTCAGCGCTCACGGCGCGTGTGGTCAGAATATTGTACTGCAATCTTCAGGCCGCAACATCAAAATGCTGTGCATCAGCTTTTTCGCGCCATGGGATGGGCTGTTTCCAGCAATTCGGCCAGTTCGTCCGTCAGCACATGCGTATAGATCTGCGTCGTCGCGATATCCGAGTGTCCGAGCAACGTCTGTACGGATCTGAGGTCTGCGCCGCCCATCAGAAGGTGAGTCGCATAGGCGTGGCGCAGGGCGTGCGGGTGGACGCGATCTGTCCGAATGCCGGCTTTCATGGCCAGTTCTTCCAGCAATTGCCCGAGACGTCGGCGTGTCAGATGGCCCGCCTTGCCACGCGAAGGGAACAAGAACGGCTCTGCCCGGCCTCTGGCGAGGGAACCTTCCGGCAGATGATCCTCACGCACTGCCAGCCAGTCAGACAGCGCCTGCAAGGCAGGTTTGCCCAGTGGGCAGAGGCGCTCCTTGCCTCCCTTGCCGCGAATGATGATGTCGGTCGTGACCCAGCGCGCGCCCTTGCGGCGTGGCAGACTGCCCAGTTTCAGGGAAACCAGTTCCGAAGCGCGCAGCCCGGCCCCGTAGAGAAGTTCCACGAGACAGCGCAGGCGCAAATCCTCCTCGCAAGTTTCCAGCAAAAGAGTCATTTCCTCACGCGAGAGCACATCCGGCACATCTCGACCGGGCTTGGGTCCGTCCAGCTTGGCCGTCGGGTCATCCCGCCGGTCGCCTTCCTCGAACAGGAAACGATAAAAGCGGCGGATGGCGGACAGCTTGCGCGCTTGCGTCGAGGGGGCAAGACCGCGGCCTGCCAGATCGGCCAGCCAGACGGATAATTCACGATCTTCCGCATCACACAATTTTCCGCCGCAGAACTCAGATGCGTCCAGCAGGTCGCGGCCATAGGCGTCCAGCGTATTGGCGGAGGCCCCGCGCTCAGCGGACATCATTTCCAGAAAGGCTTCAATGCGGCGGCGGTCTGACATGAAGGCATTGTGCCCGCCATGTGTTCAAAAGGGGTGAAGAGTTCAGGATTTGCGATGGCCGTGGCGTGGCGGGGCCCCTGGGCGCAAAACGGTGCGGGCAACCCGCAGCATGCGGCTGGCAATGCGGATTTCGAGCAGGAAGGACAAGAGGCTCCCCACCAGCACGCTCATAGATGCGATAAAGAGAATGGACACCATGCTGGCGACCGGGAATCTCAATAACTGGCCTGTGAACAGCAGAATGATGACAATACAGATCAGCAGGGCGGAGAGGGTAGACAGGGCAATGGCCCGGTTGATGTGGGCCATGCGCCTGTCCAGGATGGTAAGGTGAGCAATGCGTTCCTTGCAAGGCGCGCCTTCCTGAGCTTCCAATTCCTTTTCCATCTTGCGCCAACGATCAACGACGCGGCCCAGCCGGTTTGTCATCACATTCAGAAGCGCCCCGATACCGGCCAGCATGAAGACGGGCGCGATGGCGATCTGGATGACGTGGGCAATATCGGTCGGGACGAGGAGGTCTGGCATCTGGCCTCTTGTATCAGGGACTGGGTGAGGAGCGCTCCTCATAACGCAGAAACGCATCTATGTCGTGGCGGTTGCGGCGCTGCCTACTGCACAATCTTCCAGTATCCTGAAGCTTCCAGGGCCAATTGCCGGGCAGCGTCCTCTGCGTCGATTCGCTGGATAGCCTCCAGCAGCAAAACCATGCCGACAGGTTGCAGAATGGTCGGGTCGCCATTGGTGTAGCCAACCGTGGACAGGATTACTTCGCCCGCCGCACCGGCTTCGGCAGCAGCAAGCGTGGCAAGGACTGGCGGTGTATAGGCAGGTTTGGACTCTGCCTCGGCAATATCCTTCATCAATTGGCGTCCGCTGGCGGGGACAGGAATGTCGAACGCCGCCCAAAGGGCAAACAAGCGGTTTGCAGCCTGTTTTTGTTGATCTGTGTCGACCTGTTCGACCAGTCGCTCGCCGGTATAGGCAATGGTGCTGGCGGATGTTTCTTCGCCCGCCAGAATGGTGAGGGCTTTGAGGAAGGTGGAGTCAAAACCGCCATCTTCCTGCGCACCTTCCATCGTGTCGGCGGTGGTCCAGTCATGCGCCATGTCGAAGTCACCGGCGGCAATGGCAGCGCGCGCAAAGACCAGGGCATAAGGCGCGGTGTCTGAATCCAGCGGCAGGGCAGCAATATCCTTCAGAAGCAGGTTTGAGACAGATATAAAATGCGCTGGAGAGTCAGATGCCGCTTCCAGGGCGGCGACAAGCCCGGCGGCGCGGTCTGCCATGGGCAGGAAGGGATCGCGCATATTGTAGAGCGCGGTTTCCAGCGGGCCGGACGGGGTAAAGTCCGGATTGGCCAGCAGGTCTTCAAACAGGGCGCGGTATTCTGCCGTGCTGATCAGGCCGGCTTCGGCGGCCATTCCGGCTGCCTTGACGCGCAAGTTCTGCGGCAGGCTTTCGCGGGCCGCCATGGCGGCGGCAAGGTCTGGCCGATTCTCCGGCAGCGGGTCTTCCGGCGGTTCCAGCCTGGCCTTGGTGGAGATTGCCAGCGCAAGGCCTGAGCGATAATTGGCTTCCGGTGCGTTCGGCAGTTCACCTGAAGCGGCGAACACGGCATTCAGAAGCCAGGTATCTTCAACGCCTTGGGACAGGGCCATTTCGATGGCAAGTTCAGCTCCAGCGGTATTACCGGACAGGGCCGCGCAGACGGCGCGCAGCTTGGCCCAGTAATCGCCCTGGCGGTCCAGGTCGGACAGCATGCTACAGGCGCTGGCCTCATTGCCGAGGGCAAGGGTCAGGTCTGCTGTAATTTCATCAGCATCGAGACCTGGTGGCGGCTCATCCAGCCGGGCCATCAGCGCAGCGGCGGCGCGGGCCTCTCCCAGCTCGAACATGATTCGCGCGCGTTCAGCCCTCAGCAGCGGTTCCTGCGCGCCGGACGGGCGACGGGCCGGTGACAGGGCCATGCGCCGCATCAGGGTGCGCTCAGCCGGGGTCAGCCCCCGTGTGCGCACGTCCCGCATCAAGGGCAGCAAATCATCTGCATTGGAGGCGGCCCACATATCCGTTGGGAGGGAGGGCTCTCCGGCTTCCAGAAAGCTCATCCCCCACGGATTCACCAGTTCGAGGCCAGAATCCTCAATCTGTGCAGCAGCAGGCAGGGTGGCAAGCATCAGGCCGACCGCTGCGGCAAGACCCTGTTTAAAGGACATTCTCCACCTCAATCCGTACTTCGCCCGGTGCCGGTTTGCCTTTTTCGGCCTTCCCGCCCAGCCACCAGAGCGCCCCCAGCACAAGTATTGCCACAATGGCTAAAAGGATCAGAAACTTGCGCATGCCTATATACCCCTTGATACAGTTCTACAGCGTTCGATTGCGAACGCGTCGTTGCGACTATAGGACAAGAACTGAACATAGTACGAAAGTCCAGAATGCCATCTGATACCGATAGTCCTGCACGATCTGCCGGCGCGACATTGCCCTATATGTCGCGGACCATCGCGCTTGTCGGTCTGATGGGGGCTGGAAAGTCCACCGTAGGCCGCCGTCTGGCCGAAAAGCTGGGCCGGGATTTCTATGATAGTGACACGGAGATCGAGAGGGCGGCTGGCCTGTCCATCTCTGACATCTTCACCCTACATGGCGAAGAAGACTTCCGGCGCGGCGAGCATCAGGTGCTGAAACGTTTGCTGACGCTGCCGCCGCATGTGCTGGCGACAGGCGGCGGGGCGTATCTGAATGATGAGACGCGCGCCCTGATGCGGCAGAATGCTGTCACGGTTTGGCTGAATGCTGATCTTGAGACGCTTTGGCGCCGTGTGCAGAAACGTGATACGCGCCCCTTGCTGAAACGGCCTGATGCCAAGGCCGTGCTGACGAACCTGCTTGCCGAACGCGAGCCTATCTATTCCCAGGCTGACCTGGTTGTGCGGTCCAAGGACGGACCGCACATCAATACGGTTAACGCCATCTACAAGGCCTTACAAACATGGAAACCGGACTGACTGTGACACGCCCTGCGACAGAGACAGTTACCGTAGAACTCGCAGACCGCAGCTATGATATTCTGGTGGGCCATGGCGCACTGGACCAGTTGGGCGAGCGCCTGTCTGCCATGCTGAAGCGTCCGCGCGTCTTT
Organism: Hyphomonas pacifica; assembly: GCF_000682675.1. Taxonomy (GTDB): domain Bacteria; phylum Pseudomonadota; class Alphaproteobacteria; order Caulobacterales; family Hyphomonadaceae; genus Hyphomonas; species Hyphomonas pacifica. The sequence continues at coordinate 23,366 of NZ_AWFA01000022.1, read as the reverse complement.
GTGCTGACGGATGAAACGGTGGAGCGTCTGCATCGCCACCGTCTGGATGAGGCCCTGCGTCCAGCGGGCATCTCCACGAACTGGAAAGCGTTGCCGCCCGGTGAGAAGACGAAATCCTTCAGCAACCTGGAAGGTATTCTCGACTGGCTGTTGGAAAACAGCGCAGACCGCAGCGACATCCTGATTGCGCTGGGCGGCGGGGTGATCGGCGACATTACAGGCCTGGCGGCCAGCCTTATGAAGCGCGGCATGGGCTTTGTGCAGGTGCCGACAACGCTGCTGGCGCAAGTCGACTCTTCCGTGGGCGGTAAGACCGCCGTGAACACACCGCGCGGCAAGAATCTGATCGGTGCCTTCTACCAGCCACGTCTTGTTATTGCGGATACCGAGCTTCTGGAAACCCTGCCCAGGCGGGAGTTGAGAGCCGGTTATGCGGAGATCGTGAAATACGGCCTGATCAATGATGAGGACTTCTTCACCTGGCTGGAGTCGCATGGCGAGGCCGTGCTTGCACTGGAACCGGATGCCATCGCGCAGGCTGTTGCGACCAGCTGCCGGGCCAAGGCGGCCATTGTGGCCGAGGATGAGCGGGAAACCGGCGTGCGGGCCTTGCTGAATCTGGGCCATACATTCGGGCACGCGCTGGAAGCGGCAAATGGCTATGCGCCGGATCTGCTGCATGGTGAGGCGGTCGCCATCGGCATGGCGCTGGCCTTCCGCTATGGCGCTGCCGAGGGCATTACGCCAGCAGAGGATGCTATCCGGGTTCGCGCGCATCTTGAGGCAACCGGTTTGCAATCTGTCATTCCCGGCAAGCAGGGCGGGCCATATACGGCGGCCCGGCTGGTGAACCTGATGCAGCAGGACAAGAAAGCGAGCGCAGGCCGTGTGCCGCTGATTCTCGCGCGCGGCATTGGCAAATCCTATATCCATCAGGATGCGGATCTCGCATCTGTTGAAACATTCCTTCGGGCAGAATTGCTTGAAGGCTAAGGCACCAGGCTTGGGTTAAACGAAATGATTGCTGGCTATATCATCGCCATTCTTGTGCTTCTCGGCATGTCCGCCTTCTTTTCGGGGTCGGAAACGGCCCTGACGGCGGCATCACGTGCGCGCATGCACCAATTGGAGAAGGAGGGCGACAAGCGCGCAGAGGCGGTGAATAAGCTGATCGCCAAGCGCGAGAATTTGATTGGTGCCATCCTGTTGGGCAACAATCTGGTCAATATCCTGGCCTCTGTTCTGGCGACTTCCCTGTTTACCGCCCTGTTCGGCCAAGGCGGCCTGGCATTGGCCATGGCGACGGCCGTGATGACGGTGCTGGTTCTGGTTTTTGCGGAAGTCCTGCCAAAGACCTATGCCATCACGCGCACCGACACGATGGCGATGAGTGTGGCCCGCCCGATAGGGGCGTTTGTCTTTGTTGCCTCCTGGATCGTGAACATTATCCAGTTCATCGTTAGTACGACGTTGAAGATACTGGGCCTCGGTGATCCAGACGCGACGCCGACAGCGGAGGAGGAAATCCGCGGCGCAATTGATCTGCATGCGTCTGAGGGCGGCGTGGCCGCTGAAGACCGGCTGCGCCTTGTCGGCGCGCTGGATCTGAAGGAACTGACCGTCGAAGACGTCATGATCCACCGCAAGAACATCAAGATGCTGAACGCTGATCTCGATCCACGTCAGCTGGTGATGAAGGCCCTGGCCAGCCCGCATACGCGTCTGCCGCTGTATCGTGGCGAAAAGGAAGAGATTGTCGGCATTCTGCATGCCAAGGATCTGCTGCGCGCGGCGATGGCCCAGGGCGGGGATTTATCAGCGCTAGATGTCGATTCCATCCTGCGCAAGCCCTGGTTCGTGCCGGAAACGACGCCGGTGCAGGATCAGCTGGATGCGTTCCTGCAGAAGCGCAGCCATTTTGCTCTGGTCGTTGATGAATATGGCGAATTGCAGGGCCTGATCACGCTAGAAGATATTCTGGAAGAGATTGTGGGCCACATCCATGACGAGCATGACGTTGCCGTACAGGGCGTGCGCCCGCAGGAAGATGGCTCTGTCAATGTCGATGGATGGGTGCCAATCCGGGATCTCAACCGGGCGACCGGGTGGAATCTACCGGATGAAGAGGCTGTGACCGTGGCGGGACTCGTCATTCACGAGGCGCAAACCATACCGGAGCCCGGGCAGAGCTTTGTTTTCCATGGGTACAGGTTCAACATCCTGCGCCGCCAGCGTAATCAGGTCACGGGTCTCAATATCTCAGAGATCGAGACCGCCTGATTCTTCTTCATGCTTGGCCATGTGGACTTGCGGTGACAGATCAGCATCGCATCCATTTGCTTTAAGCCAGGATTTTTCCTGAGTTGTGACGATATGAGCCGAATCCGGCTCTGGGTCGTCCATTGCTATCACGGCCCACGTTTTGTGCCGTGTCTTAACGTCTGTTGAGACAGGCACGAAAACAATCTCGCGCCCAGATGTGCAGACAGTGTCACGAATCCAGTGGAGCATGCCTTGCTGCTTTCCGGCACTGGGGCCTTCAGCTGCAGCAGATCCTGCGGTCATTGCGCCAATCGCGGCGGCGATCATCATATTCCGTACCATCATCACCCGTTCTCCTCGACGGTTGAGGAGGAAACGAGTGATTCGTCAGGCGGTTCCCATTTGGTAAGAAATTTTCAGGATTTATGCCGAATTCGCGTGTAAGGCGAGTGCGTGCAGGCCGGTATCAAATTCAGGTTTCAGCGCCGTCAGAACAGCGCGCTGCATCTGGACACGGCTTAATCCCTGAAATGCGGCGGAGCTGATTCTCACCGTATAATGGGTCTCGCCCTCCGGGCGGGCGCCTGCATGACCTGCATGTTTTCCGCTGTCATCGGTGATTTCCAGGGAAACAGGGGCAAAAGCCTCGGTCAGAATGTCACGAATTCGCGATAACCTGTCGTTTGGTTGTGGCATCTTTAACGGGGTCTCCTTATGATATTGGGTCATGTCAGATAGCGATCCATTTTCCTACCGCGTAAAGTTCAAAGATATGCGGATTAAGCCTCCCAAGGATGAGGCGTCCCGAGCGCGTGCACAAAAGACTCGTGTGTGCGATCACAAGGACTGCGACCTTGAAGGCACTCACCCTGCGCCAAAGCCCGGCGGCAAGGGGCAGCACCATTTCTGCCAGCAGCATGCGGCCGAATACAATCGGCGCTTCAATTTCTTTGAAGGCATGTCTCAGGCCGAAGCGGCTGCGTTTACGCGCGCCGAGCGGTTTGGCCACAAGCGCACTTGGCGGTTTGGTACAGGGCCTATGGCTGGACAGAAAGGCGCAGAAAAGCTGGACCCGCGCCGTTGGGCGGGCCGCCGATTCTTCGATGTCGATGATGTGGCCGGAGGCGAAGCCGCCAGTTCCAATCGGCGCAGCGGCCTGCAGCTGCGGGCGCTGAAGGAGCTGGACCTGGAGGGCGATGCAAGCCCGACGGAAATCCGCGCACGCTATGCCGAATATGTCCGCCGCTTCCACCCGGACTCCAATAAGGGTGACCGGTCGTCAGAGCACAAGCTGCAGCGCGTGCTACGAGCCGGCAAACTTCTTAAGGCAGCTGGCCTGATGAAGGGCTGACAATGCATGACATTCTGGTGATTGGCGGCGGCATCAACGGGACAGGGATTGCCCGGGATGCTGCGGGCCGTGGGCTGGATGTTGTGCTTTGCGAGAAGGATGATCTGGCGCAGCATACATCTTCAGCCAGTACCAAGCTGATCCATGGCGGCCTCAGATACCTTGAACAGTATGATTTCGCGCTTGTCCGCAAGGCACTGATCGAGCGGGAAGTGCTGCTGCGGGCTGCGCCGCACATTATCTGGCCGATGCGTTTTGTGCTGCCGCATCACAAGGAATTGCGTCCGGCCTGGCTGATCCGGCTCGGCCTGTTTCTGTATGATCATCTGGGCGGGCGTAAATTGTTGCCGCCGACCAAGGTGCTGCGCCGCAAATCGACGGGTAAACTGGACGCGCTGAAAGACCAATACCGCCTGGCGTTTGAATACTCAGATTGCTGGGTCGAGGATTCCCGCCTGGTCGTGCTGAATGCCGTGGACGCAAGGAAACGCGGCGCAGAAATCATGACGCGCACGGCCTGTACCTCTTTGACACGCCATGCGGACTATTGGGAGGCTGTGCTGCAAGGCCCTAAGGGTAAGGAGACGCGCCAATTCCGAACGGTCGTCAATGCGGCCGGGGCCTGGGTGGATGATGTGCTGGGTCTTGATGGTGAAGCGCCGGAGAAGCCGCATTTGCGTCTTGTCAAAGGCAGCCACATCATCGTGCCGCGCTGGCATCATGGCGATCATGCCTATTTCTTCCAGAATGGCGATGGCCGCATCATGTTCGCGATTCCTTATGAGCGCGGGGAGTTCACGCTGATCGGCACAACCGACGTGCCCTATGAGGCCAATCGCGACAAGGTGGAGATCACCCCGGAAGAGATCGCCTATCTGTGCAAGGGGGCGAGCGCGTATTACAAGAAGGCGATCACGCCAGCTGATGTCGTCGGCACCTATTCCGGCGTGCGTCCGCTATATGATGATCATGCCGTAAATGCCTCAAAAGTGACCCGCGACTATGTTCTGAAGCGCGAAGCAGAGGACGGCGCGCCGATCCTGTCTGTCTTTGGTGGCAAGATCACGACTTATCGCGAGCTTTCAGAGCATGCGCTGGCTGAGCTGAAAGACGATTTGCCGAATATGAAGCGTTCCTGGACGCGCGGTGCGCATTTGCCGGGGGGGATATACCGGGTGGTCATTTCCGGGAATATGTTGACGGATTGGTCCTGCGCTATCCGGGGCTGGACCCGGCCCTGCTGTCGCGCCTCGCCAGGGCCTATGGCACGCGGGTGGAAGACTTGCTGGGCGATGCAGCTGTTGAGGCCGATCTCGGCCGGGCTTTCGGGGCCGGCCTGACCGAAGCCGAAGTGTGCTATCTGAGGCGTGAAGAGTTTGCCGCCTCGGCAGACGACATTTTGTGGCGGCGCTCAAAACTGGGCATCCACATGACAGAGGCCGAACGGGAAGCATTTCGCGACTGGTTTGCCCCTCAGGCAGGATAATTTGCAGGCTGCGATCATTGGCCCGCACAGCCCGTGTAGACAGGCCGGGGTGTGTATGGTCAAAGGCGGCAATCAGTTTATTGCGGCCGCGGCCGCCATGAGAGAATGCTCAAGATGACCAAAGGCTTGGTAACGGTTTTCGGCGGATCGGGCTTTATCGGGCGCTACGCTGCGCGCGAGCTTGTGAAAAAGGGATGGCGTGTCCGCGTTGCCTGCCGCCATGTGAACACGGCTGGAGACGTTCGTCTCGCCGGTACACCTGGCTGGGTAGACATTGTTCAGGCCAATATCCGCAATCGTGATTCGATTGAACGCGCCCTGGATGGGTCTGACGCTGTGGTCAATCTGGTGGGCATCCTGTTTGAAAAGGGTGCGCAAAGCTTTGAAGCGGCCCAACGCGATGGCGCGGCTCTGCTGGCGGAGGTCGCCGCAGAAAAGGGCATTACGCGTTTCGTGCAGATGTCTGCGATTGGTGCCAACGCCGAGTCCAAGTCTGACTACGCCCGCACCAAAGCGGAAGCCGAAGAGGCTGTGCGCAAAGCTGTGCCGACGGCAACGATCCTGCGGCCGTCCGTTGTTTTCGGGCCGGAAGATGAATTCTTTAATCGCTTTGCAACGATGGCCAGCTCCATGCCGATGAGCTTCCTTCCGATCCTGCCATCTATTGGTGGCGGCAAGTCCTGCTTCCAGCCGGTCTATGCCGGGGATGTAGCCGAGGCGATTGCGATCACCGTGGATGATGCGACGACGGCTGGCAAGACCTATGAGCTGGGTGGCCCAAGTGTCTATACGCTGAACGAGATCTATGATCTCATCACCAAAATTATCGACCGCAAACGGTTCAAGATCGGCCTGCCTTTCTTCATCGCCAAGCCCGTCGGCTATGTAACGGCGGCGGTCTGGCGCTACATTCCGCCATTCAGCTGGGGCTTCCTGGGCGACCCGCCGCTGACGGGTGATCAGGTTGAACTGATGAAGACCGATAATGTCGTGGCTGAAGATGCCCTGACACTTAAGGATCTGGGCGTTACGGAGCTGGAAACGGTTGAGGCCATCGTACCGTCTTATCTGTGGCGCTTCCGCCCCTATGGCGAGTTCCACAAGCCGTCTGAAGCCTAGGTTTTTCTAGAACAATCCGACCAGTGGGGAGCCGAGCAGCAGCACGGCGCCCAGGGCGAATCTGTACAGAACAAAGGGCAGGAAGCTCATCCGCTTCAGAAGCGCCATGAGCGCCCAGATCGAGGCGAGCCCTGTAATAAAAGAAATGCCTGTTACGATCAGGCCATCCTGCAGGGTAAGGGCGGAGGCAGAGCTACCTGCCTGCATCAGGCCAAGCGCGCCGTAGAGGCCGGCAGCAGCCAGGATGGGCGCTCCGATCAGCATGGAAAACCTCGCCGCTTCGGTGCGTTCGTAACCTAGCGCACGCGCGGCCGTCATGGTGATGCCGGACCGGCTGGTGCCGGGCAGTAGCGCGGCGACCGCCTGTGTCGTGCCGATCAGGAAGGCGTGCAACAGTGTCATGTCTTCTTCCGTACGTTCACGCGGCCCGGCGACATCGGCCCACCAGAGCAGAATGCCGAAGAATATGGTCGTGCCTGCAACGACATAGATGCTGCGCATATCCTGCAGCAGGCTTTCTGGCAGGAAGTGCTCGTAGCCAGCGGCAATCAGCAGGGCGAGGGGCGTAGCCACCAGAATGCAGGCGGCAAGTCTTGCCCCATGCGAGAGTGTTTTGTTTTCTGCAAAGGGCTTTGCCACCAGTTCAAACCCGCCGCCAATCGCCAGGGCCACATCCTTGCGGAAATAGATCAGCATGGCGAGCAGTGTGCCGAGATTTGAGACGGCATTAATGAGAAGTTCGTCGCGCGGACTGGCGTCGAACATATCGGCCGCCAGCAAAATGTGGCCCGAGGACGAAATGGGAAGCCATTCGGTAGTGCCCTGCAGCAAGGCGATGATGGCGAGTTGCAACAGCGACATAAGCAAACTCTACGAGGATGGGATGAAAAAGGGGTAACCGAGTTCGAGCCAAGTTCCACTCATTCTAATCATATCAATATGATATTATTATGACTGAATTTGGATTGCGGGTATTGTTTGGGTCGGTAATATGCACATATTTAATATCATTATGATATTTTTAGGGATGAATCTTCTTGCGGCTGTTTCTTGGAGGCCCTAAGCCAATGCTCCGAACTAAGGAGTGCCCCTATGGCAGAAAGAATGCTGCAGTTTACGCATGTCGAACGCAAGATGCCGGACAAGCGCGAGGCGAAAGCGCGCGCAGACGATTTTGCGGAAATCTATGCTGAATTCAGCAAGGAAGCTGCTGGCGCGCAGGCGGCCCGCTGTTCGCAGTGCGGCGTGCCCTTCTGTCAGCAAGGCTGCCCTCTTTCAAATAACATTCCCGACTGGTTGAAGCTGGCGGCCGAGAACCGGCTGGAAGAAGCCTGGCAGGTATCTTCTGCCACGAACAATATGCCGGAAATCTGCGGACGCATCTGCCCGCAGGATCGTCTGTGCGAAGGCATCTGCACAATCCAGCAATCCGGTCATGGCACGGTGACGATTGGTTCCATTGAGAAATACATCACCGATACGGCCTGGGAAGAAGGCTGGGTCACGCCGATCAAGCCGCCGCGAGAGCGCTCCCAGTCCGCAGGCATCATTGGTGCGGGCCCGGGTGGGCTGGCGGCTGCGGAACAACTGCGCCGCAAAGGCTATCGGGTGACCGTTTATGACGCGTATGATCGCGGCGGCGGTCTGCTGGTCTATGGCATTCCCGGCTTCAAGCTGGAGAAGCATGTCGTTGAACGCCGGATCAAGCGGCTGGAAGAGTCCGGAATTACCTTCAAGTTCAATACGCGTATTGGCGAACAGGTCAGCCTGTCCACGCTGCGCGCAGAGCATGACACGGTTCTGATTGCGACCGGCGTTTATGCGGCGAAAGACCTGAAATGTCCGGGCAGCGGGGCGCAGGGCGTCTATCCGGCGCTGGAATATCTAACTGCGTCCAACCGCAAGGGCTTTGGCGATGCCGTGCCGGCCTATGATGACGGCGCCCTCAATGCCGAAGGCAAGCGCGTCGTCGTGATCGGCGGTGGTGACACGGCGATGGACTGTGTCCGCACCGCGATTCGTCAGGGCGCAAAGCAAGTGACCTGTCTTTACCGCCGTGACCGCGCCAATATGCCGGGCAGCCAGCGTGAAGTACAGAATGCGGAAGAAGAAGGCGTCGTTTTCGAATGGCTGGCTTCCCCGGAAGCTATTCTGGATACGAAAGCCGGTAAGGTGAAGGCTGTGCGTGCCAATCGCATGAAGCTGGGTGAGCCGGATGCCTCTGGCCGCCAGAGCCCGGTGAAGACCGGTGAAAGCTTTGATGTGAAGGCGGACATGGTGATCAAAGCGCTCGGCTTTGATCCGGAAGACCTGCCGGAACTGTTTGGAGAAGAGGCGCTGACCGTGAACCGCTGGGGCGCTGTACGGGTCGATTATGCGACCATGGAAACCAGCCTGCCGGGCGTCTATGCGGCAGGCGATATCGTCAGAGGTGCCTCCCTTGTGGTGTGGGCAATCAAGGATGGGCGTGATGCGGCCGAGGCCATGCACAAGGCCATGAGGGCCGCCGCTCGTTCAGAAACTGTGGCTGCGGAGTAGTCAGATGTCAGATTATGTAAAAAAGTACGAAGAAAATCGCCAGCGTCTGATGGATGCGCATGCCTATGATCCGTCATTTGAACATGATGCGTGCGGTGTCGGTCTGGTTGCCTCCCTTGATGGTAAGCCGAAGCGTGAAATCGTCGAGATGGGCATCGCGGCCCTGAAGAATGTCTGGCACCGCGGTGCTGTTGATGCCGATGGCAAGACTGGCGATGGTGCGGGCATCCGTGTGGAAGTGCCGCAGGATTTCTTTCGTGAGCATGTGACGCGTACCGGTCATAATCCGACAGATGACCCGATCTGCGTTGGTCAGATCTTCCTGCCACGCACTGACTTTGCCGCACAGGAAGCTGCGCGGACATTGGTGGAAACCGAAGTGCTGCACTTCGGGTTCTATATCTATGGCTGGCGGCAGCCACCTGTGGATGTCTCCGTCATCGGGCAAAAGGCCAAGGACACGCGGCCAGCGATTGAACAGATCATGTTTCGGGATGCCAAGGGGCGCAGCCCGGAAGATTTGGAGCGTGCGCTGTATATCTGCCGCCGCCGGATTGAGCGCCGTGCGCGCGAAGCCGCCATTCCGTCTTTCTATGTCTGCTCGCTCAGCCATGCCTCTCTGATCTACAAGGGCATGTTCCTGGCGCAGGACATAGACAATTTCTATCTTGACCTGCGGGATGATCGCTTCGTTTCCGCGTTCGCCATCTATCACCAGCGCTATTCCACCAACACATTCCCGCAATGGTCTCTGGCGCAGCCTTTCCGCATGATCGCGCATAATGGAGAGATCAATACGGTTCGCGGCAACAAGAACTGGATGAAGAGCCATGAAATCCGCATGGTTTCGGAAGCCTTTGGTGAGCATGTTGATGATGTGAAGCCGGTGATCCCGGATGGCACGTCTGACTCCGGCGCGCTTGATTCCGTATTCGAACTGCTTTGTAAATCCGGACGTCCGGCGCCGATGGCCAAGGCCATGCTGATTCCGGAAGCATGGTCGAAGCGCGATTCCATCATGCCGACGGCGCACCGCGCATTGTATGACTATTGCAACTCCGTGATGGAACCATGGGATGGCCCGGCCGGTATCGCGGCCTATGATGGCCGCTGGGCGATTGCAGGTCTCGACCGTAACGGCCTGCGTCCGCTGCGTTATGCGCTGACGACGGACGGGATTCTTGCTGTTGGTTCTGAAACCGGCATGTGCCCACTGGGCGATCATGAAGTGGCCAAGCGCGGCCTGATTCCGGCAGGCGGCATCATCGCGGCGGATTTGAAAACGGGCAAGTTCTACGAGCATCGCGAGATCGTGGACTTCCTGTCTGAGCAGGCGCCTTATGAAGATTGGCTTAAGGCCGTGACGGAGCTGGAGCCGGAGATCGGCCCGGGCCCTGAGCCGCTGATGTTCAACAAGGAAGACCTGCTGCGCCGTCAGACGGCCGCAGGCTACACGCTGGAAACCCTGGAAATGATCCTGTCACCCATGGCGGAGACGGGTAAGGAAGCCATCGGCTCCATGGGTGATGATACGGCAACAGCTGTGTTGTCCTTCTCCTATCGTCCGATGAGCCACTTTTTCCGTCAGAATTTCAGCCAGGTGACCAACCCGCCGGTTGACCCTCTGCGCGAAGAACGGGTGATGAGCCTTAAAACGCGCTTCAAAAATCTGGGTAACGTGCTGGATACGGACAAGTCCCAGCAGGAAGTCTTCGTGTTGGAAAGCCCTGTCCTGACCAATGGCATGTATGAACGCCTGATTGAGCGACTGGGCGTCGGCACAGCCGAGATCGACTGTACGTTCGATCAGGCCGATGCCCGCGGGGACGGGTCGGCACTGAAAGATGCGCTGAGCCGTATCCGTCGGGAGGCTGAAGATGCGGTACGTGAAGGCCGCGAGCATATTATCCTGACAGACCATTTGCAGTCTGCAGACCGGATTGCTATTCCGATGATTCTGGCAACAGGCGCGGTACACTCTCATCTTGTCGCACAGGGGCTGCGTACGTTCTGCTCCATCACGGTTCGTTCAGCTGAATGTCTGGATACGCATTATTTTGCCGTGCTGGTCGGTGTCGGCGCAACCTGCGTCAATGCTTATCTGGCACAGGATATCATCGCAGATCGTCATGGCCGCGGCCTGTTTGGCGATATGTCGCTGAATGAGTGTGTAAAGAACTTCAAGGTGGCGATTGAGGCGGGCCTGCTGAAGATCATGTCCAAGATGGGTATCTCGGTCGTCTCGTCTTATCGGGGTGGCTACAATTTTGAGGCGCTCGGCCTCTCGCGCGCTCTGGTGGCGGACTACTTCCCCGGCATGAATAGTCGGATCTCCGGACTTGGTCTGGCCGGTCTGGAAGAGAATGCCCTGATGCGCCACGAGGCAGCGTTTGATGAGGATGTTGTGTCTCTCCCTGTCGGAGGTTTCTACCGTCTGCGCGCCTCCGAGGAACCACATGCGCTGGATGGCAACCTTATCCATACGCTCCAGGCGGCCTGTAATCGCGGCGACTATTCCATCTATCGCAAATATGTCGAGGCGGTGCATTCGCGTGATCCGATCCAGTTGCGTGACTTGCTGGACTTCAAGCCCGCTGGCGCGCCGGTGCCAGTGTCGAGCGTTCAGTCGATCAATGAGATCCGCAAACGGTTTGTAACGCCGGGTATGTCCCTTGGCGCCTTGAGTCCGGAGGCGCACGGAACACTTAACGTGGCGATGAACCGGATTGGGGCGAAGTCTGTCTCTGGTGAGGGCGGTGAAGACCGCTCGCGGTACCGCCCGCTACCGAATGGCGACAATATGAACTCTGCCGTCAAACAGGTCGCATCCGGCCGGTTTGGTGTGACGGCGGAGTATCTGAACCAGTGTCGAGAGATTGAAATCAAGATCGCCCAAGGCGCAAAACCTGGCGAAGGGGGGCAATTGCCGGGCTTCAAGGTGACGGAGCTGATTGCGAAGCTGCGCCATGCAACGCCGGGCGTAACGCTGATATCGCCTCCGCCGCACCATGACATTTATTCTATCGAAGATCTCGCTCAGCTGATCTACGATCTGAAACAGATCAACCCGGAAGCGCGCGTCTGTGTGAAACTGGTCGCACAATCTGGCGTCGGAACGGTTGCCGCCGGTGTGGCGAAAGCCAAAGCGGATCTGATCCTCATCGCGGCCGGTGTGGGCGGCACGGGGGCAAGCCCGCAAACCTCCATCAAATATGCCGGCCTGCCTTGGGAGCTGGGCCTGGCCGAAGCACACCAGATCCTGTCGTTGAACAATTTGCGTGGTAAAGTTACTCTGCGGACGGATGGCGGCCTTCGTACCGGACGTGACATTGTAATCGCGGCCATGCTGGGCGCGGAAGAGTATGGCATCGGCACGGCGGCGCTTGTTGCCATGGGCTGCATCATGGTGCGCCAGTGTCACTCCAACACATGCCCGGTCGGTGTATGTGTGCAGGATGAGGCGCTGCGGGCGCACTTTACCGGGTCTCCTGAAAAGGTCGTGAACTTGATGAGCTTCATTGCTGAGGATGTGCGAGAAATTCTCGCCTCCCTTGGCCTGAAATCCCTCGACGAAGCGATTGGCCGCACAGATTTGCTGACACAGGTCAGCCGCGGATCCACCCATCTTGATGACCTCGATCTGAACCCGCTGCTGGTTCAGGTCGATAGCGACACACCGGTTGTCTACCAGCCGAATCGCCGCGAAGAAGTTCCGGATACGCTGGACGCCCAGATCCTGCGCGACGCCGAGCCCTTCTTTGAGCGCGGTGAGAAGATGCAGCTGGAATATGGTGTTGCCAACACAATGCGAGCCATCGGCGCACGCTCCAGCTCTGCCATCACACAGAAATTCGGGATGCATGCCCTGCCGGAAGGCCGCCTGCATATCCGTCTTGAGGGCTCAGCGGGCCAGTCCCTTGGTGCATTCTCCGTTCAGGGGCTTTTGCTGGAAGTGATTGGTGATGCAAACGACTATGTCGGCAAGGGCCTTTCTGGCGCCAGCATCGTCGTAGCACCACCCCTCAAAGAACGTCACCGCGCAGGTAGCGATGCCATTATTGGGAATACGTGTCTGTACGGAGCTACAGCGGGCAAGTTGTTTGCCTCCGGAGCAGCAGGCGTTCGCTTCGCGGTCAGAAACTCAGGCGCGAAAACGGTCATTGAAGGTTGCGGAGCCAATGGCTGTGAATACATGACCGGAGGTCGCGCCGTGATCCTCGGACCGGTTGGCGATAATTTCGGCGCAGGCATGACCGGCGGCGCAGCCTATATCTGGGATCCAGAGCAACGCTTTGACCGCGTTGCCAACCCGGATGCAATTGACTGGTATCCGCTGGCTGACATGCCCGGCGAGCATATTGCCGAAGCGCGGGCCCTGATTGAGGAACACCTCAAGCGGACCAAATCCCTGCGGGCGAAGGATATTCTGGAAGAGTGGGATAATTCCCTGCAGGAAATGCTGATGATTGTGCCGAAGGAGATCGCACACCTCCTGTTGCCGGAGGAAAAACCAAAGGCAGGAAAGAAGAAAGTGGCTGTTAAGGCCTGAAATTGAAGAAAGCCCCCGGCGCGATCCGGGGGCTTTCTTGATTAGTCTGCCTTGGGCGCTTTCTTCTTGCGGAGGCGCGGCCAGATCAGTTTCAGCCATACCCACAGGAAGACACCGATCAGGATCAGCCAGGGCAAACCCACCGCAAAGGCGGTGATGACGGCGGCCAGAGCCCCTGAGAGATTATAGAAGAAATCTCCGAACGCATTTGCGATGGGCGACAGGGCGCTTTGCGACACTGGATTGCGCTTGGTTTCGTAATTGATGTCCAGTCGGCTCATCTCAACGCGCAGCATCAGCGCCTTTAGGGAAGATTTGAGCGAGTCGATCTCTCCATTCACACGTGCGAGTTCGCGCTCTGTGGCCAGAATATCTCCCAGTTCACCTTCACGATTTGCCAGCAGGTCTTCGAGACGGCGCTGCAGGGTCTGCTGGGCATTCAGGCGGGCATCGGTGTCAATGATTGAGACGGTCAGGTCTTCCGCAGTTGTCTGGCGGTTGGTGACTTCACCATTTGCCGCCTCGGCCTCTTCGTCGACGCCTTTCAGAAAGGACTCGATCCAGTCCGGTGTTGCGCGCAATTGAAGTGAGCCAGAGGCTTCATCGTCGGAATACGAATTATACCAAGAATTCGTCACGATGCATTTGCTTGGGCCCGCTGCATTGCAGGCGGCAACATGGCCATCCATCACGGGCTCAATTGATTTGACCGGCAGGCGAAGACCCAGAGAATGGGAATAGGCGATGTATTGCTGTGCAGCTTCTTCCACAGGTGCGCCGTCTCCACCGGAGGGGCTGCGCTCAAAAGCCATATCCTGTTGCGCGACCGGCGCAGGAGATGGCGCAGACATGGCGCGCTCCGGCACGTCGCTATTCGGACCGCCGCAGGCCGCAAGCGCCAGCATCGCGCAGGCTATGACAGGTATCGTGTGTTTCATCTCGTCCCTCCACATGGATGCTTGATACCACATGAAACCTTACATCATGGCAAGATAAGGCTGGAAATCGGGCGGGAGTGCGCTGGTTGCCTAGATTCGCCAATAGGCCTGTGCGTCAGGGCCGAGATCTGCGAGAAAGCTGTCCAGCGCTTCATCTCCAATCGTTGCGCGAATGGCTTTGGCGACATCTGTAATTGTCGAGTCAGTGGACAGATTGTGATCATGTCGGAAGCGGCGCACCTCTGCCGTCAGGTTTTCGCGGCTGCCCCATCGGGTTGTGAACTCTTCCGGCGTCCAACCATCTACCAGGATTGTTCCGACAACGGGCGGGAGGATCTGCACAAAGCGGATCACTTGCTCCGGGGTAAGGCGGCGACGGAACACGGTGATGACCGCCTGCATGCAGGTATAGGCCTGATGCCGGCTGGTCAGCATACATTCAGCTTTTACGCGGAGCAGGAAGTCCGTGAAGAATTCGCCGACGCGTAGATATTCCGGGGGTACTGGCATAAGGGTCGTCTCAGGGTCTGAAACCAATTTTGCGCTCGCCAGGCTCCAGCGTGCGCCAGGCGTGGTGGATGAAGTCGACGAGCAAGGGCCTTGTGTCTCTTGGGTCTATGATCTCTTCTGCATAGAAGGATTCCGCCGTTCGGAAAGGCGACCGAATGGCATCGAACTTCTTGTAGAGCTGAGCCTTCAGCGCATCCGGGTCCTCGGCTTCGGCCAGTTCCTTTCGGAAGGCTGCCTCGATACCGCCCGCCATGGGCAGGCTGCCCCAATCCCCGCTTGGCCAGCAATAGCGCCATTTGGTACGGCTCTGATTCATCATGGCAGACCCTGCCAGGCCATAGGCCTTGCGGATGACGACGGAGCAGACCGGCACGTCTGCCTGATAAACGGCCGTCATCGCGCGTACGCCGGCGCGCGTCACACCTGCAGTCTCCGCCTTCACGCCGACGGCAAAGCCCGGGCAGTCGACAAAGTGGATCACGGGCAAATGGAATTGCGAGCAGAGGTCCATATGCCGGGTGACCTTGTCACAGACATCTGCTGTCCAGGCGCCATCCAGGAAGAAGGGATTGCCCGCCATGATGCCGACCGGATAGCCGTCGATCCGGGCGAGCCCGGTGACGATGCCACGGCCCCAGACCTGGCCGATCTCGAAGAAGCTGCCCTGATCGACACTCGCTTCGATGATCTTGTGGGGTTTGTAAGGTGTCTTCCCGTCCGTCGGCACGACAGACATCAGGCTGTCTTCGCGGCGTTTGGGGTCGTCCGTCGGGGGCGTCCGTTCCGGCAGCTCGTGAACAGAGCCGGGTAGATAGGACAGGAAGCGCCGCGCGGTCTCAAAGGCTTCGGCTTCGCTGTCGACCACATTGTCCACAGTGCCGTTCTGCGCCTGTATCTTCCAGCCGCCCAGCTCTTCCTTGGTCACGTTCTCACCAAGCGCAATCGCCACAGGCGGGCCGGCCACGAAGACCTGGCTAAGGTCCTTGACCATGACGGAGAAATGGCTGGCAGCCACCCGTCCGGCGCCCATGCCTGCGCAGGGGCCAAGCGCCAGTGAGACGAACGGCACCTGCGTCAGACCATGTACGATCGCGTCCCAGCCCGGTGTTTCCGGGATGTAGGTGCGCGGGTCCTTTTCCAGCGATTTTACGGAGCCACCCCCGCCCGTGCCGTCAATCATCTGAACCAGCGGCATCCGATATTCGGCGGCCATTTTGATCATCTGGACCATTTTCTGCCAGATCGAGGCATCCGAGGCACCGCCGCGCACCGTAAAATCGTCCGCCAGAATAACTGCAGGACGGCCATTAAGGGTTGCGCGGCCGGTGACCGATGTGGAGGGCGTGAAGCTCTCCAACTCGTCATCTGCGCCATAGGTGGCAAGGCCGGCAATCTTGCCGATTTCGTGGAAGGTGCCTGGATCAGCCAGAAAGGCCACACGTTCGCGAACCGTCAGTTTCCCGCGGCCGCGCTGGCGGGAGACAGGCTCTTCGCCTCCCATTTTCTCCGCCAGTCTTTCACGACGGCGAAGCTCTTCAATCGATTTTTCCCAACTCATTCGCGCAGGTTCCACGCTTCCCTAGCGCGAGGTCAAGAAGGTGTTTTTGAGGGGTGAGTGAGTTCTACAGAGAAAGTGACGCAAGAGTCAGTTTCACGTTATATTCTCAATCAGGCTCTTGCTTTCCACGGCTGGGGTCTGCTTTATCAAGGCCAAGTCCATTCAAGGAGGAATTCAATGGATCTCGCAGAACTCACAGCCAAAGCAGATTCTGCCGTAGAACCGGGCGGCGATTTTACCAAAAAAGTGAAGTTTGACTTTGGTGATGTTGGCAAGCTCTTCATCGACGGCGCAGCTGGCAAAGCAGACAATTCCGACGGTGATGCCGACGCAACGATCAAGGTCACTTGGGACGATTTCGTGAAAATCGCCCAAGGCGCTATGGACCCGACCATGGCCTTCATGCAGGGTAAGCTGAAAGTTGAAGGCGACATGTCCGTTGCCATGCAGCTGCAGAGCCTCATGAAAAAATTTGCCTGATCCGTACAGGACTCAGTCACTTGATATAATGAGCCGTCCGGGGGAAACCTTCGGACGGCCTTTATTTTGACAGGACAGGCAGTACAATGCCCTCAGAGAGTTTCAATCAGAGCGAAGCCTTTGTGGGTGTGCCTGGTAACCCACCCCCGCAAGGGGCCGAGATTATCTGGTTCAAAGGCAGTGCCGGGCGGAATTTGCGCGCCTGTATCGCACCCGCGCTGTCAAAGTCCGATCCACGCGGCACAGCGATTGTCTGCCCAGGGCGCACAGAGTTTATAGAAAAATATTTTGAGGTTGGGCGAGAGCTGCAGTCGATGGGATTTGCCGTGGTCATTCTGGACTGGCCGGGCCAGGGTCTGTCAGAACGCCTGCTCGACGATACCCGAAAGGGCCACATTGACCGGTTCGAGACCTTTATGGGTGCATTGGAAGGCGGGCTAAAACAATTACAGGATCATTTGCCCCGGCCGTACGTCTCCGTGGCGCATTCGATGGGCGGTGCCATTGCGCTGGCGGCGATTTCGCAAAAGCTGGTGGAAGTGGATGCTGCGGCCTTTTGCGCGCCGATGTGGGGGTTGAAGTCTCACTTTCTGGGTATGCGCTACCTGGTTTGGGCCATGAGGGCGACCGGGCGGTCTGGCGATTACGCCATTCAGCCGGGACCCGCGGAGACCTTTGAGACCAATATCGTAACGCATGACAAAAGACGCTGGCAATTGCAACGTGCCCTGATTGATGCCCGGCCGGATCTGGAACTCGGCCCGGTCACCTGGGGCTGGCTTGGTGCATCGCTGGATATTCTGACAACTTTCTCCAAGCCAAAGATTTTAAAGGAAGTCACCATTCCGGTCTTTGTGGCATCGGCGGCCGAAGAGCAGCTGGTGGACAATGCCTCCCATGAAAAAATCTGCGCCCGCCTGCCCGATTGCGAGCATGTCACCATCGAAGGCGCGATGCATGAAATCCTTATGGAGACGGATGATCGCAGGCAGGAGTTCTGGGAAGGATTTCAACGCCTCCTCAAGCGCGCCGACATATAAAAATAAAAGGGAACAGACTAAGTGGCCATAATATCTCTCTCTAGAATCGTTGCCCATTGGGCAGACCAGCAGGGTGACCGGGTCGCAATTGACCATGAAGGTGCCTCCACCACCTGGGCCGATCTGGAAAGGCGTACCAACAGACTGGCGCGCGCCTATCAGTCGCTTGGTGTGCAGGCGGATGATTTCGTCACAATTGCCCTGCCCAATGGCATCGAGTTTTTCGAAGCCTGCCTGGCCACCTGGAAACTTGGCGCGACCCCGCAGCCGGTCTCTGCGCGCCTCCCGAAACTGGAACGTGATCAGATCATTGAACTTGGCAAACCACGCATTGTCGTAGGGGTTCAGGCCGGGGAGTATGATCCTCTCCCCTCCATACCGGAAGGCTTTGAACCCGATGCAGGTCTCTCTGATGAGGCGCTGCCCGAGGTGACTGCCAGTTCGATCAAGGCGATGACGAGCGGCGGCTCAACCGGTCGGCCCAAACTGATTGTTTCCAAGCTGCCGGCGGTCTGGGACCCGGACATTCCGTATCTGGAGATTCCCCTTCAGGGCACCATGCTGATCCCGGGGCCGCTTTACCACAATGGGCCGTTCCTTTGGGCCATGATTGCCCTGTTCAAGGGCTGCACCGTCGCTGTCACCACGCGCTTTGACCCGGAGAAGACACTGGCGGTGATTGAGCGTTTGAAGGTCAATGTAGCCTATATGGTGCCGACCATGATGCGCCGTATCTGGGGTCTGCCGGAAGACATCCGTGCAAAGTATGACCTTTCCAGCCTGGTTGCGCTGTGGCACCTCGCTGCACCCTGTCCGGCCTGGCTGAAGGAAGCCTATATCGAATGGCTTGGCGCCGAAGTGATCTGGGAGCTGTATGGCGGTACGGAAGGCCAGGGCTCTACAACGATTCAAGGCACGGAATGGCTGGAGCACAAGGGTTCAGTCGGTCGGCCGGTCGAGTCCTGCGAAATGAAGATCGTGAATGAGGCTGGCGAAATCGTCCCGCCCGGCGAGATTGGCGAAGTCTTCCTGCGCCCGCTGGACGGCGCTGGCACGACCTATCGCTATATCGGCGCGGAAGCGCGCGCCATTGAAGGCGGCTGGGAGAGTCTGGGAGATATGGGCTGGATGGATGAAGACGGCTATCTTTACCTGACGGATCGCCTGTCTGACATGGTCCTCGTCGGCGGCGCGAATATCTACCCGGCAGAAGTTGAAGCGGCGATTGAGGCATATCCCGGTGTGAGGTCCTCTGCCGTGATCGGATTGCCGGATGAGGATATGGGCGCGCGTCTGCACGCGATCATTGATCGCCCCGAAGGCGCTGTGGACGAAGCCGCCATGCAGGCGCATCTGTCGGATCGGCTCGTTCGCTACAAGATCCTGAAGAGTTTTGAATATGTTGCGGAGGCGGTGCGCGATGATGCGGGAAAGGTACGTCGGAAGGCGCTAAGGGATGCTCGCCTTGCGTCAACCGCAGACTGACCTCTCTTCCGCTTGACTTCCGTAGGGATGGGATAAGTCCCTTATGGAAAAGTCAGGAGGAAACAGATGAAAGTTGCAGCCGTCAAAAAGCCCGGTGGTCCGGGTAATCTCGTTCTTGAAGATCGTGAAAAACCAACGCCGGGACCGGGCGAGATCCTGGTCCGCATCAGGGCCAGCAGTCTGAACTATCATGACTTTGCCGTCATCATGGGCGGCATTCCGACCGACGATGGACGTATTCCGATGTCTGACGGTGCCGGAGATGTTGTCGCTGTTGGCGAAGGGGTGACGCGTTTCAAGGAAGGCGACAAGGTCGTTTCCCTGTTCTTCCCGAACTGGCAGTCCGGTGAAATCGAAGCTGCAGGCTTTGGCGCTGTGCCGGGTGATGGGACAGATGGCTTTGCTGCTGAATATGTTGCCGCTGCGGAGACGGCATTCACGCGTATTCCGGAAGGCTATTCATACGAGCAGGCCGCGACGCTGCCCTGTGCCGCGCTGACCGCCTGGCGGGCCGTGATGGTGGAGGCAAAAGTCAAACCCGGTGACTGGGTGCTGACCCAAGGCACTGGCGGGGTCTCGATCTTTGCGCTTCAGTTTGCGAAGGCCGCTGGGTGCCGTGTGATTTCTACGTCCTCGTCAAATGAAAAGCTGGAGCGCCTGAAGGCACTCGGTGCGGATCATGTCATCAATTACAAGGAAACGCCGGAATGGGGCAAAAAGGCCAAGGCGCTGACCGGCGGACGCGGTGTGGATGAAGTCGTCGAGATTGGCGGGCCCGAAACGCTGGCGCAATCCATCGCCGCATGCCGCCCGGCCGGGCATATTTCGCTGATTGGTGTGCTGACCGGTGTATCAGGTGAGGTGCCGACAGCGGCCCTGTTCTCGATGAACATTACCCTGTCCGGCATCACGGTCGGATCGCGCCGCCATCAGGAAGACATGATCGCTGCGATCGAAGCCAATGACATCCAGCCGGTAATGGACAAGACGTTCCCGCTTGACGAAATTGCTTCTGCCTTTGTCCATCAGGCTAGTCAGAAGCATTTCGGCAAGATCATTTTGAGCGTTTAGCCCGCAATATATTGCGCGCCATTCACGGTCATTGTCGCGCCGGTGATGAAGGCTGCTTCATCGCTGGCGAGATAGGCGCACATCGAGGCGATCTCTTCGGCCTTGCCAAGGCGGCCGACAGGTATCGTCGAGATGATGCCTTCCAGAACCTTTTCCGGCACCGCCTGAACCATTTCCGTGTCGATATAGCCAGGAGCCACCACGTTAACAGTGATGCCTTTCTTGGCACCTTCCTGGGCGAGAGCTTTGGTCATGCCAATCAGGCCTGCCTTGGCGGCGGAATAGTTGGCCTGTCCGAACTGGCCTTTCTGTCCATTGATGGAAGAGATATTGATGACGCGCCCAAAACCGCGGTCGCGCATGCCTTCCCACACCTGGCGAGTGCAATTGAAGGCTGAGGTCAGGTCGATTTCAATCACCTGCTGCCACTGCTCCCGGCTCATCTTGTGAAAGGGTGCATCCCGTGTGACGCCGGCATTGTTGATCAGGATATCAACCGGCCCGAGATCTTTCTCAATGGCGGCCAGCCCGTCTGTGACGGCATCATAGTCTGCAACATCAAACTTGTAGCATTTTATACCAAGTTCCTTGGCGCAGGCCTCCGCGGCCTCCTGATTGCCGGCATAGTTTGCGGCAACCTGATAACCCTTGTGTTTCATCATCTCACTGATCGCCCGGCCAATGCCGCGCGTGCCACCAGTGACCAGAACTGTCCTAGTCATTGCGTGTCCTCCCGCTATGTGTGCAGGAAAAAGGCTAGCCGCTCTGGTGCGTTATTAGCAATAGCGCATTGGTCGAAGGCCGAAATTGTGCAAGATTATGTTGCATAGCACAAATATTGCTTCTCCTGTAGTGAGAGCAGAGGGTAGGATATGGCCAAGGGTAACGGATCTGATGATGTCATCATCATCAAGAAATATGCGAACAGACGTCTCTATGACACGTCGACATCTTCTTATGTGACGCTGGATCATTTGTCGGAGCTTGTCCGTGAGGGCCGCAACTTTGAAGTTCGCGACGCGAAATCTGGTGAAGACCTGACCCGTCAGGTATTGACCCAGATCATTTTCGAGCATGAGACCAAGGGCGAAGGGGCTCTGCCGCTGAATTTCCTGCGCCAGCTGATCGGTTTTTATGGTGGCGGCGCGCAGACCTTCCTGCCGTCCTTTCTGGAAATGTCGATGAACAGCTTTGCCGATTCCCAGAAGGAATGGCGCAAGGCCGCCAATCCGATGCATCTTTTCGAACAGCAGGCCAAACGCAATATGGCGATGTTCGAACAGGCCATGAAGATGTTCATGCCCACCTTGTCTGCTTCGACACATCAGCAGAATGAGGAGCGTGCCTCCTTGAACCCGATGATGGAATACCAGGCTGAGGCGCTGGCCAATATGCAGGCCCAGATGGCGGCGATTCAGAAGCAGCTGGCGGATTTGTACAGCAAAGACTGATCCTTGAAGTTCAAAAGGCCTGCCCCGCGGCAGGCCTTTTGCACATCAGGGGTGAGAGATGGCTAGATGTCCCCTGCCACACCAAAGTCGCGCCGTGCTGAGACGATAGTGACGACAACCCCCGCCAACACATCCAGCAATGTCATCGACATCAGGATGAAGAATGTGGATGTCGCAAAGTTCGGCAACAACAGGAACTGGATCAGGCACACAATGAACAGGATCATCGATACGGCATGATTCATGATGGTTGATGTGCCGGTCGAGGTGGATTTCAGGATTTCCAGAAACAGGAAGACCACGGCCAGCAGCAGGATGGCGTCGCCCTTGGTAAGGATCCAGTCGACCCCCGAAATCATCGGCAAGCCCACGAATTTACCGTTCAACAATTCCAGGATCGGCGCAGTCTCCGACCGGACGATTTCCCCAAATTCATTGGCGGTTTCCATCGGGCCGCCAAAGCCAAGGGCCAAAAGATTGTAGAGCGCTACCGGTATGACCAGTAGCGGGAAGATACCGAACAACATGCGCATGAGATTCCCCTTCTCGGTTCTGCCACCAGATACGGCATGTTCTTGCCGCTTCCGTTCGCGTTTGGCGATGGCTGCCCCGGCGAGGGCAATTTTTGTGTCCCGTTCCATCGCGGACCTACCCGTCCTTCTTCTCGCTTAACATCAGGTTTACCGTAATGGCGCGCAAGAGGCGAGAGGCTTGTGACGCCTCAGAAGTCCTGCGTCAGAAAGAGGCGGAAGGTGACATCCGGCGAGGCCTCTGTCAGCCCCAGCAAGGCACTTGTGCGCAGATTGAGCGAGTTGGTCAGGGGCAGGGAGACAAACGGTCCGGCCAGATGGCTTGCGCGTTCCAGAGGCAGGATATCATCCACGGCACCATAGGAATTATAGAGCTCTGCGCCGACATCCACGCTGCCCGCAAGGCGCCAGCCAAGGTCGCCCCGGGTCTGCAGGAAGATGCCATCGCGCGCGTCACTTCCTATATCGCTGCTGATGATGGCGGCGAACCGGACGCGAACACTGGCTGCCAGCTGTACCTGGTGCATCCAGTGGGCGGCGACCAGACCGGGGCGATCATCATCCCGGATGCGCACGTCAAAGCGAAGACCCTGCTGCCAGTCGGCTGAATCCGGGGTCAGCTGCCAGCGCAGCTCGGCCTGGAAGAAATCAAAATCCAGATCCGAGCGACTGGTCTTACGGGCTTGAGCGACGCCGCGCAGAAGAAACTTGTCATTCAGGGCATGGTCATAATGAATCCGTTGGGCAAGGCCATTGACATCAGGGTCATAGGCCGCGCGGTATCCGGCAG
The DNA here is from genome assembly GCF_000682675.1 of Hyphomonas pacifica. GTDB lineage: Bacteria > Pseudomonadota > Alphaproteobacteria > Caulobacterales > Hyphomonadaceae > Hyphomonas > Hyphomonas pacifica. Next base: position 208 of record NZ_AWFA01000022.1, on the reverse strand, counting down.
CGCGTTTGCCCTCATTGACGACGGGCCCGGAAATGCCGCTGGTCAGCTGGGCATTGGCCAGACTGAAGCTGACGCTGCAGGCAATGGCGAAGCAGAGAAGAAGGCGGGTAAGCATCAGCGTGATATGCCTGTCTTCAAATTGTCTTTAAAGGTACAAATTCATGTAATTTAGGTATTTGCCCCTCACCTCCCACCACCTTTGGCGGTT
>NZ_AWFA01000021.1 GCF_000682675.1 Hyphomonas pacifica | reverse complement strand
GCCGTGCAAAGCCTCAAACTGGGGGTGAAGGGGTGAGCCAGACGGAGCCCCTCACCTTGCCGGATTACGGCCTCGGGGCGGCGGGGCTCGGCAATCTCTATTTCGCGATATCCGATGAGACGGCTTACCAGACTCTTCAGGCTGCGCAGCATAATGGCATGACCTATATCGACACCGCGCCATATTATGGACACGGCCTCAGCGAGCAGCGTATCGGGGCTTTCCTGTCGGAGACGTCCGCACGGGTCATGCTGTCCACGAAGGTCGGCCGGCGGTTGGTGCCGGCGGGGAACGCGCCCATTCCAGATAATGGCTTTGCGGATCCTGCGCCTTTCATTCCGCAGTTTGACTATTCGTCGGCTGGCATCAGGGCTTCTTTCGAAGGTAGTCAGAAAAGGCTGGGCGTGGAGGCCGTTGATATTCTGCTCTTGCACGATATCGGTGAGCTGACGCATGGCGAGGCGCATGAGACCGTGTTGCGGCAGGCCTTCGATGAAGCCTTGCCAGAAATGGCAGCTCTAAAGTCAGAGGGCAAGACACGCTGGATTGGCCTGGGTGTGAATGAAATTGCCGTATGCGAACAGGTTTTGGAACAGGTTGACCTTGATTGCGTGTTGCTGGCGGGACGCTACACTTTGCTGGAACATGAAGCCTCTCATTCTTTCCTGGATGAATGTTACAGACGCGGTGTGAGGGTCATCATCGGCGGTGCATTCAATTCCGGGCTATTGGCCGCGCCCCAAGGGGCGCCTCTGAACTATGACTATGTCGCTGCGCCAGGGTGGGCCGTTCGCCGCGTCGCCGAACTCAGGTCTGTTTGCGTGCGACATGGCGCGCCGCTTGCCGCCGCAGCGCTTCAATTCTGCCGCGCCCATCCTGCTGTCGCCTCTGTTATCCCCGGTGCACGGTCAGTCGATGAGGTGCGGCAGATCTCCGGCTGGACGGCGACACGGATAGAGCCTGCGCTTTGGGCCGAACTGAAAGAGCGCAAGCTGATCTCTGCTGATGCGCCGGTGCCAGCATGATGAAAAAGCTCGACGCCCATATGCATGTCTGGCGCCTGGACCGCGGCGACTATGACTGGCTAAGCCCGGAGCTTGGCCCGATCTACCGGGATTTTAACATTGATGATGTGTGGGAAGAGGCGGAAGCGGAAAATGTTCAGCGCGTGATTCTGGTGCAGGCGGCAGGCACTTTGGCGGAGACGGAGTTTATGCTGTCCCTGGCACGGCAGGACAGGCGTATTGCCGGCGTGGTTGGCTGGGTGAATCTGGAAGACGGAGACGCTGCGCAGCAAATCGCGCGCCTTGCAGAAGACCGGCAGATAGTCGGCGTGCGCCCCATGATTGCGGACTTGCCGCAGGGGGACTGGATTCTTGATGTGCGCTTCAGGCCCTTGCTGGATCAGATGGCCCGGCTGGGGCTCGTGCTGGATGGGCATGCAAGGGCGGATCTGATTCCGGTGAAGACAACACTCGCGCAGCGGCATCCGGAACTGCAGATCGTACTGAACCATGCGGGCAAGCCTCCCATCGCGTCTGGCGGTCTGGCGACATGGCGCAAGGATTTGGCAGAGCTCGCGATCTGTCCGAATGTCACATGCAAGATGTCAGGCCTTCTGACAGAGGCCGGAACGCATACGGATGATAACTCCATCGGTACTGTCGTGGAGCATGTGGCGGACTGCTTCGGCCCTGAGCGGGTGATGTGGGGCGGCGACTGGCCCGTTCTGACGCTTGCAGGAACTTACACGCAATGGGCTGAGCAGAGCGAGCGCCTCATCAGACGTTACTTTGCCGGTCATGAACATGCGGTCTGCATAGCGAATGCCGAGCGCATCTATCTGAGCAGGAAGGGATAAGCGGATGGCCAGACTGGCAGGTAAAACTGCATTGATAACGGCCGCTGGGGCAGGCATTGGGCTTGCTTCCGCGAAGGCCTTTGCGCGCGAGGGCGCAAGGGTGATCGCGACAGACATCAACGAGGCCGCCCTGAAGGATTTGTCCAATGTGACGGGTGTCCAGACCGAAAGGCTGGATGTGTCGGATACCGCCGCGATTGCTGATATCTGTGCGCGGCACAGCGAGATTGATATCCTGTTCAATGTCGCGGGCTGGGTGCATCATGGCACGATTGAAGATTGCTCGAGGGAGGACTGGGACAGGTCATTCCTGCTGAACCTCACCTCCATGTATGAGCTTTGCCGCGCGGCCCTTCCAAACATGGTTGCAAAGGGCGGCGGGGTTATCCTGAACATGAGTTCGGTTGCCTCCAGCATCACGGGTGCGCCGAACCGCTTTGTGTATGGCGCGACGAAGGCCGGAGTAATCGGGCTGACCAAGGCCATCGCGGCGGACTATGTGGGCAAGAATATTCGCTGCAACGCCATCTGTCCTGGTACGGTTGATACGCCGTCCTTGCAGGGGCGAATGAAGGCGCAGGGCGATTATGAAACGGCGCGGCAGATGTTTGTCTCGCGCCAGCCCATGGGGCGCCTAGGCACAGCGGAAGAGATTGCGGCGCTGGCGGTATATCTCGCTTCGGATGAGGCCTCTTTCACCACTGGCTGCGCGCATATCATTGATGGCGGGTGGACGAATTAGGAGTTGATCTGATGAAGCTTTTAAGGGTGGGTCCACGCGGACGGGAAAAGCCGGGCATTCTGGATGCTGATGGCATCATTCGGGATGTCAGTGATTTGGTGGATGACTGGGATGGTCTTGCCCTCGATGATGCCGTGCTGAAGCAGATCCAGGCGATTGACCTGTTCAGCCTGCCAAGGCTTGATCCGAATGCACGGATCGGCCCCTGTGTCGCCGATGTGGGCAAGTTCATTTGCATTGGCCTGAACTATGTAGACCATGCCGTGGAAACGGGCGCGGAAGTGCCTTCTGAGCCGGTTCTTTTCTTCAAGGCGACCAGTGCAATCTGCGGGCCAAATGACCTGCTGGAAATTCCACGCCGATCTGAAAAGACCGACTGGGAAGTCGAACTCGGAGTCGTCATCGGTAAGACCGCAAAATATATCAGCGAAGTAGAGGCGTTGGAGCACGTTGCGGGCTATTGCGTCGTGCACGATGTTTCCGAGCGCGGGTTTCAGCTGGAAGGCACCGGGCAGTGGGTGAAGGGGAAAAGCGCTGATACATTTGGCCCGATCGGGCCCTGGCTCGTGACGCGCGATGAGGTGGATGACCCGCAGAAGTTATCCATGTGGCTGGATGTGAATGGAGAGGCGATGCAGCGCGGCTCGACCTCCACAATGATCTTCAGCGTCGCGCACCTAGTCAGCTATGTGTCCCAATTCATGAGCCTGCAGCCTGGGGACATCATATCTACCGGTACGCCGCCGGGAGTGGGGCTGTCCATGTCTCCGTCCAAATATCTGAGGGCAGGTGATACAGTCAGCCTGGGTATTGAAGGTCTTGGCCAGCAGACCCAGCGTTGCGTGGATGCTTTATAAATATAATAACGGGAGAGCGAGATGAGTACAGAGCAATTGAGAAACCGATTCCTGACACAGGTGGAGACATCCATCCCACGCGAAAGAATTTTAGAGCTTGCTTCGCGATGTGCCAAATCTGGCAAGAAGGCGACAGCGGAGGACCGGATGGATCTGGCCGCTGCGCTGGCCCATGCGGCTTTTCTTGCACCGGATCGTACGGCGGAAACCTATGACGCCCTTGCTGAGGGCTGGCGGGGGCGGGCAGTCAATGCGACGCCCATTGAAACCTTTGACCGTGCCCCCGAGCCGTCTCCGGTCGGTCTGTGGAAGAATTATTGGGGCATAGTCGAGGATGGAAAGAATGGCGATCTCGACGCCCTAAGTGTGACACAGCGGACAGCTGCACTTGGCCATTTCATGACGGACAAGACGCTGAGCCGCATCGCCGATATGGCGCATCTCTATGACGGCGTCAGCGAGGCTGCGGCACGTGACACACCGGAACTGATCAAGCTCTCCACGCTTGCGGCGTGCCCTGAGAATTCCCTCGGCCGGGAGTTCCATGATCTCATCGTAGACAACATGTTTGACCTTGAAGTTCTTGACCGGGATGCAATCAAGATCAATGCTCTCCCAGAGCCTCTCGCCTGGCTCAACACGCGCATGCTACAGGCGCATGATCTGTGGCACATCACGGCGGGGTATGAGACGACATCGCTGCATGAGATTGCGATATCCGCATTCCAAATGGCGCAATTTGGGCACAATTATTCCGCGCAGTTCCTCTCGATCACAAGCGTGATTGGCGCGTTGTCACCAGGCCGCGTATACCCGGTCCTGATGGATACAATCACCAGTGCCTGGGTGCACGGGCGGGAGTCTCCTGCGCTGATCCTGATCCCGTGGGAGGAGGTCTGGCACATGCCGGTCGACAAGATCCGGCTGGCTTATGGCATCACGGCATATGAAAGCCCGTATCCGGCCAACATCATCGAGAAGAGTCAGGCTTTTACGGCAAGGATGCAGAAAGTGACCGGCTTTTTCCACGGCCTGCTGCGGCCCTTTAGCGGGGTACCTGCCTGAGCCGCAAGACTTTCCTCAAAGTGATGGGCGAAATTGTGCGCGGGATGCTGTAAGATGCGCCCATGACAAAGACGTTTCTTCTCGGGGGCGCACGGTCCGGCAAGAGCCGGCGTGCCCAGTGGTTGGCAGAGCAGGCGGGTGAGGCACGTATCTATGTGGCCACTGCCGAAGCTCTGGACGCTGAAATGGCAGAGCGTATTGCTCGCCACAAGGTCGATCGCGGCGCGGGCTGGCGCACGGTTGAGGCTCCGCTAGACCTTCTGTCGACTTTGCAGGCTGAAGCCGCTGCAGGTGAGGTCATTCTGGTAGATTGCCTTACGCTCTGGCTGTCTAACTTGATGCATCATGAGCGGGATGTTGAGGTACAAACGGATGCCCTGTGTAAGTGTCTGCATAGCACGAGCAGGCATGTTTTCCTGGTGTCGAACGAGGTGGGGCTCGGTCTCGTTCCGGAAACACCGCTCGGACGGCGCTTTCGGGATGCGCAGGGGCGTCTGAACCAGAGAGTGGCTGAAGTGTGTGACGTGGTGGAATTCGTCGCTGCCGGATTGCCTCTGCGGCTTAAGGGATAAGGGCAAAAGCCAGGCGTCCTTCGGCAATAGAGTCGGCTGGCAGACCGATGCGCAGCTGCTGGTTGGACCATTCAAAGCGGCGTACATAGACACCGCGCTCTGCCAGTTGCATCCATAGTTTGGTGGCGTGTTCCACCTCAATCAGCCGGAACAAATCCGTACCACCCACAGGGCGATGTCCAGCATCCATCAGTATACCGTCAAGTCTTCGCCTTGCCTTTGCAAGGCTTTGGCGAGTTTCCATTTGCCAAGCATGATCGCCATAAGCGCGAGTGCCAATTTCGAGCGCAGGGCAGGACACAGGCCACATGCCCAATATGTGTTCAAGCTTTGTGCGAAGCGATTTCGGAACAAATGCCCCGCCCAGTCTCAGGCCAGCCAGACCAAAAAACTTGCCGAAGGAGCGCAGTACGATTAGGCTTTCTTTCCCCGCATGTGGCACCATGCTGAGGTCGGGGGCGAGGTCAGCATAGGCTTCGTCCACAATCAGCCACCCCCCCCGCTTGGCCAGTCGATATCGGGTGTCTTCCAGATCGGACGCGCTGAAGGTGTTCCCATCCGGATTATTGGGATTGCACATAACGATGACATCAGCTCTATCAGCTTCATCCAGCGGGTTTGATGTCTCCAATACTTGGCAATTGGCCTGCAGCCAGGACGTGCGGTGATCACCATAAGTGGGCGAAAGGATTGCGACACGACGAGCTGTCAGCAGGGATGGCAGCAGGCGGATCAACAACTCACTGCCGGGAGAGAGAACTAGCGCTTCTTCAGGACCATTCAGGGCGCGCGCCATAGCGGCGCGGCACCTATGCATCAAATTTCTTGTAGGCAAATGCGTGGTGGCTTCGGCAGAGATATCACCGATCGGATAAGCCCAGGGATTGATGCCCGTTGATAGGTCTATCCATGGTCTATCAACATTCGGGAATTTCAGCTGCATGACGTCGAGCGCGCCGCCATGTATCAAATCCTTGTTCATAGGGTCTCCAGCAGAAGGGACAGGATGAGAAGCAGGCAGGCCGCAAGAGCCAGGCTTCTGATATATATTGTCAGTCCACGTTTCAGGTGGACAGGGGTGGGGTCAGGCGCCCCTTCGTTGAGCCAGGGCTCGTTGCTTGTCGTGTCGTCATAGCTGCGCGGGCCGGAAAGACGTACGCCGAGCGCCCCCGCCATGGCGGCCTCAGGCCACCCCGCATTGGGCGATCTGTGATGTCTGGCGTCCTGCCGCATCACCATAAAAGCCTTGAGGCTGGCCGATCCCAGCGTAAACACAAGGCCTGTCAGCCGGGCAGGCACGATATTGGCGACGTCATCAAGTCGTGCGGCGAATCCACCAAAGGCGGCATAGCGATCATTCCGATGGCCTATCATGGAATCGAGCGTGTTGATGGCCTTGTAGACGGCAAGGCCCGGAAGGCCGAACAGGGCACCCCAGAATAGGGGCGCCGTTACGCCGTCTGAAGTGTTCTCGGCCAGACTTTCCAGCGCTGCGCGTGCCACGCCCGCCTCATCCAGTCGGGACGGGTCGCGGCCCACGACAAGAGACACAGCCTTTTGCGCGTCTGAAAGGTCTCGCTTAGCCAATGGCTTGGCGACGGCCAGCACATGTGTGTACAGACTATGTGATGCAATCAGGCTGGAGGCGATGAGCGCTTCCACGAGGAGACCGGTTATGCCCTGAGGCAAGACGCGCGTTATTGCAAAGGCAACCATTGCCGCGAGGCTAATCACGAGCAGGCTGGCCAGCGCGCCAAGCATGTATCTGACGCGATGTGCCCAATCATAATTGTTCAGGCGCGTTTCCAGCCACCGCACACACCATCCCAACCACACGACAGGGTGCCTGATCAGGCGGTACAGCCAGTCAGGCCATCCAAAGGCCGCTTCGATTGCCCAGGCAACGAGTATCATCGAGACGGAACTCATGCGCCTGATGGGTGCCAGCCCGGTGCTTCGGCCAGTCCGAACAAGGCATCAATGTCAACTGCGGCAGAGACTTCATCAGCCAGTGCATCCAGTGCGCGGTCGACTTCTGCGCCGTAGAAGAGGTTCGTTTCAGCGGTCGCGCCGATGCGGTCCATCCAGCTGCGCCGGAATTCATCCTGCGTGAACACACCGTGCAGATACGTGCCTTCGATCAGGCCATTGGCGCTGCGGGCCCCTTCGGGATGTCCCTTGAGGGAAAACATTGGGCGGCCTGTGTCTGGACCCGCCGTTTTGCCTATATGGATTTCATATCCGCTGACAGCGCAGCTGGTGAGGGCGCATGTACCGTTTCTCACCTGAACCTGTTTGTCAGCGCTCATCTGCGTTTCGACATCAAGCAGACCAAGCCCTGGAGCCTGGCCGACGTGCCCGTCTGCGCCTGTCACGTCAATAATCTGCCTACCAAGCATTTGATAGCCGCCGCAGATGCCGAGAATTCGGCCACCTGTGCGGGCATGGGCTATGATGTCATAGTCCCATCCCTGCGCGCGCAGAAAGGCCAGATCACCCAAGGTGGATTTTGTACCAAACAGAATGATTACATCCGTGTCGCGGGGGATGCTGCGCCCCGGCGGCACCCATCTGAATTCAATGCCTGGTTCCATTTTCAGGGGGTCTGCATCATCAAAGTTCGCCATGCGGGACAGCATCGGCGCGGCGACTTTCAGACCTCCGTGGGATGCGCGGCCCGACCGGTCCAGAACAACTGCATCTTCGGCGGGCAGTCGCGCTGAGGCGCTGAGCCATGGAATCACGCCGAGACACGGCCAGTTGGTGCGCTGCTCGATGGATTTGACGCCATCATCAAACAGGCGTGGATCGCCGCGGAACTTGTTGACCAGAAATCCGCGGATCATGGCGGCGTCTTCCGGGGCAATGACGGTTTGTGTCCCCACAATGCTGGCAATAACGCCGCCTTTTTCGATATCTCCAATCAGGCAGACCGGAACGCCAGCCTTTTGCGCAAAGCCCATATTGGCAATGTCGCGATCGCGCAGATTTATTTCGGCCGGGCTGCCCGCGCCTTCGATCAGGATCAGATCATGCTTTGCTGCAAGACGTTTAAAGCTCTGCATGACATGAGTCATCAACTTACTGCGATGGGCCATGTATTTGGCTGCGTCCATGGCGGTTGCTGCCTTGCCATGAACCACGATCTGCGCCGTGCGGTCTGTCTCCGGTTTCAGAAGGACCGGGTTGAAGTCGACATGCGGATCCAGCCCGGCGGCGAGTGCCTGCAGGGCCTGCGCGCGGCCAATTTCGCCCCCGTCCGGACAGGCGGTGGCATTATTGGACATGTTCTGCGGTTTGAAGGGCGCAACGCTCAAACCACGACGTCGGGCGATACGACAGAAGGCGGCGGTCAGGACTGATTTGCCCACATCCGATCCAGTTCCCTGAAACATCAGTACACGGGCTGTCATATAGCGCCTTCGATTTCCACTTTTCTGCCGTCTATTCGCGCGCGGACACCGTAGATGTCTGCCATGCGTTGTGCGGTCAGGGTTTGTTCGGGCGTGCCTTCCGCGGCGATCCGGCTATCCTGCATCCAGATAAGGTGGCTAGCATATTTTGCCGCAAGCGGGATATCATGCAGTACCACCAGCGCACCGCCGCCGCGATCCACAAAAGCCTGAATGATGTTCATGATCCGGAATTGCTGGCGCGGGTCCAACGCTGCGACGGGTTCGTCCGCAATCAGAAGGGGCGCTTCGGCAGCAAAGGCACGTGCACAATGTACACGCGCCACTTCGCCGCCTGACAGCGTGTCAGTATGCCTTGTTGTCAACTCTGTCAGGTCACACAATTCGAGCGCAGTATCGACTGCCTTGGCGTCCTTTGGGTTGAGGCGGCCGGGTGCTGCGCCATAGGCGAACCGACCGAGCGCGACGACATCGCGAACGCTATTTGGCCAGGCAAGGGGCCGTTGCTGAGGCAGATATGCCACGCGCCGCGCGCGCTCCATCGGGGAGAGGGCTTCGCTGTCAGTGCCGCCAAGATTGACCGTGCCGGAGCAGCGTTTTTCCATACCGAGGGTTGTGCGGATCAGACTGGTCTTGCCGGCCCCATTTGGCCCCAACAGAGCGATCAGCTGTCCCGGCTTCAGCGTAAAGCATGCCCCCTCCAGCAGTGTTGCGCCGTCCTTGGTGAGACCCAAATTTTTTGCGATAATCTCAGTCATTGATCGCGCGCCTCCGCATCGCAATCCAAACAAAGGCTGGCGCGCCGATCAGGGCAGCGACGACGCCCAGCTTCAGCTCGTTGGTGGACGGCAGAATGCGCACGCCAATATCTGCCAGTACAAGGATCAGACCGGCCAGCATCGCCGACGGAATGAGGGATCGTGCCGGGTCATGCCCGACAAATGGCCGGATGATATGCGGCGCAACGATGCCAACAAAGCCGATTGCCCCGCCCAGAGCGACACTGCCGCCCGTCGCAAGGCCTGCACCCAGCACAGTGAGAATACGCTGGCGGCGCAGATCAAGGCCAATTCCGCTGGCCGCTTCCTCGCCCAGTGTCAGGGCGGAGAGCCCACGCCTTGACGCAAGCAGAATGGCAGCCCCGGCAAGAATGAAGGGAAAGGCAAAACCGATCTCGCGGAAGCTGCGATTGGCGACTGAGCCGAGCATCCAGTTGATCATGTCCGACAGAGAAAATGGATTGGGCGCGAGGTTCATCAACAGGCTCATCGCTGCGCCCGCAAAGCTGGAGAGGCCAACGCCGATCAGGATCAGCGTTACGACAGATTGTGTGCGGATGGCAGCAATGGCGATCAGGCTGGTCGCGGCAAGCGCGCCAAACATGGCTGCTATGGGCAGCACCCAGGGGGAAATCACCGCAAGCCCATAATAGAGCGAGAAGGTAGCGGCGAGCGAGGCAGAAGCCGAAACCCCGAGCACGCCAGGCTCTGCCAAGGGGTTCCTTAGAAGGCCCTGTAGCGCTGCGCCACTGATGCCGAGCGCCGCGCCGACCAGATAAGCAGCTAGCGCACGGGGGAGGCGGATTTGCCAGACGACCACGCGGTCCGCCGCATCTGCGCCGCCGAGGAAGGCGGACACCACGCGCGCTGGCGACATGGGTGTCGAGCCGAGCAGGCACGCACCGAACAGCGCCAGCACAGAGGCAAGCAGCAAGGCAGGCATCACCCAGGAGGTACGGGTCATTGTTTCGCCCCTTCTGCCAGCGCCTCCACGGCGTCCATCAGGAACCATCCATTGCAGGAAGTCCATGCTCCTTTGAGCGGCACCACCGTTTGATCAGACAATTGCTTGCGGGCAACGGGATGTTTCATCGGGCTCCACGCATCGGGGTGGTTGGTCAGGGTTTCAAAAAATGCAGCGCCGATAAGGTCGGGCTGGCGATAGGCTAGGTCTTCAAGCGGAATGGAGCGCCAGCCTGACTGGGTTTCAAAATTTTTGAGGCCTGCGGCGGTCATGATTTCGTGCACCAGCGTGTCAGGGCCGGTCGTGACGCCAGAAGGTGTCAGGTACAAAACGCTTTTTCCTTCTGCCTGCTGAGCAATTTCCTGAAGACGTGTTTTCATCTGGCTGACAACTTGTTCGCCACGCTTATGCTCGTCCAGCCCATCGGCGACGCGCTGGATATTGGACATGACGGCTTCCAGATCCGGCGCCCAGCCAATGTCCAGAACGGGCACGCCCACTTCAGCAAAAAACTTGGTGGCATCTGGTCCGCCGCCATAGGATCGTACGACAAGGTCCGGTTTCATCAGAAGGACGTCTTCGGCAACCGGGCGAACGGTGGGCACGCCGACCGCGGCCTCCTGCATGTAGGAGAAGTCCTCCGTTGCATCGGGAGATACAGCGAGAATCCGGTCCTTGTCTACGAATTTCAGGACATACTGGTCCGCGCAATAATCGAGACTAACGATCCGCATGGGACGGGCCGCCTCTGTCGCTTTCGGCGTGGGAGGAACGCCGCAACAGGAGAGGCAAATTGCCAGAAGCAGAAGAGTCAGTCTCGACATTCCGGCGTCCCTAGTAGCGGAGTCTTACACCGAGGGACCCTGACAGACCCGGCGTGCCGTAGCCGAGGATTTGCTGATAATCTTCATCAAACATATTCTCGATGCGGGCATAGAATTCAAGGCGGTCATCTATGTTGTAGCTGCCTTTCAGATCGACACGCGTCCAGCTGTCCAGCGTGGTGCCATTCGTGTTGGCTTCCTCGCCATTATAGCGCACCAGAATGGCGCCGGAGAACGGGCCTTCCGGCGTCAGGCTGAAGGTTACGTCGCCACTGTTTTCTGGCAGGCGGTGCAGTTCTGCGCCATTGCCGTCTTCTGCGTCGATATAGGCATAATTGGCCGAGACACCCAGCCAATCCGTGAACTGATGGCTACCATAGACTTCAAAGCCCTTGGAGTTCACCAGGTCGATATTATCATACCCGGCCGTGTAGGAGAAATCGATCATGTTCTCCGTTTCCTGGTTGAAATATGTCACGCCAGTTTTCGTCTTGCCATTGGTGGACTGCCAGTCAAAGCCAAGGTCAAAGGCTTCGGAGGTTTCCGGTTTGAGGTTACGGTTCGGTTCGGTCAGTCCGCAGAAGGTACAAATATAGGTCGACTGGAAGATGGATGGCGCCTTGAAGCCCTGGCCCCAGCTTGCGCGCAGGGTCAGTTGGTCATTGGTTGCGTAGGCGGCGGCGACACGGCCCGTGGTTTCAGACCCGAATGTGTTGTGGTCATCTACACGCACGCCGCCGGTCAGGGTCAGCTTTTCGACAGGCTTGAATTCGTAAAGCGCGAACAGGCCGTCAATGGAGGCGTCTTCATCATTCGCCGTGGTCTCTTCGCGTTCTGCGCCGAAGGCCAGCTTGTTGGCATCATTGATCGTGAAAGTGCCCTGGTAGCGATAGATCGTACGGTCGCCTTCCGCCTCATAGCTGTTGACGCCATTGGTATAGTTCTTCCGGGAAATGTCGGAATAGCCAACCATGAACTCGTTGACAAAGCGGTCATCGAACAGCGGCACGGTCAGCGCCAGATGGCTGCTGAGTGTTTCGTTCTTGGCCACTTCGTCGCCATCTGCCACTCTGCCCTGCGCGGTGCCGGAATAGCTGTCATATTCACTTTCGGCCTCATTCCAGACAAGGCCGCTGTCCAGGCGGATATTGTTGGTCAGATTCAGGCCGCCGCGGGCCGAGAGGGTAGAGGATTCATATCCGTCTTCTTCGGTATTGCCATTGGCTTCATCCGCCTTTGAGATACCGTCCGTATCTATACGGCTGGCAGAGAGGCGGAAATCGCCAGTGTCATTGCCGCCGCCCACGGAAGCCCCTCCGCGAAATGTGTTGAACGCGCCATACTCGCCGAAAACGGTTCCAGCGAGACCCTGTTCAGGGGTCTTGGTTGTGATGGAGACAACGCCGCCAATGGCATCGGAACCCCATAGTGTGGATTGCGGACCTTTGAGCACTTCAATGCGCTCGATAGTGTCCGTATCCATATAGGCGAAATTGTAACTGCCATCGGTGCCGCTCGGGTCATTAACGGGCACGCCGTCAACCAGCACCAGGGTCTGACCGGAAGAGGCGCCGCGAATACGCACGCTGGAATTGCCGCCAAAGCTGCCATTCTGGTTGATCGTGACGCCGGGTGCAGATGCTACGGCATCCAAGGCAAAGTCAAAGCCTAGCTGATCGACATCTTCTTCAGTGATAATGCTGACGCTGGAGCCGATTTCCGCCTGCGTCTGGTTGAGGCGCGAGCCTTCCACGGTAATCGTATCCAAATGTGTTTCGGTGTTTTCACTTGTTTGGGCCAGTACCGGAAGTGTAAGGCTCAATGCAGCAGCGCCAAGCAGGATGTGTCTGTACGACATAATTTATTTTTTTCCTCGACACCCCGCCGCCCGGAAGACAGGTGTACTTCATAACGACATGCTGGCCTCATGACGCGGGGTCATGCGGGCGGCCAGGCCTTTGAAATGTCGCTACAAAGGAGAGGCAAAAAGCCTTCCCGCCCACTGAGAACTCTCCCCGGTTCCCGGACGAACGACGCGATGGCAGGTTTCCTGGCTTGCCGATCATCACTTCAGGCCGCCTTCCCAGAACTTTCGCTCCAGTGGCATGTTGGCCATCAGCTCCTGGCTGACAGTTGCGGGTACAGCACCGGATTCACACCGGCTTCCCTCTTAGCTTCCGGTTAAAGAAGCACCATCTGAGGCGTCTCATGTTGTAAGTCCTGAAATCTGTCAATAGCGCTGACGATACTACAGCGCGCGTCGATTTCAGAAGTCGATGCCGCGCTGAGCCTTGATGCCCACCTTGAAGGGATGCTTCACTTCGGTCATTTCGCTGACCAGATCGGCATACTCGCACAGCTCCGGTTTGGCGTCACGGCCTGTCAGGATCACGCTTGTGCGGTCTGATCGCGCCTTCAGGCCGTTTAGCACGGCCTGCACATCCAGATAGTCATAACGCAGGGCGATATTGATCTCGTCCAGCACGATCAGGTCATAGTCACCGCTGGTCATCATATCGCAGGCGCGCTGGAAAGCGGCTTCGGCCGCCGCAATGTCGCGCGTCTTGTCCTGCGTATCCCAGGTAAACCCTTCGCCCATTGTGTGCCAGTCGACCTGATCGGACAACTTGGCAAAGAATTGCCGTTCGCCGGTGATCCACTTTCCCTTGATGAACTGGACAATGCCCACTTTGTGGCCCCATCCTAGCGCCCTCGCGATGACGCCAAAGGCTGAGCTGGATTTGCCCTTGCCATTCCCGGTGTGGACCAGCACGAGGCCTCGGCCCGGATCGCGCGCTTCAGACGTCTTCTTCTTCTGCTCAGCCTGAAGGGCCTTCATCTTTTCACTGTGGGTCTGGTCCTCACTCATTCGGCTGTCCTTACCTCTGTCAGGATTTCAAAGCATCCGTAATTAATTGTCTGATTATGGTCGGTTGCGGCCGCGCTTTTGGCCAGCGCCATCTTGATGACCCCGGCATGGGTCACGACCAGTGTTGTCGTATCCGGGGTGTTCCATTCGGCCAGCGCCTCCAGGCTGCGGGCCTTCAGCATGGCAACGCTTTCCCCGCCATGCGGGCGGGCGTGGAAGAAACTGTTCGCCCAAATGTCCAGTTCCTTGCGGGGTATGTCGCTCCAAGGGCAGCATTCCCATTTTCCGAAATCCATTTCCTGCAGGCGTGTTTCAACGGAAACGCTTATGTCGTGATGCCTAGCCACGAACTCGGCCAGTTTGCGGCAACGTGTTAGCGGACTGCTCACGATACGGTCAAATTCGGGCAGGGTGGCGAGCACGGCCTCCGCGTCAGAGGTGAAGCTGCCAGGTAGGGAAATATCGCTGCGACCATAGCATATGCCGGGGGTAATGTCGGGCTGGGTATGACGCAGAAGGATCAAAGCCATGACAGTACTCCCAGGTAAAAGCCCACCTCGCTTACCTGTTGTACGGCACCCAGCGTGTCGCCTGTATAACCTTTCAGCTTGCGCTCAAAGAATGCACGCATCAGCATATGGCCTGCGACCAGTCCGATCACGCCGTATGCAGCCAGCATGGGCGGGCCTGCCCATATGAGGCCTGCAAGAATGGCCGCGGCTGTAACACTCGCGATGGTCAGCGTCAGGGCAGAACTGCCGCGCGCAACGGGCTTGCCCGTCCCTTCATCGCGCACATATTTGCTGGTCGCAATCACAATGACGCTGGAAAACCGGGATAGTCCGTGAGCAGCGGGTAACAGGCCGAGCACGAGGAAGGGGGATACATGCGCCATCTCCGACAGCGCGGCCACTTTCAGTGCAATCATGCAGGCCAGTGCCAGCGTGCCATAGGTGCCGATGCGGCTGTCTTTCATGATCTCCAGAGAACGCTCGCGAGTCAGGCCACCGCCTATGCCGTCAAACGTGTCTGCCAGCCCGTCCTCATGGAAGCCGCCTGTCAGCAGGAAGCCTGCTGAAACCGCCAGGATAACGCTGACCAGCACGGGCAGCGCCAGCGAGGCCGCCCAAAATATGAGAGCGCTCAGCCCACCAACCAGCAGACCGACCAGAGGATAATAGGCAACAGAGCCTGCCATCCGCTCCGGCGTGAACTTGATCCGTGCCGGAATGGGCAGGCGCGTCAGGAACTGCACCGCCAGGGCAAATTTGGCGACCTCGTCCATCATGCCGGGCCGCTCACCCCGGCGCTGTCAAAGCTCGCCATGTCCCGCAGCATCGCGGCAGCCGCCTTCACGAGTGGCCAGGCGAGCAATGCGCCGGTTCCTTCGCCGAGGCGCATGCCCATGTCCAGCAGCGGCTCGGCGTTCAGGGCTTCCAGCACGTGTTCATGGCCAGCCTCGGCCGAGCGGTGGGCATAGACGAAATGCGCATCGCAGCCCGCGAAGATCTCCCGCGCGGCCAGTGCTGCGACGGTGGCGATGAAGCCGTCCACGATCACGATCTTGCCAGCTTCCGCTGCGCCGCCCATCGCGCCTGCCATCATGGCAATTTCAAAGCCGCCATATTCCGCCAGGGCTGTACGCGCATCCAGCGTGTCGGCTGTGCGGTCAGCTGCGCGGGTCAGCAGTTCCTGCTTGCGGCTGAGGCCTTCATCATCCAACCCCGTGCCGCGCCCGGTCAGTTCTGCCACCGCTATGCCCAGCATCTTTGCGGCGACCAGGCTGGCGGAGGATGTGTTGCCGATGCCCATCTCTCCGAAACAGGCGACATCATGAGTCCCCGCGCGGCCGAGGGCTTTGCCAGCCTCAAGGGCTCCGGCCAGCTGTTCTGCCGTCATTGCGGCGGTCTCGATGGCATTCGCCGTGCCTGCGCCGATGCGGTGAAGGATCAGGTCTTCATCCTCAATCGGCTTGCCCGCAATGCCGCTGTCGACGACGTGAATGTCGGCGCCTGTGCTTCGCGCGAACACATTGGCCGCCGCCCCGCCGGACAGAAAGTTCAGTACCATCTGGCGCGTCACGTCTTGCGGATACGCGGAAACGCCCGCCGCTGCCATGCCGTGATCTGCAGCGAAGATGATTAGTCGGCAGGTCTCTGCGGAGGGTGAAAGCGAATGCTGGATGCGGGCAATCTGAGCTGCCAGGGATTCAATTCTGCCAAGCGCGCCCAGCGGCTTGGTCTTGCTGTCGATGGCGCGTTTCAGCGTGGCGTCAAAGTCTTGGGAGGTGAGGGTCATGCGCGCCTGATAGCAGAAGATGTGGCGTTGAATAGCCCATGCGTCGCGCAAATCCCTTCAATTCAGAGCCTCTCAGCTCGGCAAAACTGACGCAAAATGCGGTTCATGTGCAACAGGTGCAGAGAATGTCAGCCAGCCAGCGTCTATTGCAGAAGCTTCCTTAGGTTTGCGATTGACTTGCAATATCATCGGGTTTAGTCGGGCTTGGAATTGAGAATCATTTGCATTTAAAGCCAGATCATTGAGGAATTTCGCATGTTTGAAGCACGCTTCGGAGCCGTCAGCGCCTTGGCCATTATGGTCGGCATGTCGTCCTTTGCACCGGCATGGGCACAAACGGCCGCCATCGAAGACAAGGAAAGCCGTCAGGAGACGGTGATTGTCACGGGCACAACCTCATTTGGCGCCACGAAGTCTGACACGCCGATTGTGGAAACGGCGCGGTCACTGTCCATTGAGACCTCAGACATGATCATCGACAAGGGCGCGCTGAACCTTGCTCAGTCCTTGACCTATATTTCCGGTGTGACGGCAGAGCCCTATGGTTTCTCCACACGCGGAGATTTCCCACAGTCACGCGGCCTGGAACTGCCGCGTTACCGTGACTCCATTCAGGAATTATTCGGTAGCTACAACTCCACCCGTACCGAACTCTACACGATCGAGCAGGTTGAAGTGCTGAAAGGCCCGGCCTCTGTGCTGTACGGCCAGGGCTCTCCCGGCGGTATCGTCAACTATGTGTCCAAAACCCCGCATGAGGATTTTGGTGGCGAGATCGCTGTCGAGGCAGGCAATTTCGATCACTATCAGATCGCCGGTGACGTGACTGGACCTGTCTCCGGTACAGACGGCAAGCTGCTTTACCGCATGGTGGCGCTATACCGCGATACCGGTACACAGATTGATCAAGTGGATGAGAAAACGACCCTTTTCATGCCGTCTCTATCCTGGCAGGCGACACCTGATACAAAATTCACGATTATCGGACTTGTTCAGGATACAGACAGCAAGGCCGCGGCGCAGTTCATCCCTGTAAAAGGCACCCTATTTCCACTGGACGACGGCACCTATCTCGATTTTGATGTCTATGCTGGCGAGCCGGACTTTGATCACTACAACACAGAATCCCAACAGGTCACCTTGCTGGGTGAGCATCGTATCAATGACGATTGGTCTGTCGAAGGAACGGCCCTGTGGCGCTCCGGTGAGGCGGACTACAATCAGGCATGGCCGTCCTTTATTGGTGGTACGCGTTACTTGAATGATGTGCTGGGTGTGGACCTTTTCAGTGCTACAACAGTAGCGCGGACTTTCTATGAAGGTGATAACACATTTGACCAATTGGCGGGTGATGTACGTCTGCGCGGTAACTTCATGACCGGCTTGCTGGAGCATGACATTGTTGCTGGTGTGCAATATCAAGATGTAGAGACTGATCAGGATTCCGCTTATTGCTTTGCTGGAGGCCTCGTGCCGGAGAGGTGCGGTGGCTTTTCCAGCTACGACTACGTACTTGACCTGAAAAGTCCGGTCTACGGAAACTATCCTGATCAATCCGTTCTGGATGCCATCTATACAGATAATGATCCGTCAACGGTTGAGGATCTGGGCATCTACATTTCGGATCAGGTTTCCTATGACAAATGGCGTTTCACGCTGGGCGTGCGTAGTGACAATGTCGAGAATGACAATGGCACGAGCGTACAGAAGGATGATGCAGTTTCCACCAGCGTCGGCGTTCTCTATCGCTTCGACAATGGCCTGGCGCCTTATGTCAGCTATGCGGAATCCTTCCAGACCGTTGTTGGCACAGACAGGGTTACAGGTAATCAGCTGAAGCCGCAGGAAGCCCGCCAATATGAAGCCGGTCTGAAATATGAGCCGACTTTTGTGCCGGGGCTCATCACGCTGGCCTATTACGACATCGAGATTTCAAACCTCAACAATCCGAACAGCATTGTCGGGGCAGACTCACAGCAGGAAGGCATCGCCAAACTGAAAGGTATAGAGTTTGAGGGCCGTGTACAGTTGGAGGATATCTATCTTCAGGCCGCCGCCTCCACACTCGATGCGAAAGATCCGAACGGCTACCAGCTGTCTGCAATTCCGGAGGAGCAAGCTTCCTTCTGGGCTACCTGGCGCCCGTCGAATCAGTGGAACGGTTTCAAGGCAGGTGCAGGTGTCCGCTATGTTGGGTCCACCGTCTCTGAGAACGCCACGCTTCGCTATGAAACTCCGTCCTACACGCTTGGCGACCTGATGGTCGGTTATGAGTGGGATCAGTGGGATTTCACTGTAAATGCCCGCAACGTGACGGATGAGGAATATCTCACCGGCTGTCTGACACGGGGTGACTGTTTCCCAGGGCTTAGCCGCACAGTCGTTGCCAGCCTTCGTTACAAATTCTAAGGCTGATATAGATGACGGGAACCGGAATACGGCTTGCTGTTCTTGCAACTCTTCTAGGGCTTGTGGGACTTGCGCTGCTCTTCAAGGTGTGGCGCAAGCCCGGTAAGCCGGTGCTGCTTGCATCTGGCTGGGCGTTGCTGGTGGTCAGTCTTGTTCTCTGGTTCATGGCCAATCATGACAGGGGTGTTGCCCAGGTGGCCTCCCTGCTCATGGTGCTCGTGGCGGGCGCAATCACCTTGCCAGGCTTTCTGGGTACGAATGGCTTGCAGAGTCCTGTTCGGGAGAGGCCCGCACCTGTCTTGGCGCCAGTATCGGCCCTTGGACGGGCGCAAACTATCGCGTCCGGCATCTGGACGTTTCTCATCGCCGGCCCGATAGCGGGCCTTATCGCGTTCTATACCGCAGGTGGTCTGCTTCGCCTGACCATACCGGAAACAGGCAACCCTGCCACTTCAGTGGTCAGTGCATTCATGCTTGCGCTGGTTTTATGGGCTCTGCTCAGTACACTGCTGCTTATGGAAAAGCGTTTGTTCCGGCGCAGCACCTACGCCATTGGCGGAGCGCTCATCGCGCTGGCTGTCGCATTCATCGGATAGGGGAATAGCCATATGGCAAAGACACTTTGGCCGAAATCATCCAGTGCCCGCGTTGATTCTGCCCTCTCCGCACACTCTGTTATGGGGCTGGTCATCAGCGCCATTTTATTCGTTGTTTGCCTCAGCGGTGCTGTTGCTGTGTTCGAGGATGAACTGGAATGGTGGGAGCAGGCCAATGTCGCGCCTGTCGAGAGTGTTTCGTCTGCTGTCCTGCAGTCTACAGCAGAAGAAGTGTTGCGCCGCGATCCTGAGACGACGCATCTTTATCTATATCCTCCTCGCGAGAACTGGCCCCGTTTCATCGCGGGTGGCGACAATGGAATATACGCGGTGGATAAAAACGGCACATTCGTGCGCCCACTTGAGGCGAATTGGAATGAGTTCCTCATTCACCTTCATTACTATCTGAACCTGCCTGAGAGCTTCGGCATGATAATTGTCGCCATCTTTGGCGTAATGCTGGTCTCCATGGCCATTTCCGGCCTTTTAGCGCATCCACGTATCTTCAGGGATGCCTTCCGTTTCAAGCGACAGGGGCAGCCGCGCCTTGCTCAGGCGGATCTGCACAACCGGCTCAGCGTCTGGACAACGCCTTTCATTGTCGCTGTGGCCGGAACCGGCGCGATGATCGGCCTGTTTACCATAGGTGCGCTCGTCTTTGCCCAGACAAATTTTGACGGAGACACCAGAAAGCTCAGCGAAGCCATATTTGGTGGCGAAGTGATTGAGGCTGACGATACGCCAGCGCCCATTGCGGGTATTGATGTCGCAGTTGAGCAACTGGCGAACGATGCGCCTGATCACCCCCCCTTCCTCGTCGTGATGCATGAGCCCGGCCAGAAGAGCCAGCACATCCAATTCTATGTCGATGAGACAAACCGCCTGATCTATGGTGAAACCTATACCTATTCTACAGAGGGCGAATTGCTTGCCATCGGGCACAATGCCGACGGCCCGGCAGGCCAGCAGATCGCCATGTCCATGTATCGTGTTCATTTCGGAGACTTCGGCGGCGTGGCCATGAAGCTGATCTATTTCATTCTTGGGCTGATGCTCTGCGTTATTATTGCGGGTGGGCTGAATATCTACTTCCTGAAGCGCCGCGAGAAAGGCCGCGCTGCGCCACGTCTCGAAGCATTGTGGAGTGGCTGGATTTGGGGCAGCACGCTGTTCCTGCCGGTCACGCTGATCGGAGCGATCCTTGGCCTCTCTATCGGTTGGCTTGTCGCGATCTACTGGATCGGCTCCGCGGTCTGTTCTTTGGCAGCTTGTGCGCTGACAAGCGCCGCGATGGCTGGAAACGTGCTGCGTTTGGCTCTCGGTGCGGCATTGATGCTATGTGCTCTGATCCATGCGGTGGTGGTCGGTGGGGACTGGTCAAATCCTTACATCCTGCTCAGTTCCGTCAGCCTGTTTGTGACAGGCGCAGCTTTCGCGGCCTGGCCCTTCCTGCGAGGTGGCTTCCGACCGGCTGTGGTGGGCAAGGACCTCTCCTTCACGCCCGGCGAATAGGTCAGAATACGCCCATTTCCAGACCTGCGCCGAGCGCTGCGCCCAACTCCCGGCAAGTCTCCAGTGCGTCTTCCGGGATCGTCTTCTCGGCGAGGATATCCTCCTCTGTCTGCGCATGGGTGCAAATGATGAAGGGCGGCTGCACCTGCTTCAGGCGCCAGCCCGTGGCGATGCGGGCGGCCTGTTTCAGGGCGTTGTTGCCATCTGAGCCGGCGCAGATCATCAGGCCATAAGGCCTGCCTTCCAGCTTTCCGAGCACCGGATAATAGCACCGGTCAAAGAATTCCTTCATCTCACCGGATAGCGCAGCGAGATTTTCCGGTGCCGCAAAGAGATAGCCCTCCGCCGCCAGCAGGTCTTCCGGCTGGGTGTCTTCGGCGCGCTTCAGCACGGCGTCCGTTTCTGCCTGCGCAGCCTGGAGCGCAGCCTCTGCCATCTGGCGCGTGCCGCCGGTGCGGGAATGATAGATGATCAGCAGTTTGGCCATGGCCAAGGTGTCGCGCTCTTTGGTGAATGACGCAAGTGGCAGTTCAGGCCTGCTCCTGTGGCGACTTATTGCGTCGGTAATTCCATCATGGTGAAGGCGCGCTCCATGACGATGGTGCCGAGATGTTCGCCATATTGGCGCATGGCGGCTTCGAACATAGGGCTCGTCATTTCGCTGAAGCCGACGCCGCAGTTTCCGGAGGCGCTGACTCCCGCCTTCATCATCAGGCCTGCCAGTGTGGAGGTTGCCTCATCCTTCCTGTCCTGCAGGGCCAGCAACATCAGCTGCTTCATCTGCGCGACGTCTTCCTCTGTCGAATTGCGGATCATGCAACTGGCAACCTCATCAGATCGTGTCTGGGCGAGGGCCGGGGATGCGGCAAACACGGTGAGGGCGGCGCCAAGGCAAAGGGTGCGGATCATCTGGGTCTCCTGAACAGGCCTGTAAAGGCGATCTGACTAAACGCAGATCGTGTCAGGAATGGGATGACGTTGCACACATGAACAGCGCCTGAAGGGTTGCACCTCATCAGATTACGGATTTTTCATCCACGCGGCATGGTGCCCTCAGCCTGAAGCTTATTCCGCCGGAACAGCGCTGAATTCCGCTTTCCAGTCTGCCATGACATCCCGGTTGTCGTGATCCCATGGGTGGAAACCGGGTTTGAACCAGGAGAGCCATGTTTTCCAGCCCTTGCCGAACAGGGCGGGTGTTTTCCACAAGAACTGTTTCACTGCGCGCTGGGCATCTTTTTCCGTATACCCGTCAGCCATCAGCAACTGCGTGGAATAGGTGGCAATATTCCGCGTGAAGTATTTCGTAATGATCAGCATGGACAGGCTGCGACGGAAGTAGCGCTTCAGCGGGTGCCAGTCCTTTGTGGCTTCCATAAACACATCATAGGCCACGGCCTTGTGCTCTGTCTCTTCCATCGCATGCCAGCGCCACAGGCGTTCCAGTGCCGGGTCAGTCTTGCTGAACAGGGCGATGTTATTTGCGGTCATATCGGTCATCAGATCGGCCATCATGGCCGTGAAGTGCTCCAGACAGATCGTGCCCATCAGCATACGGAACCGCCCGCCTGAGCGCGCAAACGCAACACGTTCCGCAATGGCCGCTTCAATCTTTGCGACGGGATATTTCTGCCGGTCGATCTTGTTGTTCAGCAAATGATGCTCGCGGGAGTGGATGGCTTCCTGCGCGACAAAGTCTTTCACATCCTGCGCCAGCTTGCCTGAGACTTCGCCGCGAAAGGCTTTCACCGCATCCATGAACATACGCTCGCCATCCGGGAAGGTAAGCGACATGGCGTTGAACACCGCCGTCGCGACCGGGTCACCATCCAGCCAGTGCGCGGCATTGGCGCCGTCCATGTCAAAGTGAAGGTCGCGGGGAAGAATTGTTACATCTTCGGGTGTGCGTTTGCTTGCCATTGTGTTTATTGCCTTATGCAAATAGTCGAACAACACTCTTTAAGATAGAAATAGAGCTACCGACAAAAATGTCAATAACGAAAAATGATACGCCCCGGGTCCGCCGGACGCCGGAAGAGTCCCGTGCCAACATCCTGTCGGCGGCGGAATCCCTGCTGGTACAACAGGGCCCGCAATCCCTGAGGCTCGCCGATGTGGCCAAGGCAGCGGGTGTCGCGAATGCCACTGTGCTGCATCATTTCGGCTCGATTGATGCGGTTCAGCAGGCGCTGATGGAGCGGATGATCGCGGATCTGGTGGACAGTATCATGGCCATCGAGATCCCCGCAGATGCGCCGGCGGCGGCGCGGGCGGATGGCCTGAAGACGCTGTTTGATGCCTTTGAGACGCGCGGCGCGGCAAGACTCGCCGCCTGGCTGGAACTGACGGATGAGACGAGTCGGCTGACCGTGGTGCGCCAGGCCGTGCAGGATGTCGCGCAGAAGAAAATCTCAAACGCTGGCGTGCCGTCAGACTCGGCCGAAGACCTGATCCTGCTCAGCGTCACTTTGGCCGTCGGCGTCGGCCTTTTCGGCCCGTCCCTCGGCAAACTGATCGGCAAACCAGAAGGCCGCGCAAGGGAACTGACCCTTCAAATGCTGCTGGGGCACCTGGAGCGGCTGGCGGGGTGAGGCTGTGAGCAGTCTCTATACCCCTTCATCCTTCGACATAGCTCGGGATGAGTCCGCGTAGGGCTACCCTCCCAATTTCACCGCTGCCTCTTCCGCGAAATACGTAATAATCCCGCTGGCCCCGGCGCGTTTGAAGCACATCAGGGATTCCATCATCACGCGGTCGCCGTCGATCCAGCCATTCTGCGCGGCGGCCTTGATCTGGGCGTATTCGCCGGAGACCTGATAGGCGACCGTCGGCACACCGAACGTGCTGGAGACGCGGTGCACAATGTCCAGATACGGAAGACCGGGTTTCACCATCACCATGTCTGCACCTTCGGCCAGATCCATGGCGACTTCGCGCAGTGCCTCGTCAGAGTTGGCCGGGTCTTGTTGGTACGTCTTCTTGTCACCCTTGAGAGAGGCGGACGAGCCGATGGCGTCGCGATAGGGGCCGTAAAAGCCGCTCGCATATTTGGCCGCATAGGCCAGGATCATCATATTCGTGAAGCCTTCATCCTCAAAGGCCTGACGGATCGCGCCGATACGGCCATCCATCATGTCAGACGGCGCGACGACATCTGCGCCCGCAGCGGCATGGGCCAGCGCCTGCTGCACCAGTTTCTCCGTCGTCGCATCATTTGGAATGGTGCCATCATCATCCAGCAGGCCATCATGGCCATGGCTGGTATAGGCGTCCAGCGCGACATCGGTGATCAGGCCCACTTCCGGCGCAGCGGCCTTCATGGCGCGCAGCGCGCGGGGCACCAGCCCGTCCGGGTCCAGCGCGCCCGAGCCTGTGTCGTCTTTGCCTTCTGGCCCGATATAGGGGAACAGCGCGATGGCCGGGATGCCCAGCTCTCTTGCGCGTACCGCGGCCTTTGCGGCCTCGTCCACGCTGAGGCGGTCCACGCCCGGCAGGCTGACCACCGGCACGCGGCCCTCGCCATCATGCACGAAGACAGACCAGATCAGGTCAGCGGGGGTCAGCGTATTTTCGCCGACCAGCGAACGCACCCATGGGCTCTGCCGAAGGCGGCGCAGACGGGTGGCGGGGAAGGTTTGCGGGAAGTAAGTCATGGCTGACTTAGTATCCCATTCAGCGTGGCCTACAACCAGCCAATTTTACGCACCATGAAACAGCGTTTCGACACGTCCAGATCCTCGGCCTGGATCTGCTCTAGTTCCAGCATCCAGTCGGTCATGTCGCCTCGGCGGATCTCCCGAAAGCCATGCTTGGCATAGAACGGCCCGTTCCAGGGCAGGTCGCGGAAGGTGGAGAGGGTCACCCGGCGCAGTTTCCGGCGGCGTGCTTCGGCGGCCACATGGTTAAGAAGGGCCGCGCCAATGCCGCGTTGTCCATGGTCAGGATGAACGCTCAACTGGTCCAGATACAGCGTGCCGCCGCGCAGGGAGACGAGCGCGAATCCCACGGGCGTTTCGTCTGGCAAGCGCGCCGCGAAAAGGTCTCCCGATTCGGCGGCAGCATGCAGGATTTCGCCGGGTACATGGTCCTGCAAGGCCTCTTCCGACAACAGGCCGGTTGGCGCAAACAGTTGTCCTGCCGCATAGTCAATAAGGATCAGGGCCTCCACATCAGTTGTGAAAGCCGTCCCGATTGTATATCCGGCAAGCGCCCTTTGGATTGACATTCTGCCCGGCCCATTCAATTCCCAAGAGGACGTCTTAGGCGATAATAAAGGTAAAAGCCAATGAGTGCATTGTTTTCTGACGAACAAATCATGATCCGCGACATGGCGCGGAAGTTCGCTGAGGATAAATTGCTGCCACACTCAGAGAAATGGGATGAGACCAGCCACTTCCCGGTCGATGTGATCAAGCAGGCGGCCGAGCTGGGCTTTGCCGGCATTTATGTGAAGGAAGATGTCGGCGGCAGTGCCCTGACGCGGACAGATGCGGCCCTGATTTTCGAACAACTGGCCTATGGCGATGTTTCTACGGCGGCCTTCATTTCCATCCACAACATGGCCAGCTGGATGATCGACACGTTCGCCTCAGACGAGCAGCGTCAGGCCTGGCTGCCACGCCTGACCAGCATGGAACTGATCGCCTCTTATTGCTTAACAGAGCCGGGGGCTGGCTCTGATGCGGCGAGCCTCAAGACGCGCGCTGTGCGCGAAGGGGATGAGTATGTCATCACCGGCACGAAACAGTTCATTTCCGGCGCGGGCACATCTGACGTCTATATCCTGATGGCGCGCACCTCTGATGATGGCGCCAAGGGCGTCTCAACTTTCATCATCGAAAAGGATACGCCGGGGCTCAGCTTCGGGGCGAATGAGCGCAAAATGGGCTGGAAAAACCAACCGACGCGTCAGGTGATTCTTGACGGTGTGCGCGTGCCTGCTGCGAACCGCATTGGCGAGGAAGGTCACGGCTTCCGCTTCGCCATGGCGGGGCTGGATGGCGGCCGCCTGAACATTGCCGCGGCGGCGCTCGGAGGCGCTCAGCTCGCGCTCGACAAGGCCGTGACCTATGCCAAGGAGCGCGAACAGTTCGGCAAGCCGATTGCGGACTTCCAGAACACACGTTTCAAACTGGCCGATATGGAAACAGAGCTTCAGGCCGCCCGCGTGATGCTTTATGAGGCCGCTGGTCGTCTTGATGGCAAGACACCGGACGCAACCCGCTGGTGCGCCATGGCGAAGCGCTTTGTCACCGATACCGCTTTCAAGGTGGCCAATGATGCGCTGCAGATCCATGGCGGTTATGGCTATCTGGCAGACTATGGCGTGGAGCGTATCGTGCGCGATCTGCGCGTGCACCAGATCCTTGAAGGCACGAACGAGATCATGCGCGTCATCATCAGCCGGGACATGCTGAAAGACTAGCCCGCCGTGTCGGCTGTCTTCTTGCGCTTGTAGATCCATTCCGCGCCAAAGCAGGCCGCCATGATGCCGCCTGCGATCAGCAAATTCACCTTGCTCGTCTGGTAGTTGTGGGCGAGCAGGGCGGCCAGTGCGGCAAAGCACAGAAAGGCGCCAAACCCGGGAATCCATTTTGATCCCGTGATGTCCTCAGCCTTCCGTACTCCAACCAGATTCACAATGGCGAAGATTAGAAGAAAGCCGATACTACCTGTTGTGGAAATGCTCTCCAGCTTCAGCGTATTGACCAGGATTAATGTTGCGATGGCCGTGAGCATCAGGCCGATGGGCTGGTTCCAGAATTGCGCCGTGAACTCATGGGGCAATTCGTCATCCTCGGCGATCTCATAGCTGACCCGGCTGCCGCCATAGAGGGAAGCATTGATGGCGGAGAAGGTGGAGATCAGCGCGGCGATGGTGATGATCGTAAAGCCCACTTGGCCCAGCATGGGCTTGGCGGCCTCGGCCAGCACATAATCCTGCGCGGTCTTGATCTGGTCAAAGGGCAGGGAGCCTACAGTGATGATTGCGATGGCCAGATAGAGCAGGATCACGAAAATGACCGAGATATAATAGGCGCGGGCGATATTTTTTTCCGGTGATTTGATGTCTGGGGCGGCATTCGCGATCAGCTCAAATCCCTCATACGCCACGAAGATGATCATGCCTGCCGTCACCAGCGTTAGCGGAGATTCCCAGTGAGACATGTTGAGCTGCCCCAGATTGGCATTGCCCGGCAGGCCCGCCGCGCCGATGCCGACAAAGCCGAGCAGAATGATCAGCTTGATGATGACGGCGAAGGACTCGATCGAGCCGACAATCTTGATGCTGTAATAATTGACCGCAGTGGCAATGATGATGATCGCGCTGGAATAGATGTGCGGGTCCAGCTGCTTATCGCCGGTGATGGCCCACAAATTTGGCGCGTAGGAGCCAAAGGCAGAGGCATAGAGCGACAGCATGATGATATAGCTGACCCAGAGCAGATTGTTGATGCCGCCGCTGAAGACACTCTTGCCAAAGCCTTCATTGATGAAGCGCACCGTGCCGCCCCGGTCCGGATAGGCGCGCGAGAGGTGCACATAGCTGTAGGACGTAACCAGTGCGATCAGGCCTGCGAACAGGAACGCGATCGGTGTGCCCCCCTTTGCCAGATCCGCTGCCAGCCCCAGTACGGCAAAGATGCCGCCACCGACCATGCCGCCAATGCCAATGGAGACCGCTTCGCGCAGGCCGATCTTGCTGTCATCTGCCATGAGTCTTGTCTTCCATTCAGCCGCTTTGGGGCAAGGATATAGGCTGTGTTGCCGGAAACGGCCACATCAGCCTGCCTGGCGATCTTCCGCAAGCGTGCGAACATGCTCCCATAAAAGGCATTGCTGCTGCAATTGTACTGGAAAGGGTTTGAACCCTGTCGCAATCTGCGGCACCGTGCAGGCGGTGTTTTCAGATCGGGAGAGGTATTTCGTGCGAGGTTTCAAGGGGCTTGTTGTGGCGTTGCTCTCAGCGCTTATTCTTCCGGTGGCGGCTGCGCAATCGGCTGACTGGAAAGAGGAAACAGCGTCACTGGTTCACAAGGACGGCTTTGTGGATCTCTATCTGGATAATGATGGCGGGCGCGTTCTTGCGGCCTTCCCGGCGCCGGATGAAGAGGGTGTCTCGCTGCGCGCGATCCATTCCAGCGGCCTGACAGCTGGGCTCGGCTCCAACCCGATTGGACTCGATCGCGGACGGGCAAGCGGAGGCGATATCG
Organism: Hyphomonas pacifica; assembly: GCF_000682675.1. Classification (GTDB taxonomy): domain Bacteria; phylum Pseudomonadota; class Alphaproteobacteria; order Caulobacterales; family Hyphomonadaceae; genus Hyphomonas; species Hyphomonas pacifica. Next base: position 11,097 of record NZ_AWFA01000021.1, on the reverse strand, counting down.
TCGCCTTTCGCAAGGTCGGAAACAAGCTGGTCGCCCAGCAGGAAAACTGGTACTACCGCGCCACGGCTGACAATCCGCGTGAGCGCAAATCCGTACGCGAATCCTTCGCGCAGAGCTTCCTCTGGTCCGGTGAGATCATCGGCACGGGCGCAGACGGCGAACTGTTGGTCGATATGTCCGGCTTCCTGACACGGGACGCACTGGACGTGCGATCCTCATTGAGGCGCCATCCGCAGGGCGGATCGTTCCAGCTGTCGCAAAACCTCTCCATGCCGGATGTTTCTGCCGCGCTGGCCTTTCCCGACAATGTGGAGTTCGACGCCTTCCTGACCCTGACAAGTGATGACCCGAAATCGGAAGTCTGGGCCACGGCGGCGGATCCGCGCTCTGTCACGCTGGTCCAGCACACCTCGCTCGTGCGTCTGCCGGATGATGGCTACACCCCGCGCATGTTCGATCCGCGCAGCGGCACCATCGACATGCCCTTCTATGATTTCTCCGCCCCATTGTCCGGGCAGGTGCGCCAGGCCTTCGCGCGCCGGTTCCGCCTTGAAAAGCAGGACCCGTTAGCAGAGAGCAGCCCGGCCAGGGAGCCGATTGTCTTCTATGTGGACTCCGGCGCCCCCAAGGAAATCCGCGATGCGCTGATCGAGGGTGCGTCCTGGTGGGCGCAGGCTTTTGAGGCCGCAGGCTTTCCGGACTCCTACCGCGTTGAGGTTCTGCCCGAAGGCGCACATCCGCTGGACGTGCGCTATAATGTGATCCAATGGGTGCACCGCCAGACACGCGGTTGGTCCTATGGCGGCGGCGTGGCCGACCCACGTACGGGCGAGATGCTGAAGGCCAATGTCATCCTCGGCAGCCAGCGCGTGCGTCAGGACCGAATGATCTTTGAAGGTCTGGCCGGAACCTCCAAAACCGGAACCGGCGCGGCGGATGATCCTGTGGAGATTTCCCTCTCCCGAATTCGCCAACTGGCGGCCCATGAAGTGGGGCATACACTCGGCTTTGCCCACAATTTTGCAGCGTCTGCGAACAATCGCGCCTCGGTAATGGATTATCCCGCGCCGCTGGTCTGGGTGGGCCAGGATGGCAATCTGGATTTCTCGGATGCCTATGACACCGGCATCGGCGTTTGGGACAAGGTCGCCACCATGTGGCTCTACAACCAGTACGCACCCGGTACGGATGAAAAAGCATCAGGGGATGAATTGCTGAAATCCGCCTATGCCAGCGGTCTGCGTTTTGTGGATGATCCGCAGGGACGCGGCGTCGGCACGGCCCACCCCTATGCCAGCGTCTGGGACAACGGCGCAGACCCCGTAGCCGCACTGATCGAGGCGATGCGGGTTCGCAAGGTGGCGCTGGACCGGTTCGGCCTGGACTCTGTGCGCGCTGACCAGCCAACCTCTCATCTGCGCGCCGTTATCGTACCGGTCTATCTTTATCACCGCTATCAGATCGCGGCGGCTTCCAAGATGATTGGCGGCTATGAATTCCGCTATTCCGAGAAAGGCGATGGTGGCGAGCGTGGGAAGGTCGTGCCTGCAGACCAGCAACGCGGGGCGCTTTCGGCGCTGGTCGACACGTTGGACCCGGCTGTGCTGGACATGCCGGATTCCACGTTGAATCTGCTCACCCCGACGCTTGGCTCCTTCGGCTCAGGTGGTGGCGGGGCGGAATATTTCCCCGGCACAACGGGCGCGCAGTTTGACCTGCTGACCGCCGCAGACACCGCTGCCACCGAAACGCTGACCGCCTTGCTGCATCCGGCCCGTATCGGCAGGCTGGTCGAGCAGGAGCGCCGCAATACGGGTGCGCTGACCTATGAAGACGTGCTGCGCGAAATTGAGCAGGCCCTGTTCGAGGATGCGAAGACACCGCGTCAGGCGGAAATCCTGCGCCGCGAACAGATGCGATATGTCTCCATGCTGATTGATCTGGCGGCGGGTGGTCAGGCCACGCCGGAGATCACGGCCCGCACCAATGCCTATCTCAGTGCGCTGGGCCGCCGGGTTGTCTCACGCTCACGCAAGGCAAACCCGCTGGATGTGGCGACGCGTGACGAGATCGCCCGCCGCGTGCTGGCGCATCTGGACCGTCCGAGCCAGCCTGCGCTGCCGGTCTCGCCCGCAGTCGATGTCCCGCCGGGCAGCCCCATAGGCGCCGGCGCCGCAGAAGCGTGCTGGCATTGTGATACTAAGCTGCTGACAGAGGGGCCGTAAGCGCTCCACAGGGAGACCCGTATGACGCATTATCATCCGCAGGCAGAGCTGGAGACGCACACTGTCTCCAATCAGCCAAGCCCCTTTGGCGACGTAAACCTGTTCGCCACGGACCGGGCCCTGATAGGCGCGGTGGAGGCGGCTAGTGGCAGTGTCCATGCCGGGCATCTGTCGGCCTTCGGGGCGAAATGCGGTGCGTTTGAAACGCTCGAATGGGCGCGTCAGGCGCAGGAGAGCCCGCCCAGGCTGAAAAGCTTTGACCGCTACGGACATCGGCTGGACGAGGTGGAATTTCACCCTGCCTATCACAAGCTGATGGCCATGGCGCTGGACAATGGCCTGTCGGCTGGGGCATGGACGCGGCCACAGGCGGGTCATGTGCTGCACGGCGCGATGATGATCCTGATGAACCAGGCCGATGCAGGCGTGACGTGTCCCATGTCCATGACCTATGCCTCCGTTCCGGCCCTGATGGCAGAGCCGTCTGTTGCCAAAACCTGGGTGCCGCGTGTCAAGGCATCTTCCTATGACGGACGGTTCCTTCCGGCAGACCAGAAGACCGGCGTCACCATCGGTATGGCGATGACGGAAAAGCAGGGCGGCAGTGATGTGCGTTCGAACACGACCCGAGCCATGCCGGACGGGCAGGGCAATTACCTGCTGACCGGCCATAAATGGTTCTGCTCCGCGCCCATGTCCGACGCCTTCCTGACGCTGGCCTATACCGAAGACGGGCTGACCTGTTTCCTCGTGCCGCGCTGGCGGCCGGATGGCACGCGCAATGGCATCCACATCATGCGCCTGAAGGACAAGATGGGCGACAAGTCAAATGCGTCTTCAGAGATTGAGTATCACGGCGCCTGGGCCCAGCGCGTCGGCCCGGAGGGGCGGGGTGTGCGGACGATTATCGGGATGGTGCAGCATACGCGCTATGACTGCATCCTCGGCTCAACGGGCGGCATGCGCGCGGCGCTGGTGCAGGCGCTGTGGCACACCTCCCAGCGGCGTGTGTTCCAGAAGACGTTGCAGGACCAACCCGCCATGCGCGCCGTGCTGGCAGATCTGGTGATCGAGAGTGAAGCGGCCACCGCCATTGCCTTGCGCATCGGGGCCAGCCTGGACCGCGCGGCGGAGAATGCGCGCGAAGCCGCCTTTATGCGGCTGGCAACGCCGATTGCGAAATACTGGGTCTGCAAGCGCCAGCCGGGTTTTGTCTATGAGACGCTCGAATGCCATGGAGGCGCGGGCTATGTGGAAGAAGGGCCGATGCCGCGCCTGTTCCGTCAGTCGCCGCTGAATGCGATCTGGGAAGGCAGCGGCAATGTTATCGCGCTGGACGTGCTGCGCGCGTTGTCACGCGAACCGGACAGTCTGGAGGCCGTGCAGGCGGAGCTGAAAAAGCCGCTGGGCGCGCACCGTTTCTATGATGCGCACATTCAGGCTTTATCAGGCTATCTGCAACCTGGCAGCCTGCATGAAGGCCGTGCCCGCGCTTTCGTTCAGGATATGGCTCTCGCCCTGCAGGCAGCGGCGCTTCATGGCTCAGCGCCGGACTTTGTGTTTGAGGCGTTCTGCCTTCAGCGCCTGGACCCGTCTCGCAAGGGGCTGATGTATGGCGATATCGCAGAAGGCGTCGATCAGGCGCGCCTGATTGAGCGTGCGATGCCAATGGCCTGATATCGCGCAGTCATAACCGGAGTGTCGGGTAACACTCTGAGGCGTGGGATCTGCGTTTTATACTGGGGCTAGATAAATTCAATGCCGGTTTCGCGGCCGCTCTGCCAGCGGCGCAGGCACGGGCGTGCGCGTTTTTGGCGGGCAATGCGAATGGAGAATTCTTCCGGCAGGTCCATGCCGTTCGGCGTAACGATCCGCGCGCCCCCGGAGGAGATGTCACGAATTTCGCACTGGACAGATTTGAACAGGCCCAGCTTCAGAATGCCCTTTTCAATCACCGGCGTGCGACGGCCGCGTTGGTCTGGCCCGGATGCATCATGTTCTCTCATGACCCGGACTTATACCTAACATGTGTAAACATTCGCGAATTGGGAATTTCGCGAATTCAAGAATCTCGTTCGGATATTGTTAAGAATTGCCCCGTGGGCAGACTTGATTGCGCTGACATCAGCGGTAGGTGTACGGGCTACGAAACAGGCGCCAGTCAGAGGCGGTATCAAAGGGATGTATTATGTCGGATGAAGTATCGGTAAGTGTGCGAAAAGGCGTCGGGCATATCACCTTGACCCGGCCCAAGGCGCTCCATGCCCTGAACGCCCCGATGTGTGAGACCATTCTGGCGGCGCTGGAGCGTTGGGCCGATGACCCGACGGTTTATCTCGTCATGATCGACCATCAGGATGACACGCGCGGCTTCTGCGCAGGCGGGGACATTCGCATGCTGGCCGAAAGCGGGCAGGGCGATGCCAGCGAGGCGCGCGCCTTCTTCAATGTCGAATACCGCATGAATGCTGCGCTGGAATCCTTCCCCAAGCCTGTCTTGGCGATCGCCGATGGCGTCACGATGGGCGGCGGAGTGGGGCTGTCCGTTCATGGCTCTCACTGCATCGCGACAGAGCGAACCGTGTTCGCCATGCCGGAGACCGGGATCGGCCTGTTTCCGGATGTCGGCGGCGGCTGGTTCCTGCCACGCCTGGCGGGAGAGTTGGGCACCTGGCTGGCGCTGACGGGCGCGCGCCTGAAAGGCGCAGACGTGGCCGCCGCGAAAGTGGCAACGCATTATCTGCCATCCGAACTGGTGCCCAATCTCAAGACACAGATCGCCGGGGCGGACTTCTCCGTTGGCGCGGCCGAAATGCTGAACGAGATCCTGCGCGGACTGACCCATGCTGTGCCGGCGGGCAGCTTTGAGGCTCACCGCGATGTGATCGACGCCTGCTTCGCCAAAGAGACTGCCGAGGAGATTGTGGCTGCACTGGAAGCCGAAGGCGGCGAGTGGGGGGGGCAACAGGCTCAGACGATCCGCACCAAGTCTCCTGAGACGGTCAAGGTCGCACTGCGCCAGGTCCGCGAGGGCGGCAAGCTGGATAAGTTTGAAGATAATATGCGTATGGAATACCGCATTGGCTGGCGCAAGGTGCAGAGCCATGACTTCATCGAAGGCGTGCGCGCGGTGATTATTGATAAGGATAACGCGCCGAATTGGAATCCGCCCACGCTGGAACAGGTCAGCGAAGCAGATGTGGCTCGCTATTTTGAGCCGCTCGGCGACAATGAGCTGATCTTCGGGGACTGAACGGGTGGACATCGCCTTGCTTCCCGAGTGTAAACGCTACAGCAGTTCAGGGAGCAGATATGCGCGGCCAGGTATTGAAAACAGACTCCGATGACGGACAGGGGCTCATCCTTGGGGATGATGGAGTTCGTTACAGCTTCTCTCAGCAGCAAGCCAGGGACGGCAATCGCCTGGTGCCCGGACATATCGTGGACTTTGTGCCAGCGGGCGAAGAGGCGCGTGATATATACTTGCTGGGCGCTGGTCATGCCGCTGCCCCCTCAGCTGCCCAGCCCAGCTATGTTCATCCCGCCAATACTTACTCGCCGCCAATGACGCAGAAGAGTGAAGGTATCTTCACTTATTTCCTGAAGGCGATTTCTGTCCGGTATTTCAAGTTTACTGGGCGTGCGCGCCGTCAGGAGTATTGGGGCTATGTCCTGTTTTCGTGGCTGGTAACTGTGATGGCCTTTGTTGTCGACGTTACGATCATGGCCAGTCTGTCTGGCATGGCTTCAAGCTCCGATGCCTTCTTCCCGATCTTCACCTCGCTTTGGGTGCTCTACAATATTATTCCGGGAATATCCGTCACCGTGCGCCGCCTGCACGACCAGGATTTGTCGGGCTGGATGTATTTGCTTAACTTCATTCCTTATATCGGCTGGTTCATCGTGATGATCTTCATGTTCATCGACAGCCGTGCCGAGCCGAACAAGCACGGGCCCAGCCCGAAATACGGCATCCAGAATATGTCTGATACGTTTGCCTGAGCGAATACTACGGACTTATCCACAATTCAGCGCGCTGAAATCGTTACGCAATAGTAACGGTTAATGTATTCGCCCGAATATTAACCATCATCACTTGAAAAAGGGACATGCTTATCAATTCATTAGGATTGGTCGTGTATTTCTCTTCAAACTACAACAAAAGTTGAGTGGTGGTGAAAATGATGATTGCTGAATTGCAGGAAACTGCAGACCTTTCCCTTGGTGAGTCTTTCCTTAAGTCTCTCTCTTTACTTGAGCAGGCGCACCGTCGTCTTCACGACGTCGTAAAAGACGATCTGGAGCGCGCCGGGGAACGCTCCCTTACGGGTGTTCAGGCTCTGCTTCTTTACGAAATTGGCGAAGGAGAAGCTCCGGCATCTGTCCTGCGTGCCCGTGGTGCATTTGCTGGCACCAGCCTCTCCTATAACGTCAAAAAGCTTCAGGAAGGCGGCTATCTGATCCAGACCCGCTCTGAAGATGACAAGCGCACGGTGACGCTGCGCCTGACCGAGCGCGGCCTGAAAGTTCGCAAGCGTGTCGCGTCCCTGTTCGAAAAACAGGCCGGTGCTCTTGAGCCGACGGCTAGCGTGCGGCCGGACGACCTGTCCCAATTGAACAAGACGATTTCGCGCCTTGAGCGCTTCTGGTCAGACCAGATCCGTTTCCGCCTCTAAGGCCCTGAGCGGTTTCTGCATGATAAAGCCCCGCCAGCTTGCTGGACGGGGCTTTCGCATTTCTCGGCTTGACCTCAACCTAGCTTGAGCACGTAATCGGCATGTCTGACCTTATTGAAGAGATGTCATGACACTTCTGAAATCCCGCAAGCTGCGCGTAGCGCGCCCAACCGACAATCTTGATGCCTTGCTGCCCTTTTACTGTACAGGGCTGGGGTTTGAGCTGATCGGAAGTTTCCAGGGCCATGCCGGAATTGATGGCATCATGCTCGGCCATCCTGGCGCGCCCTATCATTTGGAGTTCACCTGCACACAGGGGCACACGGCCGGACGCTCTCCCAGCCAGGACCATTTGTTGGTGTTCTATGTTCCCAAGGCTGACCTGCTTCAACAGATGGTTGATCGCATGATGGCCGCCGGCTTTCCTCCCGTCGCCTCTTTCAATCCCTATTGGGACAAAGCGGGCTACACATTCGAAGACCCGGACGGCTACCGCACCGTGCTGGAAGGGCGGGCGTGGCCTTTATAAGGAATTAAGTAGTTTTCAACCTCAAATTCCTGTAGTAAATATTATCGAATGAGGGGCTTTTGGGGGATCGCATGCGGAGGCCTGTGCCTGGTCGCTCCAGCTTGGGCTGGGCCATGGGCACAAGAGCAGGGGAATTGGTACCTGCAGGCCGCCGTCACGCAGGAAGAGCTTGAAGACATCGATGGCAATCGGGTCGAACTCTATGGGGAATATGGCTTTGCTGATGGGTGGCTGGTGACCGCAAAGTCGGAAGCCGTGACCTATGACAGCGATTATGACCTGGACAAGGAAGCCGCCCGGCTGTCGGTGCGTCGACAGCTCTTGTCTCACAAGGGCTGGGCTGTCGGGGCAGAGGTCGGGCTAGTCTATGGCAGTTCGGTTGCCGGAGTCTTTGGTTGCGATGCCTGGGGCGCCGAGGCGCGATTAAGTGGAGGCCTGTCAGGTGTTCGGGGCAAGCGCAGCTTCTATACCTTTGCTGATGCCGCAGTGATCCGCCACGAGGATGGCTGCACGCGCTATCGCGCCGAGATCGGTTATGGCGTCGATTTATGGAAGAATGTCTTTCTCAGCCAGCAGCTCTGGATTGAGCGGGGCAATGATACGGCGGACTCAAACAAGTATGAGACCAAGCTCGGCTATCATTTTTCGTGGGCCGATCTGGCCCTTGGCTACCGCCAGGAATTTGCAGGAGAGTATGACGAGCAGGCCATCCTGCTCGCCATGACTGTCAAACACTGACCTATTCGTCAGCCGGCATCTTCGATGCGTCATATCCGGTTTCGGACATCAGATAGGCGACGACCGCGACCCGGTCTTCAGGCTTGCGCACGCCTGCGAAGGTCATGCGGTTGCCAGCCAGAAAAGTATTCGGGTTTTCCAGCCAGTGGTCCACCTTGTCCGGGGTCCAGATGAAGTCAGCTTCCTGAAGAGCCGGGGAATAGGCAAAGCCTTCGAGGGAACCAGCCTCGCGGCCGAACAGGCCGTACAGGTTCGGGCCGACCAGATTGCCGCCGCCTTCCGTAAGGATATGGCAGGACTGGCATAGCTTGAAGGTGCGGCGGCCACGATTGTAGTCTGCTGTATTGTACGGTGCTGGCAGGTCCGCGAAGGGAGAGGTTGCGTCCGCGATGGCCGTTGATGTGTCGCCAGCAGGTGCTGCTGCAGGTGTTGCGGCCGTGTCCGTTTCGGCTGCGGCTGGAGCAGTTTCGGCGGGCGTTTCAGAAGGCGTTTCGGTAGCTGGCGCTTCGGTCGCGGGCGGGGTGGCGGCAGGTTCCGGCGCAGGCGCCTCCTGCTTTCCGCAGGCTGCGAGGGCCAGAAGAGAGGCCGCTGCAAGGGCGGTGGAATGATAAATCTTCATGGGAAAACAATGCTCCAGCTTATGTTCGGCTGCATACTGGGCGTGATCGCGGTAATTTGCAAATGTCCCTTTAATCAGGTTCGCACTGGCCAGTATCCCAGTAAATACAATGGGTTAGGTGAGTGGGCAGGGTGTGCGCTTGCGCGCTGCGGCAACAGGCCGCCGCCAGGGAAACCCCTTATAGGCACGTCCTGTAACCCCCGTTTGAAGGGCGCAGGGACGACGCACGCGTAGGCGACTGATGCGGTGCGCGGCAGACGGGGACAAAGCCTGTCTGCCGCGTTATCCTGTATGCATGGCTGATTCCGTTCGTTCCAGACCCAAAATTCGCAAGCTCTCTCCGGATGTCGTGAATCGTATCGCGGCTGGCGAAGTGGTGGAGCGGCCCGCCGCGGCTGTGAAGGAGCTGGTCGAGAACGCACTGGACGCAGGCGCGCGGCGCATTTCGGTCTCGATCGAGGCAGGCGGCCTGAAGCGCATGATCATCGAGGATGATGGCTGCGGCATGACTGCAGACGATCTCGTTGTCGCGCTGGAGCGGCATGCCACCTCAAAACTTGTGCCGGATGATGCAGGCCGGGTTGACCTTTTGAACATCCACACAATGGGCTTTCGCGGTGAGGCGCTGCCCTCCATCGCCTCGGTCAGCCGGATGAGCATCTCGTCGCGTGCAGCAGGCGAGGACGCGGCGGAAGTGTTCATCGAGGCAGGCCGCGTGGAAGGGCCGAAGCCGTCAGCCTTTACCGGGCGGGGCGAGACGGGCACGCGCATTGAAGTGCGTGACCTGTTCCATGCGACACCTGCCCGCCTGAAATTCATGAAAGGCGAGCGCGCCGAGAGCATGGCCGTGACCGACACGATGAAGCGCCTGGCCATGGCCAATCCGGACGTGGCTTTCAGCCTGGAAAACAATGGCCGCAGCAGTCTGCGCTATGGCGTGGAGGCAGAGGGCGCGGCGGGCCATCTGGCGCGACTGGGTGCGATCATGGGGCGGGATTTCAAAGACAATGCGCTGAAGATCGACGCTGAGCGTGAAGGCGTGCGCCTCAGCGGCTTTGCCGGCCTGCCGACGCTGAACCGCGGCAATGCGCAGATGCAGTTTCTGTTTGTCAATGGACGGCCTGTGAAAGACCGCATGCTGAATGGCGTGATCCGGGCAGCCTATCAGGATTTCCTGGCGCGGGACCGGCATCCGCTGGCCGCGCTGTTTGTGGATCTGGATCCGGAATATGTTGATGTGAACGTGCATCCGGCGAAGACCGAAGTACGCTTTCGCGATGCAGGCAATGTGCGGGGGCTGATGATCGGTGCGCTGCGCCATGCACTGGCGGCGGCGGGGCACCGGGCCTCCACCACGGTGGCGGACTATGCGCTGGGCAAGGTGAAGATCGAGGAGGCGACAGCGCCCAATCTCTGGTCTGTGCCGCCTGCGCCGGAACGGCAGGCCTCGCCCTCTTCCTATTATCGCCAGCCTGTCGGTCCGGATGTGGATGCGCCGCTGGAGCCGTCCGGCCTGCATGGGGCGGGCTTTCAGGAAAGCCCTGCGCCCGCTTATGCGCCAGGCTATGCCCCATCCCAAGTGCCCGACTGGCGCCAGGACGGGGCGCCGTCTGCGCGGGTCGAGCCGGACGCGATGGCACCGCAAGCTGCGCCGAAAGACTTTCCGCTGGGCGTGGCGCGCGCGCAGCTGCACGAGACTTATGTGGTGGCGCAGACGGCGGATGGCATTGTCATCGTGGACCAGCACGCCGCGCATGAGCGCCTCGTCTATGAGGACATGAAGCGCCAGATGGCGGCCGGCGGTGTGAAGCGTCAGGCGCTGCTGATCCCCGATGTGGTGGAATTGTCAGAGGATGAGGCCGAACGGGTGCTGGAGCGCGCGGAAGAACTGGCCGATCTGGGGCTGGAGATCGAGCCGTTTGGGGTCGGGGCCATCTGTGTGAGGGCAACCCCGGCCCTGTTCGGAGAGATGGACGCGGCAGGCCTGATCCGCGATCTGGCCGATGATTTTGCCGAATATGATGCGGGCCTTGCCCTGAAAGAGCGGTTTGAGGAAGTGATGGGCAATATGGCCTGCCGCGGCTCTGTGCGCGCTGGCCGACGCCTCAATGGCGAGGAGATGAACCATCTGCTGCGCCAGATGGAGGCGACGCCGCATTCCGGCCAGTGCAATCATGGCCGCCCTACCTATGTGGAGTTGAAGCTGGCCGACATCGAAAAGCTGTTCGGACGCCGGGGCTAACGCAGCACAGGCATTTTTAGTTTCCGCCAGCACGTTCGCCCGGCATGGCGGGGCCATCCGGTTGGGTC